>SVTY01000020.1 GCA_015063535.1 Oscillospiraceae bacterium
GCACGAGCCTTGCGAGTGACGGATGAGGAGATCGCCTGACGTACAGAATCTAATATAGAAACGAACCGTTTATTTTGATTTAAAAGATTCTTTTCGTTTAGAAACAAGCATACCCACACCTTAATCTGCCCTGCAAACGGCGATCTCCTCATCCGTCTTGCCTGTCGGCAATCCACCTTCCCCGCTGGGGAAGGCTTACGAAGTGAGTGCGAACATACAGGAGGACGTGGTTGCCTTCGGCAAATGATGATCATTTTTTATTTTTTAAAAAAATTTCGGTTTTTTTTGAAAAAACTTTGAAAAAGTGAGACAAAGTGAGACAAAAGGTCACCTTTTGAGACGAAATTCTGCGGTATACTATGGGTGCACAGACGGATAAGGAGGTAATACGCATGAAAAAAAGCGGAGGCGACTTATTATGGGACGCCTGCCGAAAAGGAAAATTGGATCATCTGTTGGAGCAATACATTCTTTCCTGCAAGGAAGAAAACAAGGAGGGGGCGGAGCGAACGGCTTCGTCCGTGAGAAAGGGAAAGCGAATCAGCGGACATTTCCCGAATTTAGCCGGCTTCTGCCGAGCCAAGGGCATCAGCATGGAGACACTGGCAGAGTTGGAAAAGGAGTTTCCCGAACAGGTGGCACGCTTTTATGTCATTCTGGAGGATGAGGCACTCAATTCGGGGCTCCCACCGCCGATCCTGTCCGCTTATCTGAAAAAACGGCTGGGCTATGAGCGGGAAGCTGCTCCTTCGGCGGGCGAGGCACCCGAAATTCGGTTTGAGCATGATATTCTCAAGGATGGCGAATAAGGATACGTTGCGGATTGCGGGCGTTCCCTCCCCCCGCCAACAAGAATTTTTCGATTCCCGTACCCGATTCACCGCCTATGGCGGGGCGAGGGGCGGCGGAAAGTCTTGGGCGCTTCGGCGCAAGCTCGTTGCCATGTGCTTGCGCTATGAAGGGCTTCACTGTCTGCTCATCCGCCGCAGCTATGCCGAGCTGAAAGCCAATCACGTGCTTCCCTTTTTGAAGGAATATGCCTCTCTTGTGACCTATTCTGCTTCGGATATGTCCCTTCGCTTCTTCAACGGAAGTCGGATCGATCTCGGGTACTGTGATACCGATCGGGATGCCTTGCGCTATCAGGGACAGGAATATGATGTGATCGCCATCGACGAAGCGACGCAGATCAGCGAATATTGCTTCTCCTGCTTCAAGGCCTGTCTGAGAGGAACTCGCCCCTATCCCCGACGTATGTATCTGACCTGTAATCCCGGGGGAATCGGACATGCTTGGGTCAAGCGGTTGTTTATTGACAGGCGGTATCGCAGGGGCGAGGACCCCAAGGATTATACCTTTATTCCCGCTTTGGTCTATGACAACGCCTGTCTGCTTCGCTCCGATCCCGACTATCTCCGTTCCTTGGAATCGCTCCCCGAACGACTGAGGGATGCGTGGTTATACGGCAGATGGGATGTGTTTGAGGGGCAATTCTTTCCCGAATTTGACGGTGGGGTGCATGTGTGCAAAGCGGAGGAGCTTCCCACAAGGCTGACCTACTTTGCGGCAATGGACTATGGGCTTGACATGCTGGCGGCACTTCTGCTGGGGGTGGACACGGTCGGCAACTATTATGTTCTGCGAGAGACCTTTGCGCCAAATCTGACCTTGTCGGAGGCGGCGGAGCGGGTCTCGGCACTCTGTCGGGATGCTCCTGTGGAATTTTTGGTTGCCTCTCCCGATCTGTGGAACCGTCGGCAGGACAGCGGAAGAAGCGGCTTTGAGATCATGCAGAGTGTGGCGGGGATCCCGCCGATGCTGCCCGCCGATTCTCGGCGGATCCCAGGCTGGCGTGTTTTGCGGGAATATCTGACGGAGCGCTCAGACAAGCCCCGATTGCGGATCTGCGAGGGCTGTGATGAGCTGATCCGCACACTGCCCGCCCTGCTCTGCGATCCGAACCGACCTGAGGATGCTTCTTCGGAGCCGCATGCCGTCACGCACATGCCAGAGGCACTTCGCTATGCGGTCATGAGCCGTTGTCCGCCTCCCAAGGAGGAGGTATGGGACATCTGTCATTTTTCGTTCCAAAAGAAACCGGGATTTTTTGACTGAACCATTCCGGTCTGTGCCTGTCAAAAAACCATGAAAAAAGAAAGGCTTATACATATGTTCAAACAATCAAAAAAAACACTGACGATGGATGGCTTTGGCGGCATCGGATCGGAGATCGGAGGCGGACGGATCGCCGATGCGGTCAATTTTCGGATCGGCTCCGACGGCGCACTGGAAAAGCGCTGCGGCTATCGGTGTCTTGCCGATGTGGGGCTTCCTGTCCGCGCCTGCTACAGCGGTCTTTTTGAGGGACGTTTTGCCATCTTTCTGCTGGCGGGGGATACGGTATATTCGTTAGACCTTGCCGACGAGACCCTATCCGCCCTTTACACGGTGGCAAATGCGGAAGGAAACGCTTGCTTCTTTTGCCTGCGGGGCGTTCTGTATCTGATGGACGGAGGGGCTCTCTATGAGCTTCGGGACGGGCAGGCACTTCCCGCAGTGGGCTATGCACCGCTGTTCGGGAAGGATTGGCCCAACGACATAGTAGGAGAGATCTGTGAGCCGAGGAATCTGCTGACCCGACATGCCAGAATCAGCTACGTGGTGGGCCAGCCCGCCTCAGCGATGCTCTGTACCAAATACGCCGTGGAATCGGTGGAGGCGGTCTATCTGAATCAGGTCCTGATGAGCCCTGAGGACTATCAGATCGACCCTACCTTCAACACCGTGAACATTCCCGGGCTGGTGAGCGGAGACCGTGTGCTGATCTATCTGACCTTCAAGAATGGGGTAGAGGCTCTGCCCGAGAGCTTCTATTCCTGTACTGAGGCGATACTGTTCGGTGGGGTCAACCGAAATCGACTCTTTTTCCGAGGCGGCAGCTTGCCCTCCGTTCTGTTTTGCTCCGCCTATGTGGATGAGGAGTCCCGAGCCGAGAGCCAACGGCATTATCCGGGTGCCGCTCCGCTGTATATTCCCGAGGGGTATGAATTTACGGTGGGAGACGGACGGTATCGGATCCGAGGCACTGTTCCCTACCATGATCGACTTCTGATCTTCACGGAGGGTGACACGTGGATGGCGAAGGAAGATACGTCGGGGTTGGCGGAATTTCCGATCATCCCCGTTCACGCAAAGCTGGGCTGCTTTTCCGAAAACGGTGCGGTGGCGATGGGCAATGAGGTGCTGAGTATGGGCAGGCATGCCGTCCTGACATGGAAGGATGCCGCCGATGCCTTGGATCGCTGTACTGTTCGGAGCATTTCCGATGAAGTTTCCTCTTTTCTTGCCAAAGCGGACAGCGCCGATTGGGGGCTTTTCTACCATGAAGCCGAGCATGTGCTTTTGTGCTACTGCCGAACCTCGGGAGATGTTCTTCTGTACAATCCCGACCGTGACTGCTGGTACCGCTATACGGGCTTATATGCCGACGCATTTTTCGATGCGAACGGACGGATCGGCTTTTGGAAGGGCGGACAGATCTTTTTGCTGGATCCCTCTTTGTCGGAGGATCATCCCGCAAGCGGAGAGCCTCTGCCGATCTGCGCCGAATATGCGGGAGAGCGGATGGATCTGGGCAGCGAGCAGAAAAAGATCCTTGCCGGGATCACGCTGTACGGGTGCTTTGAGGAGGATATCGGAGAATGGAGTCTGACGGAGGACGGGAAGCGGACGGTCGGACATTCCTTGGTCTGTCATGCTCCCTCGGACTACGCCGTGCTTCGGCGGCGGACGCCCTCCGGGCGGTTCCGCCATGCATCCTTCCGTCTGACGGCAAGAGGGACATCCCGTCCCATTCTTCACCGCCTGTCACTGCATATTCGGTGACAGCCGTGGTTTACAAATCCAAATCATGAAAGGAATCTATTATGAAAAAACAATCATCCGCTCCGCCTCATTCGGTGACGAAGGCATGGAGCCAATATGAGGCGGGCAAGAGCTACAAGCGGCGGATCGGGCTCTATGAAACGGTGCGGCGAAATGAACGCTTTTACCGTGGGGAGCAATGGCAATCGGGAGAGGGCGCCGATCTTCCCAAGCCCGTCTTTAATGTGATCCGCCGTATTGTGGATTATTTGACCTGCTCGGTGGCTTCCACCAATCTTTCCATTCGCTTTGCCGATGACGATCTGCCCTTTGTGGCGGATGCGAAGGAGGCAGAGCAGATCAAAAGATCATTGGAGCTTTTGCGGCTCAACACCGAGTTCCGTTGGGAGAAAAACTCTATGAATTTCAAGCTTCTGCGGCTCTTGACCGATGCCGCTCTGAGCGGAGACGGCGTTCTGTACTGCTACTGGGATCCTTCCCTGCGCTCTCCCCAGCTCTTCAGCGGCGATATCGTCACTGAGGTCATTGACAACGTGAACCTCTTTGTGGCAGATGTGAACCGAGCCGATCTGCAATCGCAGGAGTATGTGATCGTGGCGGGGCGCTCTTCGGTGACTTCTCTGCGCAGAGAAGCCGAGGAGGCGGGCGCAACGGAGGAGGAGCTGAAGCGGATCGTTCCCGATTCGGAGGTCTCCTGTCAAAGCGGCGATCTGTCGTGCTATGAGCTGGAGGGCGATGCCGAAGCCAAAACGACCTATCTGATCAAATTCTGGAAGGAGGACGGTCGGGTCGTCTTTGAAAAATCGGTCAGAGAGTGTCTGATCCGTCGGGGAAAGACCGATTGTCGGCTCTATCCCGTGGCATATATGAACTGGTGTCCTACCAAAAACAGCTTCCACGGAACCTCTCCTGTTTCCGCCCTCATTTCCAATCAACGCTTTATCAACCGAGCGTATGCCATGGCAATGAAGCACATGACCGATACGGCGTTTTCCAAGGTGATCTACGACAAATCCAAGATCCCCGAATGGAACAACGAGGTCGGACAAGCCATTGCCGCTATGGGCGGCGGAAATATTGCGGATGCCGTATCGGTGGTGGGTGTGGGCGACATGCAGAACGGCTACATGGAGCTGATCGAAAATGCGGTGGATCTGACCAAGGAGCTGATGGGAGCGACCGAAGCCGCTTTGGGGCTTACCGAGGCACACAACACCAGCGCCATCCTTGCCTTACAGGAGACCTCCCGCATTCCCCAAGAGCAGGTTCGGCAAGCCTACTACCATTGTGTGGAGGATCTTGCCAACATCTGGGCGGACATGATGTGCGCCTACTATCCCTCCGAGCGGTTGTTGTCCTATCGGGAGCAGGGTGAGCTGAAGGCGGGCAAGGCAAATTTTGATCTGCTGAAGCAGGAATGTCTGAGCGCACGGATCGATGTGGCGGAGATCACGCGGTACAGTGCTGCCGGCGCCCAAAGCATGCTGGATCATCTCTTGGAGGGCGGTCACATCACGCCTGCCGCTTACATCCGTCGGTTGCCCGCCGGATTGCTCCATGATCGGCAAGCACTTCTTGAGGAGCTGGAGGCTTCGGGAGAGGAGGATGCCTATGTCGGAGCTTGATACGGTTCTTTCCGATCCCATAGAGGAGACCGTTCCCGCCGTGGAGGAGACAAAGCTGCTTTGCTCCGAGGATGCTTCTCCCTCTGAAGCTCCCTCCCCTGCGGAGGAGCTGAGCCGACTGCGGGAGGAGTTGGGAGTGCTGAAAGCCACGCTGGAGCAACGGGAGAGAGAAAAATCCCAAGCCATGCGGGAGCTGGAGGAGTTTCATCGGCTATTCCCCGATATTTCACTGCAAAATGTACCCGACGAGGTCTGGAAGCAGGTAGAGGAGGGGCTTCCCCTTCGTGCCGCCTATGCGCTCTACGAAAAAGAGCGACAGCTGGCGGTCTACCGAGCGGAGCAGATCAACCGACAAAACGCCGCCCGATCTGCCGGCAAGGCAGGACAGCCCGCCTCGGGAGAGTACTTTTCTCCCGACGAGGTGCGTTCCATGTCCCAACGGCAGGTGCGGGAAAACTACAAAACCATTCTGGAATCCATGAAAAAATGGAATTTCTGATATCTGCGGATATCAAGCTTTTGCAAGCAATTCAATCAAACAAATTTAATTTTTTTAAAAACGAAAGGAAAAAACTATTATGGCTATTACCAATTTTATCCCTACTGTCTGGAGCGAAAATCTGTATAACGCATTGAACAACAAATATGTGGCGGTTGCCAACTGCAATCGGGAATACGAGGGCGAGATCCGCAACAAGGGCTCGGTGGTGAAGATCTGCGGTGTGGGAAACATTACCGTGGGAGATTACACCAAGGATACCGATATGAGCATGCCGCAGGCACTGTCCGACACGGTGGTGGAGCTGACCATTGATCAGGCAAAATACTTCAACTTTCAGATCGACGATATCGACAAGGCGCAGTGTACGCCCCGTCTGATGGAGGCCGCCATGAGCCGTGCGGCGGACAGTCTGGCAAACGAAGCGGACAAGTACATCTTCGGGCTGTATGAAAAGATGGACAATGTGATCACCAAAGAGGGCGTGGACGCAAGCAACATTCTGGACGCCGTGATCGAGGCAAGAGAGCTGCTTTATGCGGGAAATGTTTCCGACACCTCCGAGATCGTCATTGAGGTATCTCCCGCCATCGCTTCTCTGATCCTGAAGGCGAAGATCGATCTTTCCTCCGACAACACCGCCGCTTTGGAGAACGGATGTATCGGAAGCATCGGCGGCTGTAAGGTGTTTGTCTCCAACAACGTAGCTCAGGAGGCGATCGCCACCACCAATTTCCACAAGTGCTATGTTCGCACCAAGCGAGCCATCGCCTTTGCGGAGCAGCTGTCCGAGATCGACGCATACCGCCCCGAAAAGCGCTTTGCAGATGCGGTCAAGGGTCTGCACCTGTACGGTGCCGAGGTCATTTATCCCTCCGAGATCGTGGTCATGAATCTGGGTGTTGAGATCTGATGCCGATGATCAACCAAACCATCTATGAAAACGCCTTGCGGCTGTTGGGGCTTTCCAGCGATGCGGAGGGAAACGAGGATTATGAGGATCGGGCTCCGTATCTGATCGCCTCCTTTTGCAGTGAGGCGGAAAAGACCGACGGACTTCTGCGCCGATCTCTGGGGCTGGAGCCGACACCTGTCTTCGGGCATGTGTGGCTTGCCTTGGATGAGCTGTTTCCTCTGTCGGAGCAGTTGGCTCCCATTGCCTGTCTGTATGTTGCCGCTATGCTGGTTCTCGACGAGGACAGCGAGCTTTCGGACACGCTGTATGACCGATTCTGCGATGCCATGCTGACCCTTCGGGGGAGCATTGCCGCTTCGGTGGAAGCCATCCGAGATATCTATTCATAATATGCTCTGCCCCACCGCTTCTGCGGTGGGGCTTTTTGGGCGTTTTCGTAAAATTCTTGTGATTTTCTCTTGCAATGCCGAGAAAGATATTGTATAATATTGTTGTAGTACCGATACGGAGCTTTTTGGGAAAGGAGGGAGACGGTATGCGCTTACAGATCGGTCTTTTCTTTGTGAAAGACCTACCCTCCGAGCAAGGAGATCTACAAAAACTGGTTACCCGCTTGCCCTTCGGAGAGAGCGAGCAAAAACGGCTGGCAGGGATTCGGAATTCCTCCGCCCTTCGGCAGAGCCTTGGGGGACTGTTGGCTCTGGAGAGCTTGCTTCTCCGTGCCGAGCATTCGCCTTTTCCCATCCAACGCTCTCCCTTGGGAAAGCCGTATGGGGAAACACCCGACGCTCCCTGCTTCAGCATGACCCACAGCGAAAGCCTTGCGGCGGCGGTGCTGGGGGAGGTACCGTCGGTTCAGGTGGGGATCGACATAGAGCGAGTAAGTACTGCCCGTAGCTACCAAAAGATCGCAAAGCGTTTTTTTACAGCCGAGGAGCAGAAGCTCTTTTTGAAAGGCGGTGAGTCGCCCGAGGTCTTTTATCGGCTTTGGACGAAAAAGGAGGCACTTGCCAAGCTTCACGGAGGGGGCTTATTTGCCGATACACCCATCTGTGCTTATACCGCATCCTTCCGATTGCAGGTCGGAGGGGAGATCTATTTTCTCACCGTTGCCGCAGAAAATGAGCCTACGGAGCTTCGGTGGAGCCATCAAATCAAGGAGCTGACTATATATGAAGTACAGAATTGAACAGGATTCCATGGGCGAGATTCGGGTTCCCGCCGACCGCCTGTGGGGAGCGCAGACACAAAGAAGTCTGGAGCATTTTCAAATCGGGGGAGAAGTCATGCCGTGGGAGATCGTTCACGCCTTCGGGATTCTCAAAAAGGCGGCGGCACAGGCAAATCACGTCCTGCGCCCCGATCGCATGACCGAAGAAAAGCGAAGGGCGGTGTCTGCCGCCTGTGATGAGGTGATCGATGGCACGCTCAGCAAGGAATTTCCGCTGGCGGTCTATCAGACCGGCTCGGGAACGCAGACCAACATGAATGCCAACGAAGTGATCGCCAATCGGGGAAATCAGATCGTTGGTGCTCCCCTGCTTCATCCGAATGATGATGTGAATATGTCGCAATCCTCCAATGATACCTTCCCTACCGCTATGCACATTGCGGCAGTTTTGAGCTTGGAGGACAGGCTCCTTCCCGCTTTGGACGGTTTGATCGCCACGCTGCTTCGGCTGGAGGAAGAAAACAGGGATGCCGTAAAGTGCGGTCGGACGCATTTACAGGATGCCACGCCCATTACCTTTGCTCAGGAGATCTCGGGATGGCGTTTCTCCTTGGAGCGGGATCGGCAGATGATCCTTTCTGCTTTAGATCCGCTCCGTGAGTTGGCGTTGGGCGGTACAGCGGTGGGAACCGGTCTGAATGCGCCCGAAGGCTTTGCTTCGCTGGTTGCCGAGAAGATATCCGCCTTGACGGGCAAGCACTTTATCACGGCATCGAACAAATTCCATGCGCTGACCTCCAAGGATGAGCTGGTCTTTGCCCACGGAGTATTGAAAGCCTTAGCCGCCGATCTGATGAAGCTCGCCAACGATGTGCGGTGGCTGGCATCAGGTCCTCGTTTGGGTCTTGGAGAAATCTTCATTCCCGAAAACGAGCCCGGCTCGTCGATCATGCCCGGAAAGGTGAATCCTACTCAGTGCGAGGCGTTGACGATGGTCGCCGTGCGGGTCATGGGCAACGATGTGACGGTGGGCATGGCTGCCTCACAAGGAAATTTTGAGTTGAATGTATTCATGCCTGTTTGTATCGACAGCTTTTTGCAATCGGTGCGGCTGCTGGCGGACGGGATGCGCTCCTTCAACAAGCATTGTGCTGCTGGGATTCGGGCAAACCGAGAGAAAATGCGGGAAAATCTGAATCGGTCGCTGATGCTGGTAACGGCTCTGAATCCGTATATCGGCTATGAAAATGCGGCAAGGGTCGCCAAACTGGCGCATGCCGAGGGGCTTTCCCTGCGAGAGGCGTGCCTTCGGTTGGGCTTTTTGAGTGCCGAGGAATTCGATCGGGTATTTCATCCCGAAAAAATGGTATAATTTTGGATAAAAAAAGGAGAGATCATGGCAAAAACGTATACATGGGAGATCAAGGAAGACACCGTCAACGAGGAGACAGAGGAGGCGATGGAGGTCTTGCACAAGGTGGAGCTGAAATGCTCGATGCTAACAGGAAAGGCGATCGTCACCATTGACGGCACCGAATTTGATATCAGCACCCGTCCTTTTGGATTGCGGGGTACCAATCAAATGTTCCGCTTGGGAGAGCTGCCCGCTATTTTGGATTTTCCGAAATCGGGAGAGCCCGATATTGTGATCGATGGCGTTTGCGTTCGTTCGGGTAAAGCATATCAAGCATGAGGAGACAGAACATAAAACAAGTACCATTGCCGCAAGCCATGGCGACTTGTCCGACCGTTTTCCTTTTGGACGGCGTTTACAAGATCTTTATTCCCTTCACCTGTCAAGCGTTGGTGAAGATTCGGGTGGGAGAGATCGAATATTTTGACGATTCCAACGGAATTCTCCGCTCCGGTAAGCCCTTGCACAGCGTGGAGATCCCTCAGAAGGCGTTGGACAAGGCAAAGGCTTACACGGTCTGCTATCGGAAGATCATAAAACGGAAGCCGTATTTTCCCACCAGTGAGGAGTGGGTAGAGCTGACCTTTTCCTTCCGTCCCGTTCCTGAACAGGGTCCCATTCGCATCTATCATATTGCCGATGCGCACAATATGGAAGCACCTGTGCTCCGTGCGGGGCAGTATTTCGGAGAGGATCTGGATCTGCTGATCCTCAACGGCGATGTGATCAATCACAGCGGCGCTATTGAGAATTTCAATACCGTATATACCATCGCCTCCGCCATTACGGGCGGAAGCAGAGCGGTGGTCTTCTCTCGTGGAAATCACGACACGAGAGGCTATTATGCAGAGGAATTTTGCAATTATACTCCCATGTCGACCAAGGGAAAGCCTTACTTTACCTTCCGTGCGGGTCCGATCTGGGCGATCGTGCTGGATTGCGGAGAGGACAAGCCCGATACAAGTGAAGAATATGGGCATACGGTCTGCTTCCATCCCTATCGCTTGAAGGAGACCGAATTTATCAGGCAGGTGATCGAGCATGCCGAGGAGGAATATCTTGCCGAAGGAGTGGAGCATCGCTTGCTGATCTGTCACGTTCCCTTTGCTTATATCAACAAGCCGCCCTTTGATATCGAACAAGAGCTGTATGCCGAATGGTGCCGTCTGATGCGAGAGGATATCCGACCCGAGCTTGCCATTCACGGACATACGCATCGTGCGGAGATTTGGCTTCCCGGCGGCGAAAATGACCATTTGGGTCAGGCTTGCCCCGCTGTGATCGGCTCTAAGCCCGAAGGCTATAAGCAGGGCGAACAGCATTTTACAGGCTGCGGAATCATCCTCGACGGACACAAAACCACCGTCATCTTTCATGACGATCAAGGAAATGTCGATATTCAGGAAATTTAGAACAGTAGAAGTATGTACTTTTTTCTTTTAAAAAAGAAAAAAGGTGCCAAAAAAGAAAACTATACAAAAAAGCTGTTGGAACAAGCCTTTTGCAGACTTCATTCCAACAGCATTTTTATTTTTGCAACGTTTTCTTTTGGTTCTTTTCTTTTTTAAAAGAAAAGAACAACGCATCCTTACGCATCCTTAAAAATGGTCGCCGTAGCTGACGTGGTGGATCACGACCTCACGGTTTTCGGGGATATAGGAATCGGGGAAATGGATCATGACATTCTCCCCTTCCAAGCGGGATTGAAGCTTTCCGATATTGACATTGGCGACGCCAACGGAATCCTCCAAGGCGAGACATGCCGCTTCCGCCGCCGCCTGACCTGTCAAAATTGCGGGGGGAATGACACGCAACAGATCCCAGCCGTAACCGTCTCCCGATGCGCTTCGCCCTGCGGTGAGCATATTGGGGTAGTCCTTACGGCAGATGGTACGCAGAGGAACCTCCCACAGATGGTCGCAATGATCGAAATCATTGATGGCGCAGATCGAGTCATCGAAGTGACGGTACGCATCGCTGACCTTCAAGGTATAATCTCCCGCCAAGTGGCAGGTGGTGCGGAACTGGGGCATCAAGGGAAGCATTGCCACCTCACGGCTGTTCCGCTCGGTTTGCTTGAGATTTTCCAGCATATGAAGCTGATTGCGAATGAGATAGTCGCTGACCGCCTCCACGGTAAGACCCGACCACTGAGGAATATCGGCAGGTTGATTGTCGCCGTAGAGATTGATCTTTCCGCCTGCGACCGAGCCGAAGGCATAACGGATATTGCCCGTTTCCACGGCTTTTTTACAGGTTTCCAGATTGATGAGCTTTCCGATATAGGTATAAAAATTCTTTCCTGCCACCGTGGGAACACCGCCTGCACGCAACACGTCACAATCACCTGTTACGTCGATGAGCATACCGCAGGTATAATATTCGGTTCCCGACTTGCTTTGGGTGATTACGCCTCGGCAAACATTTCCCTCCATCACAGGATCGCAGGCGATACAGTCAAAGAGCAGATCGGCTCCGCTGTTTTTGACCTCTTCGGTGAGCTGAAGGGCAAATATATAGGGAGAGTACCGTTGGCAATACCGTACATTCGTCGGCTCGGTGGGTTCCCCATTCTGCCATTCCTTCGGAATGGTATCATAGCCGTATTTCGCGCTGTCTCTTGTCCACTTTTCTGCCAAGCCGAAAATAATCTGCTTTCCTCTGCCGTTACACATAGGAACAAACAGGTTGATCAATCCCAGTGTGGCAAGTCCGCCCAAAATGTTAGATTTTTCAAGAAGCAACACGCTTTTTCCCCGTTTAGCGACACTGACCGCTGCTGCCACGCCCGCAACGCCGCCACCGCAGACGATGACGTCATAATACGCTTTGACGGAGAGTTTTTTGCTGAATGTAATGTTGTCCATAATTACGCTCCTTTTTTTTAATTATATCACAATTATATCACAGAACGCAGCATTTGTCAATGGACTATTTTATTGAATTATAGCACAATATTATTTCGTTTGATTGTCTCTGCAACAGATTTTCAGAAAGCAAAAAACGGCGGCAGAAGCCCAAAAGCTTCTGCCGCCGTTTTTCTTACAAAGTTCAATTAGTTGAGCTCTGCGAAGTACTTAATGGTACGAACCATCTGGCTGGTGTAGGAGTTCTCGTTGTCATACCAAGAAACAACCTGTACCTGATAGGTATCGTCGTCGATCTTTGCAACCATGGTCTGGGTAGCATCGAACAGAGAGCCGTAGGTCATTCCGATCACGTCGGAAGAAACGATCTCGTCGGTGTTGTAGCCGAAGGATGCGGAAGAAGCAGCCTTCATAGCAGCGTTGATACCCTCAACGGTTACATCCTTGCCCTTTACAACAGCTACCAAAATAGTGGTAGAGCCGGTGCAGGTGGGAACTCTCTGAGCGGAACCGATCAGCTTGCCGTTCAGCTCGGGGATAACCAATCCGATTGCCTTAGCGGCACCGGTGGAGTTGGGAACGATGTTCTGTGCGCCTGCACGTGCACGGCGAAGGTCACCCTTTCTGTGGGGGCCGTCCAGGATCATCTGGTCGCCGGTGTAAGCGTGAACAGTGGTCATGATACCGCTCTGAATGGGAGCGTAATCATTCAGTGCCTTAGCCATGGGAGCCAAGCAGTTGGTGGTGCAGGATGCGGCAGAGATGATCTTGTCATCAGCGGTCAGAGTGTTCTCGTTTACGCTGTAAACAATGGTCTTCAGATCCTTTCCTGCGGGAGCGGAGATAACAACCTTCTTCGCACCTGCGTTGATGTGAGCCATAGACTTCTCGGTGGAGCAGTAGAAACCGGTGCACTCGAGAACAACGTCAACGCCCAGCTCGCCCCAAGGACAGTTGTTTGCGTCCTTCTCGGCGTAGATCTTGATGGTCTTTCCGTCTACGGTGATGGTGTCTTCGCCCGATTCAACAGCATGATCGTATCTTCCCTGTGCGGTATCATACTTCAGCAGGTGTGCCAGCATCTTGGGAGCGGTCAGGTCATTGATGGCAACAACCTCGTATCCCTCTGCGCCGAACATCTGTCTGAACGCCAGACGACCGATACGGCCAAAACCGTTAATAGCAACTTTTACAGACATGGTAAAAATCCTCCATTTATATAAAAATTTTTTTACAAGTTGAGAAACACAGCTTGTCCTGCGTTTTTCGCCACTATATATTGTAACTCATTTTTTTGAAATATACAAGGGGTTTGACGAAAATTTATCAAGTTTGGAGGAATGCACTATTTTTTGAAAATTTTGGTTTGTTTCTTGTGGATTTAACAATATAAAAGTTGGCAATTTATCCGTAGATTTCCTTTGCCAGTCGCAAACTCTCCACAGGCTCCAGCAACGGCTTGTATTCCAAGCCCATGGCACCCGAATAGCCTGCCTTGTCTACGGCATCCATGATGACCCGATAATCGTTTTCTCCGTATTGCAGTTCGTGCCGTCCCGGATGTCCCGCTGAATGCAGATGTGCGATATGCTCCATATTGGCAAGGACGGTGGGGATAATGTTCCCTTCCATGATCTGCTGATGATAAATGTCATAGACCACCTTCACGTTGGGATGACCGACCTCTTTGATAATTTCAAACGCCTCGATGGAAGACCACAGGTAATAGCCCGGGTGATTGACATATGTATTCAGCGGCTCGATCATCACGGTGACGCCGTATTCTTCCAAAATCGGCGCACCTGCCTTCAGTCCTGCAACGATGGAGGCGTGCTGCTCCTCACGGGGCGCTCCCGTATCCTTCCCTACCTGTGTAATCAAGCACTTGACGCCCAATTTCCGAGCGGCAATACAGCTCTCTCGAACACCTTCTACCCATTTGGTTCGCATGGCAGGATCGGTCAGATTAAATTCGGTGGTACACATGCTGAGCAGCTCTACACCCGTTTCATCCAAGGTCCTTCGAACCGCTTCCAAGTCCAAGGACTTCCAGTTGTAGGTCTCCGCCGCATCATATCCAAGTGCCGCCACCTGACGGATCGCCTCGCAAAAATCTACATTTTTGAAAAAGCACGGAATCGGTACACAAAGTCTCATGTTCGTTTCTCCTTTTTTACTGCTCTGCCTTGTCAAAATAGATCACTTCGCCGGTCTCCATAGAACGGTTGGCGGCAAATGCCAGCCGCAGGCTCTTCATGGCATCGGCATAATCGGAGCGGATCAGGCTACGGTCTCCTGTTTTCAAGGCATCCACAAATGCCCGGTCAAGGGTATAGGTCTGATTTTCCTGCCGCTTGATATCTCTTGTTTCGTTTTTGGTCTCGATGATGAGGTTGTTTCTCAAGCGATAATCAAACAGGATATCCTCCATCATGATGTACAAGCCGCAACGGGGACGGGTTCCTACGTCCTTTTTGATATAACAGCCGCTGACCAAGGTGGCGGTTATGTTATTCTCAAAGCGAAGTACTGCCGTGGAGTGATCGTCCGTGTCGTATTCCTCCGAGCAAAGCTCTCCTGCCTTAACAATCCCGCGGGAGGCGGTGGCATATACCGACAGGGGCTCTCCGAACAGGTACCGAAGTTCGTCCAAAAGGTGAATATTCTGCTCCACCAGCTGTCCACCGCAATCGGTCTTTTTCTGCCACCACCATACGCCGGGAATACCGCCGATCCATGAGCCCCAGACCAAGCCACCTGCTTTATGCTTGGGAAGCTCTTCCTTGATAAGGTCGGTCAGATCCTGATACCGATCCTGAAAACCGACTGCCGTCAGCAAATTCTTTTCCAGCACTGCACGATTGACCCGCTCCGCCAATTCAAGATCCACCGACATGGGCTTTTCCACCAAAAAAGGGATGCCAAGCTCCACCGCACGAAGCTCCATATCCTCGTGCGCCGTGGGTTCGACACAGATCACCAAGGCATCTACAAGGTCTGCCGCATGATCCAGCAATTCGGTATGGTTTTGATAAATGTTTTGGCATCCGAATTTCTCTGCCGCCGCCAATCTCCGTTCCTCAATGGGATCGGCTACCGCCGTTACCTCTACATCCTCCATTTCCAGAAAGCTTTTCATGTGGCTTCCTGCCCGTCCTCCGCATCCGATCAATCCGATTCTTACTTTTTTCATTATCGCTTCTCCTTTTATTTTTGATTTTGGGCTTTACAATGATCGCCCTTTATGATATAATTATATTGCATAAAAAGAAGTTTGTCAATAATATTTTTTTGTTTTTTCTATAAGGATATTGGTATGGTATTTACAGAAATCAAAAAGGATATTCGAAGCAGTCTTCCCTTTTCTCTTCAAGCCTTATGTGACGGACACAAGCAAGGCGCCATTTTCCGTCCTGAAGGCTTTCAATTTCATCAGATTTTATGGGTGGTTCGGGGAAGCGGCATTTTTCGTGTCGGCGGGAAGAAATTTTTGCTTTCGGAGGGAGAGGGAGTCTTTACCCGTTCGGGTGTGCCGCATTCCTATGAAGGATACCCGTTTGAGACCGCTTGGTGTACCTTTTTAATGCCGACTGCGGCACTGGATTATATGGGGATCGGGGATTATCTGTATTTTCGTACGCCCCCCTTTCTGAACAGCGAAACCGCTCAGCTTTTAAACTTTGCCAACGGAGACAGCACACCTCTGACTCGTTCTGCCGCCGGATATACCTATGTGGTAGAGTTTTTTTCCGCTTTGCTGTCCGAAAAAGAGACTCTTGGTACAAGGATCCGTCATCTGCTGGAGCAAAGCTATGCGAAGCCATTGACGCTTTGGGATCTTTCCGAGGAATTTCAGGTGGATCGCTTTACGCTTTGTCATGTATACAAGAAGGAAAAAGGCAGAGGGATCATGGAGGATCTTGCCCGTATTCGTATCAAAAAAGCAAAACAGCTGCTCAAATATAGCTCCGATCCGATTCAGGAGATTGCTGCCCTGTGCGGCTTTGACAGTCCCAGTTATTTCGGAAAACGGTTTCGGGAATTGGTCGGTTGTACACCGACAGAATACAGAATGCGTCACACTTCGTAAAAAAGCCGTGTACACATATGTGTACACGGCTTTTTTACGAATCACCTCGGTCGTTGGTCACGTTTCCGTTCCCCGAAAGGTCGATGGGATCGCCCAAATAGGTCGGTTCGGGGCGAAAAAGGCTGATAAGAGCATCCTTATTGCGTGCCAAAATTTCCCGTATATCCCGAATCCATTGGTTGCTATATGTCCGAGTATCGGCGGCAACGCCGTATGCCTCTATCCCCAAGGCGTTTGCGATATACAACGCACGGTACAGGTGGTACTCCTGCGTTACGATCACGACCTTGCTTGCGCCAAACACCTCTTTGGCACGGTACAGGCTTTCGTAGGTATTGAAGCCCGCATGATCCATAAATACATCCTCGGAGGGAACCCCCTCGGCAACGGCAAACGCCTTCATGGTGTTTACCTCGTCATACTCTTCTCTGCCATGATCTCCGCTCATCAGCAGCTTGGGGGAGGTGCTGTTTCGATACAGGGAGATGCCACAGTGCAGACGATCTGCCAGCATATCACTGGGGCTTCCGTCCGAACGCACCAAGCAGCCAAGCACCAAAATACAGTCCACATCCGAAAGGTCGGAGGCTTCCTCGGCGGTCATGATCTGCCCGTTGGTCGTTCCTTTTACATATGCGTTGATTCCAAGTAAAGCGACACTACCCAAAAGGAACAGAGAAAGGAGAACAACGGCAATCCGTATCAACATCTTTTTGTGCTTCATTTTCCTGCTCCTTCTATTGTGTAATTGCTCTTATTATATCATACTTCCTCTTTGAATGCAAGAAAAAAAGCATAAAAAAGAACTTGTTTTTTCAACAAGTTCTTTGGAGGATTGGAACCTTTCTCGAAAGAAAGGTTCCAAATATTCATCTCTTTTCTAACCTCAGACCACGCCCTGAGCCTTCATTGCCTCGGCAACCTTGACAAAGCCCGCAATGTTTGCGCCTGCCACAAGGTCATCGCCCAAGCCGTATTCGTTAGCAGCCTTGATGGAGTTGTGGAAGATGTTGCTCATGATGGTATAGAGCTTCGCATCCACTTCCTCTGCTGTCCAGCTATACCGCATGGAGTTCTGAGACATTTCCAAGCCCGACACGCTGACGCCGCCTGCGTTGACTGCCTTAGAGGGAGCAACGATCACGCCGTTTGCCTTCAGATATGCCACTGCCTCGTTGGTAGTGGGCATGTTAGAAACCTCCACGTAATACTTCACGCCGTTGGCAACAATCTTCTCTGCCTCTGCCATGCCGACCTCGTTCTGCGTTGCGCAAGGCATGAGAATGTCTGCTTTGACACCCCAAGGCTTTTGTCCCGCAAAGAATTCCACACCGAACTTATCGGCATAATCCTGTACACGGTTGCGGCAGGATGCACGCATTTCCAGCATAAAGTTGACCTTTTCTTCGGTGGAAATTCCATCGGGATCGTAGATGTATCCGTCAGGACCCGAAATGGTCACTACCTTACCGCCCAGCTCATTGACCTTCTTAACGGTACCCCATGCCACGTTACCGAAGCCGGAAACGGCAAAGGTCTTGCCCTTGATATCATCCTTGAAATATTTGAGCATTTCGACCGTGTAGTAAACGGCTCCGTAGCCGGTTGCTTCGGGTCTGATGAGAGAACCGCCGTAGGGGATTCCCTTGCCCGTCAGAACGCCCGTAAACTCGTCGCGCAATCTCTTATACTGACCGTAGAGATAGCCGATCTCACGGGCACCAACACCGATGTCTCCTGCAGGAACGTCGGTATCGGCTCCTATGTATTTTTGCAGCTCGGTCATAAAGCTCTGGCAAAAGCGCATGACCTCGGCATCGGACTTGCCCTGCGGGTCAAAGTCGGAGCCGCCCTTACCGCCGCCCATAGGCAGAGAGGTCAGGGAGTTCTTGAAGGTCTGCTCGAAGCCCAAGAATTTGATAATGCTCTCGTTGACAGAGGGATGGAAGCGCAATCCCCCCTTGTACGGACCGATGGCGCTGTTAAACTGAATACGGAAGCCTCTGTTGACCTGCACATTTCCCTTGTCGTCTACCCACGGAACACGGAACTTGATGATCCGCTCGGGCTCTACCATTCTCTCCAAAACGCCGGAGGTGATGTAATCGGGGCGCGCCTCAACGACGGGCTCGATGGACTCCAACACTTCCTTTACGGTCTGGTGAAATTCGGGCTCGTTGGGATTTCTCTTGACGACCCGATCCATCAGCTCATTCAAATACTGATTTTTGAAACTCATGTTCAAATACCTTCCTCTTTATAAATTTTTTGATTTTTCGATTCTTCATGCAATTTTTGATCTTGAATCCTGCAAAAAGCAAGCTCGCACCACGATCATTTTCCATGATGGAATAATTATATCACAGCTTCTATTCCTTGTCAAGAAATTTTCAAAGATTTTTTTGAAAATTTCTTCTTTTCTTATTCAGATTTTGATTCACTTTCTGCAAGAAAATTTTTTTAAATTTCATATATGACAAAGCAGAGACGTGCATTTTTTACACGTCTCTGCTTGATCGTTATTCTTCAATGGCAACGGATATCAGCCAAATTGGTGTATTCCACCGAATTTATCATTTCCGCCTTGCTCGTCTCCGGCATTGCTCAAACCACCGCCGCTGTTGTTGTCGCCATTGTTGTTTTCGCCATTGTTGTCATCATTGTTGTTTTCGCCATTGTTGTCATCATTGTTGTTTTCGCCATTGTTGTTTTCACCATTGTTGTCGGTACCATCGTTTTTACCATCGGCATCCGCATCACCGTTCGGGGTTGCTGCCTGCTCTTGCTCAGCTTCTCCTTTTGTCACGTCGTCATCATCGCAGGATACTGCCACACATGCAACACACAGCACCAACGCAAGAATCAAAAACAATCTCACAAAATTTTTCATTCTGTTCTCCTTCCTTTTTCTTGCCTGTTTTACAAGCATATCTTCGATAAGGATAGTATATCATACTTCTACAAAATTGTCAAGTGAAAAAAATATATTTCCTTACTTTTTAGCGGTTTTGTCTTAAAATTTATTGTATATTTTTATGTTGTTTTCCGAAAGGGATTGCAAAAGCCTTGAATTTATGATATAATATGATGTAATAAGAGAAAGAAATTGAAAGAAAAGAGGGATCCCAAGCCTTGAAGATTTACGAATCCGCCGAAAACTATTTGGAGACTATCCTTGTCCTGCAAAAAAGAAACGGGTATGTCCGCTCTATTGATATTGTAAATGAATTGGAATTTACCAAGCCCAGTGTCAGTGTCGCCATGAAAAATCTACGCCAAAGCGGATTGATCGAGATGGACGCAAACGGGCATATCTCTTTGCTGGATGCCGGTCGGGAGATCGCGGAGAAGATCTATGAGCGTCACACCATTCTGACCGATTGGCTCATCGGCATCGGAGTTTCTCCCGAAACCGCCGACAAGGATGCCTGCAAGATCGAGCATGTGATCAGCACGGAGAGCTTTTTGGCGATCAAGCGATCCTCTGAACAATGATAGCTTCCGCAATAATAAATATCCCCCCGTAAAACGGGGGGTATTTCAGTTTCGGGCATAGCCCTAATACTACTGGCTACGCACAAGTGCGTTTTAGATTGGCCTGCCAGCCATGCAATTGTTACTTACTACCCATAAA
>SVTY01000001.1 GCA_015063535.1 Oscillospiraceae bacterium
CTCGTGAAGAAATCGAGATGATCGAGCGCGGTGAAGACACCGGCAACGCAGCGGACATCATGGTGCTTTGCGAGGTACTCGGAATGGATTACGCGGAATTAATGATGGCAGCGTTAAAGTACGGCAGCGAACAATGCGGCGGTGAGACGGAAAAGCCGAAGATCATCAAAGGCGGTTTGTTCAAGGGAAAAAGTTGACCTAAAGTTCGCAATTACCCCCGCGAGTTGACCTTTTATCCGCAATATCGCAGAAAAAAGCACTTGCTTCGCAAGTGCTTTTTTCAATGATGTTTGCCTTCGGCAAATGGTATTGGGCAACGCCCAATGATGACGGCTTCGCCTAATGATGCGTGCCTGACGGCACATGATGGCAAACATCTGTTATATATATCATTTAAGCGATAAATAAGGATTGTGCCACTCGGTCAATTCTTGGTAGCACGATAAAAAGCCCGTCCGATTTTCGGACGGGCTTTTGTGATTGATTTAGATACTGGGCTCTCGTCAATCCTTCAGGGCAGCCTGTGCGGCAGCCAAGCGTGCGATCGGTACGCGGAAGGGAGAACAGGACACATAGTCGAGACCGATCTGGTGACAGAACTCAACAGATGTGGGGTCACCGCCGTGCTCACCGCAGATACCTACATGGAGCTTGGGGTTCACGGGTCTGCCAAGGGTTACTGCCATGTTCATGAGCTTACCGACACCGGTCTGGTCAAGCTTAGCGAAGGGATCGTTCTCGAAGATCTTCGCATCGTAGTAAGCATCCAGGAACTTACCTGCATCGTCACGGGAGAAGCCGTAGGTCATCTGCGTCAGGTCGTTGGTACCGAAGCAGAAGAAGTCTGCATTTGCAGCAATGTCGTCAGCAGTGAGACAAGCTCTGGGAATCTCGATCATGGTACCAACCTCATATGCAAGATCAACGCCTGCGGCAGCGATCTCGGCATCAGCAGTAGCAACAACGACGCTCTTCACGTACTTGAGCTCCTTCACATCGCCAACGAGAGGAATCATAATCTCGGGAACTACCTTCCAATCAGCGTGCTTCTTCTGAACGTTGATCGCGGCACGGATGACAGCGGTAGTCTGCATCTTAGCGATCTCGGGGTAGGTTACGGCGAGACGGCATCCACGGTGACCCATCATGGGGTTGAACTCGTGGAGAGATGCGATGATAGCCTTGATATCCTCAACGGACTTATTCTGTGCCTTTGCGAGAAGAGCGATGTCTTCCTCGGTAGTAGGAACGAACTCATGGAGAGGAGGATCAAGGAAACGGATACAAACGGGATTGCCCTCGAGTGCCTCATAGAGAGCCTCAAAGTCAGCCTGCTGATAGGGAAGGATCTTGGCAAGCGCAATTTCTCTTTCCTCAGCCGTGTCAGAGCAGATCATCTCTCTAAATGCGGCAATTCTGTCAGCCTCAAAGAACATGTGCTCGGTACGGCAAAGACCGATACCCTCGGCACCGAGCTCACGAGCCTTCTTCGCATCTGCGGGAGTATCCGCATTGGTTCTTACCTTCAGAGTGCGGAACTCATCAGCCCAACCCATGATCGTGCCGAAGTTGCCCGAAATTTCTGCGTCAACGGTAGGAATGATACCGTCATAGATCGCACCGGTAGAGCCGTCGATGGAGATGTAGTCACCCTCAACGAAGGTCTTACCTGCAAGCTCGAACTTCTTGTTCTCCTCGTCCATCTTGATGTCTCCGCAACCGGAAACACAGCACTTACCCATACCGCGGGCAACAACCGCTGCGTGAGAGGTCATACCGCCGCGAACGGTGAGGATACCCTGAGCTGCCTTCATACCCGTGATGTCCTCGGGAGAAGTCTCAAGTCTTACCAAAACGACCTTCTTACCTGCTGCCTTCCAAGTCTCGGCATCCTCGGCAGAGAATACGATCTGACCGCAAGCAGCTCCAGGGGAGGCACCGAGACCTCTGCCCATAGGAGTAGCAGCCTTCAATGCCTTTGCATCGAACTGGGGATGGAGAAGGGTATCAAGGTTTCTGGGGTCGATCATCAGAACCGCCTCTTCCTTGGTCTTGTGTCCCTCGGCGACCAAATCAACAGCGATCTGGAGAGCTGCGGGAGCCGTTCTCTTACCGTTTCTGGTCTGGAGCATATAGAGCTTCTCATTTTCAATGGTGAACTCCATATCCTGCATGTCGTGGTAGTGGTTCTCAAGGATCTCGCAAACCTTCTTGAATTCCTCGAAGGCTGCGGGGAACTTGTTCGCCATTTCAGCGATGGGCATGGGGGTACGAACACCGGCAACCACGTCCTCGCCCTGTGCGTTGGTAAGGAACTCACCCATGAGCTTCTTTTCGCCGGTAGCGGGGTCACGGGTAAAGGCAACACCGGTTCCGCAGTTGTCACCCATATTACCGAATGCCATAGCCTGTACGTTTACAGCGGTACCCCAGGAGTAGGGAATATCGTTGTCGCGGCGGTATACATTTGCTCTGGGATTATCCCAAGAACGGAATACTGCCTTAACAGCGCCGATGAGCTGCTCCTTGGGATCGGAGGGGAAGTCCTCGCCGATCTTTGCCTTGTACTCAGCCTTGAACTGGTTAGCCAGCTCCTTCAGGTCGTCCGCAGTGAGCTCAACGTCCTGCTTCACGCCCTTTTCTTCCTTCATCTTATCGATGAGCTCCTCAAAGTACTTCTTGCCGACCTCCATAACGACGTCGGAGTACATCTGGATAAATCTTCTGTAGCAGTCATATGCCCAACGAGCATTGCCGGACTTCTTTGCCATGACCTCAACGACTTCTTCGTTCAGACCAAGGTTCAGAATGGTGTCCATCATACCGGGCATGGATGCCCGTGCGCCGGAACGAACCGAAACGAGCAGGGGATTCTCCAAGTCACCGAACTTTTTGCCGGTAACGCCTTCCATCTTTACGATGTATTCCATGATTTCAGCCATGATCGAATCATTGATCTGACGACCGTCCTCATAGTACTGAGTGCAGGCTTCCGTAGAAATCGTGAAGCCCTGGGGAACAGGGAGACCGATGTTGGTCATCTCTGCGAGGTTTGCGCCCTTACCGCCAAGGATCTCACGCATGCTTGCGTTGCCCTCGGAGAAGAGATAGCAATACTTCTTTGCCATAGGTAAATACCTCCGTATAAAAATAAAATTTTGACAAACCGAAAGCTGTTTTGCGGCAAGCGCAATACAGCACCCATTATTATACCATATAAAAAAGGATTTGACCATAGCATTTTGAAAAAAAGAGGAAGAAAATAGTAAATTTTCTGTGAACAAACATAAAAAAACAGCAAGGGGATTGATTTTTTGCAAGAAATATAATATAATATTAAATTGGAGTAGAAGTGAAACATCAAGGAACGGAGAGAGCATGGCAAATATTTTTGACCTTTTTAAGCAAATTGAGAAAAAATCTTCCTCCGTCGGAGGGACGATCGAATACATGGTAGTCGGGCTCGGAAACCCCGGCTCTCAATATACCCATACCCGACACAATGCGGGCTTTCTCGCCATCGATCGATTGGCGGAACAATACGGCGTCAAGGTAGATCGGGCAAAATTTAAGGCTCTCGTGGGAGAGGCAACGGTCGGCGGAAAGCGGGTATTGCTGATGAAGCCGCAGACCTTTATGAATCTGTCGGGAGAGGCTGTGGGAGAGGCAACTCGCTTTTATAAGCTGTCTGTCGATCGGGTCATCGTTCTGTCCGACGACATCACCTTGGATGTGGGACGGCTTCGTGTCCGCCGCAAGGGAAGTGCGGGAGGGCATAACGGCTTAAAGAGCATTCAAGCTCATTTGGGAAGTGACGAATATCCTCGAATCAAGATCGGTGTGGGACAGAAGCCACATGCCGACTATGATCTGGTGGATTGGGTGCTTTCCAATTTTTCCGATGGGGAGCTTCAAAGTCTTAGCGCCTCCTTCGATACACTGGGGCAGGGGCTGGAGGCAATCCTTGGAGCGGATATCGACCGTGCGATGCAGATATGCAACGGGAAATAAGAGATCGGTAGAAAAGAGAGTATACAACCCATGAATTACCTGACCGATTGCGTGCGTGAGGATCGGGAATACGCCCAATTGCTGCGTGCGATCCACAATTTAAAGACGGCAAGAACCCCTCTTCCCATTTTGGTGGGCGGACTGTGTGACGGGGCGACCGATGCCATGTATGTATCCCTGCTGACCGACCTGAAGCAGAAGGAGTGCCGACCGGCACTTCTAATCTGCTCGGAGGAAAAGGAGTGCGTACGGCTTCGGGGGATGCTGGAGCAATTCGGGCTCCGAACGGCATTTTATGTTGGAAGAGACCTGACCTTTTATAATATTACCGCCTCCCATGAGTATGAGCATGAGAGGCTACGGGTGCTTTCGGGGATCTTGGAGGGAAGCTTCGATGCGGTGGTTACCACCCCCGATGCGGCACTGAGCTATACTATTCCCGCCGAGCGGCTGATTGCTGCGCAGATAAAGCTGGAATACGATAAAACAACGGTGGAGCCTGCCGAGCTTGCGGCAAGCCTTATCCGTGCTGGTTATGTACGCACCGAGCTTGTGGATGCGCCCGGGCAGTTCGCCATTCGGGGCGGGATCATCGACGTGTATCCAGCCATGGCTCGTTTTACTGATGTGGACGGACAGGTCAGTGCGGGGGCATATCCTTTTCGGATCGAGCTGTTTGGCGACGAGATCGACCGAATGGAGATCTTTGATCCCGCCACTCAGCGGATGACCGTTACCCTGAACGCCGTGGAATTTTCGCCCGCAAGGGAGCTGTTGTTGGACGAGAGTGCCAAGGAGCAACTGAAAAAAGCGATCGGGCTTTGGAAGGGGAAAAGTCGGGACGAGCGGGCAATAGAGGAAATGACGGCGGAGCTTGCCGTGCTGGAGGGGAATACAGAGGTCAATTTTGCCGACAAATACATTTCTTTGATCTATCCCGAGCGTGCCTGCCTGTTGAGCTATTTCAGCAGCCGTACCACTGTTTTCTTGCGTGGCTATACCGCTATTACCGATCGACTGAAGGCTTCGGAGTGGCATCTGAATCAAACCGTGGAGGAGCTACTGGAGGGGGGAACCATTGCGCCCAAATATACCGACTATGCAAAGCCTCAGTCGGCACTGGAGCTGTTCTTGGAGGATAGTACGACTGTTCACTTTGAATCGTTGGGACAGGGAATGTCTGCTAAAAAGCTGTCGGCAATGTTTTCCTTTCGAAGCAAGCATATGGTCTCCTATTGCGAAAATTTAGAGCTGCTGTGTGAGGACTTGGAGGCATATCGAAGAGGGGGGTATCGGGTCATTTTGATCGCCGAGAACGAGGCGGCGGCAAAAAATCTTTGTGCCTTGCTTCGGGATAAGGGCTTTTCTGCTCTGACCGAGGTCGACGAGGGCGAATATACCGTTGCGACATTGCCCAAGGAGACCTTTATGGTCACATGGAAGCAGTATCTTCGGGGCTATGAGCTGACCGTTCCCAAAATCGCCGTGCTGTCTACCGCTCCCGAAAGTCGGGAGGGGGCGCTGACGGCGGGTGGAAAGCTGAAGCGAAAAAAGAAAAAGAGAAGCGGTACCGAAACGATCCTTTCGTACAACGATCTGGAGATCGGAGATTTCGTGGTTCACGAGGTGCACGGAATCGGACAGTATATGGGGATCGAAAATCTGACCGTAGACGGCGTGAGCCGTGACTATATCAATATTCGCTATGCGGGGAGCGACCGACTGTTCCTTCCTGTGGATAAGCTGGATATGGTGTCCAAATACATTGGTGCTCACTCCGATGACGGGCTTGTCAAGCTGTCCCGATTCGGCGGAACCGAATGGGGCAGAGCCAAAACAAGAGCACGGGCGGCAGTCAAGGAGATTGCCAAGGATCTGATTCGCCTGTATGCGGAGCGGAGCCGTAAGCCGGGCTTTGCCTTTCCGCCCGATGACGATCTGCAAGCCGATTTTGAGACGGCGTTTGAGTTTGAGGAGACCGATGCACAGCTGGCGGCGATCGAGGATATCAAGGAGGATATGATGGCACCCGTTCCCATGGACCGTCTGCTTTGCGGTGACGTGGGATTTGGAAAGACCGAGGTTGCCATGCGGGCTGCATATAAAGCGGTGCTGGGAGGAAAGCAGGTGGCAATGCTGGTGCCTACCACCCTTCTTGCCTTACAGCACTATCAGACCATGACCAGTCGGATGCGGGCATTTTCGGTCAATGTGGATATGATCTCCCGTTTCCGAACCCCCAAGCAGCAGGCACAATCTCTGCGGCGGCTGAAACGAGGAGATACCGATATCATCGTCGGAACGCACAAGCTTTTGGCGAAGGATATCGAGTTTAAGGACCTGGGGCTGCTGATTATTGACGAGGAACAGCGCTTTGGCGTGGCGCAGAAGGAAAAGCTGAAGCAGCTGGCGGGCAATATCGATGTGCTGACCCTGACGGCAACGCCGATCCCCCGAACGCTGAATATGGCAATGGGCGGCATTCGGGATATTTCGGTGTTGGATGAGGCACCGGGCGACCGTTTACCCGTACAGACCTATGTGCTGGAATACGATGAGCTGATCCTGATCGAAGCCATCCGCAGAGAGCTTCGGCGGGGCGGACAGGTCTTTTATCTGTATAATTTTGTGGAAAGCATTGATTCCTGCGCGGCAAAGCTCTCAAAAGCCATTCCCGAGGCTCGGATCACCGTAGCCCACGGAAAAATGGACAAGGAGCACTTGGAGGATATTTGGGGTGAGATGCTGCGGGGCGAGATCGATATTTTGGTTTGCAGTACCATCATCGAAACGGGAGTGGACATTCCCAACGCCAACACCTTGATCGTGGAAAATGCCCAACGGCTGGGGCTGTCGCAGCTTCATCAGATCCGAGGACGGGTCGGACGGTCGGCACGGCGTGCCTATGCCTACTTTACGTATCCGAGAGATAAGACCGTCAACGAGGTGGCGACCAAACGGCTGGAGGCGATTCGGGAGTACGCCGAGTTCGGAGCGGGCTTCAAGATCGCCATTCGGGATCTGGAGCTTCGGGGGGCGGGCAATCTGCTCGGTGCCGAGCAGCACGGGCATCTGGATGCCGTGGGGTATGAGCTGTATATCAAGCTTCTTAACGAGGCAGTGCTGGAAGAAAAGGGCGATAAGATTCAACCAAAGCCCGAATGTACCGTGACTCTGCGGTGTGATGCCTTCCTGCCTGAGCGGTATGTTCCGTATTCGGCGCAGAGAATGGGACTGTATAAACGGATCGCCATGATCGAGACCCCTGCCGATAAAGAGGATATTATGGATGAGCTGATCGACCGCTACGGAGACGTCCCCCTTCCTACGCAAAATCTGCTGATGGTGGCATTGGTTCGTGCGGCGGCAATGCGGTGCGGGATCACGAATATCATTGAGGAGCAGAGCGAGATCCGTATTCAACCATCGGTATTCGATTTTGAAGTCTGGTCGGAACTTTCGGATATCTACAAGGGGCGGATCCGTGTGCTGATGTCCGAAAATCCAGCCGTTGTTTTGCGAAAGCAAAAGGGCGATGTGGTACCTGCGATGCTGTATCAGCTGTTCTGCCGATACGAGGAGATTTTAAAGCAATATTTGTGATTGATTTAAAAAAGAAAGGAAAACCATTTATGAAAAAATCTTATCTGAAACGGTCGATGGCGTTCTTGCTGGCGCTTTTGATGAGCGTGTTCTGCTTTGTCGGATGCTCCTCTATGGGAAAGACGATGATGAAGCTGGAGGATGCCAAGCTGTCGGTCAACATGTTTCAACTGTTTTTATCCCGTACCAAGGGAACCCTTGCTTCCTCCTATTCTTACGGCTCAAAGGCACTGAAGGACTCCTTTTGGGATACGGTCATGAGCACGGACGGTGCGACATACAATCGCTATTATACCGATCTCGTGCTGAACAACGCCAAGACCTATCTGGAGGCACTGTATGTTTTCGATCAGAAGGGCTTGGAGCTGCCCGATTCGTATATAGAGGAGATCGATACGAAATTGGAGCAGTTGATCGAGCAGGATGCGAACGGCTCCAAGGCGGAATTGAACGAGCTGCTTGCCGAGTTCGGTGCCAATTACAAAATTCTCAGAGAGGCGTACATTTTGGAGGCAAAATTTCGGTATCTTGCCGATCACATGTATGGGGCGGACGGTTCTCTTATCGCAGAAAATCTGATCGAGGACTATTATCAAAGCACCTATGCCCGATTCAAGCAGGTATTCCTGTATACCTATGATTTCGTGTATGAGACCGACGAATACGGAGAAGATATTTATTATACCGACGGCGGACGGATCGCCTATGATACCACGGCAAACAAAAGAACCGACAATGACGGTAAGGTGGTGCATGATGCCAACGGGGATGTGATCTACATCACGAGAAACGAAAAGGGTGAGACACGCATTGCTTACGACACGAAGAACGGAACCCGAAAGCACAAAAATGCGGAGGACGGAAGTGCCTTGGTTTCCGATCTGACAGGGGAGAGATTGCAAGAGGTCATTGATCAAGCTAATCTGATCAACGAAAAGGTCAAGGAGGGCGATTTTGCTGCCTTTGAGGAGCTTGTGGCACAGTACAGCTTGGATGAGGGCATGAAGAAATATCCGAACGGATATTATCTGACAGCGCAGACCGAGTACGATTCGCCCGAGGTAGTGGAAAAGCTGTTTGAGCTGGAGGTCGGTCAATCCGCCACGGTCAAATCCGATTACGGGATTCATATTATCATGCGGTATGAGCTGGAGGAGGAGGGATACACCCTTTCCGAAAATGAGGATTTCTTTATCAGTACCACCACGGGCGGCTATGTATTCATGAATGATTTGAAAAATTATCTTCTGACGGAGTATTTGGCTACCTTTGAATCCATGATTGTGATCGACGAGGCGGTGCTTGCTGAGGCGGATATGAAGAGCATCGGTGCAAACTTTTATTACTGATCCGAGGAAAATTTCCTAAAAATACTTGACAAAGTCGGCGGTATGTGGTACAATACAGGCACAAAATCGCATAGAAATCGGGGGTGCCTACTTTGGCTGAGACGGCGAGAGCCGAACCCTTTAACCTGATACGGATAATACCGGCGTAGGGAGATTGCAATTCGTCTGATTTCGGTCAAGTCGGGCTGTTCCGAACCATCGATGAAACGATTCAACCGCACGGAGATTTCCGTGCGGTTTTGAATTTTTTTCGGAGGTGTGTTTATGAAAAACACGAAAACAAAAATTTTGGCAGAGGGAGCCGTGATGGTCGCTCTTGCCACGGTTCTCAGCTTTTTGAAGGTGGTTCAGTTCCCATGGGGCGGGGCGATAACGGTGCTCTCCATGCTTCCCATTGTGGTATTTGCTTTACGGTACGGCGCAATAAAGGGATTGGCGGTTTCCTTTGTCTACTCGGTGATCCAGTTGGGACAGGGGATTTTGATCGACGGTCTTTTAGGGTGGGGGTTGACCCCCACGGCACTGGTCGCCTGTATTCTTTTGGATTACATCCTTGCCTTCAGCATTCTTTGCCTTGCGGGCTTGTTTGGCAATCGGAGCATGGCGGCGATCATCGGGGGCACGGTTCTGGTCATGCTTCTGCGCTTTGGCTCCCATTATCTGAGCGGCGTTCTGATCTTCCATTCCTTCGGTGAGCTTTGGAACGGCTTTTCGACCGATAACACATGGCTGTACAGCCTTCTGTATAACGGCGCCTATATGCTGCCCGAAGCGATTTTTACCACGGCGGGAGCGGTCGTTCTGTTCAAAACACCGCAGATGCGCAGATTGCTGGTGTCGGGAGAGGGAAAAGAGGAAAAATAAAAAACTCCGCTCACATTTTCTTGACAAACCGCAACTTCTGTGGTATAATACTATTGTAACTATGCTGAACGGTCGCGCGGTATGGTGCCGAAAGGTATTACCGTGAGGAAAGTCCGGGCTTCACAGGGCAGGGTAGCTGATAACGTCAGCCGGAGGCGACGCCCGGGAAAGTGCAACAGAAATAAACCGCCCGCAAGGGTAAGGATGGAAAGGCGAGGTAAGAGCTCACCCACTCCTATGGTAACATAGGTTTGCTGTAAACCCTATCCGAAGCAACACCGCAGTCGGATGTTTGCCCGACGTATATCCGCAGGTGGCACGGGGTGACCCGAAGCTTCGTGGTGACACGGAGCGAAGATAGATGACCGTTCTCGACAGAACCCGGCTTACAGGCAAAGTTACATATTTCTATGCAAGGGGCTGGTTGACAGTCCCTTCTGAAAAAGTTATATATTTATTAACTTATTAAGGAGAATATGAGCAATGAAAACGGCAGGAAATGTACTTTGGGTAATTTTGGGAGGCTTTCTCAGTGCGTTGCTGTGGCTTTTGGCAGGGATTCTTTGCTGTATTACCATTGTGGGTATCCCTTTGGGCAAGCAGTGCTTTAAATTTGCCAAGCTCAGCTTTTTGCCCTTTGGCAAGGAGGTCGTGTTTGGCGGTGGGGCGGTATCTACCGTTGCCAACATCCTTTGGCTGCTGTTTTTGGGGATCCCGATGGCGATTGCCGATGCGGTGATGGGACTTTTGTTCTGCATTACCATTATTGGAATTCCGTTTGGTCTGCAACATTTTAAGTTAGCAAAGCTCGCACTGATGCCCTTCGGCGCAAAGGTGCGGAAAAGTAAATAGAAATCTAAGGAAGCCCATTCCAAACGGAATGGGCTTCCTGCTATATGAAATTATAAATTGCCAACGATCTTTTATCTATCTTCCTTCACAGGCTTCAGGAATTTCAGAAGCTCATAGACATTTTTGACGGGGCAGAGCTCGATATTGGGAATTTCGGCACAGCTTGGCAGATTATGCTTGGGGATAATGGCTTTGGTAAATCCGAGGCGAGCCGCCTCTCTGACCCGTTGCTCCACGTTCACCACGCCCCGACATTCTCCCGCCAGCCCCAACTCGCCGATGGCGATGAGGTCATCGGGGACCACACGGTCGGTCAGGGAGGAGATCAGTGCCAACGCCACGCCCAGATCCGAGGCGGGTTCCTCAATGCTCATGCCGCCGATCACATTCAGATACACGTCATGCGTGGAAAATTTCAGTCCCAAACGCTTTTCGAGGACAGCCAAGATCAGATAGGTTCGGTTGTAGTCCATACCGTTGACGGTTCTTCTCGGAGCGGGGAAGGCGGTGGGCGTGACCAGTGCCTGAAGCTCGGCGACCAAGGGGCGAGTGCCCTCCATAGTACAGACAGCGCAGCTTCCCGACGCATCGGCGGGGCGGTCGGCAAGAAGCATTTCGGAGGGATTGGGAACCTGCGCAAGCCCCGTATCGGTCATTTCAAACACGCCGATCTCATTGGTGGAGCCAAAACGGTTCTTGCCTGCCCGAATGATGCGGTAGGATTGACGGCGGTCACCCTCAAAGCTCAGCACCGCATCCACCATATGCTCCAGTACCTTGGGTCCTGCAATGCCGCCCTCCTTGTTTACATGCCCCACAAGGATCACCGAGATCCCTTCGGACTTTGCCTTGGAGATGAACGCCAGTGCCACCTCCTTGACATTGGCGATACTGCCGGGTGCCGAGGAGATCTGTTCGGAGTACATAGTCTGTACCGAGTCGGCAATGATTACATCGGGAGAGAGGCGCTTGACCTCTGACAGAATGCGTTCAAGGTTGGTTTCAGTCAGAATATACAGCCGATCGCCGCCTACCCTCAGACGGTCAGCCCGTAGCTTGAGCTGTCCCTTGGATTCTTCACCCGATACGTACAGCACTGTTTTTTTAGTGCTGAGCGTGTCGCAGATCTGAAGCAGTAGGGTGGATTTTCCGATCCCCGGCTCTCCCGACAGCAGCACCACCGAGCCGGTCACAAGACCGCCGCCTAGCACACGGTCAAGCTCCGAAAGCCCCGTGCCGCAACGGATGTATTCGGGCATCTTCAGATCGGAAAAGGGCGAGGCTTGCTCCTCACCGCTCCGCAACACGGTACTGTGCGCCGAAACAGAGGCACAAGCGGGGGCTTGCACCTCCTCAATCAAGGTATTCCAAGACTCGCAACGGGGACATTTGCCCAGCCACTTGGGGCTTTGATGACCGCATTCCGAGCAGATATAAACGGTTTTACTTCCTTTCACGGTTGACCTCCTGTGGGGGTTCGTCATTCTTCTACCATTATACAACAAATCGCAAAAAAAATCAAGACCTGTCGGCACAGAAAGTTTCAAGGATCGACATAGAAATACAAAGTGCCAGCTGTTGTCTGTATTCCCCCTGTTCCAAGCGGGCGCATTCCTCGGCGTTGCTCAAAAATCCGCACTCCACCAGCACAGCGGGACAGGAAAGGCGGTCAAGCAAAAAGATCTCTGAGCCTGCGATCTTGACGGCACGGCGATTGTCGGGCTGAAGGGAAGCGCAGACCCGTTCCCGAATCGTTTCGGCAAGGAGTAGAGAATCGGGGTGATGGGGGGAGCAGTAGACCTGCAAGCCGCTGTACCGCTCCTGCGGAAAGGCGTTCATGTGAATGCTGACGAACACAGCGTTTTTCTGCTCCTCGGCAATACGCCGCCGTGTTGCCAGATCCTGCACCTTTTTTTGCCCCCGATAATCGGAGGCGGGATCGTACAGCAGGATGTCCTCGGTACGGGTCATGACAGTGCGTATGCCGCACGCCCGAAGCTGCTCGGACAGCAGAGCGGCAATGGCGAGATTCAGATCCTTTTCATATACGCCGCTTTTGCCCACCGCCCCGCCATCCTCGCCACCGTGACCGGCATCAATGACTACTGTGGGAAAGGCGGTCTGTCCGTCATCCTTCGGCAAAGCGGATACCTCCACGGCATATCCGATCAGCTCCCGACTCACACCGATCAGCAGAGCCAGCAGAATGGCAAAGACAAGGCAGAACAGCAGATAGCGGGGAACAAATCGGCGGGAGTCGGAAACAGCGATCGACATGGCGGTGCTCCTTTGAGAAAATAATGGGTATCTTCGATCTATCGTATGAAAAAACAAAAGAGGATATGAACAAAAGGCACAATTCGGAGAGAGAATCCTGTCGAATTTTTCATTTCTCCGAAGAATTTCAAAATGCTTGAAAAAAGCAGTTGACAAGTTCCTTGAAATTTGATATAATAATGGGTAACAAACCCGAAAGGGATCGAATCGGTAAAATAACGGAGGTTTGAATATTTATGGATTACAGCGCAAAGTTTCAGAAGGAAGGACTCACCTTTGACGATGTCCTGCTCGTTCCTGCCAAAAGCGATGTATTGCCGGCGGACGTTTCGCTTAAGACCCGTCTGACCAACAAGCTCACCCTGAACATTCCCGTGCTCAGTGCGGCGATGGATACGGTGACCGAGGCAAATCTTGCCATTGCCATTGCCCGTGAGGGAGGCGCAGGCACCATTCACAAGAATATGTCCATTGAGGCACAGGCAGATCAGGTGGACCGTGTCAAGAGAAGCGAGAACGGTGTTATCACCAATCCCATTTTCTTAGGTGCGGAGAACTATGTCTATGAGGCAGAGGAGCTGATGCGTAAATTCAAGATCTCCGGTGTGCCGATCTGTGATGAAAATAAACGTGTCATTGGTATCATCACCAACCGTGACATGCGCTTCCTGACCGATTTCAGCGGTCGTATCGCCGATGTGATGACCAAGGAAAACTTGGTGACCGCTCCTGCCGGAACTACGCTGGCAGAGGCACAGGAGATCTTGCGTCAGCGCAAGATCGAAAAGCTGCCTTTGGTGGATAAGAACAATGTGCTGACGGGGCTTATCACCATTAAGGATATCGAAAAAGCAAGCAAATACCCCAACTCCGCCAAGGACGCACGGGGCAGACTGATCTGCGGTGCGGCGATCGGCGTGACGAAGGATGCGCTCCAGCGTGCCACAGCACTGTTAGAGGCAGGGGCTGACTTCCTTGTGTTAGACTCGGCACACGGTCATTCTCAGAATATTATGAACAAGCTGCATGAGATCAAAAACGCCTTCCCCGAGGCACAGATTATTGCAGGAAACATTGCTACGGGTGCGGCGGCAGAGGATTTGATCCGTGCGGGTGCTGATGCCATCAAGGTAGGAATCGGTCCCGGTTCGATCTGTACTACTCGTGTGGTCGCCGGTATCGGCGTTCCTCAGGTTACTGCCATTTGCGATGCGGCAGAGGTAGCGGATAAGTACGGCATTCCCGTGATCGCCGACGGCGGTCTGAAGTACAGCGGCGATATCGTCAAAGCGTTGGCGGCAGGTGCCTCCACCGTTATGATTGGCTCTATGTTTGCCGGCTGTGAGGAAAGCCCGGGAAGCGAGGAGCTGTATCAGGGCAGACGCTTTAAGGTCTACCGCGGTATGGGTTCCATTGCCGCCATGGAAAGCGGTTCGAAGGACCGTTATTTCCAGGAGAACAACAAAAAGCTGGTTCCCGAAGGTGTGGAGGGACGTGTGCCCTTCAAGGGAGCTTTGGCAGATACGGTCTATCAGCTGATGGGCGGTCTGCGTTCGGGTATGGGATACTGCGGTGCTCACACCATCGACGAGCTGAGAGAAAACGGACAGTTTGTCCGCATCACCGGTGCGGGCCTGAAGGAATCTCACCCTCACGATATCAATATCACCAAGGAAGCGCCCAACTATTCTTCGATGGGTTGATGCCTGTTACGATAAACACCTGCGGCGTTGCCGCAGGTGTTCTGCATTCCGTATAAATTTGGGAGGAAACCATGAAAAAACTTGGATTTGGACTGATGCGACTGCCGCTTTTGGAGCAGAACGGAGAAAAAAAAGTGGACTTTCCCACGGTCTGCCAAATGGTGGACGACTTTTTGGCACGGGGCTTTACGTATTTTGATACAGCTTACATGTATCATGATTTTCAGAGCGAGTATATTATTCGGGACGCACTGGTTCGGCGGTATCCGAGAGATCGGTATCTGTTGACCACCAAGCTTCCTACCATGTACCTTAAGGAAAAGGAGGATATGGAGCGCATTTTTTGCGAGCAGCTGGAAAAGTGCGGCGTGGACTATTTTGATTGCTATTTGGTACATAATCTCAATACCAACCACTACGCTACGGCACAGCGGCTGGGTGCCTTTGAGTTTGTTGTGCAAAAGAAAAAAGAGGGCAAGGTGAAGGCGATCGGCTTTTCTTTCCACGACACGGCGGAGGTGTTGGACAGGATCCTGTGCGACCATCCAGAGGTGGACGTGGTACAGCTTCAGATCAACTATCTGGACTGGGAGAGCGAGCGCATCCAGTCCCGTAAGTGCTATGAGGTAGCACGGAAGCACGGTAAGCCCATCATCGTCATGGAGCCGGTGAAGGGAGGCGCACTGGCAAAGCTTCCCCCTGCGGCGGAGGCAATGTTCAAGCGGTATGCGCCCGATGCCTCTGCGGCATCCTTTGCCATCCGCTTTGCGGCGAGCCTGCCGGGCGTTTGCATGGTACTCAGCGGCATGTCGGACAGAGAACAGCTGGACGACAACACGGCGTATATGGGAGATTTTGCACCGCTGACAGAGGAAGAGGTGCAGATGACGATGACGGCGGCGGATATCATCAACGGTGCCATTGCCATTCCGTGTACCGCCTGCGGCTACTGTACCGTGGATTGTCCTATGAATATCGCCATTCCCGAATATTTCTCCCTGTACAACCTGGAGCAGCGGAGCAAGAACGGCGGTTTTACGGTGCAGGGCGTGTACTACAAGAATCTGACTCGGTCGAGAGGCAAGGCATCGGATTGCATCGGGTGTGCTCAGTGCGAGGAAAAATGCCCTCAAAAGATCGAGATCACACGGTGGCTTTGCGAGGTCAAGCGGGAATTTGAGGACAATTACGAGGAATAAGTAGCTTTCTTCCTCACAGAGAGATCGGACACAGCGTGCTGTGTCCGAATTTTTTTGCGGGAAAGACAAAAAGCTTCAAATTTCTATATACAAAAAGCGAATTTTATGATATAATGATACTATGTATAGCTATTGAACAAAAACGAGGAAAAAGATGGAACAAAGAAAGAAAAATTTTCATAAGTCTGTGCGGAATGCGGGGCGTTTCACCGAAGAGACGGGAACCGACGAGGGAATGGTCATTGGACGGAACGCCGTGCGGGAATTGCTCCGATCGGGTAGAGACTTGGATAAGCTGTTTGTCCAAAAAGGTGAGCGCGAGGGTTCTATTGTCGCTCTCATTGCCGAGGCGGCAGAGCGGCGCATTCCCATCGTGGAAGTGGAGCGTACCAAACTTGACCAGATGTCGCATTTTGCCGTCCATCAGGGGATCGTCGCCATGGCGGCACAGAAGGAATATTGCACGGTGGACGAGCTGTTTCGCATTGCCGAGGAAAGGGGAGAGAAGCCCTTTCTTGTTATTGCCGACGGCATTACCGATCCCAACAATCTGGGGGCACTGATCCGATGTGCCGAGGGAGTGGGTGCGCATGGTTTGATTATCCCAAAGCGCCGCTCTGTGGGGGTGACCTCAGCGGTATCCAAGGCATCCTGCGGAGCCATCGAGCATTTGGCAATCGCCAAGGTCACCAACCTTGCCGCCACCGTGGAGGAGCTGAAGCAGAGAGGTGTATGGATCTTTGCGGCAGAGGCGGGCGGTGATGCCTATTACGATACTGATTTTAACTGTCCTTGCGCGCTCATTATGGGAAGTGAGGGCGAGGGGGTTTCCCATTTGCTGAAGGAGAGGGCAGACTACATTACGTCCATTCCCATGTACGGACGGGTCAATTCCTTCAATGTTTCTACGGCGGCATCGGTCATCCTGTCTGAGATCGCCCGCCAGCACCGTGCCAAAACCTGAAAATCAAAGTATGACCGTTTGGAGGTAGTATGATGCGCCAACAAAACGAGTATAACGAACAGAATATTGACGATATTCTGCAATTGCTGAAGGATTCGGTCAGCGGCGAGAGTACTGAGTCTTTTGCGGAGCAAGAACGATCTGCCCCTGTGGAGGAGGATGTTCTGTCCGCCGAAGAATTGCAGCGGCGTTTGTTGCGGCAATTTGCTTCGGAGGATACGCCTGCGGCAGAAGGTATTGAGAGAGCATATGCGCTGGATCACGACCTGCTGAAGGATTTTGAAGCTGGGGAGACCGAGCCTGCCTCTGCAGTGGCTACCGCCGTGGCGGAGTCGTCGACTGATGTTGAGGAGCTTGAAGAATCCGACGAAGAAAATGAAGAACGGGATGCAACCGTTCTGCGAGAAACGGCAGAGGAGAGCCTCTCCTTGCCCGATGAGACTGCCGAACCGAATCCCTCTGCGCCTGTGGAAATCGAGGAGCTGTTGTCTATGATCAATGCGGACGCAAAGACCGAGGACTCTGTAGAAGAATCTGCAGAGGAAGCTGTGGAGGATGATCATGTAGTCGAAGAAGAGGAAATACTGGATTATCAGGAGTTTCCCGAGATCGAGCAGATCGCTTTGACCGATCTGTTGAAGGACTATGCTTCTGCGGAGGAGCCTGTGGGAGAGGATGCCGTCCTGATGGCAGAGCAAGTGGCAGCATCGGCAGAGTCGGCAGTCAACGATTCGGTGTTTGACCTGATGCTCCAGCTCTGCTGTGAGGAAGAGCTGACCCGACTGTCTGAGGAAGACTTGGATGAGGAATTTTCCGATGAGTTGACCGAGGAGGAGGCGGCGGAGCTTGCCGAGCTGCAAAGCCCCGAGCGTATAGAGGAGAGACGGGTGGAGCATCTTCGTTTGCGGAGAAACCTCATCCTGCAAACCGTGGGAGTGGGTATCCTCGCACTGATTCTCTTGTTTTATGAAACCCTGCCGCTGACGGGAGTGGAGTTTTCGGGTATTGCCGATTACCACTCTTACCCGGGGGCATATATTCTCATCGGTATGCAGTGGATGCTGTTGGCAGCTGCTTGTCTGTGGAAGCCATTGCTTGGCGGTGTCAAGAGATTTTTTACCCTGTGTCCCGATATTTATTCGGTGATGGATCTGCTTCTGGTGAGCGTGATCGCCTATGATATGACCATGGTATTTATCGCTTCTCATACGCTCCCCCCCGTGTTTCATTTTTTGATGACCCTAATGCTGTTCGTGCTTTCTTTGTCGGAGTTGTTGTTGCTGCGCCGTCGAGAAAAGCTGTTTGCATTGGCGATCTCTGAAAAAAGCAAATTTGCGCCGGCGCAGGATAGGGGTAAATATTCTGTGTCCGATTCTCTGTACCGTGGAGGACTTTCGCCTGAGGCGACAGTGTATGAGCCAAGAGAGGCGGATGTGCCAAGTGGTTTTTGCCGTCTGTTGAAGCATGAGGGCTATACCGAAAACCGCTTGTTTTCTCTGCTGATGATCCCCGCATTTTTGTTGGCAGTGGGGGCTGCCGTGGTTTGTATGGTAATGGAGGAGAGCCTTCAAACTGCATTCGTGGCGGCACTGACAGTTCTGTTTGCTTCCTTGCCTCTCTCTGCGGCACTTGTCGCATGGGTGATCCCCTGTCTGTCGGGCGCATGGCTATACCGACGGGGCATTGCGCTGGTTGGAAAGGAAACGGTGACAAGCTGTGCCTCCTGTGATGTGTTGATCTTCAAGGATTGGCACCTGTTCCGCAAATGTGACCCAAAGCAGACGGGTATCGTCTTTTACGATTCCTCCCGTGCCCCCACCATTTTGGGGAGCTTACAGCTTTTGTACGCACGGATCGGCGGACCTCTTTCTTCGGTGTTTGAGCAGGTACCCGAGGCGTATCGCTTTGAGGATCTTCGGGTACGCCGGATCACTCAAAAAGGAATCGAGGCTCTGATCGATCGCCGCCATGTACTGCTTGTGGGTGACAGAAGCTTTATGAAGCGATACGGCTTGACCTTCCCGGAGGAAGCGGTAAGGGAAGGACGAGGCAGCCTGTGTGTCTCCTTGGACGGCAGACTTTCCGCCCGCATCAATGCAGGTTATACGGTAGAACCGCTGTTCGATATGCTGGCGGAGCGGCTGGAGCAGGAGGGAATATCCTGTGTGATCGAGACCTACGACCCCCTCATTAGTGCTGAGTTTGTGGCGGCGGCGAGAAAGGGAAGCCGTGCGCCCATCAGTATCGTACATAAAAACGCTGCCCACCTGTTCATGTCCGACCGACCCCGCCGACGGGAGCAGATTCAGCCGGGATTGCTTGCCCTGTCCTCTCGCCTGAAGCTGGCGGAGGGTGTGATCTGGTGCCGCCGCCTTGCTAAGATTCGTAAGCGGTGCGCCTATCTTAGCGGTGCTTTCTGTTGCTTGGGATTGGCGCTGTCGGCACTTCTGATCGGACTGCGGAGCATCTCCCTTGTGGATCAGTATTGGCTGTTGCTCTTTATCGTCCTGTCCTGTCTTTCTGTTTCCGTCATCGCCCTTCTCGGTTTCCCGAAAAAGAATTATTTTACGGTAGAGGCATTGGAGGCGGAACGGCTGGTTCGAGCGCAACGGGAAGAGGCGGCGAGACAAAAGAAGCTGGAAAAGCAACAGAGAAAACAAAATAAATGATCATAAAACAGAAAGAATGTAAACAAACATGAACCAATCCATGAGCAATATTTTAAAATCGGTGACAAGACCCGGTCGCTACTCCGGTGGAGAATACGGGCAGATCATCAAGGATAAGACCAAGGTCAAGGCACGCTTTGCCTTCTGCTTTCCGGACACCTACGAGATCGGCATGTCGAATCTGGGCATGCGTATCCTTTACGGCGTGCTGAACGCCGAGGAGGACGTTTGGTGCGAGCGGGTATACGACCCGTGGCTGGATATGCAGGAAAAGATGGTGGAGCATCATTTGCCCTTGCGGGCATGCGAGAGCGGCGATCCCTTGACCGAATTTGACATGGTGGGCTTTACGCTCCAGTATGAAATGAGCTACACCAACGTGCTGAATATGCTTCAGCTTGCCGATATTCCCTTGCGAAGTGCAGAGCGGGACGACCGTTTTCCCATCATCATCGGCGGCGGCCCCTGCGCCTATAATCCTGAGCCTGTGGCGGACTTCTTCGACCTGTTCAACATCGGTGAGGGCGAGGAGATGCTCCCCGAGCTCTGCCGTCTGTACATCCGCATGAAGGAAGAGGGAAGATACACCAAGGCGGACTATCTCCACGAGGCGGCGAGAACCATTCCCGGTATCTATGTGCCGTCTCTGTACCGTGTGACCTATCATGCCGACGGAACCATTGAAGCCTATACGCCCCTCTATGACGATATTCCCACCAAGATCACCAAGAGGATCATGACCGACATGGACACGTCCTTCTTCCCAAAGGAGGTGGTCATGCCTTACATCGAGACGGTGCATGACCGTGTGATGCTGGAGGTCTTTCGTGGCTGTATCCGAGGCTGTCGCTTCTGTCAGGCGGGGATCATCTACCGCCCGGTGCGGGAAAAATCCCCCGAGGTGCTGAACGAGCAGGCGAAGTGCCTTTTTGAATCCACGGGTTACGATGAAATTTCTCTGACCTCTCTTTCAATCAGCGATTATACCCATTTGGAGGAGCTGACCGACAGCCTTTTGTCTTGGACGGACGAGAATATGGTCAGCCTGTCTCTGCCGTCCTTGCGGGTGGACAGCTTTACCAAGGAGCTAATGGATAAGATCGCCACCGTCCGTTCATCCTCACTGACCTTCGCCCCCGAGGCGGGAACACAGCGTCTGCGTGACGTGATCAATAAGAATGTGAGAGAGGAGGATCTGCTCCGTGCCGTTGGCGTTGCTTTTGCGGCAGGGAAGAACGCCGTCAAGCTTTACTTTATGTCTGGGCTTCCTACCGAGACCGATGAGGATATCCTCGGTATTGCCGAGCTTGCCTCTCATGTCATCGACGCCTACTATGCCTGTCCCGAACGGAACAAGGCGAAAAAGCCACAGGTCACCATCAGCGTGTCCTGTTTCATTCCCAAGCCCTTTACTCCCTTCCAGTGGGAGGCACAGGACACCATGGAGCAGCTTGCCCGCAAGCAGGAGCTGTTGGGCGGTGCCATTACCGATCGAAAGATCCGCTATACTCACCACGACGCCAAGGTCAGCCGCATTGAGGCAGTGCTGGCGAGAGGCGACCGTCGTCTTGCCGATGCCTTGGAGCTTGCCTGCCATGAGGGCTTTAAGTTCGATTCGTGGGATGAGTGCTTTGATTATGACAAATGGATATCGGTGCTGGAGCGTACGGGTATCGACCCTGCCTTTTATGCCAACCGTGCCTTCGGACTTGATGAGGTGTTGCCGTGGGATATCATCGACTGCGGCGTGACCAAGGAATTTTTGCGGCGTGAAAGAGACCGTGCCTACGGCGAGACGACCACGCCGAATTGCCGTGAAGCTTGTAGCGGATGCGGTGCCAATCGACTGGGAGGTGAGCGCACATGTTGCCCCAAGGCGAAAAACTGAAGGAGCGGGCGCATCTGCGCACGCTGCCCGAGCTGAACCCTCCCATAACGGTTCGGCTGAAATTCCGTAAGGTGGGAAGTCTGCAATATATCTCCCATCTTGACTTGCAACGCACCTTTTTGCGGGTGTTAGTGCGGGCGTGTATCCCCGTTTGGTACACCAAGGGCTTCAATCCCCATCCCAAGCTTGTCTTTTCCGCTCCCCTGAGCGTGGGAGCGCAAAGTGTATATGAATTTTTGGATATTCGGATCGACCGAGCAATGGAGCCCAGCGAGATCAAGGAGCGGCTGAATCGGGAGCTGACCGAGGAGCTGTTTATTGAGGATGCGTATTTGCCCACAAGCGATTTTTCACAGATCGGCTGGGCATCCTATGAGATCAAGCTTTGCTCTTGTGGTATGAATGCCGAAAAGGCGGAAGAGCTGAAGCAGACATTGACAGCCTCTCCTTTGATGATGACCAAGCGAACCAAGTCGGGAGAGAAGGAAGTGGATATCATTCCCCTCATCCGTTCCGCAGAGTCTGTTTTTGACGAAGTTACAGGGCAGATCACCCTGACCGCCGTGCTTCGGGCATCCTCATCGGAGTATCTGAATCCCGAGCTTCTTGTGACGGCACTAAAGGATCATTGTGGTATTCTTTGCGGCGATCCCATGAACGAGTGGTACAGCATTTTGCGAACCTCGGTCATGAAGGAGGACGGCACGCTCTTTGCCTGATTGGTTCATGGATGGGCGTGTTCCGTCATATATTGAGAAGGAGTGCCGTTTGGCAACCAACGAAAGGAGATTTCCATGGATCGAAAGGATTTGAAGATCGTTGTTATATACGGAGGCATGTCCTCCGAGCGAGAGGTCTCTCTCCGAAGCGGTGTCGCCGTTGCCGAAAGCCTGCGGCGGGGCGGCTATCGGGAGGTAGCTCTCTTTGATCTGACAAGAGAGAGCGTGCCGTCGCTTCTGTCGGTTCCCATGGACGTGGCGTTTCTCGCTCTTCATGGCGAGGGCGGTGAGGACGGCTGTATTCAAGGTATGCTGGAGCTGGCGGGCATCCCCTATACGGGATCGTCGGTGCAGACGAGTGCCGTTTGCATGGATAAGATCCGCACGAAGGAGCTGTTGGCGTATCGAGGCATTCCCACGCCTCGTTTTGCCGTCAAGCATCGAGACGAGTGCATAGATCGAGAGGCGGTAGCAAGGGAGCTTACTGAGTCGGTGGGACTTCCCATGGTACTCAAATCTCCCTGTCAGGGGTCGAGTATCGGCGTGGTCATGGTCAAAAAGGAGAGCGAGCTTCTCTCGGCAATGGAGGAGGTGTTCCGCTACGGCGACCGTCTGCTGGCAGAGGAATTTGTCAGCGGTACCGAGCTGACCCTGCCCATTCTCGGCAATCGGGAGCTTACCGTCCTTCCCACGGTGGAGATCACCTCCGAGCGGGAGTTTTACGACTATCGGGCGAAATACACCCAAGGGCTTTGCCACCATATCATCCCGGCAAGAATCCCTTCCGAAGCCGAACAGCGGGTTCGCCGTGTGGGCGAGCAAGCCTATCGGATATTGGGCTGTGAGGGACTTGCCCGTATAGATTTTATTTGGAACGAGACGCAGGGTCCCATGCTGATCGAGGTCAACACCCTGCCGGGCATGACCGAAATGAGCTTGTTTCCCGATTCGGCACGCTTTGCGGGCGTGTCTTTCGAGGAGTTGACCGACCGTATGATCGCTCTTGCTTGGGAAAAAGCGAAAGAAACCGAGACGGAGAATCGGAATGAATGATGTTCAAGGCATCCGCCGCCGAACATGGGCGGAGATCGATTTGGATAAAGCCGAACGGAATTACCGTACGGTCAGAGAGGCTGTTGGGGAGCGGGTAAAAATTTGCTGTGTCATTAAGGCAAACGCCTACGGTCACGGAGCCGTGCAGATGGCGGCATTTTATCAGCGTATGCGGGCAGACTATCTGGCGGTGTCCAATATTGAGGAAGCCCTTCAGCTTCGGAAAAATCATATCACCCTGCCCATTTTGGTGCTGGGGTATACCCCCGAGGAATGTGCGGGAATTTTGGCGCATCACGGTATTACCCAAAGTGTATATTCCTACGAATACGGCAAAAAGCTTGCCGCCTGCGCCCAAAGGCTGGGTGTGCGGGTCAAGATCCATGTCAAGCTGGATACGGGCATGGGGCGGATCGGCTTTTTGTGCCGCAGGGAAGAGGCGAACGAGCTGGAGCAGGCGGCAGAGATCTGTCGGGAACCGTCCCTGCTTGCTGAGGGAATCTTTTCCCACTTTGCCTCGGCGGATGAAAGTACCGACGGAGACGGCTTTACCGCCGAGCAATTGGAGCACTTCCTATACGGCGTTTCGTATTTGGAGCAGAGAGGGATCAGCTTCGATATCCGCCACTGCGCCAACAGTGCGGCGATCTTCGACCATTCCGAGAGCCATTTGGATATGGTGCGGGCAGGTATTGTGCTGTTTGGTCTGAAGCCGTCGGAGCGGCTGCGGAATATGCCCGAATTGCAGCCTGTCATGACCCTGAAATCGGTGATCTCTCACCTGAAGGAAATCTATCCGGGCGAATCGGTCAGCTATGGCAGAACCTTTCTCGCTACCAGAAAAACCACCGTGGCAACGGTTCCCATCGGCTACGCCGACGGACTTTGGCGGGTCAACGGCATGAACGATTGCTATATGATGGTGGGAGAGCGGTATGCGCCTATCATCGGAAGAATTTGTATGGATCAGCTCATGCTGGACGTCAGTGAGATGGACTGCCATGTAGGCGAGGTGGTCACGGTGTTCGGTGCCGATCGGGTCTGTTCGGCGGATACGATTGCCCACCGCAACGGTACCATCAATTACGAGATCGTCTGCGCCATCGGCGAGCGTGTGCCGAGAGCCTTTATTCTCAATGGCCGCATTCGGGATTGGCAGGACAGCATCTATCGGGAAGATCTGAATTAAAGAAAGAGAGACACAACCGTGGCGGTTGCGTCTCTCTTTCTGTTTTTGGGATCAGAGCAAGGCTCAGATCGTGCCGATAACGGTATATTCCACCATCCCGGGAACCACCGAGACCACGCCCGTATTGGAGTCGCGGGTGAAGGTGGCGGCGGGAACGGTATCTCCGTCCGATGTGTCGGCGGGAACCGTCAGCACGCCCGCCTCATAGGTGTACTCGGTGGCGGGAACTGCTACACCGTTGCGGAGCACGGTGATATTGGCGGGAGCGGGATCAAAGGCATCCGAAAGACGGACATTCTCGGCGGCGGTATTGCCGTAATTGTAGACCCGAATGGTGTAGGTCAGGGTGTCTCCGCAGACCACGGGATTGGGCGACATCTGCTTGAATACGCTGACGTTGGCACCGTTCTCGGCGGTAACCGTGGCGGAGGCACTGCCTGCGGCACATTCCGCATCGGCACTCAGGGTGGCGGTGTTCACCACCGAGGCGTTTTCCTCCAAGGGGGCGTACTCATTGACCTGCGCATTGTATACGATATTGGCAACCGCACCCGCCGCCAAGGTCGGTACGATAAAGATCAGCGAACCGGGGGCTGCGGTATCTACGGTAAGCTGTGCCGTGGCATCCTGTCCGTTGATGAGCAGTAGGGCATTGCCGCCGTAGGTCAGCGGGGTCAGTTCGGCAGAACCAAAGGCAAACGTACCCAGATCGTCCTCAATACGCACATTGGTCAGCGGGGCACCCGAGGTATTCTGAACGGTCAGAATATAGGTCAGCAGAGAGCCATCCTCATAGGTGGTTCCAAGGGATTGCTTGGTCAGCGAGACCGAGGATTCCAGCGTGACCTCTGCCAGATTGGAGACCGCCGTCTCCGTAACACCGCCCGAGGTGTAGCGGACGGTGGCGAAATTTTCTATAATTGCCATAATAACTCCTGTTGATTGATCGAAGGATTTGGGAGCGCAGGCTCCCTTAACAGGATATGACGGCAAAAGGGGAGTTGTCAAACCGTGTCGAGAAAATTTTGGGGCAGGGTCAGTGGAAGGGGGCAGATATCAAAGAGTCGTCCCGCATGGGTGGCATATACGCAGATGCGCCGACAGGGCTTTCCAAACAGAAGTTCAGCGGCATGGGCGTAGTAGGAAAGCTGAAGTCCGTGCCGTTCGTTCATGCGCTTTTGCGCCGCTGTCGGGTCACGCAATTCCTCCCGTGTCAGACGGTCGGTCTTGTAGTCGTACAGCTCGGGCGTACCGTCCTCATCGAGAAGAACCAAATCAATGACACCCTGTACCGCCACCGTCTCGTTCCGCAATGCCTCTCGACGGCTGTTTTCTGCCGTAAAGGCACTTGCGGGAAGTAACAGATTGAAGCGTTGCTCCCGAATGATTCGCTTCGCTTTTCCGAGTCGCTCCATCAGCTCGCTGTCCAACAGTCTTTCCAATTCCTCGGTATATACCAGCTTTGCAATGCGGTCGGGAAGGAATCGCTTTTCCACAAGGCGGGCAAGCTCCTCCTCCACACCGTGTCTGCACAGAGCGGCAAAGTCGCAGAACTGCAAAAACAGGTGAGTGGCAGTTCCTCTCTCAGTGGCACTTGCTCCCCTCGGCTCGCCCGATACGAACAGGTCGGGAATAGCCGCTGTTCCGCTCTCGGCAAAGAGATCGGGGGCGGTGTCTTCCTCATCCAATACATCGGGAGACAGACGGGAGACCGACAGCTTGGCGGGGATCCGCCGCAGATCGGCATGGGGATAACGGAACGCCAGCTTTTCCCTTAGGGAGGTATACAGCTCCGTATCCATGGGTACAGCCTCCTTTCGCACTACGGCATTCTCTGCCGCTTCTCTATCCTCCTCTGGGTAAACGGCAAGGAGCGAGGCACAGTCGGGTGACTGTGTCGGGTTGGCAAAGGGAAGCAGGAGCCAGTCTAAGTAAGAGCCGCAACGGAGTATGGTATGGCGGTCGCAAAAGGCGGCGTGCCGCAACACCTTTTGTTTCAGCTTTTCCTCGTCGGCACCGGGGGAGGCGGTCACATACAGCCGCTCTCTGGCACGGGTCAGTGCTACATACAGCACCCGCATTTCCTCCTCACTCTGCTTGGCGGCAAGGTGAGCAGAGAGCGCCTCCCGCATGGGGGTATTGATCCGAGCAAAGCCCGTGCTGTCACTCAGCTTCATGGCAACGCCCACAGGATATGCTAAAAGCAGGCTTGCCTGTCCGTCCCGACGGTTGAACCGTCCCGCCGTTCCGCACAGGAAGCAGACGGGAAATTCCAAGCCCTTGGATTGGTGAACGGTCATCAGATTGACACGATCGGGCGAGGCTGCCTTAGGGGGGAGCTTGATCTGTGTTCCTTCCTCAATCAGCATATTGATCATTTCGATAAAGTTGTACAGCCCCTTAAAAGAGCTTGCCTCAAAGGTTCGGGCATATTCGTATAGGCGGAGCAGATTACCGCCGCTGCCCGACGCATCGTTCTCGCAGAGCAGACCGGAGGACAGGAACGGCTCAGACTCGAACAGCACTCGCAAAAAGCGATCCACGGGGAGATAAGCGGCATGGCGGCGCCATTCGGTCAGTATGCTGTCAAACCGTCGGCAACGCTCCGACAGATCATCCTCTCCCTCCTTGCAGACAATCAGGGCGTCGTACAGCGAGTAGGAGGAATCACAGGAGGAGCGGATGCGGATCAGATCGTTCATATCAAAGCCGAACAGCGGAGAACGGAGAGTACCCGTCAGAAAGATATCCCGATGGGGGTTGTCCACCGCATTCAGCAGAGACAGCACCATCAGAACATCGGGATCCTCAAAATAGCGTGCGCCATCGCTTTCGGAACAGAGAATGCCGTACTCCGCCAGTGCGTCCGCCACATAGGGACTCATGGAGCGAGAGCGGAACAGCACCGCAATGTCACCGGGACGAATGGGCGTTCCGTCTGCCTTTTTCTCCTCTGTGATCAGACGGTGGATCTCCGAGGCAATGTATGCCGCCTCGGCTTCCTTCCGCTCGGGCGGCTCCTCGGTTCCGTCCTCGTCCTCGGTTGCCTCTTCTTTTTTGTTGTAGACCGTGCAGACCTTTACCTTCGGAGGCTGATAGTCCTCCGAAGGCGGCTTCTTGGCAAAGACCAGATCGTCGGCAGAGCAGTACCCGATGCTGTCGGCACAGGCGGAAAACAGACGGGAGCAGACCAAATTGGTAAAATCGATGACCGTCCTGTCACAGCGGAAATTTTCCGACATGAATACGGTTACTCCCTCCGTGTCGGACGTTCCGTATGTGTCGTCATGCGGAGAAAAGGCAGAACGGTAGTCCGCAAAGACTTGCGGCTCGGCGCCTCGGAAACTGTAAATGCTCTGCTTGATATCGCCCACCATAAATCGGTTTTCGGGGCGAGAAATGGCTTGGAAGATGGTGTCCTGCACCCGATCCACATCCTGATATTCGTCAATGTAGATCTCCGAAAATTCCTCGGCGTATTGCCGTGCCACCGCCGTCGGCTTCCCCTGTTCATCCACCAACAGCGCAAGGGTATAGCGGCGGATATCGGAGAAATCCAACATGTTGCGCCGTTTCTTTTCCTCCCTCATCCGTGTCTCATATTCCGACAAAACACGGTACAACAGATCGGTATATTCGGCGGTTTGCGCCAGCGCACGCAGAACCGATTCCTCGGACAGGGCGAAAAACCGCTTATACAGCTCCCGAAGCTGCTTGTGTAGGTCGGTGCGCAACGCCTTGTAGGCATCACTTTCCTCTGTCACAAATTCTTCCTTCAGCCGCTTCAGCCGTACAGGTTCAAAGCCCTCTAAGCATTTCTTGGCACTCCGATAGCCGTGTTCCGTGTCGGCAACGGCATCCAAAAGTGTTTCGCAAAAGTTCTTATCGTAGGCGAAGGAGGGAAGGAGCGTCTCTGAAAGAGCCTCCGACCCTTCGCAATAGCAGCAGGCATCTGCAAAGACCGACAGGCAGTGCCGAGCGGTCTCCTCGGTTTTGGCACGGATGAGCTGCCCAAAGGGCGTGCGCAAAAGATCCTCTCGGTCACCTGCCGCCTCTCGGTACCGACGGGCGGACAGCTGCAAAAATCCGATCCCCTCGGGAACGGAGGCGAGCTGCTCTGCCGCCTCAAATAGGATATCGGTCAGTCGGTCGGCGTTTCTCGTTCCGATCAGACACTCGGCAAAGGACGGAAAGCGGTCGTCGGTCTCGTAGAGCTGCTCCACGCTTTCCTCCATCACACTTTTAGACAGGATCTCAATCTCAGAGGGGTCGGCAATGCGAAAGGATGCCGATAGTCCTAAGGTGGAAAAATTGGCTCGCAGAAGCTCCAAATAAAAGGAGTCGATGGTGCATATTTTGGCACTGCCCAGCTTTACAAGCTGAGCAGTCAGATGGCGGTTGGCGGGATCCTTGGCAAGTGCTTCGCTGAGGGCGGCAAAGATCCGATTCTTCAGCTCCTCGGCGGCGGCACGGGTAAAGGTCACGATCAACATGTCGGACAAATCAGCAGGCTCACAGGGGTCGGTGATGCGCCGAATGATTCGCTCGGTCAGCGTAGCGGTCTTACCCGACCCTGCAGCGGCACTGACAAGGAGGGTCTTGCCTCGGATATCCATTGCCGCCTGCTGGGCGGCAGTCCATTGTCTTTCCATAGCTCCTCCTTTACGGCTCGACTCTGCGGCAGATGGGCTTCATCTTACAGGTTCCGCAGAGATCTCGTTTGACATGGGGATTGGGAGCGGCATCGGCAACGCCGCCCCGCAATTCTTCGGTAATGGTTTCGACGGTGGTCTTGATCTGCTCATACAGCGCATCAAAGCGTGCCCGATCGCTTAGTGCATCTCCCACAAGAGAGCCGTCCTTGTTTTTCTTGATCCCCGCCAAGAATTTCGGAGACAGCTCGGCACTCATGGCACGCAGAATGGCTTCCTCGTTCAACAGCAGACCGCTTCGCTTCAGCGAATCGGAGGCTTTTTCCAAAACGGCATCCTCTCTGTCATACTCCTCGGCTTGGATCACGGGAATGGCGGCGGACAGGTAGATCACCCCCGCAGGAACGGGAGCCTGTCCGTCGGCAAGAGACAGTCGCTTGGCAAAGTCCGAATTGGTGTTACGGCAGAGGGTAAACAGATACAAAAGCATCTGAATGTTGATGCCGTGTCGCACATCCTCGGCGGAAAACGCCTTGGCGCCCGTCTTGTAATCGACTACCCGCAGGAAGGTCTCGCCGTTCTTGTGCAGAACATCCACTCGGTCAATGATACCCGAGAAGGTGATCCGTCCGCCTGTCTCGGTGAGAAGCTCCATGGGGGAGGGATTGCCGTCCTTGCCGTTGGTGACTAACTCAAAGAAGGCAGGCTCAAACTCACTGCCCGAAAATTCCTCCACGATGTTCCGCACCATAAGAAGTGCCAATCGTTTCAGACGGCTATACAGATGGCGCAGACGCTTGGAGGAGCGAAGCTCCGCAGGACAGATACGTCCGATGTACTCGGCAACCGTTTTCTCGGCACGGCGGATCAGCTCCTCATCGGAGGGCAGTTCTCCGTTCTCATCCCGTTGAATGGCAAAGCGCAAAAGCTGCTCCAGAATGTAGTGGATAAAGCTTCCCATGTCCGAGCTTCGGAAGGCGGCTTTTTTTCGCTCCCGCAAACCGAGAACATAGGTACAGTAATACTGGAACGGACAGGAAACATAGGTCTCAAAGCGAGAGGAGGAGAAGCGGATTGACCGCCCTACGGTACTGTCGGCGAGAGACGGCTCCACCCGACAAATCGGGTCGTTGGAGCGTGCCACGGACAGCGACAGGGAGGCAGGCAAATGCTCCTTCAGTGCCTCCTTTAAAGCCGCTCCCTCCGCCGTTTGCACCAACGGACGGAGATGTGCGACGGCACTTTTAGGACCGCCTACCGAATAACGCAAATCATGCCCCGAATACCGATGTGGGATCAAATCGGGGAAAAGTGCCCGTACCCGATTGAATGGTAAGGAGGGCGTTCGGCTTTTTCCGCTTGCTTCGGCGGCACAGGTGTAGAGAAAGAGACCGTGGGAGGGGGCGGAAAAGGCACGGTGTACATACATCAACTCGTCCGAGGCACGGGTATCTGTGTCGGAGGACAGCTCAATTCCAAGAGCGGACAGGGCAGAGCGATCCCCTCGGCTGAACAGCCCCGTGTCGTTCACGGCGGCGGGGAAGCTTCCCTCGCAAAGCCCAAGGATCAGCACATATTTGGGGTCGGAGGCACGGTGCATGGCGGCAGAGCCCAGCATGACCTCATCCACCGAGGTGGGGATCGAACCGATCTGTGTCTTGCCAAAGACCATGCGAAGAACAGCCGACAGCGATTCGGTGTCAAGCTCCTCCTCAGGTAGAGCGGCGGCAATGTCGGCAAGGGTGTTCAGAATGGTTTCAAACAGCCCCCGAAGCTCCATGGCTTCCTTCCGATTGCCCCGCTCCAGCTCAGTCAGAGCCATTTCCTCCAGCCGCTTTTCCAAGTCAAGCTCGGTCAGATAGGCATAGATGGCTTTGCACTGCTCGGGCACGGTTGTTGCCGCCTCCAAGCGAATGAAAAAACGTTCCAAAATGCCCACCAGCTTTTCCCGCACCTCATTGGCGGCGGACAGGATCTCCTTGCCCCGCTCGGAAAGCTCCTCGGCAAAGCCGTCGGGGTTCATGGTCCATGCGCCGTTGGTAAAGCGATCGCCGCAGAGTTTCCATGTATCCACATAGTCCTCAAACAGATCCACCGAACGGTCGGGGAGATCGTACAGACCCGTCTTGACATGGGAAATGATATCGTTTCTTTGCCAGTGATACTGCTTGATCCGCAGAGCGGACAGCAACAGCTTCACGGGGGGGAGGGTGCAAAGATCGGTTTTGGAGGAAAAGAAATAGGGAATGTCATTTTTTTCAAAGGCGGGCTCCAGAATGCCCCGATACTGCTCGGGGTCACGCATCAGAACCACGATATCCCGACAGCGCTCTCCCTGGCGGAGCAGCTCCAACACTCGAGCGGCCGCTGCTTCGGCTTCGGCATAGGGGGTATCGCATAGCTCCAACCGAATGCTTCCATCATTGGGAAGTGAATGGGGCGGTGCATCGGTACGCCAAAGCTGTCGAGACAGATAAGCAAGGGAGGGAGAGGCAAACCGATGGGCGTGGGTCAATAGTTTGTTCGAATATCCTCCGTTCCGTTCGGCGGAGCGGATCAGCTGCTCCAAGGATCGCCGTACGCCCACAGCACTGATGTCGTTGCATTCGGGATGGGGCAGGGGGACAGTGACCGTCACTTGTTCGGCTTGGGCGAACATTCGTTCGATGATACGATGCTCTACTGCGGTAAAGGAGGAAAAGGAGTCGATGTAGACCCGTGTATTTCGGAAAAACCGCTCCTTTTGCAGGATTTCGTACAGCCTTGCCAGATCGTCTGCCGAATCGGAATACTGCTCCGCCACCAAACGGTCAAAGGAGGCAAAGATCAGCGAAAGATCCCGCAAACGCTTCCGCAGAGGATCGTTTTCCTCCAGTCGGCTTGCTGCCGTCTCCAGCTCGTCTGGCGATATGCTGCTTGCCTTGCATTCCTTTTGGGCGGCAAGCAGGATGTCACAAAGTGAGGGATCCTGTGTGGCGGAGGTGCCGTATTCTTCCAAGAGGGGTGCCAACTCCCGCAGATTTTGCCACATCAGCAGATGGCGGATGGGCGGCGTGATGTACCGATAAGAAAGTCCGCCGTATTCCCGACAGACACGGTTGTACAGACGGGAAAAGTTGAGTACCTCCAGGTTGAGCTGTGCCGAGGAAGGAAGTCGGCGCAGTGCCGCATGCTCTGCCTGTACCGTTTCTTGCTCGGGGACGATCAAAAAGCAGGAAATTCCTGCCTGCGTGTCTCGTTCGATGGCATCCAGTATGGCATGGGTCTTTCCGCTTCCGTAGGCGCCAAAAAGAAAGGTTATCATCGCTTCATGCTCCTTTCGTTGCTTCATACCAATATTATAACAGAAAACCGACAGAAAAACAACTAAAAACAAATTTTTTACCGATTATTTTGAAATTCAAGCAGTGTTACAGAATCCGTCAAAAAACTGTCACAATCGGTCGGTATAATGTAAGTAATCAAAAACCGAACCAAGGAGGAATCTATGAAGGATATGCAGGACGGTTTCCGTGAGGATGCCAAGTATGACCCCAAAGAAGTCGGTGCCGCCCATCCGAAGGGAAAGGATGAGAAGAATGATGAAGTGGATCAGGACAGCAAAAAAAGCGAGCCGATTGATAGACAAGGCAATGAAACGGAAAGCCAAGCAGATGGCGGGCAAGAGAAAGGCGCTTCAGCACAAGGAGAAGCTGCTCCGACAGAAGAAAGTTATTCTGCGGAAGAAGGGACAGCGCCTGCGGATCCGCTGACTGGATCGAAGCAGTATGCCTGCCAATATACGCCTCCCTATTATGTGCCGGACTTTACCGTTGTGGATGAGACCGAGGGTGAAAGGCATTCCCATAAAAAGAAAAAAGAGAAGGAAAAGGACGGAGGTGCTTCGGGAGCGGGCTTTGTGGCGGCGATCGTGGCGATCTGCCTGTTTGTGTCGGCGTTGGGCGGCTGTATCGGATACATCGGTATGAGCCTGCTGGGCGGCGGTGCGGGAGATGCGCTGTCTTCGATCAAAAACCAGTCCGCCAATCTGTCCGACGAGACCATCACCGTAATTAAAAACGACGGAAGCATCAAGGTCAACGAGGCGGTAGGCTCTACGGGCTACACCAATGCCACCGTTGCCGAGGTGGTCGCCGACGTGGCGGACAGCGTTGTCGAAATCACCACCTCACAGGTTGCGACCGACCCCTTTTACGGAAACTATGTGACGGGCGGTGCGGGCAGCGGAGTCATCATCAGCGAAAACGGCATGATAATCACCAACAATCACGTCATTGAGGGGGCTACCGAGATCGTGGTGCGTCTGACCGATGGAAGCGAATATCAGGCGACTGTTGTGGGGCAGGGAGACGAGGATTTTGATATTGCTGTGCTGAAGATCGAGGCGACGGAACTTTCAGCCGCCGTGATGGGAAGCAGTGCAGAGCTGACAGTGGGAGAAGAAGTGGTCGCCATCGGCAATCCCTTGGGTGAGTTGGGTGGTACCGTGACGAACGGTATCATCAGTGCTCTTGACCGGCAGGTGATCGTGGACGGACACCGCATGACCTTGCTCCAGACCAATGCGGCGATCAATCCGGGAAATTCGGGAGGCGGCTTGTTCAATATGGCAGGGGAGCTGATCGGCATTGTCAACGCTAAGCAGTCGGATACGGGTATTGAAGGGCTGGGCTTTGCTATTCCCGTGGATGTGGCATGGCCTGCGGCAAAGGATATTATGGAGCATGGCTATGTCACGGGCAAGCTCCGCCTCGGCTTTTCGGTCACGGAGGAAAGCTCCTCCTTTATCGTCAATCGCTATCAGTTCCCATCGGGCGTGTATATTACCGAATCTGAAAACAGCGAATTGAAGGTATATGACCGCATCGTTTCCATGAATGGTACGACGATCAACGGCTTGGGCGATTATTACGGCGTGACGGACGATCTGAAGGAGGGCGATACCCTCACCGTTACGGTCAGTCGGGTGTCCTCCAACGGCTTCACTTACAGCTTTGTGGAGCATACGGTGACGCTGTCGGTCAAGGTTACCTGAAAAATTTGAAAAGATAGTTGAAAAATTCCAAAAAACGGTGTATAATATAGATAAAACAGGAAGCACCGAACAGGGGCTGACCGATTCGGCCCCTGTCATTGTATCGAAGCAAAAGGAGAAATGCGATGTATCACATTTTGATTGTGGATGATGAGTCCAGAATCCGCTCCATCATCAAGAAATATGCGGAATTTGAAGGACATACCGTCACCGAGGCGGCAGATGGTATGGAAGCGGTGCATCTTTGCCGTTCGGGGGAATTTGATATTATCATCATGGATATCATGATGCCCGAGCTTGATGGCTTTTCCGCCTGTCGGCAGATCCGCAAGCTCTCTCAGACCCCCATCATCATGCTGTCGGCAAGGGGAGAGGAATATGATAAGATCAACGGCTTTGAACTTGGTATCGACGATTACGTGGTCAAACCCTTCTCTCCTAAAGAGTTGATGCTCCGTGTGGAGGCGGTGATGAAACGGGTTCGGCGGACACCTGCCGACCTGCAAAAGAAGGAAAACGTGGTGATCTCGTTGGATGAGGGTGGCTTGCGTGCCGATGTGACGGCACGGTTGGTCTTTATCGATGGCGAGCGTATCGACATGTCGCCAAAGGAGTACGATCTGTTTTTCTACATGTTGGAAAATCGTAATGTGGCACTGTCGAGAGAGAAGCTCATTAGTGATGTATGGGGATATGATTTCTTCGGAGATGTTCGTACGCTGGATACCCACATCAAGCTCCTTCGCAAGAGTCTCGGCAGATATGCTGGGCTGATCGTCACCCTTCGCGGCGTGGGTTATCGGTTCGAGGGATGACGGGACGGGAGCGGGGAAACCGCATCGGCATTCAATGGAAGATGTATGCCATTCTGATCCTGTTTATCGTTCTGATTGTGGGCGTGCTTTGGTTTTTTCAAGCGCAGATGATGAACTATTTTTATCAGATGGCAAAATTCACTGAGCTGGAGCTTTCGGCAGCTGCTATTACCACCGAGCTGGATGACAGGGAAATGCTGGAGGAGGTCATGGCAGACCACGCCTCCGAGTACTATCAGGATATTTGGGTCTACCACATTACCAAGGACGGCGATGCCGATCTGGTGGCGGATGCCAAGGGAACGGGCGAATTGACCATTCCGTTTATGACCCGAAAATTTTCGGTCTTTTACGACAAAGCCGTTGCTAACGAAGGTCTGTATATTGCTATGGTTCCTATGGAGCAATTCCACGAGGATCTGGAATTGCATATCGTTCAAGACAATAGCGGCGAGCCCTCCGCATATCCCTTTTTCAGAGGGAATTCGGGTCGGGTCTGTGCCGTCTATGTCAAAATCCATCAGATCAATGGTGAGCAATATATGATGATCCAAAGTACCGAACTGACCCCCATCCGAGCCATGGTCAGTGCCTTGAAGGATCTGGCATTATGGGTGGGTTTTATTCTGTCGGTGGTGGCACTGTTCATTGCGTGGCTCATGTCTCGTCTGATTACCAAGCCAATCGTCAAAATGAACGAGGCGGCAAAGAGCTTGGCACAGGGGCGGTACGATGCCAATTTTTACGGAAAGGGCTATCGGGAGATCAACGAGCTTGCCGATACCTTGAATTATGCATCTCGGGAGCTTGCTAAGACAGACCGTTTGCAAAAGGAGTTAATTTCTAATATTTCCCATGACCTCCGCACGCCTCTGACCATGATTAAGGGCTACGGCGAGGTCATGCGGGATATCCCCGGGGAGAATACTTCCGAAAACATTCAGATCATCATTGACGAGACCTCACGGCTTTCTCAGCTTGTCAATGACATGCTGGATCTTTCCCGCATCCAAGCCGGCACGAGAAAGCCCGAATACAGCCTGTTCAGCCTGACCGAAACCGTGCGGGAAACGCTGACCCGCTATGAGCGGCTGGTCATGCAGGACGGGTACCGCATCGAATTTATCGCCGATGCCGATGCAAGAGTTCTTGCCGATCGGGGCATGATCCTACAGGTGGTATATAATCTCATTAACAATGCCGTCAACTATACGGGCGAGGATCGGTTCGTTTCTGTGCGGCAGGAGCTTTCCTCTGATCGGGTGCGGATCAGCATTACCGACACGGGAGAGGGCATTGCCGAGGATCAGCTTGCCATGATCTGGGAGCGGTATTATAAGGTAGACAAGGTGCATAAGAGAGCTGCGGTGGGAACCGGTTTGGGACTTTCCATCGTCAAGGGTATTTTAGAACTTCACCATGCCGCCTACGGCGTGCAGAGCCGTGTGGGACACGGATCGGTCTTTTGGTTCGAGCTGCCCACCGCCAACGCCGATCCCGAATATTTAGAGGCGGATTATGAGGCTGAGCCCAACGAGCCCCCCTCGGAGCGAGATAAAACAGAAAAAGGATGAGACAGTATGAAGGGGTTGTTGCCGAATGAGCGGATACAGCAGGCATTGCGTTGCCCGATCTGCCAAAGCAGGACAGAGATCAAAGAGCCGACAGACGGACAAGGAAGCATTCGCTTGGTCTGCTTAGGCGAAAGACAGCACAGCTATGACTTTTCGTCAGGCGGATATATCAACCTGCTGCGAGCGGGACATGCCGGCGGAGGAGATTCCAAGCAGGCGGTGCGAGCAAGAAGTGCCTTTTTGAGCTTGGAGCTGTACCGCCCTGCGGCAGAGGCTCTGTGCGACGTCCTTTGCCGTCATCTGCCGACTCAAAGGGGTCTTGTGGTGGATGCGGGCTGCGGAGAAGGGTATTACACCGCACAGATCGCCGCCCGTGGCTTTTCAGTGGCGGGCGCAGATCTTTCCAAATTTGCTGTGGAGGCGGCGGCAAAGCGTGCCGCAAGACAGGGGATTTCTCACGGCTTTTTTGCGGCGGCAAGTGTCTTTTCCTTGCCCTTTGCCGATGGGTCTGCCGATGCGGTGGTCAACATCTTTGCTCCTTGCGCTGAGCAGGAATTTTCCCGTGTGCTTCGTTCAGATGGCGTATTGGTCGTCGTGTGGGCGGGTAAGGATCATCTGATGGGGTTAAAGCAAGCCCTGTATAATAAGACAAAAGAAAATGATGGCAGAGCCGATCTTCCCATAGTACTTCCGTTGATTGAAGAACGACAGGTTCGCTATGATATCACGGTATACGGAAGAGAAAACTTGCAAAATCTTTTTGCCATGACCCCCTACTATTGGCGGACGTCTCCGTCGGACAGCGAAAAGCTGGCACGGCTGGAGGAGCTGACCACCCCTGTGGATATGACGGTCGCCGTGTATCGGAAGCCATAAAACAGACCCGAAAGGAGCCACCATGCAGCTATCTTTGATTATTCCCATGTATAACGAAAGCAAGATCATTGCCGATACGGCAAAACAGCTTTCCGCTTATATGCAGAGCCGATTTGAAAGCTACGAGATCCTGTTTTCGGACGACGGCTCCACCGACGGATGCGGAGATCTTGTGCGGAGCCTGTCTCTGCCGCAGGTCCGTGTGATCGGAGACGGCACCAACCGAGGCAAGGGCTATGCGGTTCGGCGTGCCATGCTGGAGGCGGAGGGTGAGCTTGTCATGTTCACCGATGCCGACTTGGCATACGGCACCGATGTGATTGGAAGGGCATATGACTTGTATCAAGCCAAGACCGAAAAGCCAGACCTCATCCTTGGTTCCCGCAATTTGGATCGGAACGGATACGACGGGTATAGCCTTCTGCGAAAGATCATGTCCAAGCTCTATATCCGTGTGCTTTGCCTTGCGGGCGGCTTCCGCCTGAGCGACTCTCAGTGCGGCTGTAAGGCGTTTCGAAGGGATGCCGCCAAGGATATCTTCGGGCGGTGTGAGGTGGACGGCTTTGCCTTCGATTTGGAGGTCATTTTGTGGGCGGAGCACTTGCAATACCGCATCGAACAGATACCCGTTCGAGTGGTCAATCACCGTGATTCCAAGGTGCATATCCTTCGAGATACCTTTCGAATGTTATCCGATTTGCGAAGGATCCGCAAACGAATCAAAAACGTACGCATTTGAAACTTATGTTGAGATAGTGTGTAGTTATCTATAAAAACGAACAGAGCAAGAATAGAAGGAACGTATCCTTTTACTTTTGCTCTGTTTTTTAGTAATACTTTAATGGGAAAAACTTATTTCAATAAAGTCTTGCTGTTGATAAATGCGATTAACTTTTCTGAGGTCACTTCATGATTGGCATAATTAGGATGTCTGTCTCCACCGCTGTTGTCTTGGGTCGTCTCCATGATGTACAAACCTGCTGCCTCTCCGCCAAGCTCCGCAAAAACGGTTCTCAACCAACCGTTGACCGGAGTATTCACTGCAGTCATTTGTCCGAATATCCATATAATGCTGACATTTTCACCGTGAATAGCACGAATATCCGCAATCAATTCCTTTGCTTTCGCCTTATATGATTCTTCTGTTGCTCCTCGATTGTTGTCATTTGTATTGAGATTAACAACAACCAAATCTGCTTTTCTTGGCGGTGTATATAATGCCTTATCGTTTCTGTACCGACAACTGTATCTATAAAAATCTCCCATAACACTACCATTGTGTTGTGGAGTGCTTGCGCTAACCCCAATGCCTGAAATAGAAACCATGGAATAATCTACGTCAAGCTCGCAGGCGGTTAGGTACGCAAAGGTTCTCGATCCGTCTTTTGATGAATCCTTTGACACAGATCCGTATCCGCAGGTAATAGAATCTCCAACAAATTCGATGAAGCTTTTATCATTCTCCGTCCAAGGATCCACCGTTCCGTTGAGCAAAACAGTTTTGAGACTTGCTAAGCCGTCCTTCACATATTCAATACGCACCAGACGAATGTGTGCGGTCTGCTCTTTTGTGCAATCGGTTCCCGGAATGAGCTTGGATTGGTACTGCTCACCAAAGCTGACGGTACCTGTTTCTCTTCCATTGACATAGGTGCGGAAGTGAATCCCATTGGAGGTGCCTTTGCCTTCTATACGGATGGTACCGATATAGGTGGCTTGAAATTCAATACCGGATGCCGACCAGTCTGTTGTTACCGCATACTCCACGTTCGAGCTTCTTCCTTGAACTTTAAATAACTCAGGATTCAAGCTAATATTGTATTCCTGCGGTTCCTTTTTCTGTTCAAGCTCTGCCTTTGTACCGTCGTCCATTTTTTCTTCCTCTTCGGTGTCTACCCATTCCTCTGTATCAAAAGGTAGCTGTGTTTCGGATTCGATGACCGAATCGCTTTTTGCAGTATCATTTGGAGTAAGCGGATCCTTACCGCACGATCCCCAAAGCGGTACAAGAAGGACAGGAATCAGGAGAGTACAAAGCAAAGACTTCATCTTTTTGGTAACTTTAGATAAAGGTTTACCTCTATTCCTTGAAAGTTCCACTCTTTTTCTCCTTCGGTTTCTTGCTTATGAACCTTTTTATTTGTTGGCTTTTTTTAAGTTCAGAGCGATTTTTGCCTTTTCGACAATATTCGCCGTCGTCAAGCCGTACAGTTCCAGCAGGGGAGGAACCTTGCCAGAACGACCGAATTTGTCCTCAATACCCACCTTGACCACGGGAACGGGACAGCCTTCACAGACTACCTCGGATACCGCACTGCCCAAGCCGCCGATCACCGAATGCTCCTCGGCAGTGACGATGGCACCCGTCTCCTGCGCCGCATTCAAAATGATGTCCTTGTCAATGGGCTTGATGGTGTGGATATTGATGACTCTTGTCCGAATGCCCTCGTTCGCAAGAAGCTTGGATGCCTCGATCGCCATATCCACCATCATACCCGTGGCGATAATGGTCAGATCGTTGCCCTCGGTCATGCGGATGCCCTTGCCCATCTCAAAGCGATAGGTCTCCTTGTCGTACAGAACAGGAACGGCGTATCGACCGAAGCGCATGTAAACGGGACCGTTGAAGCGGATCGCTGCCTCGACTGCCGCCCGAGCCTCTACTGCATCGGCAGGGTTGATGACCGTCATACCGGGGATGGCACGCATCAGCGCAAAGTCCTCGATACACTGGTGCGTGGCACCGTCCTCACCCACGGTAATGCCGGCGTGAGTCGCACCGATCTTTACATTTAGATGGGGATATCCTACCGAGTTGCGAACTTGCTCATAGGCACGTCCTGCCGCAAACATGGCGAAGGAGGAGGCAAAGACCACTTTGCCCGTGGTAGCGATTCCCGCCGCCACGCTGATCATATTGCCCTCGGCAATTCCGCAATCGAAAAAACGATCGGGGAATTTCTTTTTAAAGGTTGCGGTTTTGGTTGCCGCCGCCAGATCGGCGTCCAGTACGACAAAATCATAGATGTCGCCAAATTCGGCAAGTGCGTTGCCGTAAGCTTCTCTTGTTGCGATTTTTTCTGCCATTGTTCTGCCTCCTTACATCGTTGCCTTGATTTCGGCAACAGCGGCTTCGTATTGCTCATCATTGGGGGCGGAGCCGTGCCAGCCCACCTGATTCTCCATATAGGAAACGCCCTTGCCCTTGACCGTCTTGGCGATGATCGCAACGGGCTTATCCTTGACCGCTCTTGCTTCGGCAAAGGCGGCTTCAATCTGCTCGAAATCGTGTCCGTCAATGGAGATCACATGGAAGCCGAATGCCTCCAGCTTGCTATCGTGGGGCGTGGGATTCATAACCTCGGCAACGGGGCCGTCGATCTGCAAGCCATTCCAGTCAAAAATAGCGCAGAGATTGTCCAACTTGTAGTGAGAGGCAAACATAGCCGCCTCCCAGATCTGACCTTCCTCACTCTCACCGTCTCCGATAATGGCATAGGTGCGATAGTCTTTGCCCGCCAGCTTTGCCGCCAGTGCGATTCCGCAGGCAGAAGAGAAACCTAACCCCAACGAGCCGGTAGACATATCCACGCCGGGGGTACCCTTCATATCGGGGTGACCCTGGAGGAAGGAATCTACGTGACGGAGCGTTTTCAGCTCCTCACGGGGGAAGAAGCCTTTTTCGGCAAGTGCCGCATAGAGAGCGGGAGCCGTATGCCCCTTGGAGAGCACCAAGCGGTCTCTGTCCTCCCATTTGGGATTGCTGGGATCGACCTTCATTTCTGCAAAATACAAATAAGTGATCAGCTCAGCAATGGAAAGAGAGCCGCCCGGATGTCCCGAGCTTGCGGCATGGACCCCATCCAAAATGCCAAGACGGATCTTAGCGGCAATCTGTTTGAGTTGTTGAAGCTTTGTCTGTTCCATGAAATAGACCTTACCTTTCATTCATACGTTATCTAAATTATAGTATATTTTTCGTAATAAGTCAAGGGCTTTATGCCCGAATTGTCATAAAAGCTCAGATTTTTACAAAACCCAACTTTTTTTGCACCTTGCCAAGGGTTCTTCTTGCGTACCACGAGGCTTCTTCGGCACCCTTTCTCATCTGCGCCTCCAAGGCGCTCTTGTCGGCAAGAAGCTCACGGAAGCGTGCCTGTACGGGAGCCAAAGCGTCGGCACACACCTCACCGACCGCCCGCTTGAACTCGCCGTAGCCACGTCCGTCGAACTCCCGCTCAATATCCTCCAAGGACTTGTCAGTGAAGCAGGAATAGATGGTCATGAGGTTATTGATGCCGTCCTTGCCCTCGGCGAACCGCACAGAGGTTTCGGAATCAGTCACCGCCCGCTTGAATTTGCGGATGATGGTATCTCTGTCGTCCAAAATATAGACCACCGCATTGGCATTCTCATCCGACTTCGACATTTTCTTGGTGGGCTCGGCAAGAGACATGATCCGCTTGCCCGATTGGGAGATGATGGGTTCTGGAACGGTAAAGGTTTCAGGGAAGAGCTGATTGAATCGCTCGGCAATATCCCGACACAGCTCCACATGCTGCTTCTGATCCACACCGACGGGAACCACATCGGTTTGATAAAGCAGAATATCCGCCGCCATCAGAACGGGATAGGTAAACAGCCCCGCATTGATGTTGTCGGCGTGCTTGGCACTCTTGTCCTTGAATTGGGTCATGCGGGACAGCTCACCGAACATGGTGTAGCAATTCAGGATCCACGCAAGCTCGGCATGCTCATGAACATGGGATTGCACATACAGCGTATTTTTTTCGGGGTCGAGACCGCACGCCATATAGAGTGCCAGTGTCTCATAAGTACGTCTGCGAAGCTCGGCGGGATTTTGCCGCACCGTGATGGCATGCTCGTCCACCACACAATAAAAGCATTTGTATTTTTCGGAATAGAGAGAGAAATTCCGAATAGCGCCCAGATAATTGCCAATCGTCAGATTTCCGCTGGGCTGTACGCCGGAATAGGATACAAGCTGATCTTGAAACATAGGATACCTCCGAAGATCCACACGGATCTTTTACTTAAAATAAAATCAAAAATAAACGGTCACAAAGAACGACACACCTTACCCAGCCGCCGAACACCCTCCTCGATCTGCTCATCGGTGGGCGTGGAATAGTTCAGACGGAAGGACGGGGAAGTGGCTGCCGTGTCGCACAGAAAGGCAGAGCCGGGAACCACGGCGACCTTTTGGGAAAGAGCCCCTTGCACGAAGTCGGAGGAATCTGTCCGACCCGTCAGTGTGCCCCAAATAAACAAGCCTCCCTCGGGACGGGTAAAGGTGGCGATATCCTGCGGAATATAGCGGTCGATGCAGGACAGCATCAAGGCGCATTTACGCCGGTACAGGTCATTGATCGCGGCGATATGCCCATCAAGGTCGTATTCGGTCATGTATCGGTAGCAGAGCATCTGGAAAAACAGATTGGTGTGTACATCCTCGCCTTGCTTTGCCACGGTCATTTTTTTGGCGATCTCCTCGGGGGCAATCACAAAGCCGACCCGCATACCCGCCGAGAGAATCTTTGAGAAGGACGAGCAGTAAATGACCTGCCCATCGGTACCCATGCTTTTCAAGGTGGGAATGTCACGCCCCGCAAAGCGAAGCTCTCCGTACGGATTGTCCTCCAAGATCATCACACCGTACTGCTTTGCCAGCTGTAAGACCGCCTTACGCTTTTCGAGCGACATGGTGATCCCCGTCGGATTTTGAAAGGTGGGAATAAGATACAGGAGCTTGACATGGGGCGTCGTGCGAAGTGCCTTCTCCAAGGCATCCACGCAGATCCCGTCCGCCTCCATGGGAACGCCGACAAGCTTTGATCCGTTCGATCGAAACGAGTTCAGCGCCCCGATGAAGCTGGGATCCTCGCAAAGCACCACGTCTCCTTCATTACAAAGAACCTTGCAGGTAAGTTCAATTCCTTGCTGACCGCCCGAAACGATCAGCGTGCTTTCGCCCGCTCCGCCGATATCGAATTTGTCTTTTTGACGGACGGCGACCGCTTCCCGCAGAGGCGTGTAGCCCTCGGTGATCCCATATTGCAGAGCGGTCGCAGCCTCCTCGGCAAAAAGTCTTGCCGACAGTTCCGAAAGCTCGGTAACGGGGAAGGATTCGGGTGCGGGATTGCCCGCCGCAAAGGAAATGACCGAAGGATCGGTCAAGCTCTTGAAGATCTCCCGAATGGCGGAGGGCTTCAAGGAAGCGATCTTATCGGAAAAGATGTAATCCATATTTGCCTCACAAAAAAACACATTACACTATATGATACCATAAAAAAAGAAAAAAGTCAATTGACTTTTTGCGGAAAATGTGGTATCATTATAAAGAAATACAACGAAACCGAAATTTTTTCAAGTTACGGAGGAAAAAAAGATGGTCAGACACGTAGTGATGTGGAAATTCAAGGAGAATGCGGAGGGAAAGAGCAAGGCGGAAAATATGGCGTGGGTCGAAGAGCATCTGTATGCGCTTTTGCCCATCATTCCCGAACTGAAGCGGATGGAGATCGGTTCGGATATTACCCATTCGGACATGTCGATGGATCTGATGCTGTTGACCGAATTTGAGGATGTGCCTGCCATGAAGCGCTATGCCCAGCATCCCGAACATTTGAAGGTATCGGCATATGTTTGCAAGGTCATTGAAACCAGAGTGGTACTCGATTGCAGCATTTGAAAGGAGAAGGGCAGATGATAATATTGGAACGAACCTCGGTCATGAATCTGGAAAATGCTATACGTGGGGCAAGAAATCCCATGAACAGCTGGGGGCGGATGGACAGCGAGTACGATGAGCGGGGAATTTTTGTTTTGGGTGAGAACGACCTCGATCTCGGCCGCCGTTTGGCACGGGCGGGAAGCGACCACCGCAAGTTTTTGCGGCAGATCTTCGTGTCGGTGGACATCACGGCACCGCTATATTGGTGGAAGGAATTCGACACCTATAAGGTGGGAACAGTCGCCAACTCGTGCAGTACCATGCACAAGATCCATGTGAAGCCCTTTGAACGGGAGGACTTTTCCTGTGACCGCTTGGACGAGGGCGGACTTGCGGCGTTGGATGCGCTGATCGCCTATCTTGAGGGGGAGAGAGTGCGGTTTTGCGCAAACAAGGAGGATCGCCAACCGTGGCATAACATCATCCAGTTGCTTCCCTCAAGCTACAATCAGATGCGGACGGTGAGCATGAACTATGAGAATCTCATCAACATGTATTATGCCCGCAAAAATCACAAGCTTGCCGAGTGGCATACCCTGTGCGCTTGGATCGAAGCCCTGCCGTACGCCAAGGAATTGATCCTTGTCAAGGGAGAGGCAAAGGAGCTTTGTTAAAAGTGTGACAATTTGCATAAGTTCATAGATAAAAGTTTTTGTTTATGTGGCAAAATGTAGAAATTGCCCGAAGGGAAGCTTTTTTCTTCAAATTTGTCTTGACGGAAAGACGCAAAAATACTATAATATTAGGTATCTAACAGTTTTATAACTGTAAAGTTTCATTTTTTGGGGAGGTTCATTGCAATGAACAGAGTTTACAATTTTTCGGCGGGTCCGTCCATGCTTCCTCTGGAGGTTCTTGAAAAAGCAGCATCAGAGCTGGTGTGCTACGGCGAATCAGGAATGTCGGTCATGGAGATGTCCCATCGATCTCCGGATTATGAAGCAATCATCAACGATGCAGAGGCTATGCTTCGCAAGCTGATGAACATTCCCGACAATTACAAGGTGCTTTTCCTGCAGGGCGGCGCCTCGACTCAATTTGCGGCAGTTCCGCTGAATTTGATCGGAAGAACCGGCAAGGCGGATTATGTAGTGTCCGGTCAGTTCTCCGGCAAGGCTTATAAGGAAGCGCAGAAGATGGGATACGATGTCAAGTGCATCGCTACCACCAAGGAAGATAATTTTGACCACATTCCCACGGTAACGAAGGATATGGTCAGACCCGATGCAGCCTATGTTCACGTTTGCTTCAACAATACCATTTACGGAACCAAGTACGGATATATTCCCGATACGGGAGATGTGCCGCTGGTAGCGGATATGTCCTCCTGCATTATCTCCGAGCCTGTGGATGTAAGCAAGTTTGGCGTGATCTACGCAGGCGCCCAGAAGAACATGGCACCTGCAGGTCTGACGCTGGTCATCGTCCGTGAGGATCTGCTGGACTATGCCGATCCCAAGATGCCCACCATGCTGGAGTGGAAGACCATGGCAGAGAACGGCTCTATGTACAACACGCCTCCTTGCTATGCGATCTACATGGCAAAGCTGGTGTATGAGTGGATCCTCGGCATGGGCGGTCTTGACGTGATGAAGGAAAAGAACGTCAAGAAGGCAAAGGTTCTGTACGATTACCTTGACAGCCAGAGCTATTATGTAGCTCCCGTAAAGCCCGACAGCCGTTCGCTGATGAATGTCACCTTTGTGACGGGAGATGCCGATCTGGACAAGAAGTTTGCCTCCGAGGCGGCTAAGGCAGGTCTGAAGAATCTGAAGGGACACCGCTCCGTGGGCGGTATGAGAGCGTCCATCTATAACGCAATGCCCTATGAAGGCGTGGTTGCTCTGGTCGAATTCATGAAGAAATTTGCTGCGGAGAACCCCAAGGCGTAAGCATTCCATAACCGATTCGGTGCAGGGCAGGGCGACCTGTTCTGCACCTGTTTCAAAAATCCAACAAAATTTGAATGAGTGAAAAGGAAAAACGATCATGAAAAATATTCTTTGCTTGAATAAAATTGCCGCCATCGGTACCGATCAGCTGGATAAGGCGGAGTACAATATAGGTACCGACGTACAGAATCCCGATGCGATCATGGTGCGCTCTGCCGCTATGCACGATATGACCTTCGGTCCCGAGCTGCAAGCCATCGCCCGTGCGGGCGCAGGTGTCAACAACATTCCCGTTGACCGTTGCTCCAAGGAGGGCATCGTGGTATTCAATACCCCCGGTGCCAACGCTAATGGCGTTAAGGAACTGGCAGTCTGTGCACTGATGCTGGCATCTCGTGATATCGTGGGTGGTATCAAGTGGGCAGATACGTTGGTGGGAACCGAGGGCGTTGCCAAGGCTGTTGAGGCAGGCAAGTCCAAGTTTGCCGGCGTTGAGCTGATGGGCAAGACCCTTGGTGTCATCGGTCTGGGTGCCATCGGCGGTTTGGTTGCCAACATTGCGGTTCGTCTTGGTATGAAGGTCGTGGGCTGTGACCCCTTCCTGAGTGTGGAAGCTGCATGGAACATCAACCACAATGTCGTGAAGGCTGCCTCCTATGAGGAGGTATTCAAGGTGGCGGATTATGTAACTCTGCACGTTCCCGCAACGGCGGAGACCAAGGGCATGATAAACGCAACCTCCTTGGCAGGTATGAAGGACGGCGTTCGCATCATTAACCTGGCACGTGCCGATCTGGTCAACTCTGCTGATATCAAGGCGGCTCTGGAATCGGGTAAGGTGGCATCCTATGTGGTGGATTTCCCCACCGACGACACGGTTGGCGTTCCCGGTATCGTAACGATTCCTCACCTTGGTGCTTCCACTGCCGAGTCTGAGGACAACTGTGCTGTGATGGCTGCCAAGGAGTTGGATGAGTTCCTGCGGTACGGTAACATCAAGAACAGCGTAAACTTCCCCAACGTCTCCATGCCTATGAGCGGAGACAAGCGGCTGTGCCTGTTCCATGCCAATGTTCCCAGCATTCTGTCTCAGGTCACCTCAATCCTTGCCGAGACCGGCGTAAACATCGAGAACATGATAAACAAGTCCAAGGGGGACAATGCCTACACCGTTGTTGATGTGACGGGCGATGTTTCCGATGCAGCACTGACGAAGCTTGCCGCTGTGGACGGCATCGTAAAGGTCAGAGTGATCTGAACCGATTAAATGAAATAGCAAGAAGAAGCTCCGCACTTTGTGCGGAGCTTCTTCTTGCTATTTTTCTTTTTTGAGCGATTTGCGTGTTCCGTCCGGATACTGAATGACCGTATGATCCAGCATAGCACCGAAAGATAAGCGAATTTCGTTCAGATATTCCTGACGCAACTCATACTGTTCGGCTTTTTCTTCGGCGGTCAACTCTGTTTCCTTCGATTTTCTGGCAAGCTCATTGATTCGGTCTAATTTTGCTTTTTCCATATGCGGTTCCTTATGCACGAAGCGTGATATCAAAAGCCTTGTTTAATGCCGCAAGAATTTTAGAGCCTGTTTTTTCCGCTTCTTCTACCGTCAGTGTCCGATCGGAAGCGCGAAGGGTCACACGCATGGAGACGGATTTTTTGTTTTCTCCTACCTGCGGTCCCCGATAGATATCAAACAGGATAATTCCTTCCACCAATTTTCCGCCTGCTTTTTTCATCTCCTCCTCAATGGTTCCGACCTCAAGGGATTCCTCGCAAACAAAGGAAAAATCTCTTGTGGTGGCAGGGAATTTGGGCAGGGGCTTGTACAGCTTTTCAGCCGCTCTCAGGGCAAAAATCGCATCAAAATCCAATTCGGCGGCATAGACAGCGGTATCAATACCGTAATTTTTCATGACCAAGGGATGAACCTGTCCAATGATACCGATTTTTTGATCTCCTACATAAACATCGGCACAACGACCGGGATGATAGGACGGATTGGCATCATCGGAGCGATATTTTACATTGGTAATGGAGGCAAGCTTCAAAATGTTTTCGCAAACCCCTTTGATGGCATAAAAATCACAATTTCCGTACATTCCCGCAACCAGCGTTTTGTTTTCGCAGGGAAGCGTGTTCTTTCCCGTGGGAATATAGACCGTAGCGATCTCAAAAAGGCTCACATCGTCATTGTTGAAGTTATAATTTCTTGTAAGAACCTCCAACAGAGAAGGGAGTGCTGTGGTGCGCATTACGCTGGTATCCTCTCCCAAAGGATTGGAGATCACAACTGACTTTCTTAGGTCGCTGTCAGCGGGAAGACGGATTTTATCGTAGAATTTAGGACTGATAAACGAAAAGGTTTGCACCTGATTCAGCCCCATACCGCACATGCAATGCTCAACATCAACCTCAAACTGCTGCTTGGGCGTACGTCCGCCGGAGGTGGTTTCTCCATGAAGCTTTGTAGATTCTATTTTGTTATAGCCGTAAATGCGAGCGATTTCCTCGGCAATGTCGTTCATGCAAGCAAGATCTGCTCGGAAGGAGGGCGGAATCAAACGATTCCCCTCAATCTTGATCTCCAAAGCCTCAAGAATGGTCTTCATTTCCGCAGAAGAAAGATTCGTTCCCAAGAAGGTGTTGATCGCATTTACGTCAAAGGGCAATACCACGCCCTCCTTCTTGGCAGGATATACATCGATCTGATCACGGATCACATCGCCTGCGCCCAACAGCTCGATCAATTCGCAGGCACGCTCCAAGGCACCGTAACAGTTTTCGGGGTCCAAGCCTTTTTCAAATCGTGCGGAGCTTTCGGTGCGCATTCCGTTCTTTTTAGCGGTAACTCGTACAGAAGCACCGTTGAAGCAAGCGGATTCAAAGACCACAGTAGATGTCGTATCGGTGATCTCGCTGTTCGCACCACCCATAACACCTGCCAATGCCACAGCCCGCTCTTGATCCGCAATAACGAGCATATCAGAGCTTAACGTGTGATCCTGATCATCCAAGGAACGGAAGTTCTCGTTTTCCAATGCACGGCGAACTACGATCGAAGAGCCGGTCAAGCAGGAATAGTCAAAGGCATGCATCGGCTGTCCATATTCCAGCATGACATAGTTTGTAATATCAACGATGTTGTTAATGGGACGAACACCGCTTGCCCGAAGTCTCATACGAAGCCAAAGCGGGGAAGGCTGGATCTTTACATTTTTAACTACACGAGCCATATAACGGTAGCACAGGTCGGGGGCTTCGACCTGTACCGAAAGATACCGATCGATCTTGTCTCCGTCATCCACCCCGTTTACTTTGGGGGTATGGAGCTTGAGCGGCTGGTTAAAGGAAACCGCAGTTTCTCTTGCCAATCCGATCACGGAAAGGCAATCGGGACGGTTTGAGGTGATTTCAAATTCTACCACCGTATCCTTCAGCATCAAGGCATCCCGAATATCCTGCCCGATTTTATCCGCAAAGCTTTCGTCTAAGATCAAAATGCCATTGGGTTCCTTGCCGGGCATATCATGCTCGGTCAGATTCAATTCTCCCATAGAGCAAAGCATTCCATCCGAAGGAACGCCACGGAGCTTTCCGGCTTTGATTACAATATCACCGGGAAGCTTGGCGATCGGAATGGCGGCAGGGACGATAGCGCCCTCAAAAACATTTTGTGCGCCGGTAACGATCTGAACTGTTTTGCCGTTCCCAATATCTACTTGACAAATCTGAAGATGATCGCTGTTTTCATGAGGCGTGATCTTCAAAATTCTGGCAACTACCACATTTTCAATATCTTCGCCCAAATCTTCATATCCTTCTACCTTAGAGCCGGTATCGGTCATCCGATCACAGTATTCCTTGGTGGGAATATCCTGTATATCTACAAAATCAGCCAACCAATTTTTTGATAAGTTCATATTTTTTCTCCTATTTCAAAACCATTATGAAAAGCTTACTTAAAATTGCTCAAGGAAACGCACATCGTTTTCGTAAAGCAGACGCATGTCATCAATGCCGTATTGCTTCATGGCAATTCGCTCGATTCCCATACCGAAAGCAAAACCGCTGTACACGTTCGGATCAATGCCGCAATTGGAAAGCACGAACGGATGAACCATACCCGCACCGAGAATTTCGATCCACCCCTCGTTTTTACAAACACGGCATCCCTTTCCGCCGCAGACAAAACACGAAACATCAATTTCCGCAGAGGGCTCGGTGAAGGGGAAATGATGAGGACGGAAGCGGAGCTTCGTATCACTGCCGAAGAACTGCTGGGCAAAGGTCTCCATCATGCCTTTAAAATCACTCATGGTGATTCCCTTATCAACGACTAAGCCTTCGATTTGGTGGAACAGGGGAGAATGGGTGGCATCTACCGCATCCGAACGGTAAACACGTCCGGGCGAGATTACACGGATGGGAGGCTTTTGCTTTTCCATGGTTCGAACCTGAACAGGCGAGGTTTGCGAACGCAACAAAATGTTGTCGGTAATATAAAAGGTGTCTTGTGTATCTCTTGCGGGATGATTTTCGGGAATATTTAATGCTTGGAAATTGTAATAATCGTATTCGACCTCAGGGCCCTCGGCGATGGAAAAGCCCATGCCGATAAAAATATCCTCTATACTGCGTTGTACCTGTGTCAACGGATGCAAATGTCCCATACGAGAAACTGTGGTAGGCAGTGTAACGTCAATTTTTTCTGCCTTCAGCTTTTCCTCCAAGGCTTTTTGGTTGACCATAGCGGCTTTTTCGCTGAGAGCTGCTTCAATTTCTGCTCGTACCTCATTCGCTAACTGTCCGATAATCGGTCTTTCTTCGGGAGACAGAACTCCCATACCTCTCAAAACGGAGGTAAGTTCTCCTTTTTTACCAAGGTATTGGATACGAATCTGTTCCAATTCAGTGTCTGTATTCCGAATGGCAGTCAGCGCATTTTCTTTGATTCGTTGTAATGTTTCTTTCATGGATATTCCTTTCTTTTTTGATTTGTGTAAAAAATAAAAAAACCGCCCTAAGAAATTATAGGACGGGGAAATTTATACTCCGCGGTACCACCTAATTTTTGATCTATTCGATCAACGCTCTTGCAACCGATAACGAGGTCATCCGAATTCTGCTACTCCTGTTTTACAGAATTTGCTCCGAAGGGAAATGCTTCTTTTGGTCTGTAAACCGCTTTCAGCCAAGGCGATTCTCTCTGTAACAGGGAATCAAAAGTTGCCGACTTCATCTTCACATTTTTATATCTATATTATTATATCACATATAGATAGATTTTTCAAGACAAAAAAGAAAAAAATATAGATTTTTGAAAAAATATTAACGGCGGTTGTCTCAGACAACCGCCGTTAAGTGCTTGGATCTTATTTCTGATCCGCAGGAATATAGTTTTGATAATCCTTTAATTTCAATTTTGCAAAAACAGGAGTACCGTAATAGGTAAAGCTATACTTCGAAAGATTTTCATTTACCAATACCGCATTTTGATTGAAAACAATCGGAATTACAGGCAGATCGCTCATCAAGAGATCTTCCGCCTCATGGAGAACTTCAGATCGCAGAGCAGCATCGGATTCTTCATACGCTTCCTGAATCAACTCATTGTATTCGGTGCTGTCATAGCCGGAAATATGCGTAGGAATTCCTTGCGAAAGAACCCGTCCCATTGCATCTGTGCTGGTGTATGCATTGCCGGTGTAAGATTTGGCAAAGGGAGCGAGGACAGAGAAGGCATCGGCACTGAATGCGGTGTAGTCGATTGCTGCCACCTCAAAATGTCCGGCGCTGTATTCCTCAGCAAAAACATCATCCTTAATGCCGGTGATTACATCCTCGGTAGTCTTATCGATATCCTCGTTATCGACTACTTCGATCGCATTCAGGGCAACATGGAATCCGAGCTCGTTCCATGCTTGCTGTACCATTTCTGCAATTTTTACATGAATCTCATCATAAGCTGCCACAGAAATGGCAAACATATAATCCGAAGGGGTAATTTCTGCCTCGGCAAGAAGATCACGAGCATCGTCCATTTGTTTGCCGGATGCTAAAATATCACCACCGATCTGACGGAACAATTCCTTGGGCGAGTTCGTTTCAAATACGCCGTTCGGAACCAAAGCAGTAGCTGCTTTTGCAAATACAACGGCATTGGCAATTGCCTCACGGTCGATCGCCATGGACAATGCCTGACGAACCTTGGCATCGGCAAAGATCTTGTTGCCGTCTGTTTCTTCTACAAGCTCCTCGTTGTAAACCGATTTGTTAGCGGAAAGCTTTGCGAATTCTTCTTCGTTATAAAAACGGATCACGGCATTTTGATTCAGCACATATGTATGCGTACTCAAGGCATCGGTAACGGTGGCAGTGTCCTTCCATGCATTGCGTACAGACAGCGGAATATCTCCTACAAAGAAGATCGATCCATTTTCATAGCTTTGCATGATCTCCTCGGCAGATTTGGAATAATCCACGATCAAACGGAAGGGTGTTACCGATTCATCAATATCATCCTCAAGGATATTGCGATAGTAATACATGTTCCGTTCCAAGATCAAGCCGGGGGTATCTCCGTAAGAAATTTCTTTTAGCTTAAAGGGACCGCTTGCCAAGAAAATAGAAGGACTTTTAGCCCAGTCATACGCATTCACTGTTTGATTTACGATATCTTCACGCAGAGGAGCCAATGCGACACTTGTAAGATTCAACAAAAACCGATCGTAATCTACACCCTTATTAAAATAGATCTCTACTTGCTTATCATTCGGTGCATAAACACGAACGTCATCAATGGACTTTTCGCCTTCCTTGGCCTCACGGGCATTTTCAATATCATAGAGTAAAGCAGCTGCCTCAAAAGAAGCCGTAGAGTCTAAGATACGCTTCCACGAATAAACAACATCGTTTGCGGAAACGGGAGTACCGTCGGACCAAGCGGTGTTATTTAAGGTGATGATCATTTTATTTTCTACCTTATCGATCTCTACTTCCTTGGCAAGAGATTTTTTTACTTTTCCGTCCTCATTCAGAACGAACAAATTATCAAACATCAAGCTGACGATCCGCAAGGCAGATTCGTTGCCATAGGCTGCTGCAGGATCAAAATTATAGACAGCATCCGTCAGATACATGGTAATGTAAGCGCCCTTGTCATTTTCATCTTTTTCTTTTGCACAACCGGCAAAAGCAGTTAAAATCATGAGCAGACAAAGGGAAAGGGAAAGGATTCTTTTCATCATGGGTAGGGAACCTCCTAAAGATTTGAAACTCTGATCCGTTCTACGGATTTTACTCATATAATTATACCATTTTTTTTTGTTAAAATCAATCTTATTCCTGCAAAGAATTTTACTTTTGTTGACATGCACAACTCGACACATTTTTTATTGTGCAAAGCTTACATATTTTTGGAAGGATGAGAGAATGAGAGATTATATTTACACCGATTTGGCTTGCGAAAACGATAAGAATTTTACAAATATTCGATTCAAGGAGGAAAAACATCCCCAAAATATCAAAAACAAATGTAAGATCATCGAATTGAATATACAAACAAAAGAGGATGAACAGCGATACGGAAGGGGCAGAGGGCGGTATGTTACGATCATGACACCGTATTTGTGTGCTTTAGATGAGGATACCTATTTTCGCATCAAATATCGTCTGAGCAATGAAATAAGAAAAATGATGAGTGTTTATTTGAGAGCACGCTCCTGCTTGCATTCCTCATCAGTTTTGGTAGTTGGACTGGGAAATGCAGAGATAACCGCCGATGCGCTGGGACCCGAAACCGTGAAGCAGATAACGGTAACAAGACACTTGATGCCAAAGAAAACGATCCGTCCTGTCAAGGATAGTTCCCTCTCCGTTTGCTCCATGATTCCGGGCGTATTGGGAAGTACCGGCATAGAAACAGTAGAATCGGTTCTCGGTGCTGTTGAGCGAATAAAACCAGATCTTATTCTTGCGGTAGATGCACTTTCTGCGAGGCATATTTCCCGTTTGGCGTCAACCATACAAGTGACGGATGCCGGAATTGCTCCAGGCTCCGGTATCGGAAACGATCAAAAGTCATTGACGGCAGAGGTATTGGGAGTTCCCGTGATTGCCATCGGTGTTCCCATGGTAGTCAATTCCTCTACCATGATCCGAGATGTCTTGGAGCAGGGTGGGATCCCCTCCGTGTCTGAGCAAATGCGAGCAATTTTGGAAAACGGAAAAAGCTTTTTTGTTACGCCCAAGGAAAGCGATGTGATTTTAAAAAGCGTGTCCATGCTCTTAGCCGAAGCAATTGACCTTGCTCTCTCGTACGGCGGGAATACTTGAGATGCACGTTGCATATATTTTAATGAATTTTTGTTTCGGAAGGAGAAAACGAATGATCCCCAAAAGAAAAGAACTGCCGCCCCCCGAAAATATTCCGCTTTTGGAGACGGTGAAAAAAGAAAAAATCGAATTTATTTTTCGCAGGGAGCGCAGACGAAGACAATTTTACGGAATATATTTCTTTACCATGCTTGTCGCTATTGTGCTTTGTGTGACGGTTTTATTTTTTGGCACCGATGCCTTTGAAACCGTGTCAAGACTGTTTTCCAAGGACAAAGCCGAGGATTCGCAGAACGACGAGAAGGACGAAAACGGCAATGAAGTTCTGGACGGATTTCTGTTGCCGGGGGTACAGACCGATTTCTCAAACAACGAAAGTGATACCGCAAAGCCATCGGATGGAAACACGGATGGACAGAAACCGCCATTGACGATACAAACTCTGTATCAATTCAACTACAATGCGGTACCCAACGGAGAGATCCCCATCATTCCCATGGATCTTTCGCTGACTTCCTACGGCGCAGCTTACATATACAATTCCACGGGACTGAAGCCTAATACCGAAGCAATGCTGGAACGAGCTTGGGGGAACGATTCGTCTGTTGAGTACTTGACAGCGGCTTCTGCTCCCTTGGTCTTGGTCGTACACACTCACGGAACCGAGGGATATAGCAAGGACGGCGCCATTTCCTATCGTGAGGACACCGATAGTGAGCTGGCACGCTCCACAGATCCAAATGAAACCGTGGTTGCGGTCGGAAAGGAATTGAGTAACGCACTGAATTCTGCGGGAATCCCGTCTTTGCACTGTACGGTCATGCACGACAGAGAGCAATATAAGGATTCCTACGCAAGAGCCGAGGAAACAATTAAGCAATACTTAGAGAGATATCCTTCCATTCGCTTGGTGATCGACGTTCATCGGGATTCGGTCGTCAAATCCACGGGAGAATTGGTGCGTCCTGTCACCTTGGTAGACGGGCAAGCCGCCGCTCAGGTCATGTGCGTGGTGGGAAGCGATTGGGGCGGAGAGGAAAATCCCAATTGGGAAGGGAATCTGGCACTCGCCCTTCAATTGAGAGAGAGGCTGAATACCAAATGCGAAAGACTATGCCGTCCTGTATATTTGCGTTCCTCTACTTATAATCAGGAATTGGCTCCGTATTCCTTGCTGTTGGAGATAGGTGCAAGCGGGAACAGCTTAGAGGAAGCCTTGCGCTCCGTCAGGTTCATTGCAGAAGCCTTGGAGGCATTTGTTCCGAATTTATGACCGCAGTATGTTGATTTTATAAAAAATAATTTTCAAAAGCGGAAAATATTTTTCGAAACCTCTTTACAAACCGAAGCTTCTGTGGTATAATTATTCCATAAACGGAAATGTGGAGGCAAAAATGGATTATATTGATCGTATCAAAAAAATCAAAGGTGAAAAAAAGATTACCAATGACCGTCTGTCGGAGTTGACAGGGATTCCCTTGGGAACCTTGAGTAAGATATTGGCAGGAATCAGCGATTCTCCCAAGCTGATCAATATGATCGCCATTGCCGAAGCACTGGGATGCTCGTTGGATTATTTGATCAAAGGTATTCCGCAAAATACCAATAATTATACGTTGGAGCCTACCGAAATACAGCTAATCGAGGAATATCGGGCGTTGGATGCCTTTGGTAAGGAGATGACCCGAATGGTCATAGCCAAGGAAGGCGAACGGGTGACTGCCTCGGTATCCGATGTGGCAAGCTTGAAGCCTGTTGACCGCAAGCCTGTCAAGCAAGTATCCGAACCGTCGGCAAAGATCCTTTCACCGGTATCCTCTCGTTCTCTTGCCGCAAATACTGCCATGGTCGGAAAAAGAAGTCTGTTGCTCTATGATCTTCCTGTTTCCGCAGGCCCCGGTGTGTATTTGGATGATACGACAGCGGAATCCATTCATATTCCCGATAACGAAAAAACAGAGCAGGCAGATTATGCCCTTCGGATCAGCGGAAACAGCATGGAGCCTAAATTCCATGATGGAGACATTTTGCTTGTTCAGGACTGTGATGCGGTGGATGTTGGCGAGCTGGGAATCTTCATTTTGGACGGAAACGGATATTTCAAAAAATACGGTGGCGATTGTTTGATCTCCCTGAATCCCGAATACGGCAACATTTTGCTGAAGGAATATGCAGAGGCGGTCTGTTGCGGTCGTGTTGTCGGAAAGCTGAAGAAAAAATAAAGATCCTTTTTAATTTTTTAATATTGAAATTAAATGAAAAATCCTCGGAACCGATTTCGGTTGCCGAGGATTTTTTGCTGTATAAAGGTGGATACTAATAAAAAATGAGGGAAATGGAGATTTTTTATGAAGGTCGTGGAAGCCATCAGCGATACCAATATCGGGGGAGCGGGGATCCTGTTATGGACTCGTCTGAAGCACTCGGATCGAAAAAACATAGAAAGCACAGTGCTTTTGCCAAAGGGAAGTGCGCTATGTCACCGTTTTGCTTCCATTGGTATCCATACGGTAGAGATCGACGGATGTCGGGATCGCTCCATGGATATTCATGCAATAGGTGGCTACCGTCGGGTATTAAAGCAACTGTCTCCCGACCTTGTAAATTGCCATGGCTGTATGTCCTGTCGAATTGCGGCTCGACTCAGCTCAATTCCGATCTCGATCTATACCCGCCATTGCGCATATCCTCCGAGGTACTGGCAAACAACGGCAATAGGGAAGGCACTGATCTGCCAGGGACAGCAAAGGCTTTCTCATCATATTATCGCTGTGGCTGAAGCCGCCAAGCAAAATTTGATCCAAATGGGAACCGACCCACATCAGATCAGTGTCGTTATCAATGGCGTGGAAGGCTTACGCCGTTTGCCCTTGGAGAACCGTGCTCAAATTCGCAGACAATTGAATATTTCGCCTTCCGCAATTTTGATCGGAATGTTCGGAAGACTGGAACCGTGTAAAGGACATACGATTCTTTTGCAAGCGGCAAAAGAGCTGGTCGAAATGTCGGATCATTACCATTTTTTGATCGTCGGAAGCGGTAGCTTGGAGAAGGCGTTAAAGCATGAGTGTGCAACAAGCGGAATAAGCTCCCATTTTCATTTTACAGGCTTTGCCGAGGATGTGAGTCCCTATATGAATATCACAGATATTGTAGTGAATTGCTCAACAGGAACCGAGACCTCGTCCCTTGCGTTATCGGAAGGGATGAGCTTGGGGCTTCCCTGTGTTGTCAGTGACTACGGAGGAAATCCGTATATGGTTCATCATGGGATCAACGGGTTGGTGTATCCGACAGGAAATGCCCATCGTTTGGCAGAACAGCTTCGGGAGCTTTCCACGGATCCAGAATTGTATCGAAAGTTATCAGCAGAGGCTTACCGTCGGTTTTGTACCGAGTTAAATGCAGAGCACATGACAAAAGAAACCGAAGCACTTTATTGGAAGCTGTACCGAACGTATCAAGGTCGGCTTAAACGCCGAGAATAGCACCTGCGATCAAGAAATAGATCCATAAGGCAACTGCATCCACGATTGTCGTAATAAACGGGCTTGCCATTACCGCAGGGTCAAAGCCGACCCGCTTGGCAAGAATCGGCAGAGAACAGCCGACGAGCTTGGCAATCACGATCGTTGCCAACAGGGTCAGAGAAACCGTAGCGGCAACGCCATAAGAGGCTTGGTCGATCAAAATTGCTTTTGCGAAAACTGTCACTGCCAAGGTAATTCCGCAAAGGAGCGATACCCGAAATTCCTTCCATAGGATCGTGAAAATATTTCCCATACGCAATTCACCCAAGGATAGCCCTCGGATGATCGTTACGGAAGCTTGCCCGCCCGCATTACCGCCCGAATCCATCAGCATAGGAATGAATGCAGTCAAAATAACCATTTGTCCCAAGGCTTGCTCATAGTGTGTGATAATGGTTCCGGTAAAGGTGGCGGATACCATCAATAGCAACAGCCAAGGGATTCTTTTTCTCCATGTTGCAAAGACGCCGGTTTTCAAATACGGCTTGTCAGTGGGAGTGATCGCCGCCATTTTTTCGATATCCTCGGTGGCTTCTTCGTAAATGACATCCACGGCATCATCAATCGTTACAATACCGACCAATCGGTTTTCGCTGTCTACCACAGGGAGAGCCAAAAGGTCATATTTGGAGATTGTTGCGGCGGCGGATTCTTTATCATCGGTCGTTGAGGCAACGATCACCGAAGTGTTCATCAGCTCCGAAATTTTATCAGAGGGAGATGCGAACAGCAGATCCTTCAGTTCTATAATTCCGATCAGAATTTTCGAGGCATCGGTCACATAAATCACGTAAACCGTTTCCTTGTCGATACCTGTTTTCCGAATGTATTCTACCGAGCGCTCTACCGTCCAATCGGAATAAATGCTGATTAATTCGGGAGTCATGATGCTACCAACACTGTCCTCAGAATATTTCAGATAGCGATTGATCTCTCCCCGTAAATGAGGCGGAGTGTTTCGAAGAATACGCCGTACCATATTGGCAGGAAGCTCCTCTAACATGTCAACGGTATCGTCGACTGCCAAATGCTCCATGATCTTGGCAATTTCCGCTTCACTGATCCCGCCGATTACTTGCTCCTGTACATCGGAATCCAGCTCCGCAAAAATTGCGGCGGCAGTGTCTTTTTTCAGCATTCGAAATACGATCGGTCGTTCTTCGGCTTCGACCGTGGCGATAAATTCTGCCGCATCTACGGCGTTCATGGTATCCATTGCCTTCATAAATTCTACGAAGCGTTTTTCGTCCAAGAATTGCTTTAGCTCATTGTTCATGGCTTCTCACTCCTTTCTGTCTTTTTTGATAAACGGTTCTTCTATATTTATTTTTCGTTATTTTCTTTTATTAAAATATGTTATTTTATGGTGCTTTCCTGCAAGAGAGAAGAGAACTGATGCAGTTGATATTGAAAATCATGGATACATCGAATCAGCTTGGAGCCATTTGTTTTATCATCGGGTTCGGAGAGCAACCATTGCGTTTCTGTCAAAAGCCGATGAACCTCTTTGACAAAGGAATGATAGGCGCAAAGGATTCGGTCTCCTTGCACAACTTCCGACAGTTGAAGCACTCGATCTGCCTGAAGCATGATGGCGGAGATTTTGGCAGCACAGGTATCGGCTTCTTTAAGAATTTGCTGAATTTGTTTTGTATATAAACAATAAGCGGATAAAAAATCTTTGTCTTTTTCTAAGATATAATTTACCCCCAATGTGATGTCGTTAGGAAGCTTGGATAGAAATTGCCGATTATTTTCGGTCAATTGTCGGATACTCCGATCCATCCTTTCTGTTTGTTTCCATAACTGATCGGATAAGAGGGTAAAGGAGGAGTTCATAGTTTGATATCCTTTTAGTTAGTAATTATAATTGTTAAAGCGAAAAAGGTAAAAAATAAAGAACGGGATTTGCCATATGTTTACAAACACAAAGTGGAACTCCCGTTCTTGGATGATCTCAGCGAATATCGACAACAACATCCTTGCCGTCGGTAGACGCAGCTGCTCTCATTACTGTGCGGATTGCCTTTGCGATCTTTCCGTTTTTGCCAATGACCATACCCATGTCATCTTCGGCAACGCTGAGTACAAGCTTTACCTTATTTCCGTCCACGGTTTCAGCAACGGAAACAGACTCGGGATTGTCAACGATCGCTTTCGCAATGTTACACAGGGTTTCTTTTAAATTGGTCATAAGAGGTCACCGTTTGATTAGTCAACGATGTTGGTTTTCTTCAGCAGAGCCTTAACGGTGTCCGTGGGCTGTGCTCCGTTGGAAAGCCAAGCTTTTGCCTTTTCGGCATCGATCTTGATTTCATCGCTGCGGGGATTGAAAAATCCGATCTCCTCGATGAAACGACCGTCTCTGGGAGAGCGGCTATCTGCGATAATTACACGGTAGGTGGGGGCTTTCTTTGCGCCCATTCGTCTGAGTCTCATTTTTACTGCCATTTTTTGTTTCCTCCATTAAAGAAAAATTAATAAAATATTTAGAAATCCGTCATGACTTTATAACGGAAATTTCATCTTTTTTCGCCCAAAACGGGACATTTGCTTCGGATTTGAGAACTGTTTCATCAGTTTTCTGGTCTGATCGAATTGCTTGAGCAATTTGTTGACTTCCTCGACGGTAGTTCCGCTTCCCGCCGCAATTCTTTTTTTGCGGGATGCGTTTAAAACCTCGGGCTTGGTTCGCTCATGGACAGTCATGGATTTGATGATCGCTTCCATTCTTGCCAATGCCTTTTCATCCACCTTGGCATCCTTGAATGCTCCCGGCTTCATTCCCGGCATCATTCCCATCAGCTGCTCCAAGTTCCCCATATTTTTCAGCTGAGCAAATTGATCCAAATAATCATCCAACGTAAAGGTCGATTCACGGAACTTTTTTTCCAGCTCCAACGCCTTTTTTTCATCATAGGCTTGCTCGGCTTTTTCAATCAGGGAAAGAACATCGCCCATTCCCAAAATTCTCGAAGCCATTCGGTCGGGATGGAATGGCTCGATGGCATCCAGCTTCTCTCCGACACCGATAAATTTGATAGGCTTTCCCGTGACATGCTTGACCGAAAGGGCGGCACCGCCTCGGGTATCTCCGTCCAGCTTGGTCAGGATCACGCCGGTCACATCCAACAACTCATTAAAGGTTTTGGCGACCGTGACGGCATCCTGTCCGATCATCGCATCAATCGTCAGAAGAATTTCCGTTGGTTCTACCTTTTCCTTGATATTCTGAAGCTCCTGCATGAGGGCTTCATCAATATGAAGCCGTCCTGCCGTATCAATAAAGACCATATCATAGCCTTTCTTGATGGCATGAGCGACACCCTCCTGTGCAATCTTGACAGGCGAGACCTGATCTCCCATGGTAAACACGGGGATTCCCAGCTTTTCACCGACGACCTCCAGCTGTTTGATGGCGGCAGGGCGGTAAATATCGCACGCTACCAGCAAGGGATTCTTTCCTTGCTTTTTATACATGCCGGCAAGCTTTCCCGCATGGGTCGTTTTTCCCGCACCTTGCAGACCGACCATCATAACGACCGTAGGAGGCTTTGAGGCGATTTGCAGTTTTGCTTGCGTTCCCCCCATCAGATTGGTCAGCTCTTCATTGACGATCTTAACGATCTGTTGCGCAGGCAGGAGAGATTCCAAAACCTCGGTTCCCACGGCACGCTCGGACACGGTATTGATAAAGTCTTTCACGACCTTGAAGTTGACATCGGCTTCCAACAGGGCGAGCTTAATCTCTCGCATTCCCGCTTTGATATCCGCTTCGGTCAGCTTCCCTTTGTTTTTAAATTTTTTGAAGGCATTTTCCAGTTTTTCACTCAGACTTTGAAACATTCGGTCACCTTCCTTTCAAGCGTTTTAGCAATTCATTTATTCCTTGACCACTTGTGTGAGCAAGAGAAGCTCATCCGTAATTTCCTGCGACAGATTGGTATGTTTCATCAGTTGGAGCAGGGAATCGGTATGCTTTTCTACCTGCATCAATTTTTTTGCCAAGCCCAATTTTTCTTCATAAAAGAACAATTCGGATTCTGCTTTTTTGATTAGATTTCGGACACCCTGTCTCGAAATTCCCATATCGGCGGCAATCTCTGCCAAGGAGTAATCTTCGTTATAATAAGCATCCAGTACACTCCGTTTGCGCTCCGAAAGCAGCTCACCGTAAAAATCAAGGAGGTACCCGACATTTAAATCTTTTTCAAACATGCACCATATCCTTTTCTTCCCGAGACATAAAAAATCAAGGTGTAAAGTAAAATGCTTTACAATTATATCATGCTTTGATTCATTTGTCAAGGCTTTTTTTGAAAAAAATAAAAAATGAGACAAATTATGATCCAAATAAGGATAAACAACAAAAAACAGGTAGAAAAACTACCTGCTTTTTGCTTGGTGCCGGTGGTCGGGGTCGAACCGACACGGTATCGCTACCACTGGATTTTGAGTCCAGCACGTCTGCCAATTCCATCACACCGGCAAATCGGAACGTATAACATTATAGCACGTTCCAAGAAGGTTGTCAAGGTCTTTTTTGAAAAAATTACGAGGAAAAAGAAAGTTTATTTGCGGCTGTACCGAAATGACAGTTTCCCAAGGAGCCTTCGTAAATCTTTCTGATATTGGGAATCCTCATAAAATCAATGGGGAGCATCAGGTACGGATCCTTGGGAAGCTCGATTTCGGTGGATGCTTCCAAAAGCAACGCTACAAATTGCGAGCAAACCAATTTGTATTTACGGCGAAACGGGATTCCGAGACGAAGGGGAACGATCCCCAAAAAATTATAGGTGGTCTTTTTGTAGTTGCGCAGAAAGAAACGCAGTCGGGATCTGATCTTTTTATATGCCTCTTCACTGATCTCAATGGAATACAGGGCACAGTTGCAATTCGGATATTGGGCAAAGACCTTGGAGTGAAGATCTTCAATCAAAAATCCCGCCTTCAACGGATTGTGAATTTTTCGTCGTCCATAGCTGTAAAAACGGTTGGTGTGCGGTGTTAATGCCAAGGATACATGGGTAAATGCGCCGTGCGTCATTTTATAAATCAATTGCGAAGGAACGGTATCGGTTTTTGACAGAAGAATATAAATCTGCTTCAAATTTATGCTCCTTTCAATCGAATCTATAATAAAAATCCAATAAAAGCAAGAATCGGATCTTTCTATGGGACAAGAATCATTTATAACATTATAGCATATTCTGTCGCTTTTTTCAAGGATATTTGAAGAAAATACAATTTATTTCAAAATTCTATTTTCTTTTGGTGCTTTTTATGGTATAATATCATAGAAGGATTCTTGTTCAGTATATGGAGAAAGGGGGCGTTTTGACATGAAAAAAGTGATTGCTTTGGTCGTTGCGGTCGTTTTACTTGCCGTTGGCTGTATGCCGATCATTTACGGTGCGGAAGAAATTTCGGATACCGATGCTTTTTTTGAAACCGCTCCTTCTCCTGTGCAGGACGAAACTCAGAATTATGTGATGCTGCGGGAAAATTCGGTTACCTATACCTGTTACTACCGTTCCGATTCAAAAAAAGTAGAGATCAGCGGAACGATCAACCATGACGTGATGGTTACCCATACAGATCATGTGATCGCAGTTTATAAAATTGCCCCCGGTCAAACTTTTGAGGATGTCTTGAATGAATCCGAAACAGAGGCATTGGCAACTACGGCTATTACAGTGAAATTTCAATTTTCCTTTCAGGCAGAGACCGTATCGGATCGGTTTGCCTCCTATGCGGTTGCGCTGTGCTCTCCCGACGGAGAGATGCTTCTGGCGGCAGAGCCTCAATATCCGGCGGTGGAAGCAAATGTTTCTTATTCGTCCGAGGACAGAAGCGGTATAAAGGGAATTAAAACCGATATGCTTTCTATCGGAGGCGGTCTTCAGGCGGGAAGCGCGATCGTGGAGATATCCTTGGAGCATCTGCTGAGCCAAACCTCCAGCGGATATCTGTATCATGTCGGGGAATCGTATCAATATTTCGACAAAGCCTATATTGATCGGCTGGATGCGTCTGTTCGTACCTATTCGGCAAGCGGTTGTAAGGTCTATTTGCAATTTTTGTTTTCCGATTCCGAGACGGATGCGGCTTCGGAACGCATGCTTGAAACTGTATATTCGGAGGATACCTTGTCTCTGATCAGCGCTTTTTCGGAATTTCTTGTATCGAGATACGATACCTATCGAAACGGAGAGATTTGCGGGGTCATTGTGGGAGAGAAAATCGACCGTATTTATGAAGAGCGGTATTCCTCGTATTCTGTTCGAGACTACGCCGAACGGTATGCTTTTTTGCTGACGGTGATCGCCAATTCCGTGCGGGCTTATCAATCTGATTTGGATATCGTTCTTCCGTTCAGCGATTACAATTCCTATGAAACGCAGGAGACATCTGCGAAAAACAGTGCTTCGCCTTCTGTTTTGCTGGAAATGATCCTGCAAATTTTAGAGAAGCGGCTGTCGCATTCCTTTTCGTGCAGTACGCTGATCGAATCGGATGCCTCCGCCCAACAGATCATGCAGCCCTTTGCGGAGAAGGCAAGCAATACGGAGGCTGAGGCTTTGACGATCGGAGTTGAGACGGTGGCGGTCTATTCCGAATATCTGTCCCGATTGTCCGAGCGGTATGAAAATGCGCCGGATCATTTTATGTTCGTTTGGGAGGTTCCGTCCGATTGTCGGGGAAATTCCTTGGCATGCGCATATACATACAGCTTTTATCGTTTGTTTGCCGAGCTACGGCTTTCCTCCTTTGTGGTTTCCTTTGCCGAGGCGGAGGAAATGGCACAGGAGCCCATAGCGGATATTGAAAAAATCATACGATATATTGATACCGACAAGAGCTTGACTGTGACGGAAAATCTGCTTGTCTACTTCGGTGCCGAGCAATGGCAAGAGGTTTTGTCCTTACCGTCGGAATCGGCTCTTGCACTTCGGTATTTTGAACGGGCAGAACGCTTTGATTTGGAGGCTCTTGATTGGAAGGGATCGTTTTCGTATGCGGAATTTCCGCAAGGAAATATGAGCGGATGGTATGCGGGTAATTTTTGCGGGGAGATCAAATCCGATTACAGCAAGAACGGCGAGAGGATCCTTGCCGCTTCGTTGCAGCCGCAAAACAAAAAAGAGCATGCTGAAGTGCTGTATCTGTATGAATACTCGGAAAATTATGTATATACGCCGTATGTCGCATTTGATCTTTCCGTAAACGGCGGCGGAGCCTCGGAAAATGCGCTGTGCGAAATTGTAATTACCATGGGAAATCGGGAAAATACGGTTACGGCAGAGTATATTGTTTCGGTGAATCAGCGCACTTCCTTGACATTGGATCTTGAAAATTATGTGAATGAGTCTATGGTGGATTATATCAAAATAGGCTGTCGGATGCTTTCGGAGGAGCCGACTGCCTTTACGCTGAATCTGTACGATGTGATCGGATACAGCACGGTATATTCATCGGAGGATCTGAATACGCTGATCGAAGCCGAACGTGCCAAGATACGCAATCAGCAGGAGCTGTCGGATGACGGATCGGACGGTGCAAGCCTGACGTGGATCATTTTCGGAGTGCTGTTGGCGGTTTCCGCAGTGGGCGTCGGCTTGTTTATGTTCTTCCGAAAGACAGAGGAAGCCCGTCAGCGGGATACGGAGGATGAAGAAGATTCGGATGCCTCCGACGAATAAAAACAAGGTATGAAAGGAAAAGGTAACAAGTATGTCATCCTTTGTTCATTTGCATTTGCACAGTGAATACAGCTTGTTGGACGGTGCCTGCCGAATCTCGGATATTCCGATCCGAGCAAGGGAGTGTGGGCATACTGCGGTCGCACTGACGGATCACGGTGTGATGTACGGTGCGGTTGCCTTTTACCGTGCCTGTAAAAAGGAAGGGATCAAGCCGATCATCGGATGCGAGGTCTATGTGGCACACAAATCTCGCTTTGATCGGAGTGTTGGGGCGGATGGATCGGGGAAATATCATCACCTTGTTTTGCTCTGTAAAAATGAGATCGGATACAACAATTTGATTGCTATGGTATCCAAGGGCTTTACGGAGGGATTTTATGCGAAGCCAAGAGTGGATATGGATCTGCTTCGGGAGCATGCGGAGGGATTGATCTGCTTATCGGGGTGTCTGGCAGGACGGATCCCATCTTTGCTTTTGCGCGGAGAGTATGAGGAGGCGGTCAGCTATGCGAAGGAGCTTTCGACTGTTTTCGGCGCGGAGAATTTCTATATTGAAATTCAAAATCACGGTTTGAACGAGCAATTACAGGTATTGCCCGAGCTGGTTCGCTTGGCAGAGGAATGTGGGCTTCCGTTGGTTGCCACCAATGATTGCCATTATTTGCGAAGAGAAAACGCCAAAACACAGGCGGTTTTAATGTGTATTCAGACTAACTCTGTCATTACAGACGGGCGTCCGATCGGATTTGAGACCGATGAATTTTATTATAAGACCGACAGCGAAATGCAGATGCTGTTTGGCAAGTATAAGGGAGCCTTGGAAAACACGGCATTGATCGCAGAGAGGTGTCATTTTGAGTTTCGCTTTGACGAGCCAAAGCTACCGACCTTTCCTGTTCCCAAGGGACAAACTGCCTCTGAGTTGCTACGAACGCTGACATATGCCGGCTTGGAAGGTAGAAGGGCGGACGGAACCTTGTCACTGTCCGAGGAACAGGAGGCTGTCTATCGGGAACGGATCGAATACGAGCTTGGCGTGATCCATGAGATGGGCTATTCGGATTATTTTTTGATCGTGCAGGATTATGTGAACTTTGCCCGATCGAAAAACATCCCCGTGGGGCCCGGCAGAGGCTCAGGTGCGGGAAGCTTGGTTGCCTTTTTGAATCGGATCACGGATATTGATCCGATTCGATTTGATTTGCTGTTTGAACGCTTTTTAAATCCCGAACGGATCAGTATGCCCGATATTGATATTGACTTTTGTTATAACCGAAGAGATGAAGTGATCGAATATATGTTCGACCGATACGGCTCCGACCATGTATCGCAGATTATCGCCTTCGGAACCTTGGCGGCACGGGCTGCCATCCGAGATGTGGGACGTGCGCTGGGAATGTCGTATGCGGAGGTCGATCCCGTCGCACGAGCCATTCCTCAGGTTCCCGGCGCCACGCTGAAGGCGGCATTGAAGCAGCCTGCGTTGAAAACGATGTATGAGTCCTCTGAGGCGGTGCAGAGGTTGGTAAATACCGCCTTAGAGATCGAGGGGATGCCACGAAATATCACGGTGCATGCGGCAGGGCTTGTGGTAACAGACCGTCCTGTCTCTCGGTATGTTCCTTTGGCGGTCAGCAACGAAACGGTCGTTACTCAGTTTGACATGGATACGATCGCCGATCTGGGACTTTTGAAATTTGACTTTTTGGCTTTGCGGTATTTGACTATTATTGATGATGCATGCCGTACGATTCGGGAAAGTCATCCCGAGTTTGCTATCGAAACCATTCCGTTCGATGACAAGGCAACCTTTGAGCTGATCTCCAAGGGAGCAACGTTGGGGCTGTTTCAATTGGAATCGGGTGGGATGAGACAGATGCTGACCGAGCTGAAGCCCGATTGTCTGGATGATATCATTGCCGCCATTGCCTTGTACCGTCCCGGTCCCATGGATTCAATTCCGCAGTATATTCACGCACGGCACAATCCCGATCAGATTCGGTATGCTCATCCATTGTTGGAGCCGATCCTGAGATCGACCTACGGCTGTACGGTCTATCAAGAACAGGTAATGAGCATTTTCCGTGTGATTGCCGGATATACCTATGGGCATGCCGATGTCGTTCGCCGTGCCATGTCCAAAAAGAAAGGAGATGTGTTGCAGGCGGAGAGAGCGGGATTTTTGGAAGGCGCACAGCAGAACGGCGTGGAAGCATCGGTTGCCGAACAGCTGTTTGACGATATGGAATCCTTTGCCAATTACGCCTTTAACAAAAGCCATGCGGCTGCCTATGCGGTGATCTCTTATCGCACGGCGTATTTAAAACAGCACTTTCCGTGTGAATACATGGCGGCGTTGCTTACCTCGGTGTTGGGTAATTTGACAAAGTTGGCGGAATATATCAACGAATGCGCCAAATACAAAATTCGGGTGTTACCGCCCGATATCAATGAAAGTCGGCTGTATTTTCACCCAAAGGATGGCAATATCGTCTTTGGTATGCTTGCGCTGAAAAATGTAGGAAAGCAATTTATTGAGTCGATCCTTACCGAACGTACAGACCGCCCGTTTGTCGATTTTGAGGACTTTGCGAGAAGGATGGCACCGTATGATCTTAACAAGCGCATGGTGGAATCGCTGATCAAAGCGGGTGCATTTGATCAATTGGGTGTATATCGAAGCCGTTTACTTGCTTCCTTTGAGTCTCTGATCGAGACGCTTCAGCAAAAAGACAGAAATAATATTGCGGGACAGCTGGATATGTTCTCGGTCATTCCGCAGGCAAGGGAAGCCTCACCGAGCTTTCAATATCCCGATATTCCCGAATTTTCTCTGCGAGAAAAGCTATTGTTGGAGCGGGAGTGCTCCGGAATGTACTTTTCGGGGCATTTATTGGATAGCTATCGGAAGCATGCGGAGCAATTGGCTCCGACACCGATCTCGGAAATTCTGAATTCGGAGGATAGATCGGATAAAGAATCGGTTTCTATTGTCGGCATCGTAACCTCGGTTACCGTAAAGAACACCAGAAAGAATCAACCGATGGCATTCGTCACGCTTGAGGATCGCTACGGAGAGATCGAATGTATCGTATTTTCCACGCAATATGCGAAATTTTCTCCTTTGCTTCGATTGGAAGCGGCATTATTTATTCAAGGAAATCTGTCCTTGCGGGATGGGGAAGAGGATGCCCCCAAAATCTTGCTTTCCAATGCCTTGGAATTGATGGAAAACGATCGCTTTGAGAAAATACGTGTATCTGAAGCGGTTCCGTCTGCAGAAGTCAAAAATCGGCAAGCGGAGTCATTTCAACCAAGACAGGAGAACAAGGAACACGGAAGCCGTTCGCCACAGATGCCGAAGAAGCTGTTTTTGCGGGTTCCTGACTTTTTGTGCGTTTCCTATTTGAAAGCGAAAAATTTAGTGGACATTTTTGAAGGGGAAACGCAGGTGATCTTTTACGACAGCTCGAAGCATGTCTATGCTCCGTATCGGCACGGAGTCGAAGCAACGGAGTTGGTTTTGAAGGAATTGAAGCTTCTTTTGGGCAACGAAAATGTGGTTTCCAAATAACGGTTACTCTGTATAATCTTCAATTAAGGCATTTAATTTTGTTCGTGTTTCAATGTAAATTCCCTCTCCAAGCAGCTTTCTGTCTGCTTCGGGGAGGGTTTTTACATAGGTGTCCAGTTCTTGCAGGAGAACACCGTCTGTCGAAAAAATGCCGATCCTTCCACGGTACTCTTTCATGATCCATCCCGAAGCCTCGGTATCTGATTCCGTGTGGGCGTCCCTATCACTCATTTCTTCCGAGACATAGATATAGATGTATTCGGTGCTGTTTTGCGGTGGGGCGGATATCTGCTTCATTTTGTGAAGAAGAAACGAAACCGATATCAATAGGATCGACAGCAGGATAAAGGCATAGACTGCGGTGAGGCGCAACATGGTTTTTCTTTTCATTTTTTTATCCGTTCTTTTCCAATTTTTTATTATTATTGTCTGCTCTGTGTTTAATTATGCGATTATAACACATAATAGGTAATGATAAAACTCGGATGCGGACAGAAAAGGAGAGTAGGGATGAAAGCGGGATTGAAAAGAATCGGAAAATTTTTGGTGGGTGCGTTGCTGTTTGTTACGGTGCTTGGACTGGTGATCTTGCTTTTCTTTGCGATCTATGTCAATCAAAAAATTGAAAAAGAGGTCGATGAAAGTCTGTTTACCGTAGTTGGCTCCGATTCAGCCACGACCCTGTATTATTATGAAGCCTCCGAGGAAAACGGAACACTTGAGGCGGTAGAGCTGACCGATGATGTGCTGTACGGAGGATATCGGTGTATCTATGTGGATTACGAGCGGATCCCGCAAGATCTGGTGAACGCCTTTGTCAGCATTGAGGACAAGCGGTTTTATGAGCATAAGGGCGTGGATTGGAAGCGAACAGTCTCTGCGGGGGTCAATTATTTTCTGAATTTTAACAAGAGCTACGGCGGCTCTACGATCACACAGCAGTTGATCAAAAACATTACCGATGAGGATGATTATTCCTTTCAGCGTAAGCTTCAGGAGATCTTTTGGGCGATGGATCTGGAGACAAAAATGGACAAGCAGGAGATCTTGGGATTATATTTGAATATCATTAACTTATCTCAAGGGTGTTACGGTGTTCAAGCGGCGGCGGATTGCTATTTTTCCAAGGATGTCTCTGATTTGACCTTGACCGAATGCGCCTGTATAGCTGCCATTACGAACAGTCCGTCTTATTACGATCCGATTCGGAATCCGGATCACAATCAAATCAGAAGAAATATTATTTTGAACGAAATGTATGAGCAAGGCTATATCGGATGGGACGAGCTTCAAGAGGCTTTGCAGGAAGACTTGGTTTTGAATGTCAATGAAGCATATCATACCTCCGAGATCAATTCATGGTATGTCGATATGGTCTTGGAGGATGTGATCCAAGATCTGATGGAGGAAAAGGGATACAGTCGCTCTATGGCAAATTTATTGCTGTATACGGGAGGATTGAAGATCTATACGGCAATGGATCCGCAAATACAAGGGATCATGGAGGAGTATTACGCCCAAACGGACAATTTTTATACGGAAAACGGCGAGGAAGCTCCCCAATCGGCGATGATCGTGATCGATCCGAACAACGGGGATATTTTGGGTGTTGCGGGAGCGGTGGGAGAAAAGACCGCCAATCGGCTCCAAAATTTTGCTACGCAGACGCTCCGTCCTGCCGGATCGGTCATCAAGCCTCTTTCGGTATATGCTCCTGCGTTGGAGCAGGGACTTATCACGTGGTCTACGGTATATGATGATGTGCCTGTCAATTTTGGAAAATACAATTTGGATGCCTCCAAGGGCAAGATCGTAGAGCCGATTGCTTGGCCGAAAAATTCCAACGGAATCTATCGGGGGCTGACAAATATCAACTATGCGATCTCTCACTCGATCAATACAGTGACCGTTCGCGTATTGGAGGACATCGGGGTGGAGGAATCCTTTGATTTTCTGTACAATCAATTGGAAATGAAGAGCTTGATTGCTGCCGGCTACCGTGCCGACGGCTCCTATATTACCGATATGGATCTGGCGGCATTGGCGTTGGGGCAGATGAATTATGGCGTTACGGTTCGGGAGATCACCGCCGCATATTCCATTTTTGTCAACCAAGGGATCTATCATTCTGCCCGTTCTTATTACAAGGTGACCGACAGTATCGGAAGCATTCTTTTGGAAAACCAATACAACGGAAAAGCGGTGATCGGCGAGGATCATGCGGCGATCATGAGCAAGATGCTGGAAAATGTAGTAAAAGAGGGAACCGCATCCTCCATCACCCTGCAAAAACATGTGGATTGCGCCGGAAAAACGGGTACGACGCAGAATAATTACGACAGATGGTTTATTGGCTATACCCCCTATTATATTGGCGGCGTATGGTATGGATATGAATATCCGAAAGCATTGTCCGGCACGAACGTTTGTATTGATATTTGGGACGAGATCATGCGAGTGATCCACGAAAGAACGGTTTTTGCGAAAGCAGGAGGGACTTCTTTGCAAGAATTTGACGAGGGGGAGCAATTGATCTCCTGTGAATACTGTGTGGATTCGGGACTTTTGGTTACACGTGCCTGCTTGCTGGATCCCCGAGGAGATCGAACGGAAAAGGGGTATTTTGTAAAGGGAACAGAGCCGAAGGAATACTGTACCTGTCATGTTCCCGTTGCTTATGATATGAAAGAGGGCGGCGTGTCTTTGAATGATGAATGCCCGAGCGACAGTATGAAATATATCGGGCTGATCTCTGTGGAACGGAGCTTCCCAATTCAGATTTATGTAACCGATGCGCAATATGTCTGGAGAGAGATCGGGAGCGAGAGTCTGCCCGAGACCGCTCCCTCCTTACCCTTTTTTCATACCGTTTTGAAAAAGGGAGAATATTGCGGGATCTCCAAGGCGGAGCAACAGTATAATCGGTTATGCAGAGCGCATTTTAATTATTTTGCATGGAAGGAAAAGCAGGAAGGGAACAGCTCATAAAGAAAAGGGACAGCCGCAAAAATGCGGCTGTCCCACGATGTTATTGGGGGTCTTTGGCAAATTGACTGTTATAAAGACGGGTATAAAATCCGTTTTGGGAAAGCAGGTCGGAATGGTTGCCCTGTTCGACGATATTTCCGTCCTTCATCACCAAAATGATATCGGCATCTTGAATAGTCGAGAGACGGTGTGCAACGATAAAGCTGGTTCGTCCTTGCATCATGGCAGAAAACGCTTTTTGAATGCGAAGCTCGGTGCGGGTATCAATGGAGGAGGTGGCTTCGTCCAAAATCAGCATTTCGGGGAGACAAAGCATGACACGGGCAATGCAGAGCAGCTGCTTTTGCCCTTGGGATAGGGCTCCGCCGTCTTCGGAAATGACCGTTTGATATCCATTGGGCAAGCGGCGGATAAAGCTATGGGCATGCGCTGCTTTGGCGGCGGCGATTACCTCTTCCTCGGTGGCGTTTGGATTGCCGAACGCAATATTATCCCGAATCGTACCCGAGCAAAGCCAAGTATCCTGAAGAACCATTCCGTATGCCGCCCGCAGGGTATGACGAGGATAGGAGCGAATGTCCGTTCCGTCCAACCGTATCTCTCCGGCTTTGACATCGTAAAAGCGCATCAGCAGATTGATCAGGGTCGTTTTTCCGCATCCGGTCGGTCCCACGATCGCAACATGCTGTCCCTGTTGAACAGACAAGTTGAAGGATCGGATCAGCGGACGATCCTCTGTATAGGAGAAGGAAACTTCCTCAAAGTCTACGGTTCCGTGAATGGCTTCGGGAGTATGGGCAGGCTCAGCATCCGGCTCTTGGATCGGTTGATCGATCAGTTCAAATACTCTGGCGGCGCAGGCGAGTGCGTTTTGTAATTCGGTAATGACTCCCGATATTTCATTGAAGGGCTTGGTGTATTGCGTTGCATAGGAAAGGAAGCTGGTGATTTTTCCGACGGTCATTGCCGAGCTTCCGGCAAGGCAAAGCAAAGCACCGATCAATGCGACCAAGGAATACACAAGGCTATTGACAAATCGGGTAGACGGATTGGTAATGGAGGAATAGAAAATGGCACGCAGAGAGGCCCCAGACAGACGGTCATTGACCTCGTCAAATTCCTGTTGTGCTTGCTGCTCCCGACCGAAGGCGACAACAATTTTATGCTCGGTGATCATTTCGTCGATGACCGTTGTTTGTTCGCTTCGTATTTCCGATTGCAACTTGAACATGGAATAGGTCTTTTTGGCAATAAATGCCGCAACAAACAGCGAAAGCGGTGTCACGATCACGACCACCAGCGCCACTGTGGGGCTGATCGTCAGCATAAAGATCAGAGTGCCGACAATCGTCATCAGACCGTTGAAAAATTGCGTAAAGCCAAGGAGCAAGCCATCGGCAAACTGATCGACATCCGTGATGGTTCGGCTGATGATCTCACCTGTTTGGTGGGAATCAATGTAGGAAATGGGGAATTCCTGAATCCGTTGAAAGGCACGGTGGCGGATGTTGCGCACGATTCCGTAGGTCATTCGGTTGTTCAGAACATTTACCAACCATCCGATCAAGCCTGTCAGCAGAATGGAGATGCCGATCTTCAGCAAAATGAAGTGAATTTCGGAAAAATCGACCGCTCCTTTTCCAACAGCCAGATCAATGGCATTGCCTACTAAAATGGGAATATACAGAGTCAGGATGACCGAAACGGCAGTCAAAAGCAACGAGAGAATAAAATGCAGACGGAATATTTTTAAATAGCGAAGGACGGTTCCGAATGTCTTGGTATTTTCTTTCAGGTTCAGTTTCATTCGTTTGTTCCTCCCTTCGGAAATTGTGAAAAATAAATTTCCCGATAGGTCTCACAGCGTTCCATCAGCTCGCTGTGGTTTCCTTGTCCGACAAGGATCCCGTCATCGAGAACCAAGATCAAGTCCGCATGGAGCATAGAGGAGGCGCGTTGGGATACGATGATCTTTGTCGTATCGGAAAGGGTGGACAGAGATTGTCGAAGCTGTGCTTCTGTTCCGTAATCTAATGCCGAAGCGGAATCATCCAGAATCAGAAGCTTGGGGTGTTTCAGCAAGGCACGGGCAATGGTCAAGCGTTGCTTTTGCCCTCCTGAAAAGTTTCTGCCAAACTGTTGTACGGGAGAATCCAATCCATGCTCCGCTTTTTCAACAAACTCCTTTGCCTGTGCCAGCTCCAGCGCATGCCACATTTCTTCTTCGTTGGCTGTGTCACAGCCCCATTGCAAATTGGAACGGACGGTGCCCTTGAACAGGACTGCCTTCTGTGGCACGATGCCGAACATTGCCCGAAGCTGCTCCTGAGAATAGGAGGTCAACTCGTTTCCGTCAACGGTGATTTTGCCGGATGTGGGCGAATACAGCCCCTGAAGCAGATGGATCAACGTGCTTTTTCCAGAGCCGGTTCCTCCGATGATTCCGACGGTTTGTCCGGCGTGAATGGAAAAGCTGACGTTGGAAACGGCATCGTCTCCTGTTGGATGATAGCGGAAGGAGACCTCCTGAAAAGCGATCTCGGCAGGATTCAGCACGGACGCCGCTTGAACGGCAGAGAAAGAGCGGGAGGGGGTATCGAATATATCCGAAATGCGATGCGCACTTGCAGAGGCTTTATTGAGTGTGATGATCAAATTTGCCAGTTTGATCAGTTCCACCAAGATTTGGGACATGTAATTATAGAGTGCGATCAGTTCTCCTTGGGAAATGGTACCGTCGTCCACGGAAAGAGCACCGAATTGGATCAGAAAAATAACCGCCAAATTGATAATGACATAGGTCAGCGGATTCATCAACGCCGAAATACGACCGGCAAACAGCTGGATCTTGGTCAAAGCACGGTGCTTTTCCTGAAAAGCGGCGGTTTCGTCCGATTCCTTATTGAAGGCACGGATGACCCGTGTACCGTTGTAATTTTCCCGAAGCTTGCCTACCACCGGATCCAGATGTGTCTGCGACTTTTTGTAGATGGGAATGCTGATCAGCATGATTCCAAATATGACAAGTGCCAACAAGGGAATGGTGATAGCAAAAATCAGAGCAAGGCGGACATTGATCGTAAATGCCATGATCATCGCACCAAAAACAATAAAGGGAGAACGCATAAACAAGCGGAGAAACATGTTGATCCCCGTTTGAACCGATTGGATATCGTTGGTCATGCGTGTGATTAGTGTGGAGGTGCCGATGCGGTCGGTGGTTGCGTAATCAAAGCCCTGAATGTGAGAAAAGAGCGAGCTGCGTATTTTTGCGGAGACTCCTACGGCGGCTTTTGCCGCAAAATATTGGGCGCAGATCGCACAGATCAATCCGATCACCCCCAAGGCGACCATAATGCCGCACATGAGATAGATCGTCTGTGTATTTTTTTGTCGGATCCCGACATCAATAATGGTAGCGACCGTTAAAGGAACCAGCAATTCGAAAATTGCCTCCAGCATTTTAAAAAGCGGAGCCAAAACAGACTCTTTGCGGTATCCGTCAAAGAATCGCAGGATTTTTTTCAAAAATTCCGCCTCCCAACATAATGATGATACAACAATAATAGTTAAGCCCCAAAGACCTGGGTCTTTGGGGCTTTTGGTGGAGACAACTGGAATCGAACCAGTGACCTCATGCATGTCAAGCATGCACTCTAACCAGCTGAGCTATGCCTCCGCAACGAGCTCTATTATAACACATTCCATTTGAAAATGCAATACTTTTTTGAAAAAATAGTTGAAAAATTTTTAAAAACATATTATAATATACATACTGATACTATAAAAAGATGCGGTATGGAATGTTTATGAAAGAACAATGCTTTAAATTGCGGTCTGATTATATACCAAGCGGAGATCAGCCACGGGCGATCGAACAGCTGACCGAAGGCGTAAACAAAGGGCTTAAGGCGCAGACACTGTTGGGTGTGACCGGCTCGGGAAAAACCTTTACCATGGCAAACGTCATTGCCAATGTCAATAAGCCAACTTTGGTTTTGGCACATAACAAGACCTTGGCGGGACAGCTTTGCTCCGAGTTTCGGGAGTTGTTTCCCGAGAATGCGGTAGAATATTTTGTCTCCTATTACGATTATTATCAGCCTGAGGCGTATATTCCGGGCAAGGACATGTATATTGAAAAGGATGCGATGATCAACGATGAGATCGATATGCTTCGGCACAGTGCCACCTCGGCGCTTTTTGAGCGTCGGGATGTGATTATCGTAGCCAGTGTTTCCTGTATCTATTCCTTGGGCGACCCTTCGGAGTATAAAAAGCTGGTTTTGGCACTTCGTCCCGGCATGACTATGGATCGGGATGAGCTGATCCGACGATTGGTGGCGATCAGCTATGACCGAAACGACATTGCCTTAGAGCGTGATAAATTCCGTGTGCAAGGGGATACGGTCGATGTTATTCCCGCCAACATGCAGGATCAAGCGTGGCGTATTGAATTTTTCGGGGATGAGATCGAGCGGATATCGGAGATCAATATTGTGACGGGAGAGATGTTGAAATCCTTGAGTTATGTTGCCATCTATCCCGCCACCCACTATGCGGTTTCCGATGATAAAAAGGAGCGTGCGATCGGGCAGATCATGCAAGAAATGGCGGAGAGGGCGGAGTATTTTCGCTCACAGGGCAAGCTGATTGAAGCACAGCGGATCGAGGAGCGGGTCAAATACGATATGGAAATGCTGCGAGAGGTCGGCTTTTGCTCGGGCGTGGAGAATTATTCCCGTGTTTTGGAGGGACGACCTGTCGGATCGACCCCTCATACTTTGTTGGATTATTTCCCCAAGGATTATTTGCTTTTTGTGGATGAGTCTCATGTGACCCTTCCGCAGGTTCGGGGTATGAGCGGCGGAGATACGGCAAGAAAGAAAAATCTGGTGGATTTTGGATTCCGTCTGCCGTCGGCATATGATAACCGACCCTTGTTCTTTGAGGAATTTGAATCCAAAGTGAATCAAGCGATTTTTGTCAGTGCAACGCCGGGGGACTATGAAGAAGAGCATGGGCAATGCACGGTGGAACAGATCATACGTCCTACGGGATTGGTGGATCCCGAGGTGGAGGTTCGCCCCATTGAAGGACAGGTGGATGATCTGATGGGAGAGATCCGTATAAGGGCAAAACAAAATGAGCGTGTTTTGGTTACTACCTTGACCCGTAAAATGGCGGAGGATCTGACAGAATATTTGGAAGAAAACGGGATCAAGGTCAAATATATCCACTACAATGTGGATACACTGGAGCGAATGGAGATCATTCGTGATCTTCGATTGGGAGAATTTGACGTTTTGGTGGGGATCAATTTGCTTCGGGAAGGCTTGGATATTCCCGAGGTTTCCTTGGTTGCCATATTGGATGCGGACAAGGAAGGCTTTTTGCGTGCGGAGCGCAGCTTGATCCAAACGATCGGACGAGCTGCCCGAAATGCCAAAGGACGGGTGATCATGTATGCCGATACGATCACGGCTTCCATGAAACATGCCATTGACGAGACCAACCGACGCAGAGCCATTCAAACCGCCTATAATGAGGCGAACGGAATTGTTCCGAAAACGATCGTCAAGGATATTCGGGATGTGATCGAGATCGGACGGAAAGAAGATCGGGACGATAGTAAGAATAAGAAACAGAAGAATCTGTCGGCAAAGGAAAGAGAAGCATTGATCGAAACATGGACAAGACAGATGAAAACTGCCGCAAAGAATCTGGAGTTTGAGCAAGCTGCTTTGATCCGAGATAAGATCGCGGCGTTGAGAAAGGGAAAATAAGTATGCCGAAATCCATAGTTATACGGGGCGCTCGTGTAAATAACCTGAAAAATATTAATGTGGAGATCCCGAGAGATCAGCTGGTCATCCTGACCGGCTTATCCGGGTCGGGAAAATCGTCGCTTGCGTTTGATACCGTGTATGCGGAGGGACACCGTCGGTTTGTGGAATCGCTGTCCTCGTATGCCCGACAGTTTCTCGGGCAAATGGACAAGCCGGATGTGGATTTGATCGAAGGGCTTTCTCCTGCGATTGCCATTGACCAAAAAACCACCTCCAAAAATCCTCGCTCCACGGTCGGAACGGTGACTGAAATTTACGATTATCTGCGCTTGCTTTACGCACGGATCGGAATTCCTCACTGTCCGATCTGCGGAAAGGAAATACGGAGACAGTCTACCGATACGATCATTGACAAGATCATGGAGCTTGCCGACGGAGAGCGGTTTATGATCTTGGCTCCCGTGGTGCGAGCACAAAAGGGAATGCACGAAAAGGTGTTTGCTTCTGCGAAAAAGAGTGGATATGTTCGTGTGCGGGTGGACGGAAATTTATATGATATTTCCGAGGAAATCAAGCTGGATAAAAACAAAAAGCATACGATCGAGATCGTGGTAGACCGCTTGGTTAAAAAGCCCGATATGCGTCCGAGGGTGGCGGATTCCGTGGAAAATGCGTTGCGCCTTTCTGAGGGGCATTTGATGGTTGTAACGGCACCGAGGGAAGGCGATGCCGTTGAGATGGAGTTCTCTCAAAGCTACGCCTGTGAGGAGCATAACATTTCCTTTGGAGAGCTGGAGCCGAGAATGTTTTCCTTTAACAACCCGGCAGGTGCCTGTCCTCACTGTGCCGGACTTGGCGAGATGCGGCGAGTGGCGGTGGACCGTTTGATACCCGACCCCGGGCTGAGCCTCAGACAGGGGGGGATCGCTGTCAATGGATTTAAGACCATGGAAGAGCAAAGCTGGAACGGTCCGCTGTTCCTTGCGGTTGGGGAAAAATTCGGGTTTGACGTGGATACACCCATTGAACAGTATTCCAAGGAGGCGTATCAGGTTCTCCTGTACGGCTCCGGAGATGTTCTGTATGATGTGGAGCGCTGGTTCGGCAAAGAATCACATCGACAAAAAACTCGCTTTGAGGGCTTGGTGAAAATGATTGAAAATCGCATTTCCCAATCGGGAAATGATGAATACTATGAGCAATTTATTGAAGAAGCTCCTTGCCCGATCTGTCAGGGGAAACGCTTGTCGCCGAATTATTTGGCGGTAACGGTCGGTAGCAAAAACATTGACGAATTTTGCCGAATGTCGGTTTCTGCCGCACTGGAGTTTATCAATGCCTTTGAGCCGAGCGGCATGGAAAAGGTTATTTCGGCGGAGATCCTCAAGGAAATCCGCAGTCGGCTGGGATTTTTGGTTAGTGTTGGCTTGGAATATTTGACATTAGCCAGAAAAGCCGGCTCCTTATCGGGCGGAGAGGCGCAACGAATCCGTTTGGCGACTCAGATTGGTTCGGCTTTGGTAGGTGTTTTGTATATTTTGGATGAGCCAAGCATCGGCTTGCATCAAAGGGACAATTCAAAGCTGATCGCCACCCTAAAGAAATTGCGTGACATCGGAAATACGGTAATCGTGGTTGAGCATGATGAAGAGACGATGCTGGAGTCCGATTATATCATAGATATCGGTCCGGGAGCAGGGATCCACGGAGGAGAAATTATTGCGGCTGGAACGCCTGCTGAGGTCATGCAAAACCCAGCATCTATCACGGGAGCCTATTTGGCAAGACGAAAGGAGATTTCTGTTCCGAGTCAACGCAGAAAAGGAAACGGAGCGTTTTTGAAGGTCATAGATGCCCATGAACACAATCTAAAGCATATCAATGTGGATATTCCGTTGGGGTGCTTTGTATGTGTGACGGGAGTTTCGGGGTCGGGAAAATCCTCCTTAGTGAACGGGATCATCAATCCTACCTTATCCCGTGAATTGAACGGAGCTATCCGTTCTCACGGAAGGTACAAAGAAATACAGGGGATCGAGCATTTGGATAAGGTGATCGACATTGACCAAAGTCCTATCGGACGGACCCCACGCTCCAATCCCGCAACCTATACCGGCTTATTTACCGATATTCGAGAGTTGTTTGCCAAAACGGCGGATGCCAAGGCAAAGGGCTATAAGTCGGGTCGGTTCTCCTTTAATGTAAGAGGAGGACGTTGCGAGGCGTGCGAAGGAGATGGCTTGAAGAAAATTGAAATGCACTTTCTTCCCGATGTATATGTAACCTGTGATGTGTGCCACGGAAAACGGTACAATCGGGATACGCTGGAGGTCAAATACAAAGGAAAGAGCATTGCCGATGTGCTGGATATGACCGTGGAGGAGGCTTTGCTTTTCTTCGATGGGATCCCGAAGATCAAAAACAAGCTGCAAACTTTATATGATGTAGGTTTGAGCTATGTAAAACTGGGACAATCCTCAACGACCATTTCGGGTGGCGAGGCGCAACGGGTAAAGCTGGCGACCGAGCTTTCCAGACGGGGGACGGGAAAGACCATGTATATTTTGGATGAGCCTACCACCGGCTTGCACAGCGATGATGTAGCAAAGCTGATCCGAGTTCTGCAACGGTTGTGCGATGCGGGGAATTCACTGCTGGTGATCGAACACAATCTGGATGTGATCAAAACGGCAGACTATATTATCGATCTTGGACCCGAGGGCGGAGATCGGGGCGGTACGATTGTGGCAACAGGTACTCCCGAGGAGGTTTCAATGAATAAAAAATCGTATACAGGTGAATATTTGCATAAAATATTTCAAAAGAATAACAAAAATTAAAAATAGTATTGACAAGAATCATGGCATGTGCTATAATTAACTAACAGTTATATTAGATATAACAAAATAATTTATTATTGAAGGAGACAGTATCATGAAAAAAATTATCAGCATGGCATTGACTGTGGTTATGCTTTTGACCGCAGTGGTTGCCTTTTCCGCATGTAGCAAGGATGACGAGGTTCTGGTTATGGCTACCAATGCCGCATTCCCTCCCTACGAGTATGTAGAGGGTGAAGAATTTGTTGGTATCGACGTTGAAATCGCAACAGCGATTGCCGAAAAGCTCGGCATGGAGCTGAAGATCGAGGACGTTGAGTTTGGTTCCATTATCGGCGGTGTCGCTGAGGGTAAGTATGACATGGGTATGGCAGGTATGACCGTAACCGAGGAGAGAAAGCAGAGTGTAAACTTCTCCGATACTTATGCTACCGGTATCCAGGTTATCATTGTAAAGGAAGGTTCTGCCATCGCTTCCTTGGACGATATCTTTGTATTCGACGATGAGGGTAATCCCACCGCACTGAAGAACCCCGAGGTGAAGGTTGGTGTTCAGCAGGATACAACCGGAGATATTTATTCCTCTGACGATATTACCAACTGGGGACTCAATGATGTAGAAGAGGATGGCACTGTTACGACCGACCGTGTTGTGCGTTACAAGACAGGTGCTGAGGCTGTTGAAGCTCTTAAGACCGATAAGGTTGACATGGTTATCATTGATAACGAGCCTGCCAAGTCTTTCGTTGCTGCGAACGAGGGTAAGATTCACATTCTTTCCGGCGATAATGAATACGCTGTCGAGGACTACGCAATTTGCGTTGCCAAGGAAAACACCGAGCTGCTTGAAAAGATCAACCATGCACTGGCAGAGCTGAAGGAAGACGGAACCGTCGATAAGATCGTTGCCAAATACATCAACGCAGGATCTTCCAACTAAGAAAAGGATTTTGGGTTACCGCGTGTGATACGCGGTAACCCATCTTACTGTATAAAATAAAAAGGAACTTTGCTATGGATTTTTTGAGTAAATTCAAGGATGATTTTGTCCTTAATTTTGTTACAGACAACCGATGGAAATGGTTGCTTGACGGCTTGGGAAATACTTTGATCATCACCTTCTTTTCGCTTCTTCTTGGCTTAGCGATCGGTATTGTGATTGCCATTATTCGCTCAACCTATGACAAGAACTGGGAGGAATATAAAAAGAAGGGCGGTATTTTTTACGCTTTTTGGTGGGTTATCAATGCGATTTCCAATCTTTATTTGACTGTGATTCGAGGAACTCCTGTTGTTGTTCAGCTGTTGATTGCATACTTTATTATTTTTGCGTCTTCACGGAACAGCATTGCGGTGGCGATTTTTGCGTTTGGATTGAATTCGGGCGCATATGTAGCCGAGATCATTCGAGGCGGTATCATGTCCATTGATAACGGTCAATTCGAGGCAGGTCGTTCGCTTGGATTCAATTATGTGCAAACCATGATATACATTATCATCCCACAGGTATTCAAGTCTATTCTTCCCACGCTTTGTAATGAGTTTATTGTATTGATCAAGGAGACCTCCATTGCCGGTTACGTCGGTATTGTTGATTTGACCAAAGCGGGAGAACGGATCCGAGGTGTTACATTTTCTGCCTTTATGCCATTGATTGCGGTTGCGTTGGTCTACCTTGTGGTAGTTTTGATTCTGACACAGCTTGTAAAAATTTTGGAGAGGAGGTTGAGGAAAAATGAACGGTAATCAGAATATTATCATAGAAACCAAGGCTCTCAAAAAGCATTACAAGGGACACAAGATCAAGGCACTTGACGGTGTGGATCTGACCGTAGCCAAGGGAGAGGTCGTTGTTATTATCGGGCCCTCCGGCAGTGGAAAATCTACATATCTGCGTTCCCTCAACCTTTTGGAAATGCCAACCGAAGGCTCGATTATTTTTAACGGCGTAGATATTACGGATAAGCACATTAACATCAATCAACACAGACAAAAAATGGGAATGGTGTTTCAGCACTTTAATTTGTTTCCGCATATGACGGTGTTGAATAATCTGACGGCGGCACCCATGAAGCTTTTGAAGAAATCCAAGGAAGAAGCGGAAGCGCAGGCAATGAATCTTCTGACTCGTGTTGGTCTGGAGGATCGTGCGGATGCCTATCCTGCCATGCTTTCCGGCGGACAAAAGCAAAGAATTGCCATCATTCGTGCGCTTGCGATGCAGCCGGATGTTATGCTGTTTGACGAACCGACCTCGGCACTGGACCCCGAGATGGTCGGAGAGGTTCTCGATTTAATGAAAGAATTGGCGCATGCAGGCATGACGATGATTGTGGTCACCCATGAAATGGGCTTTGCACGTGAGGTAGCGGATCGTGTGATTTTTATGGCGGACGGATTGATCGTAGAGGAGGGCGCTCCCGAGGAATTTTTCAACAATCCCAAAAGCCCTCGCTTGCAGCAGTTTTTACAAAAGGTTTTATAAAGAAAAAAGGCACCGCCGCTATGGCAGTGCCTTTTGTCCTTGGACGTGTCAGTCCTGTGCGTCTTCCGCTTTTACGTCTACCTGACGTACGGCGGTTTTCAAAATTCTGATCTTTGTACGGTCATGACCTGTTTCGATCATCAAGGTTTCTTCTTTAATGCTGACGATCTTACCGATGATCCCGCCGATGGTAGTGATCTCATCACCGACCTGAAGATTATTTCTCATATTGTTGACTTCGCGTTCCTGCTTCTTTTGCGGTCTGATCATAAAGAAATACAGAGCCACAAACATAACCACGATCAAAATAATCGAACCAATACCTCCACCCATAACAAAAAATGCCTCCTAAAAATAAACTTTCTATTATGATACCATATTTTTAAGAAAAAAGCAACCCTCTTTTGTAAATATTTTGTTTATATATTGTATGAAATTGGAATTTAATTTTCAAAACGGTTGAAATATCTCACGTTTTGTGTTATAATAATCATAATGTCGGAAATACATACGACACAGATTTGTATGAAGGGGGATCCCTATGTCCGTATCACCGTATATTGAATGTGGAAAAATCGTAAATACCCATGGCTGCAACGGCGGGCTGAAATTGGAATCCTGGTGTAATGCTCCTCACGATCTGGCGGCACTGAAAACCTTGTTTATGGAAATAAACGGCGTGATGGAGCCGTATAAGGTCATCAAAGCGTCGGTTTTCAAGCAATTCGTTTTGGTTACCCTCAAGCAGGTGGATTCGATGGATCTGGCATTGACCTTCAAGGGAAAGACCGTTTTTGCCAAGCGCTCCGACTTCAAACTTTCGGACGGAGAATACTTCATTGCCGACCTGATCGGCTTGTCCGTGATCGACGAGCAAAGCGGAAGAGTATACGGAACTCTGCGTGAGACTATCAATCGAGGGGCATCCGATATCTATGTCGTGCAAACCGAAAACGGCGAAAGAATGTTGCCGGCGGTTCCCGAATTTGTAAAGCGGATCGATCTTCAAAAAGGAATTTTTGTGCAACCGATCGAAGGGATGCTTGACTGAAGACGGAGGAGCTATGATATTTGATATTATGACCTTGTTTCCTGACTTGGTAGCTACTGTTTTGGGAGAGAGTATCATCGGACGAGCTCAAAAAAGCGGTGTGATCGAGGTAGCCACCTACAACATTCGGGATTATTCCGAGGATAAGCATCACCGTGTGGATGATACGCCCTACGGCGGAGGAAAAGGAATGCTAATGATGGCACCGCCGATCTATCGGTGCTATGAGGCGATCTGTCAAAAAAGAGAGGATACCGTTCGCACCAAACGGGTCGTATTTATGTCTCCTGCGGGGCAGCTTTTGAATCAAAGAAAAGCCGAGGAGCTTTCGCAGTATGATAATTTGATTATTTTATGCGGACATTATGAGGGCGTTGACCGACGGATTTTGGATGAGATCGTAGATGAAGAGATATCCATTGGAGATTACGTATTGACCGGCGGTGAAATACCGGCGTGCATTTTGGTTGACAGCGTTGCCCGCTTGGTGGAGGGGGTATTATCCGATCCGGAGTGTCATGAAAAAGAAAGTATTTCCAGTGGATATTTGGAATATCCCCAGTATACTCGCCCTTATGACTATCATGGAGTTACGGTACCCGATGTTTTGATCTCGGGGCACCATGAGAACATTGATCGATGGCGGCGTGAAAAAGCATTGGAGCTGACCTTGAAAAATCGGCCGGATATTATAGAAAACTTTGGAAGGAGGGAAGAGCTTGAAAAAAAGTAAAACGAATACAGCGGAGAACCGACAAAATTCCGGGCTTGCGTCCGCAAGCTTGATCGTTTATTGGTTGGATCTGTTCGTCAATTCCATATACAACGCATGTTCGAATGGCTTTTTTGGAAAGCTTTTTACCGCATATTCCAAAGAACAGACGGCATTTGAGTCGGGGTTCTTAAATAATCATTTTACAAGCGGAACGAAATTACAGCAGTATTTTCGAAGGGTTCGCCAATTTATTTCCCGCTCCTTTCAAACCAGTTATTTTGTGCAAAAGCTGGAGTCGTATTTTCACGGTCTTCTTGCCATTCCGTTGAAGCGTTTTGGAAATCTTTTGTTTTCCTTTGGCGCCTATACGATTTTGGTATACTTTGTTCGGCTGTTTGTTCCCGGTCTGACCGAATCAGGAGTCGAATATGCCGTATTCGGTGCGATCCTTTGTATCCTTTCGGTTCCCATGCTTTGGTCGAAAGACAATGTGGCTACCGCTGTCGGTGGCGGAATCCTGACAAAGGCAATTTTTGTGGATGCGTTCGGATTTCGGGAGGAAGCCTTTCGGCTCCCAACAAAAAAGAGCAAAAGTGGTTCCAACTACATGGTTTTGTTCGGCATGCTTTTGGGAATTTTAACCCTGTTTGTCGATCCGCTTGATATTATTCTTGTTTTATTATCTATTATCGGCGTCAGCTTAGTTCTTTCTTCTCCCGAATTGGGCGTGATTTTTGCTTTGTTTTTCCTTCCGTTCTTTTCCTTTTTTGAAAGTCCGGTCATTATGCTCGGAATGCTTGTTCTGATGATCTCGATCAGCTATTTTATCAAGCTATTACGTGGCAAGAGAATCTTGAAGATTGAGCTTTTGGATCTGGCGGTATTGCTGTTTCTGTTGGTGTTGTTCTTTTCGGGCACGATTACAGCGGGAGGAACCGTCGGATACAATGAGGCGCTGATATCTTCCGTTTTGATGTTTGGATATTTTTTAGTCGTCAATCTGATGAGAACCGAAAAATGGCTGAAACGGTGCGTGATGGCTTTGGTCAGCTCGGGAACGATCGTTGCGGTGATCGGGATCTTACAGTATGTACTGGGGATCTTCGAGGTGGGCGCTTGGTTGGATACTGAATATTTTTCGGATATTCGGGGCAGAGTAGTGTCCTTGTTTGACAATCCCAATATCCTTGCGTTTTATCTTGTATTGATCCTGCCGTTTTCTCTTTTTACTATGACAAAAGCAAATTCTTTAAAGAAAAAGATTGTAAGCGGTTTTTCTGTTCTTTCGATTCTTCTTTGCATTGTGTGTACGTGGTGTCGGGGCGCATGGTTGGCTTCACTTCTTTGCTTGCTTTTGTTTGCACTGATCTACAGCAAAAAATCCTTGCGCTACCTCCTTTTGGCATGTTTTCTTATCCCATTCATTCCCATCATCCTGCCTGACTCTGTCTTGGGACGCTTGATGAGCATCGGGGATCTGGCGGATTCTTCTACTATGTACCGTGTATATACTTGGAAGGGAACATTGGAAGCAATTAAGGAGTATTTTTGGGGCGGTATCGGATATGGTCCTACTGCATACGGAGAGATCTATCCTCGGTTTGCTTATGCAGGAATTGAGGCGGCAGAGCATAGTCACAGTTTGTTTTTGCAGATCTTACTCGGCATGGGCATTGGCGGACTTTTGATCTTTTTGGCGGTGGTTTTACTGTCCGCTCAAATGAATTTCGAATATATCAAAACAGCGAAGGATCGAACCAGTAAACTGATGGTTGCCGCTTCTCTGTGTGCTGTACTGGCATCGCTCTTCATGGGAGCATTTGATTTTATTTGGTACAATTACCGTATCTTCTTCCTGTTTTGGGCAATTTTGGGATTGGCTTGCGCTTGTATTCGTGTGGGTAACGATGAAAAAAGACGCCACGATTTCCAAGCAGTGTCGGAAGATACACTGGCTTCTATGGATATTCAACTGTAAACGATATAACGAGATCATGATAACTCGGGAAAGGAAATAGATCATGAACAATTCAGCAAATAGCGTTACCGACTCCTCCAAAAAGAAAAAAATCGGTCGATTTAATCTGATCGACTTGATTTTGGTCGTTATTATTTTATTGGTCATTGCCGCTGTCCTTTATGTGTTTGCGCCGTTTTCTTGGATCAAAAAATTAGCCGTCGGTGAGCACGAACAGATTCAATATACCGTGGAGATCATGGGGGTAGATGAAGCATTGCTTGAAAAGATCAAGGAAAATGATACGGTCGTTGACTCGGTATCCAAAAACACTTTAGGAACCGTTATTGCCATTGACTACAATACAAAGTATACAGAGTTACAATACGTGCAAAAGGAAACCGATGAGAAAGAGGGCGTATTGGTAGAATATCCGGATCGCTACAATGTGCAGATCACCATTGCAGCAGAGGCGGACTATGTAGAAAAGGAAGGCTATTCTGTCAATCACTGCCGAATTGCAGTAGGAGAAAAAATGGCACTTCGTTTCCCTGATTTTGCGGGCGAAGGATATTGCATCGGTTTACTGTCGGAATAAATGAGTAGGTAAGGAAGAGTATGAAAAAAAACAGAGAAAAAAACGGAGAAAAAAAGCGGTCATCTCATCGCTTTAAGGCACTGGATGCCGTTATCATTCTATTGGTGTTGACGGCAGTGGTTGGCGTGTATTTCCGCTATAATATTTTTGATTTGTTTTCAAAAAACAAAGATATGCAGGATTACTATGTATCCTTTTCTATTGAAGATGTGCGCTATACCACTCCCAACTATATAAACATCGGAGATCGGGTCTATTACAGTGACGGAGAAGAGCTTGGCGTATTGGTTGCGGAATCTGAGGATATGTCCAATCTTGCTCTCAGTGTTACACCGGCGTCCGAATTGTTTTTGAATGATGACGGAACGATGGAAGAGGTCTTTTATCCCAATAATGAGTCACGGGTAAATGCTAAAGGAAGAATGCAGTGCAGAGGTACTTACACGGCAGAGGGCGGATTTTTGGTAAATGGCTCCAACTATCTTTCCAGCGGTCAAAGTCTATCTGTTCATACAGAGACTGTGACTGTTACGATTGAGATCCAAAATATCGAAGCAGTTAACTGACAAAAAATGGGTTAAAAGCGAAATAATGGATAAAAATGAAAGACAAGTCGGTCTGTGTGTGAAATATGAAAAGGATTGTTTGACTTTTAACAAAAAAGTTTATGAAATATAACGAATGTTTTTCTATTGATTTTATTCGATTTTTTTGATATACTATTATATATAGAAAAACACCTCATGGAATATGCTGTTGGATCCCATGTGCAATCTATTTGAAGAACAGGAGCAGTATTATGATAAAAAAAGATGTAACGATCACAAACAACATTGGATTACATGCAAGACCCGCCACCTTTTTCATTCAGAAGGCGAATTCCTTCCGAAGCTCGATCTGGATCGAAAAAGAGGATCGTAAGGTTAATGCAAAAAGTCTGTTGGGCGTTCTTTCTCTTGGAATTGCAAAGGGAATGACGGTTACCTTGATTGCTGACGGACAGGATGAAAACGAGGCAATCGACGGATTGATCGAGTTGGTACAAACCGGCTTTGCAGAATAAAGGATTCCTTCGGGCTGTTCATTTAACAGCCCTTTTTGTTTATCACGAAACAAAGCGGGGAGAGAGTGGATATGTCAAAGCATCCTGAAGTGAATGAGCGTTTGTTGGAAAAAGCCAATACGTTGCCCCTATGTCCGGGGGTTTATATCATGCGTGACAGCCGCAACAAGGTGATATATGTCGGGAAATCCAAAAAATTGAAGAATCGGGTTTCGCAATATTTTCAAAACAGCAAGAAAAATACCAAAACCTCCAAAATGCTTGATGCGGTGGAGGATTTTGAGTATATTCTGTGCCAAACCGAAATTGAGGCACTGACACTGGAAAATGCTCTTATTAAGCAATATACGCCTAAGTACAATATCAAATTAAAGGATGCCAAGTCTTACCCCTATATAAAAATTACATCCGGCGAATATCCGAAAATCGTTTTTACGAGGAAAAGACTTGCGGATAAAGCCCGATATTTTGGGCCATTCTCTGGAACCGCTACGGTATTTTCCGTGTTGGATATCATACACAAGGCGTTGGGCATTCCTCGCTGTAAACGCTCGTTTCCCAAAGAAATCGGCAAGGAGCGCCCTTGTATGTACTATCAAATGAAGCAGTGCTGCGGAGTTTGTACCGGCACGGTCACGCCACAGGACTATGACAGATTGATCCGCTGTGCTGCCGATATTTTGCGAGGACATACCGCTCAGGCGATTGGTATGCTGGAGGAGCAAATGCGGACGTTTTCCGATGCGGAGCAATATGAAGCAGCGGCAAGATGCCGAGATACGATCAAGGCGTTACGCTCTTTGCACGAAAAGCAACACGTTGTTGCCGATCCCGATACAAATTTAGATATCTTTGCGCTGTATACGGATGATGTGTTTTCCTGTCTGTCAACGATGTATATACGGGATGGAGCGGTAACCGATAAAAACGATTTTATGCTTCGGGGAGATGCTATGACAGATAGCGGCACACTGACGGCGTTTTTGGTTGATTTTTATTTGACGCAAAGCTATATTCCCAAGCAGATCCTGCTTTCCTTTGAGTTGGAGGAATCGGATCGTTTGGCCTTGGAAGAGCTATTGAGTGCACGGGCAGAGCATAAAGTTGCGATTCACCGTCCCGAACGGGGAGCCATGCGTGCGCTCTGCCAAACCTTGGCGGAAAATGCGGAGGAGCAAGTGCGTCAAAGCCGTATAAATGCTCAAAAGGATGAATCGGTATTGCTTCAGTTGGCAGAGATGCTTGCCTTGGAGGTGCTTCCGCAGAGAATCGAGGCATATGATATCTCCAATATCGGCACGGAGCATATTACGGGCGGCATGGTGGTTTTTGTGGACGGAAAGCCGCAAAAATCCGAGTATCGTAATTTTTCTATCCGTACCGTTACAGGAACCGATGATTACGGCTCCATGCGGGAAATGCTGAAAAGACGGCTTCAGCATTTAAAAGAAGATCAAACGGGCTCCTTTTCCCATTACCCGGATCTCATTTTGGTGGATGGCGGAAGGACACATGTCTCGGCAGTTCAGGAAGTAATGGAAGAGGAAGGATTGTCGATTCCCGTATTCGGAATGGTAAAAGACGAATACCACAAGACCCGTGCTCTGTGTACTGAACGGGAAAAGATCAATATTGCCCGTTATCGAACGGTTTTCATGCTGATCTATCGAATCCAAGAGGAAGTGCATCGCTATACAGTGGGGAAGACCACGCAAGCCAAACGAAGGACGATCAAGCATTCTTCTCTTGAACGGATCGACGGAATCGGGCCGATAAAGGCCAAGAAGCTTTTGGGAGCCATGAGAACCCTATCGGCAATCAAACAATCCTCAGAAGAAGAAATTTCGGCAGTGGAGGGCATTTCCGCAGCAGATGCCAAAGCCGTCTACCGCTATTTTCACGAATCGACAGAGAATACCACAGAAAGGAAGCGAGGATGATGCGAATTATTACGGGATCGGCACGGGGCGTGCGTTTAAAGACCTTGGAGGGAGAGAATACCCGTCCAACGGCGGAACGGGTCAAGGAAGCGGTATTTTCCATGATCCAATTTGATATAGAAGGAAGAACCGTATTGGATTTGTTTTCCGGCTCGGGTCAAATGGGGCTGGAAGCATTGAGCCGAGGCGCAAGAGAGGCGTTTTTGGTGGATCAGTCCAAGGATGCCGTTCGGATCATAGAAGAAAATGCAAAAAAAACAGGATTTTCTTCGCTTTGTCGTATTTTTCAAACCGATTTTCGGGATTTTCTGCGGAGAAATTACGGACAGAAATTTGATCTGATCTTTTTGGATCCTCCCTATGCTTCGGGATTTTATACTCCTGCGCTGGAGGGCTTGTTGGCATCAGACATGCTGAAACCAACCTCCTTGCTGATCTGCGAAAGCGATACGGAAGAAATTTTCGAAAATAAGGATGCATTACAGAAAAAATTTGCAGTCAAAAAGATATCCAAGTACAGTAAAACCGTCATTACGGTTTTAACACCGATCATGTAAAAGGAGCGTTTCATGACAGAAAAAAAGGGGAAAATTGCTATTGTACCGGGAAGCTTCGATCCCATCACAGAGGGACATATAGATATCATTCGGCGTGCTGCGGAACGGTTTGACCATGTGTATGTGGCAGTCATGATCAATCAAGCCAAGCAATATAGGTTTTCCATCGAACAGCGAACTCGGATCGCACAAGGGGCGGTGAAGGGGATGGAGCGTGTTTCGGTGATCTCTTCCGAAGGTATGCTCTGGATGCTTGCCAAGGAGTTGGGGGCTTCTGCTATTGTCAAAGGATATCGGAACGAAGCAGATTGGAAGTATGAGCAGGAGATGGCGCAGTACAACAAAGCCCACTATCCGCAGGCGGAAACGATCCTGCTAAAAGCCGAGGAGCACTTGTCTCAGGTCAGCTCGACGGTTGTTCGAGAAAAGCTTTTGAACAATGAGGATCTGTCTGAGCTGCTGCCGAAAGGTGCCATTCGGGAAATCGAAAAGATCATAAAATGAAAGCGTGTCCGTAAAAATCATAAACAGACAAGGTTCTAAACAGCAAAATCCTCCCATATGTTTTATTGTAAAATATATCGGGAGGATTTCATTATGGCTGAGCATTCAATTTATCGGGATATTGCCGAACGAACCGGAGGCGATATTTATATCGGAGTCGTAGGGCCGGTTCGGACGGGAAAATCTACCTTTATCAAGCGTTTTATGGAAGCCTTGGTGCTCCCCAATATCGACGACGGCTATTCCAGAGATCGTGCGCGGGATGAAATGCCGCAATCGGCTGCCGGAAAAACCGTGATGACAACGGAGCCGAAATTTGTCCCCGATGAAGCGGTCACCATTCGCATGGATGATTGCGCTTCTTTACGAGTGAAAATGATCGACTGTGTCGGATATATCGTTTCGGAAGCACTGGGAACCATTGAAAACGGGCAACCGAGAATGGTGCATACGCCGTGGCAGGATGAGCCCATGCCGTTTGTTGAGGCGGCGGAAATGGGAACGGAAAAGGTCATCAAGGAGCACTCTACCATCGGTATGCTGATTACCTCTGACGGAACGATCGGTGAGATCAGTAGAGAGAGCTATGTACCGGCGGAGGAACGGATCGTAAATGAATTGAAAAGCATCGGCAAGCCATTTGCCATGGTATTGAATTCTGCCGATCCCACCTCAGAGACTGCAATCGCGTTGGCGTATGAATTGGAAGAAAAATACGATGTTCCCGTAGCCTTGGTCAGTTGCATCGATTTGGACGGAGAGGATATCCGTCATATTTTGGAGCTTGTACTTCACGAATTTCCCGTTTCGGAGATCAGCGTGGAGCTCCCCGGATGGATGAGTGCCTTGAATAACGACCATCGGGTAAAGGCATCCTTACGTGCCTCTGTCTGTGCCTGTGCCGATCGGGTTCATAAAACGGGAGATATCAAGCAGGCATTTTCCGAGCTGCAACAAAATGAATACATTCAGACTTGCTCCATTGACGAAATTGATCTGGGAACGGGAAAAGCTAAGATCAGCGTACAGTTCGATGATGCGTTGTATTATTCGACGATCAGTGAATTGACAGGATTTGAGATTCCGAACGAGAGGGCGTTGATCGACCTTTTGAAGGAGCTTTCGGTTTCCAAAGCGCAATATGACCGTGTTGCCGAGGCATTGGCAATGGCAGAGGAAAAAGGCTATGGGATCGTCATGCCGGGAATGGATGAACTTCGTTTGGAGGAGCCGGAAATCGTCAAGCAATCGGGCGGATACGGCGTCAAGCTTTGCGCTTCTGCTCAATCCATTCATTTGATTCGAGCCAATATCGAAACCGAGATCAATCCAATCGTCGGAACCGAGCAGCAATCCAAAGAATTGCTGGGGTATATGCTTCGTGAGTTTGAAACAGAGCCGGGTAAGATATGGGAATCAAATGTATTCGGAAAGAGTCTTTATGAATTGGTAAACGATGGCTTACACAGCAAGCTGGAGCATATGTCCGAAGAATCGCGTACCAAGCTATCCGAAACCTTGGAGCGGATCATCAACGAGGGCAGTGGCGGTTTGATTTGCATTATTCTATGATAAAAACAGGCAGAATATCCAAATTCGGATGTTCTGCCTGTTTTTTATTCCTCTTTTTTGTCGGAGGTGCGATCTCCCAGTGCCTCATGTCGGGAAAGAGGATTGTGCTCCATAGCTTCTTCCATGCTTCTGTTGCTGACATGGGTATAGATCTGCGTGGTGTTCAATTGCTCGTGTCCGAGAATATCCTTCAACACCCGAACATCTACATTGCCGCTTTGATACATTAGCGTTGCGGCGGTGTGCCGAAGCTTGTGGACGGAATAATGCTTGGATTCCAGACCTGCCAGATCCAAATATTTATAGACCAACCACTGTACGGTTTTTACACTGATCCGTTGCTCCCGTTTGCTTAAGAACAGGGCGGGAGTATTGGCTTTGCCATGCATGTCACTCAACCGTTCGTCCAAATAATCACTCAAGGCATCACGGCATGCCTCGTTTAAGTAGATGATCCGCTGTTTGTTTCCTTTTCCTGTTACACTCATGGAGCGAAGCTGTCGATCTACATCATTGATATCAATTCCCACAAGCTCGGAAACTCGCATTCCGCAATTTAAGAACAGCGTGATGATGGCATAATCCCGCACTCTAGATTGAGATTCCGTATCATTTTGAACGGCATCCAGCAACAGCAGACTTTCCTCTAAGGAAAGGAATTTTGGCAGAGCTTGCTTCCGCTTGGGAGATTCGATATCCACCGCAGGGTTTTCCTCCAGCATCATCCGCTTGGTCGTCAGATATTTAAAAAAGCCCTTGATCGCAGAAAGCTTGCGGGATTTTGCCGCCGCCATATTGCCTCGCACGGTATCTGTATACATCAAAAAATCATAGATATCCTCTGTGGTAATATGTTTGATATAGTCCAGATCCACGGCACGAATGTCGATCTTTTCAAATTCTTCCGAATTGGGATCGATCTTGAACTCTCTCGCCTTTAAAAAGCGAAAAAAGGTTCGCAGATCCAGCATATATTCGGAAATGGTTTTTTCCGAAGCATTCTGAATGACCGATTTATATGAGGCAAATTCCCGTACCAAAGGGGGAAGCGTTTCAAGGGGAATACTGTGGAGCATACTGATATATACCTCCGAAGAAAATTTATTTATAATAACATTCAATGATATTTTAGTGGATAAAGTGTAAACTTTTTCTTGAATATCTTGCAAATCTTTCAAAAATCATTTATAATAACAAAGAAAAAGACATAGACAAGAATAGAACATGTTTGATGTGTCAACATATTCGGAGGAATAATGAAGAACTTTTTTTCGCAATATTCATACAGTATGATCAAAATGTTTGTCAATCAGATCGCCATCTCCATTTTTGGCTTTGTTTTGGCGATGGCAGCCATTGCCGCAGACAAGCTGATCTTAACTGTTATCCTTGGCGTGTTTTCCGTTTTATTTTATTTGTTTTTGATCTATACCACGACATGGGAGATCGGCGCAAAGGATCGGATCGCCGTAGATGTGGGGAAGAAGCCTTACCGCCCTCATACCGGCCTGCTGTTATCCTTGATCGCCAACATTCCCAATTTTATTATCGCTTTTCTTTATGCGATTGCATATCCGTTTATGGCGGAGCATCGCTGGGCGGGGAATTTGAACGCCGCCTTGAATTTGATCTCTGCGATCATGGAGGGCATGTATCGGGGACTTATTTCCATCATTACCGTGCCACCTTCGGGAGATGCCCTGTATAAATTCTGGTGGACATACTTCTTGATCATCATTCCTGCCTTGATTACCGCTTGGGTTGCTTATTTTACAGGCTTTAAAAACTTTAGAATGTTTGCTCAGTATTTCAACAAGAAATCCAATCAAGACTTAAAGAAATAAAATACATACGATATCCACTCCTGCTTTTCTGTTGCGTGCAACGAGAAAAGCAGGAGCTTTTTTGTCATGGAATCCGAGTTACTATTGTTCGTTTCTTTTTCTTCTTGCGGTGTAAAATTCCAAAATAGCAGAGACAAAGTACTAAAAAGGAAAGTAGAAAAACTACGGTAAAACGGGACAGGATCACACGTTTCATGGTATCCAAGGAAAAAAGAATATCGGAAGGGGAAACATCCTCCGCCGCAATCAGCTTTCCGTGAGCGATCAGCTCGTCATTCCAAAAAACATCTACGCCGCCAACCACCGTTCCCGATTTTACGGGTGCGGTCAATGCGGGATGATGCAAATAATATCGGTACTCCAGATCCTTTTCGATATTGATATTGTTCGGTAGATATCCAAAGAGATCATCCGCCAAAACACAGGAAACCGTTGCGGTGGAATCCGTACCGTTCGGTAGTGCCAAATTGACAGGTACCCGACAGCCCGAACTGCCTTGTTCATGGATCTGCGTATACGAATAGTTGGAAAACACATAATAAAGCAATTGATTGGCGATTCCGTAAGAACGGATGCCCTGTGCATTTTCCGTTGCTCCCATTACAATACACAGATAGGAGGTGTTTTCGTTGGAGGCATAGGTGACGACACAGTATCCTCCTCGCTCGGTCATTCCCGCATTTAAGCCTGTCGCATATTTGTTTTGATATCCGATGGCGGAAAATGAGCTGATCAAGGCATTTCGATTATAAATCGTTTGCACAGAAGCCTCATTTTGAAGTGAAAAGGAATGATTGGCAGCGGCACTCATTTCAAGGAAAAGAGGCGTTTCAATTGCTTTTTTTGCCAGTATGACGGTATCATCCAAGGTAGTGCTCATACCGGAAGCATCAATTCCTGTTGGGTTCGTGTAATGCGTATTGGTACAGCCCCATTCTTTCGCCTTTTGATTCATTTTTAACACAAAGGCATCTATGCTTCCGCAACAAACATGCGCAAGGACATTTGCCGCATCGTTTCCGCCTCCGCAGATCACACCGTACAACAGATCCCGCACACGGATAGCGGTGTTTGGTTGCAGTTGGATCGTATAGCCTTGGGACTCGGACAGCATGTCCGAGGTAATGACGATATACTCCTCCATACGGTCCTTCAACAGCTCGATTCCCAACAGTCCCGTCATGATCTTTACGGTCGATGCAGGTGCGATCATAGGTTGTCCGACTTGCTTTAAAAGCACACGATCGCTTTCAAAATTGTAGAGATAAACCGTTGAGGCTCCCGATACTGCCGGAAGCCTCGGTTCCGTAGCAGTGGCAGAAATGGCAAACAGAGGTATGAGCAAGCAAAACAAAAGAAGCACGGAGCATATCGCCTTCAGCTTGGAAGCACGGTGTATGGCGCAGAGCTTACGCCTCATGGCTCGGTTCGTCCAAATAATGGTGGATCAAGGCGATCAAGAGATCATCCCGATTGATATGACCGATCATGCCTCTGGCATTTTTCCAATCCGTAATATAAACCGGATCCTCCGACAGAATATACCCTGCAATTTGACGGGCGGGATCATACCCTTTTTCGCAAAGTGCTTCATAGATCTTACGAAGGGTTTCCTTCATCTGCTGTTCATTTTGAATAGGAGAATTCATATGTACCTCCGAAATAGAGTTATTTACAATTGATTTTATGCAAAAAAGGTTCCAAACGGTTTGCGACAACATAAACCAGTGTTATTTTGATCAGGTCGGGCAACAGAAAGGGAAGGACACATATCCCGATTGCTTGCCAAACGGAGGAGCTGTCCTGTGGTGACAAAAAAACAGTCCGATACCACAGCACGCCGAAGCAGTAGCAAATCAAGAGGGCAAGAAACAAAATGACCCACAGCATGCCTCGTCGATGGGCAAACAGCTTTTCCATAAAACCGATAAACAAAGCCGCCAGCAAGAAACCAAGCAAATAGCCTCCGCTGATTCCGAAAAATACGGACGGTCCTGCTTGAAATCCGGAAAACACGGGAACACCCAACACACCGATGCCGATATAGGCTAAAACGGAAAGAAAGCTGATCCTCCAATCGGATACTGCCGCTATCAAAAATACGGCAAAAATTTGAAGGGTGAAGGGAATCGGAAAGGGTATCGTGATCCATGCGCAAACACAGATCAATGCAACACACATGGCGATATAGGTAATGGTTCTTATAAAATGATTTTGCTTATGATACATAAAACTGCCCCTTTTTTGATCCTCTATATAAGTATAGCATGCCTTGAGCCGAATATCTACAACCTAATTGTTAATTTTTCTATAAAAGTGTAAAATATTTTTTTTATCTATTGATTTTTACCTCGGAATGGTGTATAATATTTCAGAAGTAAAAAATAAGGAGATCATAAAAATGTTAGTCTCAGCAAAAGAAATGTTAACCAAAGCAAAAGCCGGCAAATATGCTGTCGGTCAGTTCAACATCAACAACATGGAATGGGCAAAGGCAATTCTGTTGACTGCTCAGGAGATGAATTCTCCCGTTATTCTCGGTGTCTCCGAGGGAGCAGGTAAGTACATGTGTGGCTATAAGACCATCGTCGGTATGGTAAATGGCATGCTGGAAGAGCTGAATATCACCGTTCCTGTTGCATTGCATTTGGATCACGGTTCCTATGAGGCATGCTATAAGTGCATTGATGCAGGATTTTCTTCCGTTATGTTTGACGGTTCCCATTATCCCATTGATGAGAATGTTGCCAAAACAAAGGAACTCGTAAAGGTTTGTGCAGAAAAGGGACTGTCTCTGGAGGCAGAGGTCGGTGCAATCGGCGGCGAGGAAGACGGCGTGGTCGGAACCGGCGAGTGTGCTGATCCCGATGAGTGTAAAATGGTTGCCGATCTTGGTGTAACCATGCTTGCTGCCGGTATCGGTAATATTCACGGAAAATATCCCGAAAATTGGGCAGGACTTTCCTTTGAAACGCTGGATGCCATTCAGCAACAGACAGGAGATATGCCGTTGGTGTTGCACGGCGGTACGGGTATTCCCTCCGACATGATCCAAAAGGCTATTTCTTTGGGTGTTGCCAAGATCAACGTAAATACCGAATGTCAGCTTTCCTTTGCTGCCGCAACCCGTCAATATGTGGAGGCAGGCAAGGATCTTCAGGGTAAGGGCTTCGACCCCAGAAAGCTTTTGGCTCCCGGCTTTGAAGCAATCAAAGCAACCGTTAAGGAGAAGATGGAGTTGTTCGGTTCCGTAAACAAGGCGTAAGCTCTATATAAATATGACAGGAACAGAGGTTGTCGCCATAACAGGGACAACCTCTGTTTCCGTAAAAATATTAGATCAAAGAAAAGGAGACTGCTATGACAAAAATTGATATTATATCCGGCTTTCTCGGTGCCGGAAAAACAACCCTGATCAATCGATTGATCAAGGAAGCATACGACGGAGAAAAAGTCGTATTGATCGAAAATGAATTCGGAGAGATCGGAATTGACGGAGGCTTTTTGAAGGATGCCGGCGTGGAGATCACAGAAATGAACTCGGGTTGCATTTGCTGTTCCTTGGTGGGCGACTTTAGCAAAGCATTAAAAAAGGTGATTGCGGAGTATGCCCCGGATCGGGTTCTGATCGAGCCGTCGGGTGTCGGAAAGCTCAGCGATGTAACAAAGGCGGTATTATCGGCAGAATTAACCGATGCAACCATGAACAGTGCCACTGTAGTGGTTGATGTCAATAAATGCAAAATGTACATGAAGAATTTCGGGGAATTTTTCAACGATCAGATCATTCATGCCGGATGCATTATATTCAGCCATACCGATACAACTACGGAACAGAAGCTACAGGAAGCATTGGAATTGGTCAGAAAGCAAAATGACCGTGCAACGATTGTTACCACCTCGGCAGATCAATTGGATATCCACACTCTGTTGGATGTCATGGAAAATAAGGAGACCTTGGAAGAACAGCTGAAGACGTTGCTGGAAGAAGAGGAGATCTGTCCTGTTTGCGGTCATCACCATGAACATGAGCATCATCACGAGCACGAGCATCATCACGAGCACGAGCATCATCACGAGCATGAGCATCATCACGAACATGATCATCATCATGAGCATCATCATGCCGACGAAGTATTTACCAGTTGTGGCTTTGAAACTCTTCATCGATATTCGCTTGAAGAAATGACGGATCTTTTGGAGGCACTGAACCATGAGGATATCTTTGGTACGGTCTTGCGTGCAAAAGGAATTGTTCGCTCCAAAGAAGAGGCATGGATCCATTTTGATTATATCCCCGGTGAATCCAATGTTCGTTTCGGAAGCGCAGCACCGATCGGTAAAATCTGTGTGATCGGTTCGGGCATGGATGAGCAGGCAATTCATAATTTATTCGACGGAATCGAGGAATGATGATATGAAATTGCCGGTATACCTGTTTACAGGCTTTCTGGAGGGCGGAAAAACTTCGATGATCCAGGAGTCGCTGAACGATCAAAACTTCAACAGCGGCGAAAAAACACTGGTTCTGATGTGTGAGGAAGGGATTGAGGAGCTTGACCCATCGAAATTTTGGGGGCAAAATGTTCGGATCGAATACATTGACCAAGAATTAAAGCTCTCCTCCGAGTTTTTGCAATCGTTAACCAAGGCGCACAAGACGGATCGAGTTATCATTGAATATAACGGGATGTGGCTGTTACAGAGTCTATATAATGCCATGCCCTCCAATTGGGCGATCTATCAGAATGTAATGTTTGCGGATGCAAACAGCTTTCTGAATTACAACAACAATATGCGTCAGTTAACAGTGGATAAGCTTCGTGATGCGGAAATGCTGGTTTTAAACCGTGCATCGGAACGGATCAATAAAGAAGAAATTCATAAGATCGTTCGTGGTGTTTCCCGCCGTGTTGCCATCGTTTATGATTATCCTGACGGACACGTGGAATATGATGAGATAGAGGATCCTCTCCCGTTTGATATTCAGGCTCCCATAATTGAAATAGCCGATGAGGATTATGCACTTTGGTATCGGGATCTGTCGGAGGAGACCGACACCTATCAGGGAAAATGTGTGAAATTTAAGGGGATGGTTGCAACCGATCCAAGGCTTTCTCAAAATTCAATCATTCTCGGCAGACATATTATGACCTGTTGTGTAGATGATATTCAGTACGGCGGTCTTGTTTGTGTGTTTTCGGAGCCGATTTCTCTAAAGACCGGTGCATGGATAACGGTGAAGGGAACGATACAAATGGAAGCCTGCCGCCTGTATAAAAACAAAGGTCCTGTTTTGTATGTGGAAGAAACAGAGTTTGCTGTTCCGCCCAAACAGGAGGTGGCAACATTTTATTAAAAAATATTTTATAAAAAATGAAAAGGGGGAAGAAAAATGAAACAAAAAAAGTATTCGCACGTTATTGTGGTTGGCGTTGACGGAGCAGGAGCCTTTTTCAAGGATGCCGATACTCCCAATTTTGACCGTATTTTTGAAAACGGATCGGTAACCTACCGTGCTTTAGCTTCCAATCCCACCATTAGCGCAGAGTGTTGGGGGTCTATGTTGATCGGTGTGGGCCCTGAGATTCATAAGCTTACCAATGCTATTGTTGCCAAAGATCAGTATAAAAGAAATGCAGTATTTCCATCCTTGTTTCGCCGTATTTACGAAGCATATCCGGATTCGGAGCTTGGTTCTTTCTGTGAGTGGGATAGTATTACCCGTGGTATAATCGAACGGAATGTTCCCATTACCGTTGCCTCCGATCATGATACAGTCATGACCCCGAACATTTGTAAATTTATCACAAAAAGAAAACCTACCTTTTTGTTTGTTCAAATGGACAGTGTTGATCATGCGGGGCACCATGACGGATACCAAACGCCCGCATATTTAAAGCGCATCAGTGAGGTTGATGCACTCATCAACGATATTTATGTTTCTGTCGAAAAAGCGGGAATGAAAGAAGATACGTTATTTATCGTTATTTCGGATCACGGGGGGAATATCACAAGTCATGGCGGATGGTCAGATGCGGAAAAGTACGTCACCTTTGCGGCCATCGGAAAAAATATTGTTAAGGGAGAACCCGACAATATGAATATTCGAGATCTTTCCGCAATTGTATTGTATGCCTTGGGAATTGATGCGCCTGCATTTGACGAAAGTGGATGGACATCGCAGATTCCTCAAAATCTTTTTGAGGATCCAGCCATTCCCGCCTATCGAGATATTTCTCATTTAACGGGAGCTGAACCTCGAATTTCAAAAGCCCCCCACCAATCGGAGCTCATATAAACTCGTATAAAACAGAATAAAAAAGCTCAGAGAAAAACGATGATCGTTTTTCTCTGAGCTTTCTTTTTATGCATTATGCAGATGGTAATTCGTTGTTTGGCTTGTTCTCATCCAAGGCAACAACTTCTTTGATCACATATTCTGCCGCTGCCTTTTCCTTCACACAATTCTGATGAATGATAACCTCGGTAACATCCTGCCGCGACGGAATTTCATACATGATATCCTGCATGAGGTTTTCCATGATAGAGCGAAGTCCTCTGGCACCTGTATTGCGCTCAATCGCCTGAGCGGCAATGGCATCCAAGGCTTGCTCGTCAAAGTGCAGTTGTACGCCATCCATTTCAAACAATTTCAAATATTGCTTGATGATGGAATTTTTCGGCTCGCAAAGAATACGAACCAACGCCTTCTTATCCAGATCATTTAAGGTTACCGTTACGGGGATTCTGCCAACCAATTCGGGAATCAAGCCGAATTTCACAATATCGTGGGGAACAACGTCCTTAAAAATACCCGTACTGGTTTTTTCCGCTTTCTTCTTTATCTCGCTGGAAAAGCCAATGGCTTGATTTCCTTGTCTTTTTTCAATAATCTTTTCCAAGCCGTCAAAAGCACCGCCGCAAATGAACAGGATATTTTCCGTATTGATCTGAATAAATTCCTGATTGGGATGCTTTCTTCCGCCTTGCGGGGGGACGTTTGCCACAGTACCCTCCAAGATCTTTAACAATGCTTGCTGTACACCTTCACCCGACACATCCCGTGTGATGGAACGATTTTCGCTCTTACGGGCGATTTTGTCGATTTCATCAATATAAATGATCCCTTTTTCGGCGAGCTCGATGTCATAATCAGCCGCTTGGATCAAACGGAGTAAGATATTTTCCACATCCTCGCCCACGTAGCCTGCCTCGGTCAAGGTAGTTGCATCCGCAATGGCAAAGGGAACCTTCAAGGATTTTGCCAAGGTTTGTGCCAAATACGTTTTTCCTACGCCCGTCGGTCCAATCAGCAGTACATTGCTTTTTTGCAGATCAATACCTGCGTCACTCGAATCGGTCGATTTCTTATCCTTGTAAAGAATGCGCTTATAATGATTGTAAACAGCTACAGAAAGAGCAATTTTCGCTTCATCCTGCCCGATTACGTACTCGTCCAGCACCTCTTTGATCTGAATGGGCTTCGGTAACGTCTCAAAAGAAAGATCTCCCGCACCACTTTGATTGGCAACAGTATTTTCATAAATCAATTGCTGGCATGCTTCTACACAAAAATCACAAATATAGGCTCCCGTAGGGGAGGGAATGAGAAAATTGACTTGATTTTCAGTTCTGCCGCAAAAGGAGCAATATCTGCTCCCAGTCAGCGTTTGGTTGGAATTTGAAGCCATGAAATATTCCTTTCAGCGAATCTCACTTAAGCCCGTTTTGCAAAAATTTTATCGATCAAACCGTACTCCAACGCTTGCTGTGCGGTCATGAAGTTGTCACGTTCCGTGTCTCTCGCAACTTCTTCCACGGTTTTTCCTGTATTTTCAGCCAAAATCCGATTGAGATTGTCTCTGGTACGAAGAATCAGTTCTGCTTGGATCTTAATATCCGTGGCTTGCCCCTTGGCACCGCCGAGCGGTTGATGGATCATGATTTCGCTGTTGGGAAGCGCGATCCGCTTTCCCTTGGCACCTGCGGCAAGCAGAAATGCTCCCATGCTGGCAGCCATTCCAATGCAGATGGTGGATACATCACACTTGATATAGTTCATGGTATCAAAGATAGCCATTCCGGCGGTTACAGAACCGCCGGGGCTGTTGATGTAAAAACAAATATCCTTGTCCGGGTCTTGTGCTTCCAAGAACAGAAGTTGCGCAACAACCAAAGAAGCGGTTGTATCATTCACCTCATCGGATAAAAAGATGATTCTGTCACCCAACAGGCGAGAGAAGATATCATACGAACGCTCTCCCTTACTGGTTTGCTCGATTACCATGGGAACTAAAGCATCAAACATTTTATTTTCCGAATTATACATACAAGCACCTCCAAAAATTATTGCGCTAAAATAGTAACCGTGTTTGTGTTACGCTTCTTTTACAGTAAATACAGCTTTTTCCTTAACCAGATCCAAAGCCTTCTTTACCTTCATATCCTCCGCGATAGCGGAAGCATCAATGCTGGACTTGACCTGTTCCACTTCAATACCGTATGCCTCTGCAATCTTTTGATATTCGCCGTTGATATCCTCTTCCGTTGCTTCAACATTTTCCAAAGCAGCGATCTTTTCCAAAGCCAGTCTTGCCTTTACCTGACGCTCTGCCTGAGGTCTCATTTGCTCACGCAGGGCATCCAAATTCATACCCGTGTACTTGAAGTATGTTTTCAGATCAAGACCTTGAGAGCGAAGTCTGGTGTCGTAATCCCGAACATAATTCTCGGTCTCAGCGACATACATTGCCTCTGGAATATCCGCTTCCAATTTCTCGATGAGCGCTTCAACAATCTTATCCTCTACTGCATTTTCTGCAGCAGTTTCGTGTCTCTTTTCGATTTTTGCCTTCAGATCCGCTTTATATTCATCAAACGTATCAAATTCGGATACATCTTTTGCAAAATCATCGTCTAAAACAGGGAGCTCCACTCGAGTGATGGAGTGAATCTTTACCTTGAACACAGCAGGCTTTGCTGCCAGATCCTTAGCATGATACTCTTCGGGGAAGGTTACATTTACATCAAATTCTTCATCGATGCTTTTTCCGACGATCTGCTCTTCAAATCCGGGAATGAAGGAGCCGGAGCCGAGCTTCAAGGCATAATCCGTGCCTTTTCCGCCTTCAAAGGCAACTCCGTCGCAAAAGCCTTCAAAGTCAATCACAGTCGTATCGCCCATTTCAGCGGCACGGTCGGTTACTTCGATTTCCCTGGAGTTTCTTTCACGGACGGTTTCAATCTCCTTGTCCAGCTCTTCCTCAGTTACTTCGGTAACTTCCTTTTCTACTTCGATTCCAAAATAATCCTTGATCTCCACGTCAGGCTTTACGTAAACCTTTGCGGACAGCACAAGACCGTTCTCGTCAATAGAAACTACATCAAATTCAGGCTGACCTACAATTTCCAATCCCGATTCCTTAGCGGCATCGGTATAAGCTGCGGGGATCAGATCATTGATTGCATCCTCATAGAAAACACCCGTTCCGTACATTTTTTCAATAATGGAACGAGGCGCCTTTCCTTTTCTGAATCCGGGAACAGTAATGGATTTGACCTGCTTACGATATACAGCATTAACGGCGGCATCAAAGGTTGCCTTGTCTACCGAGAACTGCAGCTCGTATTTGTTTTTCTCGATTACTTCAGATTTTGTTAAACTCATTTGGTTTAAACCTCCGATTGAAAATAAAATTTTACATACAGTATATATTGTACTTTTTTTTGGCGGTTTTGTCAATAGCTTTTTGAAAATTATCCAACAAATTGCGGGATGAAATCCAGATAATCCGCTGAAATCATTTGAAAACGAATGGCATCGTCCCAAAAAACACAGGGTATCGCATAGGTACTGTGAATATGACCGAAATAACAGCGAGTCACATGAAACTCCCGAAGCAGAGCTAAAATCTCCTCACAACGAAAATTACCCCAAACAGGAGGGAAGTGTAAAAAGACGAGAATTTCTTTTTTGCTTGTTTCTTGGAGCTTTTGAGCACGATCCAGTGACATTCGCAGGCGAATGGTTTCACGGTTGACGATTTTGGAATACTCTATTTTTTGCGATGTGTTTTGCATAGATTGATCGGTAAACCACCCTCGTGAGCCGGCGATAATATAATTTTCCACCTCAAAAGCGGTATTGTTCAAAATATCAATACTTGTTATGCAATTTTCATAAAGGAACTGATGTATTTTGGAAGCGGTACTCCACCAAAAATCATGGTTGCCCTTGAGCAGGATTTTTTTTCCGGGAAGGGCATCGATCCATTTTAGATCATCCAAAGCTTCCTTTAGATTCAACGCCCACGAGATATCTCCGGGAATGATCACCGTATCGTTTTCTTGAATGAGCTTTTGCCAGTTCTTTTGAATTTTATTTACATAATCCTTCCAACGGTTGCCAAAGACCTCCATAGACTTTTGATTGCTTTTTGTATCTAGATGAAGATCGGCAATAACATAGATCGCCATGAATCGCTCCTAAAAATTAGTGGAATGAATCCATCCTCCTTTGAGAATACTATCAATATCTTATAAAGGAGGTTAGATACAATGAATCGTGAAACGGAAAAGTGCGGATGTCCTTCCGGAAAAGGCTCCAAGGATCATATCAAGGGCATCTGCTGTGATGTGAAAAATTGCGTATATCATGATTGTGAAACCTACTGCACCGCAGAGCAGATCGCAGTTGGTCCCAGCAGTGCCACCAGCAGTGCGGATACGGCATGCGCAACCTTTAAAGAAAGAAAGTAAATGCTTGGTTGGGTTGTCGCATCATGCGACAACCCAATTTCCTTTTACATAAAGCGATAGACCTCTTCCAGCATCTCGGCAGGGTCAATGGTACGGTCAAAACGAACAGGCTTCTCGGAAAGACCGCAAAGAGGCGGTGTGATATCGGTGTTGGTGAGTGCAGAAAGATCCTGCAATGCCCCCGTATCGGCAGAAGCCTCTTTTTCGGTAATAGACCGATAAACATCCGCCGCAAACTTATACGGACTTGCGGTTGATGCAACGATCATTTTTTTCTGATCTGCCGTATCCTTTCGATACTGCTCTGCGCAGTGCAAGGCTACAGAGGTGTGTGTATCGGCAAGATATCCATATGCCTGATAGAAGTTTTTGAGTGTTTGCGCCGTTTGCTCCTCATTGGCACAATAACCTACAAACGTATCGTCAATCTTTTGCTTAATGTCCTGCGATACCGTATACCGTCCCTCTTGATTCAACTGCGCCATATATGCCGCAGTTTGCTCAGCATCGGATACAAAATAGAGCAACCTCTCCAAATTACTGGAGATCAAAATATCCATAGAGGGAGACATGGTTACATGGAACTTACGGTTTCGGTCATAGGTGCCGGTCTCCAAAAATTCCGTCAGTACATTATTGGAATTCGAGGCGCAGATCAGCTTATCCAACGGTAGCCCCATGTTTTTCGCAAGATATGCTGCAAAGATATTTCCGAAATTACCGGTGGGTACACAAACATTGACCGCTTCGCCACAGGCGATCTCTCCTGCATTCAGCAAATCGCAATATGCGGAAATGTAGTATACGATCTGCGGTGCCAAACGTCCCCAGTTGATCGAGTTGGCACTGGAAAGAATATACCCGTTTTTATCCAGCTGTTTTTTTGCGTCGGGATCGGAGAAGATCTTTTTCACGCCGTTTTGCGCATCGTCAAAGTTACCTTTGATGGCACAAACATGAACATTGTTTCCTGTTTGCGTTGCCATTTGAAGTTTTTGCACCTTGCTGACCCCATCGATAGGATAAAAGACAATGATCTTGATCCGATCAATGTCCTTGTAGCCCTCCAATGCCGCTTTTCCCGTATCTCCCGACGTTGCGACCAAGATCAATGCCGTATGATCCTCTCCCGTTTTAACAAGCGCTCTGGAAAGCAAACGAGGCATGATCTGAAGAGCCATATCCTTAAATGCGGCAGTGGGACCGTGCCAAAGCTCCAAGGAATACAGAGAATCGGTAACCTTCTTTAAAGGGGCGGCTCCGCCCGGGAAGGAAGCTTCACAATAAGCGGCTTCGCAATCCTGCATCAATTCCTCCATCGAGTAGTCGGTCAAAAATTTTGACAAAACATAAGCGGCTCTTTCCGAATATGTTTTCGAGCAAAGCATTTGAAGCTCTTGCTCGGTGATGGCAGGCAATTCTTCGGGAACAAAAAGTCCGCCGTCGGATGCAAGTCCCTGCTTGATGATCTGTGCTGAATAAAATTTGGTTTGTTTGGCATCTCTTGTACTGTAATACGTCATTGTTTTATCCTTTCTTTTGACGATTATTTATTATGTTTTTTATAATAAAGCTTTCTGCGTTTTTCCAAAATAGTTTTTGAATAAGAGTCTCTGTATATCCGATGTGAAGCATATAGTCGGCAAGACGGTACAGATCCTCAGGATGTTGATATCTGTTCGGTGTTTCCGCTCCGTCGAAATCACAACCAAAGCAAAGTGTATTCTCTCCGTCCAAAGAGAGAAAATGATCAATATGCCGAAGGATGATCTCGGTTTCTGTGCCTTTCAAATGACCGCTCCCCAAGTGCTGAACATATAAATTGATCCCTACCAAGCCGCCAGAGCTTCGAACCATATCAAACAGGGAATCATTGAGATTTCTCGGATGTGGAAACACTTGAAAGGCATTGGAATGAGAGGCAATGACAGGATGCCCGTCTGCCTCTTCGATGATCTCCTGTGCGCTTTTGAGAGAAGCGTGAGAGATATCTGGTACAATCCCCAATTCGGTGCACCGTTTTACAACCTGTTTTCCGAAGTCAGTAAGTCCCGTCTCAGTATCATATGCGCCTCCGATACAGGAACAACCTTTCCAGAGCAAAGTTAAAAATCGAATCCCTTTTTGTCGCAAAACCGCTAAACGGTCAATGTCTTGAGCAAGCAATCTCGCATCCTCCACTGCCAAAAACAAAGAGATTGGCTTTTGGAGGGAAGAAACTGCATCGGAACGGCACAGAAGCTTTGAAAAGGGATGATTCTCTAATCGTTCCAAAATAGAAAGACATTGCTGAAACGCCTGCTCATCCGAAAGAGAATCCGCACACCATATGGCGGCGATCTGTAAGTAGAATCGGTACACCGATGTTACGGTATCATTCCATCGAACGGCAAGTGTCCGATCATTCGGTGATTGGTTTTTAGCGAACAATTCATAGAGGGTATCGCAGTGCAGATCGGCAAGAGAAAGCATCATGATTATTTCACTCCAAAGGCATCCGGTATGTGGTTGATTTTCAAAATACTTCCCGAGGTTTTATGATAATATATTTCGATCACATCCATACGAGGCTGTTTGCCTTTTGAGGATTCCTTTCGAAGATACGCCCTTGCCGCACGAAGAAGCCGCAACTGCTTGGTTCGGTTGACAGCGGCTGACGGAGCTCCGTACGGAAGATAGCAATCGGCAGAAACCACGGAGCGTGTTTTTACCTCTACAAAAACGATATATTCTTTGTTGCTGGCAATAATATCGATCTCATCATGAGATTCGTGTTTGTTCCGCTCTAAAATTTTATATCCGTTTTTTCTCAGAAATTTCGCCGCAGTTGTTTCGCCGAGGCTTCCCAACTCGTTTGTTTTCATGTTTCACTATCCTGTAAAAAACGAATAAATTTTGTTCGGTGAATGGGGGCAGGGCCGTAAAGACGCAATGCCTCCATATGCTCTTTGGTTCCGTATCCCTTGTGGCGAGCGATTCCATATTGCGGATACTGTTGATCCAGCGACAAGCACGCACGGTCTCTGGTCACCTTTGCCAAAATTGAAGCGGCGGCAATAGACGGAGAGATCGCATCACCGTGAATAACCGCTTTGGCAGGGAGAGAAAAGCCCCTTGCAATATTGCCATCAATTAACGCAAAATCCGCTTTGGTTGAAAGCCCCTGTATCGCCTTGCGCATGGCAGACAGCGTGGCTTCCAATATATTCGTTTGATTGATCTCCTCCACGGAGCTTTCGGCGATCGAATACGCAACTGCCGACTCGCAAATACGATCAAACAACTGTTCTCGCTTTTTTTCGGATAATTTTTTGGAATCATTAAGTCCTTCCAAAAATAAGCCATCGGGCAAAATCACCGCTGCCGCAACAACAGGACCGCACAACGGTCCCCGTCCTGCCTCATCTACGCCGCATACTATGGCATAGCCTTGATCGATCAATTCCTTTTCCAATGTATATTCCAGATTTTTCATGTGTTTCCCTTATTATGTGATATCATTGGTGAAATCCAACGAAATACGACCAAGCTTGGCGGAGCGAAATTCCTCAATCAGCATGTTTGCTGTCCGTTCGGTATTCACCTCGCCGCCGCTTATCAAAAAGCCTCGTTTTTTACCGATTATTTTCAACAGCTCATACGAATCGACAGCTTCCTCCGTGGGAACAGACTCCAGCTTATACCGCTGACATAACAGTTCGGGATACCGCTTCCGAAGCTTAGCACATAAAGCGGTAGCGATCTCTTCAATGTCCAAAACATCATCCTTGATCGCTCCTGTGATCGCCAAATTTTCTCCTACCTGCTGTTCATCAAACTTAGGCCAAAGCACACCAGGCATATCCATTAGCAAAATTCCGATATCGGTAGAAACCCACTGCTTATCCAAAGTAACCCCCGGACGGTTTTCGACCTTTGCTTTTTTATTTCCGCATAGCTTGTTGATTAAAGAGGATTTTCCCACATTCGGGATCCCTACGACCATTGCCTTCAGAGATCGACCGACCATTCCTTTTTGCTCGTATCGCTCCAGCTTTTCCGAGCAAAGTGCTCGAAGGGCAGGGGATATCTTGGAAATTCCCATCCCACTGATACAATCCGTCTCAATACAAACGGTGTGTTGATTGGTATACCGCTTTTCCCATTCTTTTGTCACGGACGGATCGGCAAGTGTTGCCTTGTTCAACAAAATAATAGAAGGCTTTTCGGCGCAAATGCGGGAGATCTCGGGATTGCGGGAGCTATATGGGATTCTGGCATCCAACAGCTCGATCACAGCATCTACATTTTTTAGATTCTCGGTAATCAGGCGTCTTGTTTTTGCCATGTGTCCCGGAAACCATTGAATGTGTTGCGATGGCATACAAAGTTCTCCTTTTTTGATAAGCTTACTCAACGGCTCCAAAACGGGAAAGAGGTGTTGTTCGTAAAAGAACCCTTCCCAGTACCCGTCTGCTGTCCACAAATCCAATATCGGGGTGTCGGCTGTCCTTGGAGGCATTGCGGTTATCGCCCATAACAAACAGATGCCCCTCAGGAACTACATAGCTTTGCGGATAGCTGTACAACGGATAGCCCTCATATTTTATATATTCTTCGGTCAATACTTCAGTTCCGTTCTCATCCGTAACAGTAACCTTCATCGAAGTGGCTGTATAGGAAAGCTGTACGGTTTCTCCCTCTGTGGCAATCACACGCTTCACCACGGGCTCATTCAAGGCTCCTGTTTGATGAAATACGATGATATCTCCGCTTTTTGGCGTATAGAACAGATCCGATACGATCAATGTCTCGTTTCCGTAAAGGGTATTTTCCATCGAGCCTCCGTTTACGGTACATAACCGAAAGGCGAAGGAAAACAATACGATCACAAAGCAAACCGCAAAAACAAATATTTCAATATAATCCAAGGCTTCCTTTAAAAAGAAATTTTTGGGTCTTGGATCGGTGGGTTCAACTACGGTGTCTGATGGAGGAAGCTCCTCATGGAAGGCTTCCTGTTCGTTTTTGTTTAATTCAGACATTTCGGATTTCGATCCTTTCCGAAGCACAATGAAGGCTTCATTGGCTTCTGACGTTATTGTTCAATAAGATGTCCCATCAGCGTATAGCCATTAGGAATGTAGTGCCGAGTGCTTCGAGCGGTGAATTCGTCGAAGGCAGCAATTCCGTCACATTCCTTTTCGGAGGAATAGATCATAAACGGAACCGGATCAATGGAATGGGTGCGAATGGCGATCGGGGTAGGATGATCGGGAAGGATCATGATCTTAAACGGTTCTCCGCACTCCTTCAGATACGCATATACAGGTGCTAGAATTTTTTCGTCAATCAGCTCTATGGATTTTACCTTGTTCTCGATTTCTGCTCGATGTCCGCATTCATCGGGGGCCTCCACATGCACATAGACCAACTCAATACCGCGGCGGAACGCCTCAATGGCAGCATTCGCCTTTCCTACATAATTGGTATGTACATTTCCCGTTGCGCCTTCCACGTCAATGGATTCCATCTCGGCGCAAAGTCCGATTCCTTTGATCAGATCGACAGCGGAAATAACTGCGGCATTCAAGCCCCATTTTTCCTTAAAGGAGGGAAGCTGCGGCTTTTTTCCGGGGCTCCAAAGCCATGCGGAGTTGGCAGGCTTCAAGCCTCTTGCTTTTCGATCCAGATTCACGGGATGATCCTTTAAGATCTCATAGCTTGCCTTCATCAGCTTCAAAAACTCCTCGCCTCCGTCGGAAGAGCGTGGAAGATACTCGCCGATCCGCTTGCCCAAAATATCATGCGGACGCATAAAGTTATAGCGGTCGTTTCCATTTTTCCAGATCAAGCAATGGCGGTAGCTGACGCCGGTGTAAAACTTGCGGTAATCATTGCCGAGCTTTTCTTCCAGTGCTTGGATCAAACGATCCGCCTCGGGGGTCGTGATCTCATCAGCACTGTGATCGAGAATGATCTTATCCTCGTAGTTTTCCTCGTCCTCGGTTAAGGTTACCACGTTGCAGCGATATGCGGTTTCATCCGACTGCATCTCAATCCCCATACTGACGGCTTCTAACGGAGAACGTCCCTTGGAATAGATCTTCGGATCAAACGAAAGAATTGCCATGTTGGCGGTATCGCTTTCCGGCACCATGCCCTGAGGTACGTTCGACACCGTTCCGACAACGGATTTTGCGGCAAGCGCATCCATGTTCGGCTTGTTTGCTTTTTGCATAGGGGTCAAGCCATTTAATTCAGCAATCGGCTCATCTGCCATTCCATCGGGAATTAATACCAAATATTTCATAATCCTTGTTATAACCTCGTGTATAAAAAATTCCACCTTATATTATATCATAGTTTCTGCTTTTTTACAATAACCTTTCCGATTATTTTAAAAAAACTTAAAAAAAAGAACGAGAAAAATCTCGTTCTTTTTTTCGATTGCGTAATCACCGATTCATCAACAATTCAAACAGCATTTTATGCTTTTTGGCAACCGCATGCAAGATAATGCCGCAAGCAAACAGCAGAGCGGCGATAATCAGACAACCAATGCAAACAAACAGAGTAGGGAAGCGATAAACCAATCCGGTTTTAAAATAATCAATTAAGACGGGAATCATAAACCCAATTCCCAAAACACTCATGAGAGACGCTAAAATCGAGAAAAAACGAAGGGGACGGTATTCGGAAAATAGCCGAAAGATCGTCATAATGACCTTGATACCGTCGGATACCGTATTCAACTTGGAAACGCTGCCTTCCGGTCTATCCCGATATTCCACGGGAATCTCCTCCAATAGAAAATTCTTATCCAAGGCATGGATCGTCATTTCCGTTTCGATCTCAAACCCCTTGGAGAGAACAGGGAAGTTCTTTACAAACGGACGGCTGAATGCACGGTAGCCTGTCATGATATCCTTTACGTTACTTTTAAAAATCTTATTGATCAAAAAGCGAACGCTCTTGTTTCCCGCATTATGAAACGGTCTTTTGTTTTCCTGAAAATACGTAGAAGAAAGGCGATCTCCGATTACCATATCCACACCTTTGTTTAAGACAAGATCACACATTTCTCTTGCATTTTCGGCAGGATAGGTATCGTCCCCATCGATCATGAGATAACAATCCGCATCGATATTTCGAAACATGGAACGGATCACATTTCCTTTTCCTTGACGGTATTCATAACGAACAATGGCGCCTGCCTTGCGTGCGATTTCATCCGTACCGTCTGTGGAATTGTTATCATATACATAAATATCTGCCTCAGGCAAAGCAGCATGATAATCTTTTACAACCTTTTCAATTGTGATCGCCTCATTATAACAAGGGATCAATACAGCAATTTTAGACATTTATGTTTCTCCTTGAAATTTGATACAGCTGGCTTTTTCAATTACTTTAATTATTATATCATAGCCTATTGAAAAAATCAAGGCTGAGAAGAAAACTTTATCCAAAAGATTCTTTTATTATACAAAACAGTGACAATGTTTTTTCATTGCCACTGTTTTTTACTGTTTTTTACTGAAGGTTGTCGATTACCGATTGTACCCAAGCAATCAAATCTTGCTTTTCCGCATCGGATAGCTTTCCGCCCAAAAACGGAAGACCTCCGAGCTTTATGTACTTAACGGGCGTAATTACATTGGTTCCGGCTTCGTTTAAAACATTCAAAAGGAAAGTGCCCAATTTTTCATCTCCATCGATCAATAAAGCAACATTCTGTGCCTTTTTCTTATTTAATTCGGAGCAAAAGCGGCGAAGGATATCATCCGGCTCACCTTTGCCGGAGATTGCCAAAATAACCAGTCGCTCATTCTCACAAGAATATGCAGGGGGAACAATATCAATAGCGTTATAGTTTAGAGAAAGATCAAACTCTTTCTTAACCACCTCAGCCATTGCTTTCATTTTACCTTTACCGGAATAGTACAGAAACCTCATTTTTAATGCCATGATGTAACATCCTCCAATGAAAATAATATTGTAAAACAATTATAACAGATTATTAAACAATAATCAAGAGCTTTTTTAATTTATTTGTAATTTTTTAAATAAAAGAGCAGAAGAATGTAAAATTTCATGGAGTTCTTGACAAAGGTAAGGGAATGTGATAAAATAAAAAATACCGTATTTTACGAAAGAAATATAATTATACAAAATGCAAATTTTGTATAATCAGGGGGGATTGAAAGTTGTGTCGATTATCTTTCTTTATGTGCGCTATATTTAATTCTTGTAGCTTCTCCGCCTCGAATATGCCGTTCTTTTTTATTCAGCTCCAAAATTTCTTTTGCCTGCCAATATAATGGCTTATTTATTTTTTTTAGTGTTTGCGTAATATCTTTATGTACCGTGCTTTTGCTGATTCCAAAATGATTGGCAACCGAACGTACTGTTGCTTTATATTCTACAAGATATTCAGCCAGTAAAACACACCGTTCTTTTCCCGATGAAATGTACATCATAATTCAGAATCTCCCATATAGTTATTCCTTATAAATATATGGTTTTTACATCGTATTTATTATTGTTTGTATGAGGTTTTTATGCAAAAAGAAACTGTAAAGTTTGTAAATTCCAATTTGTTTGAAGGCATGCCCTCTATCTCTGCATTAATCAAAGGAATTGAAGCACAGAAAAATGATCGAAAAATTTTAAAAATACTTTTTGATGCAGATAAACTTCGAACGAAGCAAGGAGAATTTAATTTTTTACAAAAAAAATCCAAAGAGTTGGACTTTTTTATTGAGACGGTTTCCAGAGAAGAAATTGATCGGATAACGGTTGGAAATACGCACGGAGGGATCGTGGCGGAATGTACGGATCGCAATTTACCGATGCTTTCCGAAGTAGACATTTTACCGAATGGGGTCTATTTCATTTTGGAGGGCGTGGAGGATCCGTATAACTTCGGATACGCCATTCGATCCTTATACGCCGCAGGCGTGGACGGCTTGATCCTTGGTGCACGCAATTGGATGGGTGCTGCGGGAGTGGTTGCCCGTTCTTCGGCGGGAACCTCCGAGCTGATGCGGTTATTTACCTGTGAGGCAACGGAAGCAATCGATTTGTTTCATAAAAGGGGCTATTCTGTTATCTGTGCCGGCATTCGTGACTCGGAATCCTTGTTCGATACCGACCTAAAAAAGCCGTTATTGGTCATTTTGGGAGGAGAAAAACGAGGGATCTCCCGCAATATTCTGAATCTCGCCGACCGGATCGTGCGTATCGATTACGGCAGCTCCTTTGGCGGCTCGCTGTCTACCTCTGCCGCTGCCGCAGTGTTTGCCTTTGAGATCTTACGGGCAAATCGGTGAGCGTTTATTTGACAACGTGGACTTTTTTTCGAATCTTCAAAAAATAAGCAAAAAGTATTTATGCTTTATTCAAATATTTGTGATATAATGGTAACACAATTTTGTGAAATTCTTGTACGGAGCTGTGAAAAATGAATCGAAATTTTGCTGTGATCGGCGTTGGGAATATGGCAAAATCTATTCTTGCCGGAATGGTCGCTTCCCCATGTCTCTCTCTTGCGGGATTGACCTTGTTTGATAAAAATACAAGCCAATACGATTCCTTATCGGAGAAGATCGTCAAGCTCTCCACCTTTGCCCGAAGCATTCCAGAGGCGGTGGAGGCATCGGATTGTCTTCTGCTTTCCGTAAAGCCTCAAAATTTCCCGGAGATCATGGCAGAGATCAAGCAAGCGCCCTCGTATGCCTCTAAGCTGTATATTTCCATTGCGGCGGGCGTGGAGTCAAAGTACATCTCCGATGCACTGGGCGGTGCCTGTGTTATACGAGTCTTACCCAATCTGCCGATGACGGTAGGAGCGGGGGTTTCGCTGATCTGTCAAAATGAAACTGCCTCCTCGGAGGATATTGCCTTTGTTCAGGAGGTATTTCGCTCTGCCGGCAGTATTGTGATGATTCGAGAGAAAGAAATGAACCGTATGATCGGTGTTACCTCTTCTTCCCCTGCCTATGTGTTTCAATTTGTTCATGCCATTTGTCAAGGGGCGTTGGCGCAAGGCTTAACATCGGATCTTCTTGAGGTTGTATGCGATGTTATCATCGGCTCCGCACAGTTGTTAAAGCAATGCGGTGAAACACCGAAGGCATTGATCGACAAGGTGGCATCGAAGGGCGGAACCACTGAGCAGGCGTTGAGGATATTGAACGAGCGTGGCTTTGACGAAACGATCCGAGAGGCTATGATCGCATGCACCGAGCGTGCGGATGAATTGGGAAAATCGAAATCATAATTTTATTTATAATTTATAAAAAAGGAATCAAAAACATTGAGCAGTCGCAGAAACGAAAAAAAGACAAAAAAATTTAAGCTGTTTGACATGAATCGGGATGGAAAAGGCGTTTATGAGGTAGAGAATCGAAAGCCCACCTTAAAATTCTTTTTCATTTTGTTCAAGCGAAAATTTACGCAATTACTTCAATTGAATCTTTTGATGCTCTTTCAGATCATCCCGATCCTGATCATTGCGGGGCTGTATTTTATGGGAACCAAAACACCGTCGGTAACCGATGCGCTCTATGCGCCGCTTTACGGTATTTCGAAGATCCATCCCTCCCCTGCCCTGACCTCCGCCTTGGATATGGCCGGAATACAGATGGAGCTTCCCATCTTCAGTCCGTGGGCAACCGCTTTGATGATCGGATTGATCCTCTTTTTGGCACTCACCTTCGGTTGGCAAAATGTCGGTGCCAAATATGTATTGCGGGGACTGTTCCGCGGAGATGCGGTATTTGTGTTCTCGGATTATTTCTATGCGATCAAGCGGAACCTCAAGCAAGCATTTTGGCTGGGGCTGTTGGATTTCCTGTTCAGTGCCGTTTTGATCATTGATTTTATTTTCTTCTATTTCCGAACCGGCTCATTCGGCACAGATTTTATGTACTTTGCCATCTTTGCCATCGGTCTTCTCTATTTGGTGATGCGCTTTTACATGTATCATCTGCTCATCACATTTGACCTGAAAAATTGGAAGATATTAAAAAATTCTTTGATCTTTACGGTATTGGGGATCAAGAGAAACCTTATGGCCGGGTTGGGGATCCTTCTTTTGTTGGGGCTCCATGTGCTGTTGATCATCCTATTGGTTCCGATGGGCGTAGCTGTGCCTTTGGTCTTGCCGTTGGTCTATCTGCTCGCTGTGATCGGATTTATCACGACTTATGCCGCCTACCCCGTTATCGACCGTTATATGATCGCTCCTTATCAGACGCAAGAAGCAATACCGTCGGAAGCATCGGATGAGATCGAAGCAACCGACGAAACAGAATCCGAATGTGAATAATTCTGCTAATTACAGCAAGGGGATAGCACCGATCACGGGCTATCCCCTTGAATCAGTTCAGAGACCGTAACAAATTCATAGCCTTTTGCCAAAATTTCGGGAATGATCCGACGAAGCGCATCGCAGGTGGTATTTCCTCCCGATACATAATCGTGCATCAGAATAATATCTCCTCCTTTTAGCTCCTTCATTACGGTCTGCGTAATGGCGGAGGAAGGATTCAATGCCCAATCCAGCGTGTCGATGCTCCAAAGCACCACATGATAGCGTTTTTTATTCATCAATGCTTGCAAGGAGGGATTCATCATGCCTTCGGGCGGGCGAAACACATGTGGGCGTATCCCGACCAACCGATAGAGGGCTTCCTCACACCGTATGATCTCCTTAGTCAATTCTTCTTCGGACAGGCTGCTGATCCTTTTATGAGAATAGGTGTGATTGCCTATCTCACAGCCGGAATCCACGATCTTTTGTAGCATATCGGGATATTGCTCGGCATTGATACCGATAATAAAAAAGGTTGCCGGAATATGATATTCCTCTAAGATCGAAAGAATTTCCTTCGTATATCTGGGATGAGGTCCGTCATCAAAGGTCAGGGCAATCTGTTTTTCCTTGGCGGAGCTTCGGCAGTACACATGTCCATATGCTTCCGATGAAAACGTCGGAGCGGTAAAAAAATTCCACAGAAAACAACAGGTCAGAAGCCAACAGCCTACTTTGTTACGGAGCTTCATTGGTCAATTCATCCAAGGTTCCGAACCGATATCCGCAAGCCTTTAATTCTCGGATCAGCGGTGCCATGATCTTGGTGTTAGTTTCCGAGGTCGGGTGAAGCAGGATGATCGCTCCATTGTGCATATGATCCATGATCTTTTTCATGGCAAAATCCTCTGAGGGTTGGTTGTTATTGTCCCAGTCGGCATATGCCAAGCTCCAAAAAATCGTTTGATAGCCCATACGGTTGGCAAACTCTAAGGATCGCTCGTCAAATTTTCCTTCGGGGGGACGGTAATAGTTTGCCATCTCCGCACCTGTCGTTTGATGATAGAGCTCCTTTAAGGAGCTCAGTTCCTCTTGAAATTGCTCGAATTGATCGAGTGTTGTCATGTCCTTATGATGATAGGTGTGATTGGCAACAATGTGTCCTTCCTGTTGCATCCGTCGAACCAGATCGGGCTGACTGCTGATCAAGTGCCCCAAAACAAAAAATGCCCCGGGAACCTGTTCTTGCTTTAATATATCCAAAATCTTTGCTACGTTTCCGTTTTCATATCCCGCATCAAAGGTCAGATAAACCACCTTTTCTTCGGCATTATCTCCATGCCAAAGGTCCACATAATATGCGTGATACTGCTCAATAAATTGCAGTGTACGGTCGGCAAGAGGCTGCTTGTGTTCTTTGTTCCGTGGGCAATACCAGTTGTGGGGAGTATCGCTTATGGCGGATACCGACATCAAGCAAATGGAAAGGCAAAGAATGCCTATTGTGAATGCATACCATAATTTTTTCATTTTTCTTTTCCCTCCAATCATAGAATGGTCGGAAGCAGAGAAAAATACACATTGTAATTCTTGTTACGGATTACGACACTTAACACGAAAAGCAAAAAATTCCGAAAATAAAAAGGAATGGTTTATCATGAACCATTCCTTTTTGAGTTTGTTGAAGAATTAAATGGAAATCGGAGCAAATTGACCGTTTTGGACGACCCAAAGCTCACGAATACCGCAAGTGCGTGCCAATTCAACCGATTCCGCAAAGTGACACAGCAGAGCTTGCGCATGATGGGCGTCACTGTTTAAGATCACACGTCCGTTTTTTTGTGCGATCCGCTTGAGGATAAACGGTGCCGGATAGGGCGCTTTTTTCCATCCTCGGGAGATGGCACCTGTATTGATCTCAATCAGAGTATCCTGCTCCAAGAGGGAATCCAATGCCTCATATGCTAACGAAATATAGCGGGGATCCGATTCATCCAAATATCGACTGTACTCGTTGTATTTGGTCAGCAGGTCGAAATGTCCTACAATGTCGCACTTGGTTTTGGACACGATCTCGGAGACCATTTCATAATATCGCTTGACAAAAGACCACACATCGCCGTCAAACAGCAGTTGGATCCCTCGGGACAATTCCTCGGGTGCCAAATCAATGGCAAATTCCATGCCGTTTTTTTTGATTTGGTGAACCGAGCCAATGATATATTCGGGCTTTACGGGAAGCGGATCGGAATAATAATCCATTTCCACCCCACAAAGGATCTCAATTGAATCCCGATATGCTTGCTTCAGTCGTCCGATCTCGTTCCAATATGCCTGTAATGTATTTGGATCCATACACCACAATTCCTGCCCCGCAAGCTCGGATGCCGGCGCATGACCCGAAAAGCCAAGGGTCGTACAGCCGAGCTGTATGGCGGAGACGACCATTTCCGTAGCGGTGCTTTTTCCGTCGCAGAAGGTGGTATGGGTATGCAAATTACAGCGGGGGATCATTTTGTCATTTTCTCCTGCTTGACCTTATGATCGATTACATGGCGGGAAGCCAATTCGGCACGGATATCGTCCAAAGAAATCCCCATTTCGATCATTAAGACCATGACATGATAAACCAGATCGGCAATTTCATAAATGGTTTCTGCCTTATCGTCAGCCTTTCCCGCAATAATGACCTCGGTGGATTCCTCTCCCACCTTTTTCAGAATTTTATCAATTCCCTTTTCAAACAAATAAGTGGTATAAGAGCCTTCCTTTTTCTCAAGTTTTCTTCCTTCGATGACCTTCATCAGAGCATCCAGCGAAAATTCGCCTTCGGCATCATTGATATACACAGGATCGTTAAAGCAGGAATCGGCACCTGTATGGCAAGCGGGACCGTCCTTATAGACCGAAACGGTCAGGGCATCCCGATCGCAATCGGCAACGATACTTACAATATGCTGTTTATTGCCGGAGGTCTCCCCTTTTCTCCACAGACATTGTCTAGATCTTGACCAAAAGCAGGTGGTTCCCTCCTTCATGCTGATCTCCAAGCTCTCCCGATTCATATAGGCGACCGTTAATACTTTTTTGGTGGCGGCATCGACCACAACTGCGGGAATCAATCCCTTTTCATCAAATTTCAATTCGTTAATGGTAAGCATATTTTTTCTCCGTATAAATTATAGTCTGACATGGATGGCTTCGGCGGCAAGCCGCTGCTTTAATTCTTTAATATCAACCTCTCCGAAGTGGAAGATAGATGCCGCCAAGCCGGCATCCACGGAAGGAAGCTCATGAAACAGTGTGACAAAGTCTTCGATGCATCCCGCACCGCCTGAGGCGATGACCGGCACGTTGACTGCCTTGCATACTGCCTCCAGCATTTCAAGATCGAAGCCTTTTTTTACACCGTCTGTATCAATGCTGTTGACGACGATCTCACCGGCACCGTTGGAAACGCCCCGTTTGATCCATTCGATGGCTTCCATGCCGGTATCTTCCCGTCCGCCTTTGTTAAAGACGTGGAAAACGCCATTGACACGCTTAATATCGACCGACAAAACCACACACTGATCGCCGTATTTCTTTGCCGCCTGATAGATCAAGTTCGGGTTGGCAATAGCTCCCGAATTGACGCTGACCTTGTCCGCTCCGCATTTTAATACCCGATCAAAATCGTCGGTGGAGTGGATCCCGCCGCCAACGGTAAGCGGAATGAAAACACGCTCTGCCGTTTGGCGTAAAATATCGGTAAAAAGAGAGCGCTCCTCGTAGGATGCGGTGATGTCATAAAAAACCAGCTCATCAGCACCGCAGGAGCTATAAAATTCTGCGAGTGCAATGGGTGAGGAAACATCCTTGACATCCAAAAAATTGACGCCCTTGACCACACGTCCGTTTTTGACATCCAGACAAGGGATGATTCGTTTGGTAATCATGTATTCTCCTTTGTTTTTGCAATGGCTTCGGCAAGGTCAATGGAGCCTGTGTAAAGCGCCTTTCCGAGGATGGCACCGTAAAGTTTGATTTCGGAGAGCTTCTGGATATCCTCCATGGTGGAAACACCGCCCGATGCGATAATGTTCATGTGGAATTCTCGGCATAGATCACGGTAAAGCTGCAAGTTTGTTCCCAACATCATCCCGTCCTTGGAAATGTCGGTGCAGATGACCGTTTGCACGCCGATATTCTCCACAAAACGGCAAAAATCAAAGCAAGATAGGTCTGAGACCTCCGTCCACCCCTTAATAGCGACCAAGCCGTCCCTGATATCAATGCCGACTGCGGTTTGCTTGGGATATTTTTCAACCGCTTGCTTTAAAAATTCACGATCGGTCACTGCCGCTGTTCCTAATATAATACGGTCAACGCCCAAGGACAGATAGGTTTCGACGGTTTCCATCGTTCGGATTCCGCCGCCGACCTCTACGGAGAGATTCGTTTGAGAGACAATGGCTTCAATCGTTGAAAAATTGGCGGTACTGCCGTTTTTGGCACCGTCCAGGTCGACGATATGCAAAAAGGATGCTCCCTGCTTTTCGAAGGATTTCGCAACCTCGACAGGCTCTTTGCTATAAACGGTTACTTGGTTGTAATCGCCTTTTTTTAATCGAACGGCTTGTCCGCCGATCAGATCAATTGCGGGTATCAGATTCATAATGGCTCCTTCAGGTTTCACAAAATGCTTTTAACATGGAAAGTCCAACCGCTCCGCTTTTTTCGGGATGAAACTGTGCGCCCCATACGTTTTTGTTCCGTACGGCTGCCGTTAATTCCGTTCCGTATTCTGCGGTAGCGATGATATACGGCTCACAGTCCGCTGCATAAAAGGAATGCACAAAATATACGCAGTCTCCTTCATTGACATAGCGAAACAGCGGATCTTTGGGCGTTTGCAGGTGAAGTGGATTCCATCCGATGTGGGGGATCTTCAAATCCTGCGGAATGACGCTTCGGATGGGTTGAATCCTGCCCGGGATCAAGCCGAGTCCTGTATGCTCTCCGTATTCATAGCTTTTTTCAAACAGCATCTGCATGCCGAGACAGATTCCCAGTAAGGGCTTCCCTTCTGCTACTTCCTTCAGAATGACACGATCCAAGCCGCTTTCCCGCAATTTTCTTGCCGCATCGGAAAAGGCACCTACACCGGGCAGAAGGATCCGTTCCGCAGAAGCAATGATGTGAGGATCGGAGGTAACGGTAACCTCGGCACCGATAGCGTGAAAGGAGCTTTGCAGAGAAAACAAATTTCCGACGCCATAGTCAATGACAGCAATCATAACAGCATCCCCTTGGAAGAAGGAATTTTTTGAGCATGCTCTGTATCAATACGCACTGCGGTTTCCATTGCATGCGCAAAAGCCTTGAAGGCTCCTTCTATCAGGTGGTGAGAATTCTTGCCCGCAAGCTGTTGCAGGTGCAAGCAGATCTTTGCGTGACGGACCAAAGCACAGAAAAATTCCTCCGCCAGCTCGGTATCAAATTCTCCGATCTTTTCTGCCGGAATGTTCAAGCCAAAGGAGAGATGCTCACGCCCCGAGATGTCAACGGCACAAAGGATCAAGGCTTCGTCCATAGGCAGCAGCATGCTTCCGTATCTCGTAATTCCTTTTGCTTCACCGATCGCCTTGGCAAAGGCTTGTCCCAAACAAATGCCCACATCCTCTACGCTGTGATGAAAATCCACATCGGTATCGCCTTGGCACCGAACCTTCAGGTCAAAGTTGCCGTGGGAAGCCAACAAGGTCAGCATATGATCGAGAAATCCGCAACCGGTTTTCACATCCGCTATGCCGCTTCCGTCCAGAGATAATTCCAGCGTAATATCGGTTTCCGCAGTTTTTCTGATAATTTCAGCAGTCCTCATTTTTATGTTCCTTTTTATCTTTTTTATTTAAAATTAGCGAGATCTCGCGCAACAAGCAATCCATTTGCTCCTTGGTTCCCACAGTGATCCGATTGTATTCTTTAATCGGTTCGGACTGAAAATGCCGTATCAGTATCCCTCGCTCCTTTAAGGTTTGGTACAGAGCTTCGCCGTCCAAATTTGGGTGCTTGGCAAAGATAAAATTCGCCTTGGAATCGGTACAGACAAAGCCAAGCTGTCTTAATTCTCTTTGAACATCCTCTCTCGTCTGTGCAATCACAGAGCAATTTTGCATATAATACGCATCATCGTCAATTGCCGCTTCCCCTGCCAGCAAAGTCAAGCGGTTGATATTATACGGATTGGTGGAAAATTTGATTTTCTCCAGATCTCGGATCAGCTCTGCGTTGCCGAAGGCAAAGCCCAATCTTGCACCAGCCATGGAGCGTGATTTGGAGTAGGTTCTGACAACCAATAAATTGTCGTAACGGTCAATCAAGTCCAAGCAAGATTCTCCGCCGAAATCTACATATGCCTCGTCGATCAAGACCACATGATCCGGGTTGGCGGAAACGATACGCTCAATCTCCTTTTTGGACAGAGCCAAGCCTGTCGGTGCGTTGGGGTTGGCGATCACCACGGTGGAATCATTCCCTGTATAATCCTCGATATCAAGAGAGAAATCGTCTCGCAAAGGAACCGCAGTATACCGAACACCGTACAGCTCGGCATAAACACGGTAAAAGCCATAGGAAATTGCGGGAAACTTGACAGGATGATCCGCAGAATTACAGAATGCCATGAAGGAAAAATTCAAAATATCGTCCGAACCGTTGGAAACAAAGACCTGATCCGCCCCGACGGAATACAGCTGTGCCAGTTTCTCCTTCAGCTTTTGACAGGTGGGGTCGGGGTACAGATTCAGCTGTGATACCGCATCCTTATGGATCGCTTCAATGACGCCCTGAGAAGGCGGAAAGGGCGATTCATTGGTATTCAGTTTGATGTATTTCATATTGCTCGGCTGTTCTCCCGGAGTATACGCTTCTAGCTTGGCATATGTTTGGTTGATAAAGCGACTCATTTTTTCTCCTGCTTTGCTTCAAATCGGATCACAGCACTTTTGGCATGTGCCCCAAGCCCTTCCTTGTTGGCGAAAAATTCAATGTCCTTGCTGACCTTTTCCAAAGCTTCCTTGGTGTAGTAGGTAAACTGCGTTTTCTTTACGAAATCATCCACCGAAAGCGGACTGGAAAAACGAGCGGTACCACTGGTAGGAAGGGTGTGGTTGGGACCCGCAAAATAATCTCCCAGTGCTTCCGGACAATATTTGCCCATAAAGACAGAACCTGCATGATGAATCTGATCCAAATAGCGGAAGGGATCGTCGACACACAGCTCCAAGTGTTCGGGAGCAATGTGATTGGCTACCTCCACAGCTTGGTCAATGGAATCGGTCACGATGATCTTACCGTTATTGTCAATTGAGGCTCTGGCGATCTCCTGACGGGACAGCAACGGAATTTGGTTTTCCAATTCTTCGGCAACCGCCTGTGCCAGTGCTTCGGAGTCGGTAACCAGCACCGCACTTGCCATTTTATCATGCTCTGCCTGAGACAGCAGATCTGCCGCAATACAAACAGGGTCACAGGTTCCATCGGCAATCACAAGGATCTCGCTGGGGCCTGCGATCATATCAATAGAAACCTTCCCGAACACTTGCTTTTTCGCTTCCGCAACAAATGCGTTGCCCGGTCCTACGATCTTATCCACCGCAGGAATCGTTTCGGTACCGTATGCCAATGCGGCGATGGCTTGCGCTCCGCCAACCTTGAAGATCCGTTTTACACCTGCCATTTTTGCCGCCGCAAGGATAACGGGATTTACTTTCCCATCCTTAGAGGGGGGCGTTACCATGACGATTTCTTTGCATCCTGCGATCTTGGCGGGGATACAGTTCATTAAAACAGAGGACGGATAGGCGGCGGTACCTCCCGGAACGTACAGTCCGACCTTTTCGATCGGAAGCACCTTTTGACCGATCACCACACCGTTTTTTTCATTAATCAGAAAGCTGTTTCTGACCTGTCTGGAATGGAAGGCATAGATATTTTCCGATGCCTCCTTTAAAATTCGGATAAACTCCGGCTCGACCGAGGCAAAGGCTTCTTCAATTTCTGCTTCGGATACCTCCAAGGAGGTCAGTGAAACCTGATCGAATCGCTGACAATATTCAAACAGCGCTTCATCCTTTCGCTGCTTTACCTGCTCAATGATATCGAACACCACCGATTCGATGCTCTTGGTATCATCCATGGCTCTCGAAAAAATTTCCGTTTCTTCAATTTCATTATATTGAAATACTTGAATCATAGGTCTTCTCCTATCTAAGGCTATCAGGCTCGGGCTTTCAGTACCTCGTTGATCTGCTCGCAGATGCCCCGAATCCTTTCGTTTTTAAATTTGTAGCTTACTTTATTGGATACCAAACGGGCACTGATGGGGACAATATCACTTTTGGGCTCCAGATCGTTTTCCAAAAGCGTTTTCCCTGTTTCGACGATATCAACAATAACATCGGACAGCCCCAAGATCGGTGCCAGCTCAATGGATCCGTTCAGCTTGATGATGTCGATCTCTCGGCTGAGAGACGCATAATAGCTTTTCGCAATATTTGGGAATTTTGTAGCGACCCGCAGGGTGCGATCCCGACGGTCAACAAAATCTTTTTTGGCGGCAACTGCCATGCGGCATTTTCCGATTCCCAGATCTGCCAGCTCATAGATATCCGGCTGATACTCCAAAATAATATCTTTTCCGGCAATTCCGATATCGGCGGCTCCCCGTTCGACATAAATGACCACATCGGAGGGCTTGACCCAAAAGTATCGAACGCCCTTCTCTGCATTTTCAAAAATCAATTTTCTGCTTTCTTCATGAATGGAGGGGCATTCAAAGCCGGCTTGCTCGAATATGCCGTAAGCCTTTTCGCCCAATCTTCCCTTCGGCAATGCAATGTTAATCATTTGTTTCAAGGATCTCTATTCCTCCGTTGGTTAATTTCATAAGCTGTCGGTACCGCAAAGCGGGATCAAAGGAGGAGAGTGTAATGACTCTCTTTCCTTCTCGATGCAGACTGCTTTGCACCTCGAGAATTTTTTTGGCATCGGTTCCCTGCTCATATTGCAGTACGACATCCGCATCATAGACCGTGCTTGCCGCTCCGTCCTCCAGCCGTTCCAAGCGATCCAGATAGACGGCAAAGCCGATGGCTCCCGATTTTTTCTCAAGACGGTGGAGCAAGCGGTCATACCGTCCGCCGGAAAGCACGCTTTCGGGAATTTCATGGACAAAGCCCTTGAAGCAGATCCCGTCGTAGTAGTTCACATCATTGACCACCGAAAAATCCAAATACAGGTGATCCGCCAAGGAATATTGCTCCATCACTTGGCAAATGCTTTGCAAGCTTTCATATGCCTGTTGCATTTTGGTACCGATCAAAATTCCCTTCAATACGGGTAACGCTTGCCGAATCGGCAAATACAGCTCGGTCAGGGTACGCAGATTTTCCTGCATCGTTTCACTGATTTTTTTTGCTTGGCAGAGAGCCATGAGAGAATGGGTGTTTTTACTTTCGATCAAATGTATAAAATCGGTTCGATCGGCTCCTGTAATTCCTGCTTCCTCCAAAAGACCTTCCAGCATGCCCATATGGGAAAGATCCAAAATATAGGCGTTGCTGATGGTTTGGAGACTTCGCATGGCAAGCATGATTACTTCACATTCGGCGTACAGATCAATGGCTCCGATACATTCCAGCCCCGTCTGCATGATCTCCCGAAATCCGTCGCTATCGGTGGATGTTCGGTAAACCGTTTCGTTGTAGCAAAATTTGTGTGTTACCGTGTCATGATCGGGGATGTTTTTGATAATGGAAAGGGTTACATCGGGCTTTAATGCCATCAGCTTTCCGTTGGTATCGGTAAAGGATAAAATATTTTGACTGACCAAAAAGTTTTTATTACGAGCGTAAAGATCATATTCTTCAAATTTACTGACCTTATATAGCGAATATCCGTATTGATTATACAGCTCCCTCAACTGAAAAATCGCTTTTTCGTCGTTCTTTAATACAGCTTCGGAAAAATTCATACCGATTCCTCTTTCATTTTTTTCAGCACGGAGGTATATCCCCCGTCTCCGTAAAGATAGCAGCGATTGACTCTGCTGATCGTTGCTGTGCTGGCCCCTGTTTCCTCTACGATCTTATTATATACGGCTTGCTCGGACAGCATTTTTGCCACAAGAATGCGCTGGGCAATATCGGCAAGCTCCTTCCTTGTCATAAGGTCATTCAGAAATGCCTTACATTCTTCTTCGGTTTCCATGGAAACCAAGGCTTTGATCAATAATTGATATCCTTCATTTTCAAACAGATCCATGTTAGCCTCCTTTTTAATTTCAATGCTTTAATATGATACCATGATAAAGTGATAAAGTCAATAGGTTTTTGAAAAATTTTTTTAAATTAAAGCAATTGTTGGTCATTGATCGTCAAACGGAAGGTCAGTCCTAACCTTTCTGCCGCTTTTCTGCACAGGATCATGCGATCCAAAAAAATTTCAAAATAGTCCATGACCGAGCTGTATTGGGTTTCGATCTGCAACGACAGACAAATTTCTTTTGTTTCTTGCCGTATATGGAGCTCGGAATGAGTTGCGGAGTAATTGACTCGGTCGTGGATATCAAAGGTGGCAATATCGTGATTTCGCACCCGACTCCGCCGAACGTCAGATTTATCTGCAAGGATCAATGCGGCGGCAATGGGATTGACCGGCACGCCTGTTCCTTCGTCATGATTTCCGATAGCAGTGACAATGGTAGCAATGTCGGCGGCATCCATTCCCAATTTATCCAAGATACGGAAAGCAATGATGGCACCGCTTTGGGAATGATCGACTCGGTTGACCAAATTTCCGATATCGTGCATATATGCCGCAATCTTGGCAAGCTCAATGTCATGCTCCGAATACTTCAGTGATCGTAAGATATATTCTATGGAATGAGCAACCTTTCCCACATGGGCAAAGCTATGCTCGGTATAGCCAAGTGCCAGTAAGGATTCATCCGCCCGTTGAATGTATTCTCTGATAGAACGATTATTTTTTAATTCCGCATAAGTCAGCATAATTTCGGTACCTTCCTCAAAAAAATATACCGCAAATGACTTTGTCTATCTGCGGTATGGATGCGATAAAAGCTATCCTTATTTATTTCCCAAAAGCTTGCGTTTTATAAAGGATAGGCAACGTTTGAGAAATCTGATTCCTCGCCGATATGGCATACATGTCCAAAAAAAGCAATAGATCTTATAACGAAAAGAAGAAAGAGAAAGCAATTTTTCTTCTTTATATATTTGATGGGTATAGCCAATGATCTGCTCGGGGCGGATCCCCGTTTCCAAGTCCACTTGGTTATCCCCGCACATGACATAGGTTCCGTCCTTGCATCGCTTCATGACACGATGAAGTACAAATTGCCCATTGGAGCGACGGTAAAAAGCAATATCGTGCTTTTTTGCGGGCTGCTCAGGACGGTCTGTGCGTTTTCTCAGAACGACCGAATCCTTTCCCTGCACGATCAGCGGCAGCATGCTCGTTCCCTTGGGATACATTCGAAATTCGCCGCCGCCATTTAAAATCTCTTCGATCACCTCAATGGCATCCGCTAAATAAAATTCTCCGTTATTCATTCAAGAATATTGGCTCCTTGTAACGTTTCCACAAAGCGGTCGAAATCCGCTTCCACGGTTGCTCTGTCAACCTCATATTCCGAAAGAATCTTTTCTACCACTGTATCCTTATCGCTTCCGAGGGAGAGCTGTTCCCAAATGATCTTGCCTGTTTCATTTAATTTAATAATTCCATTGAAGATTTTGCTTGCCTCGCCCAAGGCGACCACAACACATTCTCCCGCAATTTCTCTGACTACAAAGCCCTGTTTGATCTTCATGTTATTTCCCTTTCTTACGGTTATTTTTTATTGATTCATGCCCGAATAAGCAACCTCTGCCGCTTCTTCCGAAATATTACAGCCAAGCACATAGCACGGGATCTGTCGCAGTGTTCTGTCTAGCAATGGAAACAGCGCATCTACCGTTGCAATATCCTCGGGAGATAGGATCTGATGAAAAATTTTCATGACCGCTTCATCGGCACCGATTTTTCGGATGGAGTTGGTCGGTGAGCGTTCCAAAAAGCAAAGCGCATGCAACGGAACCGATGTATTGGTATTAAAGCCTTCCTTACCGCACCATGGCGTTCCGTAGGCATACAGCTGATCTCCGATAAAACGCATGATCGGCTTGTCCCCATTGACAATATGAACCGCCTCACCGAATCTCTTTTGCCAAAGTGCGATATGCGTGGATTTTCCTGTCCCACTTTTTGCCGCAAACGCATACCCTTTTCCCTCATATTCGATCACGGCGCAGTGCATCAAATAGGATTGGAACCGAACGGGCAGCTGCTTGCAAATCGCACGGTACACACAAACGCCTTCGGCGTACGCCGCAGAAACCTGTATTTCGGCGATCTTTTGCTCTGCTTGAATTTCTTCCTCGGTTACACGAATGAGCATATCACATGCTGACGGCTCCGTGATGATATAATTCTTGCAAAGATGATAAACATACTCATAGCGATTATCAATGCCGACCGTTATATCCGCTATCTGAATATAAAACATATACGACTCCTATAACTTTGTGATAAAATGAGAGAGCGGAGGTTTCATAAACACAAATACCATGCCGATTTTGGCATGGTATTTGCATAAAAACAAAATCAGAACAATTGAATATTATCGTAAATATAATGACACAGTTTGCTCTTTAAATAATTTCGGTTTTTTACAATGTAATCCCGTACATATTTCAGGTTCAAAGGTGCCGATGTCTTCATCTGGCGCAAGGTTCTTGCCATATCGGTATCGTAATTCATTTCGAGTGCAGTGCAAAGAAATTCCACGGTTTCCTCCGAAGCGATCTCAAAGCACTTCCAGCCCTGTTCCGAATCCCGCTCTGCCAGATCGTACAGCAGCTTGTATGCCACAGCCGGCTTGAACTTATCGTCCATTTCTAAGTAGGGATTATCAAAAATACGCTCGGTCCACAACTTTCCTTCGCTGGGAGCGTAGCCGGAAAGATAGCGGTTCATTCTGCTGTTGATCACTTGAAAGGTCATTTTCTGAACGGGAATATTCCGTTTGGTCTGCGCATTATACAGGAAATAATTTGGAGCGCTGTCGGATTCAATGTAAAACATATATACCATTTCTGCGGCAATAATAAAGCAGATCACAGAAATGATAATCACAAGAACCTTTACAAGAGCTGCCTCATCAAAATGCACTGCCAAAATTCCTACCAAAAGCAACGCAACGGCAACCACAGCGAAAACAATTGCGAGAACACCAAATAAAAGCTTTAACTTATTCTGACCCATTTTTATTCTCCTCTTGAAATCAATGATAATATCTTTATAATATTATATCATAATGAAAAGTAGTTGTCAATTCTTTTCCGAAATCTTTTCAAAAAAACATCCGTACACACCAAAAAATGTACGGATGTTTGATAGATTTGAGTATACGTTGGTTTACGATTCAAAAGAAACGCCATCTTCTTTGCTCATAGAAGCGATTTTGGCAAGAGATTCGACACGAACTCCTTTTTTCCGCAGTTGATTTCCGCCGTCTTGATACAGCTTTTCGATGACAATTCCGACACCTGCTACTTTTGCATGGGCTTGCTCGCACAAATCGATCAAGGCGTTCATCGCATTTCCCTTTGCCAAAAAGTCATCGATAATCAAAACTACATCGTTTTCGTGCAAATATTCCTTTGCTACCACAATGTCAAAGCTTTTTCCATGAGTATAGGATTCCGCTTTGGACATATACAGGTCGGGACTGATATTTTTGGTCGAATGCTTTTTGGCAAAGACGACAGGCACGATGGGATCAAAATTGACTGCCGCAAGACAGGCAACGCCAATGCCAGAGGCTTCGATTGTCAGAATTTTGGTAACACCGCTATCCCGATACAGACGATAGAGCTCTTTTCCCAGCTCATTCATAAAGGAGACATCGATCTGATGGTTTAAAAAACCATCGACCTTCAAAACATCTCCTTCTAAAATTTTGCATTCGGAAATGATTTTTTGTTCCAGTGCTTTCATACTTTCGTGAACCTTTCGAACAGAAAAAGATTACAAATCCGGCAGAAATCCGCAATGCGTTTTTCTGCCGGATTTTCAAAATGAATTACAGTCCGCGCTTGATATAATGGGTGTGCAAAATTTCGTGCGCCTTATGGCTGTTCGGCTCACCCAAAAATTCATCATACAGCTTCTTGACTGCGGAATTTTCATGAGACTTCCGAACATCGCAATTGACATCGTCATTATACAGAACAGCAGCTCTTACCGACTTCAAATCGACCGTTTCTCTGACCAAAGCGGGCTGGATCGGCTGACCGCCGCCATTGACACATCCACCGGGACAAGCCATGATCTCGATAAACTGAACATCCAGCTCTCCTGCCTTTACTGCCTCCAAAACCTTCTTGGCATTGGCAGTACCGGAAGCGACGGCAACATTCAGAGTGATATCACCCAGCTTGTAGGATGCGGTCTTAACACCTTCGATACCGCGAACTTCCTTGAAGTCAAGCTTTTCGAGAGGCTTGTTCTCAATTACCTCTGCTGCGGTACGAAGAGCAGCCTCCATAACGCCGCCGGTTGCTCCAAAGATAGCACCTGCGCCGCTACCAAATGCAAACGGATCGTCAAATGCTTCATCTGCCAAGGCACGGAAATCAATACCTGCCTTTTGAATCATTCTGCCAACCTCACGGGTGGTGATCGCCACATCCACATCGGGAACACCTGCGGCAGACTGCCCGGGTCTTCCTACCTCAAATTTCTTTGCGGTACAAGGAATTGCCGAAACAAAGAAGATATCCTCAGGCTTCCATCCCATCTTCTCGGCATAATAGGTTTTGGCAATGGCACCAAACATCTGCTGAGGCGACTTACAGGTAGAAAGGTTTTCGGTAAACTCGGGATAGTAGTGCTCACAGTACTTGATCCATCCGGGAGAACAGGAGGTGATCATCGGCAGTGCTCCGCCATTCTTCACCCGTCCGAGGAACTCGGTTGCTTCTTCCATGATCGTCAGGTCTGCGGTCAGGTTCATGTCATAAACGCCGTCAAATCCCAAACGCTTCAGAGCGGCAACCATTTTTCCTTCGCAGTCCGTACCGGGCTCATAACCGAAGCATTCTCCGATTTGAGCACGAACAGAGGGGGCAGTACAAATAAGAACATGCTTAGTGGGATCCGCAATCGCATCCAACACCTTATCGGTATCGTCTCTCTCATAGAGAGCACCGACAGGACATGCTACGATACACTGGCCACAGTTGACACAGCTGGTCTCACCCAGCTTCTGCTCAAAGATCGAGCCGATGTGGGTATCAAATCCACGATCATTCGCACCGATCACGCCGATCTCCTGAATATTCTTACATGCGGCAACACAACGGCGGCACAAAATGCACTTATTGTTATCGCGAATGATGGGAGTAGAATTGTCGATCTTATACTCATTCTTCACGCCGGAAAATTTCATCTCATCTACACCGTATTCGTTGCAGAGCTTTTGTAATTCGCAGGTGGTGCTACGTACACAGGACAAACACTTACGGTCGTGATTGGAGAGCAACAATTCCAAGTTGGTCTTTCTGGATTTGTTGATCTTGGGGGTATTGGTGAGGACTTCCATTCCCTCGGTTACGGGGTACACACACGCAGTAACCAAACGGAAGGGTCTGCCGCCCTCAGATACCTCAACAAGACACAGGCGACAAGCACCGATCTCGTTGATATCCTTCAGGTAGCAAAGGGTGGGGATATCTATTTTAGCCGCTCTGGCAGCCTCAAGAACCGTGGATCCCTTCGGAACAGCGTACGTTACGCCGTTAATTTTAATGTTAATAGTTTCCATCTCCACTGTTCTCCTTTCTTATTCCTTATAAATTGCTTTGAACTTACAGCTATCCATACAAGCACCGCACTTGATACACTTGGAGGTATCAATGACGTGAGGATTCTTGACGGTTCCGCTGATGGCATTGACGGGACACTTTCTTGCGCACAGCGTACAGCCCTTACACTTATCTGCGTCGATCTTGTACTGCAACAGGCTCTTACATACGCCGGCAGGACACTTCTTGTCAACGATATGAGCCACATATTCCTCACGGAAGTAACGCAGTGTGGACAGTACGGGGTTCGGAGCAGTTTGTCCGAGACCGCACAAGGAGGCACTCTTGATGTAGTTGGAAAGCTCTTCGAGCTTGTCCAGATCTTCCATTTCGCCGTTTCCTGCAATGATCTTATCCAAGATCTCCAGCAGGCGCTTGGTGCCTACACGGCAAGGAGTACACTTTCCGCAGGATTCATCCACGGTAAAGTCAAGGAAGAAGCGAGCCAAGTCAACCATACAGGTGTCCTCATCCATAACGATCAATCCACCCGATCCCATCATAGAACCGATCGCAATCAGGTTGTCATAGTCGATGGGGGTATCGATCAAGGATGCGGGAATACATCCGCCGGAAGGACCGCCAGTCTGAGCTGCCTTGAATTTCTTGCCGTTGGGAATACCGCCGCCGATCTCCTCGATAACCTCACGCAGAGTGGTTCCCATAGGAACCTCGACCAAACCCGTATTGGTGATCTTACCGCCCAAAGCGAACACCTTGGTTCCCTTGGACTTTTCGGTACCCATGGACTTAAACCAATCTACGCCCTTCAGAATGATCTGAGGAATGTTGGCATAGGTTTCAACGTTATTCAAAACAGTAGGCTGTCCAAACAGACCCTTTACTGCTGGGAACGGAGGACGGGGGCGAGGCTCACCTCTTTTACCTTCAATAGAGGTCATCAAAGCGGTTTCTTCGCCGCATACGAATGCGCCTGCGCCAAATCGAAGCTGGATATCGAAGTTGAAGCCTGTTCCAAAAATATCCTTGCCCAACAGACCATATTCACGAGCCTGCTTGATAGCAATTTCCAAACGGTGGATCGCAATGGGATACTCTGCGCGAACGTAGATGTAACCCTCGTCAGCACCGATCGCATAACCTGCGATTGCCATGGCTTCCAAAACCGCATGGGGGTCACCCTCCAGAATGGAACGGTCCATGAATGCGCCGGGGTCGCCCTCATCCGCATTACAGCCGATATACTTCTGAACGTTTCCACGGTTGCCAGAGGCAAATTTCCACTTTAGACCCGTGGGGAATCCGCCGCCACCTCTTCCGCGGAGACCGGAATCCAAAATGGTCTGGATAACATCGTCGGGGGTCATTTCGGTCAGTACCTTACCCAATGCGGTATATCCGTCCATTGCTATATACTCATCAATATTTTCGGGGTTGATAACACCGCAATTCCGCAGGGCAACTCTCTTCTGTTTCTTATAGAAAGCGGTCTCGGACAAGGAGGTTGCGTGGTGTATATCCTCGCTTTTTGTCTCGTGATAAACCAACCGCTCAACGGGACGTCCCTTTAGCAAATGCTCCTGAACGATTTCGTGAGCATCTTCGACCTTTACATTGCTGTAAAAGGTTCCCTCGGGGTATACGATCATAATCGGACCGAGTGCACAAAGACCGAAGCATCCGGTCAGGACGACCTTCACTTCGTTTTCAAGACCTGCTGCGGCAATTTCATTGTTCATGGCTTCTTGAATCTTCAGACTGTTCGAAGACGTACAACCTGTACCGCCGCAAATCAAAACATGTGATCTAAACATATTCTTTCCCTTTCTTTGATTCTTTTTAATCAGGCGTTTTTATAAGCACCGATGGTGTATTCGGTAACGACCTGTCCGCCTTTGAGATGCTTTTCAACGATTTCCGCAGCCTTAGCAGCATCCAGCTTTACATAAGTAACCTTTTCCTTACCCTCTTCAAAAACCTCAACCACAGGCTCATACTGACAAATGCCGATACATCCTGTCTGAGTAACTGTGACCTTATCGGTCAAAGCTTGCTTGTTGACTTCGTCAACAAATGTGTTTAAAACGGGGCGTGCGCCAGCAGCAATACCACAGGTTGCCATTCCGACAACAACTCTCGTCGATGCTGCTCCTTCGCGAATTACAACCTTGCTTTGCATTTTTTCTCTGATCGCAGCAAGTTCCGCTAAAGATTTCATAGTGATTCCTCCCTATATTTTTTCAAATTTTTTACAAAAGAAATAATAAGTTTATCCTGCATATTGTTCCTGCAAATATTCCTTCATCCAATTCTGAATTTCCGGCTCGGCAAGCGAAATCGAATCACCGAGAATTTCCCGAAGCTCCGCTGTCCGCAGAGTTACGGAATGCTCTGGAGAACGATCTGAAAAATCGAAATCAATCTCAGGGCTTCCCGCTACCAAAATACAAACGGTTGATATGATATCGCCGATCGGCATACAATCAATACTTTTGGTATCAAAGGTAGCTTTGACGGTTGTCCCCTTTGCCTCTCCGTGTTGGGATGACGTAATTTGAAGCGTTCCTCCCGTTTGCTCGGCGGCAAGCTTCAAAAGCGGCAGACCCAAGCCAACCTTGCGGGTGGTTCGTGTGGTGTAAAACGGATCGGTGACCGAACGCAGGGTCTCTTCATTCATCCCGCATCCGTTATCACGGATCTGTAACACAAGCCATCCGTCCTCATCGGTATCTAAGGAAATTCGAATCAAGGATGCACCGGCAACGACCGAATTTTTTGCGATATCAAGAATATTCAGCGATAATTCCTTCATAGAAGGGCTTATTTATACTTTGCAAGAATCCCTTCCATATCGGAAGGAACCAGTCTGCCATATACCTCGTTATTGATGGTCAAGACAGGAGCAAGTCCGCAAGCACCGATACATCTGGTTGCTTCCAACGAATACTTTCCGTCAGGAGTAGTAGAGCCGGAAGGCAGACCCAAAATCTGGGTGATCTTATCCAGAATATCACCGCTTCCCTTTACATAGCAGGCTGTACCAAGACATACCGCAATGGCTACCTCTCCCTTCGGGTTCAAAACGAACTGCGAGTAGAAGGTAGCAACACCGTAGACCTCTTCCATGGAAATTCCCATTTTCAGAGCGATCATACGCTGTACCTCTAAGGGCAGATATCCGTAAATATCCTGCGCCTTTTGCAAGATGGGCATCAATGCGCCCGGCATGTCTCTGTACTGCTCAATGACTTCATTTAACTGTTCTTCTTGAGCCTTTGTACCACGAAACATCACTGTGGTCAAATTCTTCTTCATAATGAAAAATCCTCCGTTATTTATTTTTAATTTATTTAATTTATTTTATTTAAATAAATTCAGAATGGGAAAGCGTTCAAAGCGACTGTAAATAGTCAAACAGCCGACTTCGCACCAAGGAGGAGCTGTACGGCTCATCCTCCAAAAGAATCGAATGCTCCGCTTCGTTGATATCCCACAGGTGGTGGGCATCGGAGCAAACCAAGGCTTTCGCTTCGGAAAGTCGGGGAAAACGCTCAAAAATCGACTTCATACTGTTTGGATTGTTAAATTCCAAACAATCGAAGCCATACTCCTGCGGAATGTCACCGAGGATCGCAAGAATACCGTTGGATTCACGGTCGATATGTGCCGGATGCACATGGGCACCGAAGCCTTCCGCAAAGCGGATCGCCTCATCAATTGGCAGATCCGTAGCCGAGATCAGCAAGGTTCCTTCCTCGCCGATGATCTCATCCTTCTCATCCAAAACCAATTGATTCCCGAAAATCTCTTTTTTATTTTGGATGGGAAGCAGATGTATACCAAGCTCTTTGTCGCAGGCAAGTGCTTGCTCCAAAGTAGGAAATAAGCAAACTAGATGAATATCCTCCGCCGTTGAAAGCTCCATACCCGCAATTGGAACGATTCCCTGTTTTTTACATGCCGCAAAAAATGCGGGACAATTTTTACAGGAATTATGATCGGTCAGTGCCAAGATATGCAAACCCTTGATTGCTGCCATACCGGCAATGTTATTGGGTGTCATATCGTCGTCTGCGCATGGTGATAGGCAGGAATGGATATGCAGATCGTAATAATACAGATTCATACGGCAGCCGACAGATCAAGACACACCGAAAAGGTATCTCGATCGGTTCTCAGAATATTGATTCCCTGCTGTACGGCACGGGAAACAACATCCGAATCGGGCTCGACCCACTCCGACAAAATAATACACGCCGGGTCTGCCAAGGCGGCAACGGCAACAATATTGATATTTGACATAATGGTGACCCATGCGTAATCCGCCGTTAGCCGTCCCATCACCCAGCTGAGAAGGTCTCCGGCATAGCCGCCCGTGATCTCTCTGGTTTCATCCGGCATACAGACAATCTGATAGCCAAACTGTTCTGCAAACTGTTTTACATTCATAGGCTATCTCCTTTTTCTGAATTAAGATTTACCAAGATGATCTCTCAATTGGATCAGGCAATCGGTCTCTGCCGCCTCTCCTTTGATGATATCCTCTGCCAAGGCATGGCAATTGGGCGCACCGCAGGAGCCGCAATCCAAATGAGGCAGACCGTGATAGATCGTTTCGATCTCCGCCATTTTGGAAATCGCCGTCAAACGGTCACAGGACAAGGAGGAGGAATGATCGTTTTCGGGTTGCTGTGTCCACAAAACATCCTGTGGAAGCCCCTGTGCTTCCTCCGCATGGTTTCTTGATATGGGTAAGTATTTTCTCAAGGATCGTAAGCGAGCCTTGGCAATAAAGGGATTCTCCACATTCAACGTTCCGCCGACACATCCGCCGGTACAGGCATTCAATTCCACAAACTCCAAGGAATGGAGCGTACCGTTTTCAATTTCATCCAACACGTGAATGCAGTTTTCAATTCCGTCTGCCGCCAGATATTTGTCGGATAGCAAGGAGGTGGCTTCGCCGCCTGAGCCTGCCCAATTCAAACCGATGATCCCTGTTTGAGACAAGGGCAACGGATTGGCGATCTCCTTCATTTTTGCTCGGATCTTAAAATAAAAATCACTGATCGACAATGCCCCGTTGACGGCACTTTGGGAAACGCCGATGGGATTTTTCACATAGCTGACCTTAGCGGGACACGGAGAGATAAACAAGACACAAATATCTTCATCCGATAAATCGGGGTGTGTCTGCCGTGCCTCTTGCCGAGCCAGCCGAGCGGCATACTCGATAGGTGGAAGCAAGGGGAGAAGATTTTGCTTCAAATACGGAAATCGCAAGGAGATCAAGCGAACGATTGCAGGGCATGCCGAGCTGATCACAGGTAGAGCGGAAGGCTTCTGCTTCATATACCGTCTGGTATATTCCGTCACAAGCTCTGCCGCACGAGACACCTCAAACACAGCATCAAAGCCGCATTCGATCAAAGCAGTCAAAATGTAGTCTACATCGTCCAATTCTTCGAATTGTCCGTACAAAGCAGGAGCGGGAAGTGCGATTTTATAACGATATCCCTCAAAATCCTCAAATCTGTCATAAGTAGCTTTTTTGGCTTGATAGGGACAGAGGCGAATACATTCGCCACAGTCAATACATTGAGATTCTTTAATGATCGCATGCCCACCACGAACACGAATTGCTTCAGTAGGACAGCGTTTGATACAATTGGTACAACCCTTACATCTTGAAATATCGAGTGTAACAGAATGCTTATACTGCGACATTGCTACCTCTTTTCCCGAGAAGGATCAGACCTTGACGGTCATATAGATCGTCGTTCCCTTCCCTATCTCGGATTCTATTTTCATTTCATCGGTATAACGCTTCATATTGGGCAATCCCATTCCTGCACCGAAGCCAAGAGAACGGATGTTATCGGGTGCTGTGGAATATCCTTCCTGCATGGCAAGCTCAATGTTGGAAATACCCGGGCCCTTATCGGCAAGCACGATTTCGATTTTGTCACAGAACACATGCACATCGGCAGAGCCGCCGTTTGCATGAATGACCATATTGATCTCACCTTCATACATAGCGACCGAAACACGTCTGATCAAGTCGGGGGAAAAGCCCATTTCTCGCAGCAGCTTTTTGATACGAACCGATGCTTCTCCTGCGGAGGTGAAATTTTCTCCGTCAATATCAAAATGGAAATGAACCGTATCGCTCATGATACAACATCGCCTCCGGTGAGCCCGTTGGCATAAAGCTTACCGCATGCCACATACATTCTTTCGTTAGTCGCCATCACAACGATCCCCGCATCCTCCGCTAAACGAACCACCTCGGTGGGAGGGGTCTTGCCTCTGACAAACACAATGCATCGCATATCCATCATTTCCGCAGTTCTTACCACCTGTGGGTTACACAGTCCGGTCAGCAACACTGCCTGATCCTTTACAAATGCCAATACATCGCTCATCATATCGCATCCGCAAGCCGAATTTACGGTTCCGTCCAAACGGTCGTTGCCGCAAAGAATTTTTGCATCAAGAAGGTCTGCGATTGTTTGTATCTGCATACTGTCTCCTTCGCTTTTCGTAAAATTGAAAAAGAGTATACACAGAATATACCACCTTTTTACCGTTCGAAAAGCCTTTTACTCCATATTCCTATATATTATACTATAAATCGATCGAAATGTCTATATCTTTTTTCAAAAATTTTATATCTTTTTTGAGTTTCGGCATGTTATTTTGCTTCAAACCATGTTCTGCCTATCATGGCCTCCACCGAAAGCGGTACAGAAAGCGAAGCCGCCTTCTCCATAGAATCTATCAACAGCGTTTTTACCTCCTCTGCACAAGAGACATGAGCTTCGAGGATCAACTCGTCGTGAACCTGCATGATCAACTCTGCATCCAACTGTTTTTCCTTCAGGATATGATGGATGCGGATCATGGCGATCTTGATGATATCCGCCGCTGTTCCCTGTATAGGGCTGTTCATGGCGACCCGCTCACCGAAGTGCTGCAGATTTTTATTGGAGGAAGCAAGCTCGGGGATATACCGTCTGCGTCCGAAAAAGGTTGTTACATAACCGTCTCGCTTGGCTTCCTCCTGTACACGGGTCAGATATTCCTTGATTTTCGGAAACTGTTCAAAGTAGCTCTCGATATATTCCTTTGCCTGTGTACGGGAAATTCCCAGATCCTCAGAAAGCGAATATTCTCCGATGCCGTACAGAATTCCGAAATTTACGGCTTTTGCTTTTTTTCGCAAGTCAGAGGTAACCATATTCAAAGGAAGATTGAATACCTTGGAGGCGGTCATAGTGTGAATATCCTCTTTGGCAAGGAAGGCATGAATCATGGCGTCATCATCGGCAATATGAGCCAACAGTCGAAGCTCGATCTGCGAATAATCGGCATCGATCAAAACATATTCGTCGCTTTTGGGAATAAAAAACTTACGAAATTCCCGTCCAAGCTCGGTCTTGATCGGAATATTCTGCAAATTGGGCTCGGAGGAGGAAAGCCGTCCTGTGGCAGTTCCCGTTTGATTCAGGATACTATGCACCCTTCCGAAAGGATCCGCCGCTTTTACTAATCCATCGGCGTAGGTGGATTTGAGCTTGGTCACCTGTCGGTATTCCAAAATATCCTCGATGATGGGATGCTTGGAAAGCAATTTTTGCAAGGCTTCCGCATCGGTAGAATACCCTGTTTTGGTTTTGCGGGATTTTGGCAGTCCCATTTTTTCAAACAAAATCTCACCGAGCTGTTTGGGCGAGCCAATATTGAATTCCTCGCCCGCATAGCTGTAAATTCGCATCTGCAAAATTTGAGCGGCTTCATTCAATGCCTCTCCATAGCTTTGAATCCCTTTTGAATCAATTTGAAATCCGGTAGCTTCCATATCTGCCAAAACATACGCCAGCGGAAGCTCGATCCGATCCAACAGCTCTTGTGCTCCGCTTATTTCGATCTCTCGGCTCAACGGCTCATAAAGACAGCGGATCGCCATCGTTTCATCCATGTCCTGTGGCATAGGTTCTTTGACATACCGCAAATACAATTCGCCTATGCTGTAATTGCTTCGGTTGGAATCCAAGACATAAGCGGCAAGCATGGTGTCAAAAAAGCAAGGAGGAAGCTCAAGCCCGTGGAATTTCAGTTCTTTATACAGCGATTTCGAATCGTGGCAAATCAACTTCTTTTCTTTTAAAAATGCGTGTAGCTCCTCCCAAGACACGGTATCAAGTGCGGCTTGGTAGCTTTTTTGATCGCATAGCATAGAAAGCGTTGAATCCTTCAAAGAAAGATACAGCCGTTCTCCGATCAATTCCGAAAAGGAGCTTGCCTCGACTGCTTTCTTCTGAAGTTCGGTAGTGGCATGGGATGCCTGTTTGTCATTGCTTTCACCGGTTTCATCATCGCACTGATCCAAGCCCATTTTTTTGATCAGCGCCGAAAATTCCAGCTTAATAAACAATTTTTTTAGTGCCGCCGCATGGGGACCCATATATACATACTCTTCTTTTTGTACCGAAATAGGGGCTTTACAGCAGATCTCTGCCAGCTTCTTTGACAAGAATGCCATATCCTTCCCCGCTTCCAGCTTTTTCTTGATTCCCTCGGAAAGTGCTGCCGAAGCAAGAGACTCGTATACAGCTTCGATGCTGTGATACTCCGCAATCAGCTTCAATGCCGTTTTTTCGCCGATTCCCGCAACACCGGGAATGTTATCGGAGCTATCTCCCATCAAGGCTTTGACATCCACAAATTCGGAAGAAGGAATTCCGTATTGATTCATAAACTCCTGTGGATCAAACAGCATGGTTTCCTTAGTCTTAACCAATAAAACGGATATGTGCTCGTCGATCAGCTGCAAGGAATCCCGATCGCCTGTCAAAAGATACACATGCGTTTCTTCGTCTCCCATGGAGCGGGCAAGGGTTCCCAAAATATCGTCCGCCTCGTAGCCCTCACAGGTTACAACGGAAAGCCCCATTTTCTTCATACATTCCTTGGCATAAGGGAGCTGTACCGCCAATTCCTCCGGCATGCCTTTTCGGTTGGCTTTATATCCGTCATAAAGCACATGACGGAAGGTGGGTGCTTTCAGATCGAACGCAACCGCACAGTAATTCGGTGAAAGTGTCTCCAAATGACGGGAAATGATCGTAACCATTCCGTATACGGCATTGGTATAAAGACCGTCCCGATTGGTTAACAGCCGAATGCCGTAAAACGCCCGATTTAAAATACTGTTTCCGTCAACGACCAACATTTTTTTCATATCGTACCTCTTGTTTGATTCCTTTATCGTTTGTTATCAAATGTATTACTTATAGTATAACACTTTTACGGTGGCTTTGTCAAGGAGAGCCATGGGAATTTTCCCGATCAAATTAAAAAGGTGCTGTCAAAAACAGCACCGCATGTTTTATTCTGTTGTGTCATATTCCTCGTCTGAGGACTCCTCAAAATCGTCCTTGGTTGCGCCGCAGAGCGGACAACACCATGTGTCGGGCAGGTCTTCAAAATCCGTTCCGGCATCAATTTGATTTTCGGGATCTCCTTTGTCGGGATTATAAACATAACCGCACAGCTCGCATACGTATCTCATAAAATCCTCCATATCAAAATTTGAATCATGATTTTCGTAGCGCATATATCATATCACTATATACAGCGTTTGTCAAGTGATTTTTTCCATTATCATGGCATTCTCATACATTTTGTAAGGTATTACAAAATCAAGAAATATACCTTGGTAAATTTCACATTCTTTTATAGTTTTTCAAAAATTCTATTTTTCGTTTTGAAAACATATAGTTTTACTAAAAAAAGAAGGGATATTCCATGACAAAAACAAGCAAGTTCTTTTTCAACGGTTTTTTAATTACCGCCGTTTCCCTGCTGATCCGCTCGGTATCGGTCAGCTTTTCTGTCTATTTATCCAACAAGATCGGTGCCGTTGCCATGGGGCTTTTCACCTTGATCTCAACGGTTTACGGATTTGCAATCACCGTGGCCACCTCGGGAATTGGGCTGGCAACCATGCGATTGGTGGCAGAAGCAGGAGGAACGAATGAACCTTCCAATACGGAGAGGGCATCTTCTGCCGTTCGGTGTATCGTCCGTAAATGCGTGGTATATGCGCTTTGCTTCAGCATCGGGAGTGCCGTGATTCTTTTTTTGTTCGCTCCCTTGATCGGAGAACAGTTGCTGGCAGATGCCAGAACGGTCATGCCGCTTCGCATTCTTGCTTTTACCTTGCCTCCGATTGCGTTGTCCTCCGTATTCAACGGCTATTTTACCGCCATCCGTCAGGCGTATAAAAATTCGGTCATTCAAATGATCGGTCAGTTTATAAAAATCTACGCCTGTATTTTGCTCCTGTCGGCTCTCTGTGCCAACAATGTGGAAAGCGCATGTCTTGCCATTGTTCTCGGTGGAGCGATCTCCGAGATTCTTTCCTTTTTCATGCAGTATTTTTTATATCTTATAAGAAAGCATGAAAAAAGTAAAAGTTCGTCGGCTGACGGAAAAAAGATTGAAAAGAAAATTTTACATACCGCCTTACCTGTCGCATTCAGCGCTTATGTACGTTCCGGCCTGATTACCATTGAGCATATGCTGATTCCATGGGGACTGGAACGAAACGGAAATTCCAGAGAGCACTCTCTTGCCGCCTACGGTACGGTACACAGTATGGTATTTCCGTTGGTTCTTTTTCCATCCGCTCTATCCGGCTCCTTTGCCAGTCTTTTGGTTCCCGAGATCGCAGAATCCAATGCTATGGGAGATCGCGAACGGATCGACCGTATTATCAACAAGGTATTCCATGCTGTTTTGATCTTTTCGATCGGTACGGCGGGAATTTTAATGTGCTTTTCCTTTGATCTTGCACGGGCGATCTATCCGCAAACCGATGCGGGACGCTATATTTTAATGATCGCCCCCTTGATTCCCGTAATGTATCTAGACACCTCGGTAGATGCGCTTCTAAAGGGCTTAGGAGAACAGGTTTATTGCATGGGCGTCAATATTGTGGATTCCTTTTTATCGGTCATTTTGGTATGGATGCTTCTTCCGAATTTGGGAATTGTCGGGTACATCATTACTGTATATTTTACGGAGATCATCAATGCCACGCTGAGCATTACCAGGTTGCTGACGGTTACGAAAACTAAACCGCATGTATGGAATTGGCTCGTTAAACCCTTATTCTGTATTATTGTCGCCACGGGAATGATGCGCCTGTTGCTGACTTGCTTTGTGGGACAAATGGATGCTTCTTGGACAGTATATGCGCATATCGTTCTTACGGTTATTCTTTATCTGCTCCTGTTGCTTCTTACCAAAACGATTCGTCTTCCAAAAGGAAAGAAGGTATGAACGATGCTCATACCTTCTTTCCTTTTTATGCTTTTATCGGTGTTTTAGTGCAAAGCTGATGATACAGCTCATAGGATTGCCGATAGATAGACGAAGCATCAATTCCGGCAGAGTGATAAATATGTTCTCCCGAATTGCGATCCTCCACAAAGGAATCCTCTACTGCCATACATCGGTACCGGTCGGATGTAATCAAGCCCTTTTGAAGCATTCGGTCGGAAAGATTCATTCCCATACCGCCACTTCGTATCTCTTCTTCCAAAAAGAGGATGCCGCAACGATCATTGGGTAGCAGTTGCTCGATCCGACCCACAGTCGGATCATAGGGCTTCAGCATCTCCAAAAGAATAATGCCCGTAGATATTCCTTCTTCATTCAGTTTCTTTGCCGCTTTCAGCGCCTCGCAAACGATCCGTCCGTGGGTGACGATCACCAGATCCAAGTCTGCTGTGCTGTCATAATTGCAAACCGCTCCCGGAGCCGAATAGCTCCCATCGGAATAAAAGTTTTCCATGACCTCTTGATTTTCGGTACCGTTTGGGTAGCGAATTGCCGACGGCTGCTCCGAGTGATATGCCGCATCCATTGCCGCACGAAGTGCGCCCAAGGTACAGGGTGTGTAAATGGTAAGATTCGGTATTTGCGACAGGAACGCAACATCAAATATTCCATGGTGCGTTGCTCCGTCCCCCGCATTTAAGCCGGCTCGATCCACGCAGATCACGCAAGGAAGCTTTTGCAGAGCAATATCGTGTATGATATTATCATAGCCTCTTTGTAAAAAGGTAGAATAGATGGCGGTATACGGCTTCATGCCGTTTGCCGCCAAGCCGGCAGAAAAGGTCAACGCATGCTCCTCGGCAATACCAACATCAAAAAAGCGGGTGGGGAGCGCTTCCTTAAACGGATTCAGCCCTGTGCCGTCGCACATTGCCGCTGTGACGGCGCAGATCCGCTCATCGGCTTTTGCCATCTCGGTCAAATACAGTCCCATTGTCTCCGAAAAGCTCTTTGTCGCCGCCTTGGGACGGTTACACGGATTCATTCCATGATATACATCGGGGGCATGCTCGGCAGGAGCAAATCCCTTCCCTTTTTTGGTTTTCAAATGAACAACGACACTTTCGTTGAGCTTCTTTGCCTCACGCAAAAGCTGCTCGACGGCGGCATAATCATTTCCGTCAATGGGACCCAAATAGGTCAATCCCATGCTTTCGAAATAATTAGAGCCATACAAGGTATTTTTAAATGTCTTTTTTACTCCCCGAACAAATCGAAACAATGCAGCGCCGATCAAGGGAATTTTTTTCAAGAACAGTCCTGTGGCTCGCTTGGTTCTGAAATAGCCAGAGGATGCTCTGAGCTTGGATAAATTGGTGGCAAACCGTCCGATGTTTTTCGAAATGGACATTTCATTTTCATTCATAATAATGATCAGGTTCAGATCCTTGCGACAGTTGTTCAATGCCTCGTGAATCATGCCGCCCGTATAAGCACCGTCACCGACCACAGCTATGGTATACGCATCGGAGCCATGCAAACGATCGGAAATCGCAAAACCGAGTGCAGCAGACAGCGAGGTGGAGCTATGACCCGCACCAAAGCAATCATGCTCGCTTTCCCTACGGTTGGTAAAGCCGCTGATCCCCCCCGCTTGCCGCAGGGTTTCCATGTCTCGATACCGTCCTGTAAGCATTTTATGCACATAGCTTTGATGTCCGACATCAAAGATGATATGATCCTTTGGGGTTTCAAAAACCCGATGGAGTGCCATTGTCAGCTCGACAACACCGAGGTTGGATGCCAGATGTCCGCCATTTACAGAGGTAATTCGAACCAGCTCCTGACGGATCTCGTCTGCCAACTGCGGCATTTCGGAAACGGGAATGTTTTTCATATCCGAGGGTGAGTGTATTGAATGAAGATACCGAATACTGTTTTGTTCTGTCATAATTCCTTCCCCTCCTGTTTTTTTATCCTATACCAACTTATTTATTATACCATAAAATCAAATGAAAAGAAAGAGGTTTTGCCAATTATTTTTCACGAACCGAAAGTATTACATGGAAAAAGCATGGGATCAGAGAATCTCATGCTTTTTCAAAACAACTGTTAACAGTTCTTTTCAAAAACCTTTCGCATCGTCGAAAGCTTGGCTTCCGCTTCCGAACGGGTCTTTGCGTTCACGCTGAAATAGAATTTGCATTTGGGCTCGGTTCCGCTGGGACGTACCGCAACCCAGCTTCCATCCTTTATCAAAAAGCGTAATACATTGGAAGAAGGAAATCCCACATCCTGCATTTTCTGCGATTGGTAATCTTCCATAGCAACAACTTCGTATTCTCCAACCGTGGCAGGAGGCTCCTTGCGCAGATCGTTGACCAGTGAGGTGATCTTATCCGCACCGTCCAATCCCTTAAATGTGAAATTGTCCAAAGCATCCAAGAAAAAGCCATATCTTGCATACAGATCTTCCAGTACATCGATCAGCGTTTTCTTTTTGCTGTTATAATAGGCAGCCGCTTCGCAGAGCATCATGGAAGCCTGCACCGCATCCTTATCCCGAACGCAGTCCGAAATCAAACAGCCATAGCTTTCTTCGTATCCGAAGACAAAGGTCTTATCTCCCAAGCATTCATGACGATAAATCTTATCCCCGATATATTTAAAGCCTGTTAAGGTTTTTTCTACGCTGACCCCATAATCTGCACAAATGCGATCACCGAGATCAGAGGTTACCACCGTATTGAACATCACCGCATTTTTCGGAAGTGTTCCCAAAGCTGTGCGCTGCGACAAGATATATTCCAAAAGTATGGCAGCTGATTGATTTCCGGTCATACGAATATAGTCGCCGCCGTGCTTGACAGCCACACCCAAACGGTCGCAGTCGGGATCGGTCGTGATTACCAGATCTGCATCATACTTTTTGGCATATTCCAAAGCCAGTACATAAGCTTCCGCTGTCTCGGGATTGGGATTCAGTGTTTTGCTGAACTCCGTATCCGGGGCGCACTGCTCTTCTACGGGGATCACGCAATATCCCAAGCGATCCAGCACCGTTCTTACGGGAATATTTCCCGTGCCATGCTGCGGAGAGTATACGATTTTAATTCCTGTTTTATCCAAATTCGTTTGCAAGGAAAGAGACAGTACGGCTTTATAATATATCTCGTCAAGCTCGGAGGGCAGTATTACAATCAGATCCTTTTTCTTTGCCTCCTCTACGCTACACACCTCAACGGAAAGAGGATCCTCGATTTTAGCGATCTCTGAGACAACGAGATCGTTCACCTCCGTTACCAGCTGACAACCTCTTTCATCATACAATTTATAGCCGTTGTATTCGGGAGGATTGTGGGAAGCGGTAATCACCACTCCACCAAACGCATGTAATTCACGAACGGCAAAAGAAAGCTCGGGCGTGGGACGAAGCGAATCGAATAAGTATGCCTTGATTCCGTTTTTCGCCAAGACACAGGCAGTCTCTTGGGCAAACTCAATGCTGAAGCGACGGTTGTCATGGGCAATCACAACACCTCGATGACATGCCTCTTTACCGTTTTTCTTGATGTATTCGGCATATCCTTTGGTCGTTTTTCGGACGATGTACTTGTTGATTCGATTGGTACCGGCTCCGATCAAACCGCGGAGTCCGCCTGTTCCAAACGCCAACTCGCAGAAGAAGCGTTCCTTGATCTCTGCTTCATTTCCCGCAATTTGTGCCAGCTCTTGTTTTGTCGCTTCATCTGTTTGTTTACTTTCACACCAGTGCCTGTATTTTTGGCAATAATTCATTCCACTCACCTCTTGCAAAAAATTAGAATTTTATTATACAATATTTTTTGATAAAAATCAATACCTCAAGGAAAATTTTTTAAAATTTCGTTCGACAAATAAATCTGTTGATTCAATATATATTTTTTCTAAAAGGTATTGACAATTCTCTGAAAATATGTTAATATATTATTGCTTTACCAAAGTAAAGTGTTAAATTGGCACTTTACAAAAAAATTATTTTGCCGAAAATGGCAAGGAGGACTTTTTTATGAAAAAGATTTTGTGTTTGGCGTTGGCGCTTATTATGACTGTAAGCGGATTGTTCGTTCTTTCTTCTTGTAGCAAGGAAGATCTTCTCATCGGTAAGCAGTACAATGCACTTACCGGTCAGACTGATGTTTTGGTTCAGTTGAACAGCGGCTCGATTGACGTTGGCGTGATGGATAGCATCATGGCAGGTTATTATATGAGTCAGGATAGTGCCTACTCCGACAAGCTGATGGTTGTGGAAGATCTGACTCTTGCTACCGAGCAATATGGTATTGCCGCAAGAAAAGGAAGCGGATTTGCAAAGAAGATCAATGAAGCACTGATCCAATTGGCAAACGATGGAACGGTCGTTACTCTTGCCGAGAAATACGGAATTGCTTCTGAGCTTTGCATTGATAAGAATGCTACTGTTGCGGAAATGACCGAGGACGAGGCGAAGGATTGGAATGCCATCGTCGAAGAAGGTACCTTTGTGGTAGGATATACGCTGTTTGCTCCTATCGCTTATGAAAATGATGCCGGTGAGTTGATTGGATTTGACATTGAACTTGCCAAGGCTGTGGCTGAGGTGTTGAAGTTGGAGGTTAAGTTCGAGCTGATCGAATGGAGCGCCAAGGAAGCAAAGCTGGAGGGCGGTAGCATTGACTGCATTTGGAACGGTATGACCATTACGGAAGAGCGTTTGGCTGCTATGGAGATCTCTATTCCCTATCTGAACAACAAGCAGGTTGCCGTTATTCGTAAAGAGGATAAGGAAAAGTACACCACCACCGAAAGCATGTCCGGTGCCATCATGGGTGCGGAAGCAGGTTCTGCCGGTGAAGCTTGTATCAAGGCTCCCGAGGAAAACAGCTGATCGGCTCGCTCAACAAAATACGAAAGACATATACTGAGAAATGCAATTTATTCGTATTGTTATTTTTCCTTTGCTGGAAGGGTTGCTGTATACAGGTCTGATCTTTTTGATCACGCTGGCGGCTTCCCTTCCGCTTGGCTTATTGCTCTCTTTTGGTTCCAAGTCAAAAATTAAGCCTATCAGCATGTTGACCCGTGGCTTGGTTTGGGTGATTCGAGGAACCCCGTTAATGCTTCAAATTCTATGCTTGGATATTGCGCCCGGATTGATCTCTCAAGCACTTGGATGTGGTATTCAATTTGCTCTCCGTCAGGAATGGCAGCATTTTATGATGGTCTGCATCGCCTTTACCATCAACTACTCCTGTTACTTTTCCGAAATCTACCGCGGAGGGATTCAGAGTATCCCCGCCGGTCAATATGAGGCTGCTCAGGTTTTGGGTATGACCAAATCCCAAACCTTCAGTAAAGTCGTTTTTTTACAGGTTATTAAACGAATTATTGCTCCTATGTCCAATGAGATCATTACATTAGTCAAGGATACTGCGTTAGCAAGTGTGGTCATCCATTTGGATTTGTTCACCGTGGCTAAAGGTATTGTGAACACAAACCCTCAGTATTTCCTGTGGCCTCTCATTATATCTGCCGCATTCTATTTGATCATTAATGGATTATTGACTGTTCTTCTTGGAAAATTGGAAAGAAAACTGGATTATTTTAAGGTGTAGACATGGCATTTTTTGAAGTAAAAAACATAAAAAAGCAGTTTGGAAAAACCGAGGTTTTAAAGGGGATCGATTTTTCCATGGAAAAAGGACAGGTTCTTTCCATTATCGGTTCTTCGGGAAGCGGTAAGACCACCCTTCTCCGTTGTCTGAATTTTTTGGAAACGCCTGATATGGGAACGATAGCCATTAACGGTGAAACCATTTTTGATTCTATCAAGCATAAAAATTTGAAGGACAACGAGCTAAGAGAGCGTCGTCTGCGTTTTGGGTTGGTATTTCAATCCTTCAATCTCTTTCCGCAATATACGGTAATGGAGAATATTACGCTTGCGCCCATATTGCAATTGAAGGAAAAGAAGTTGGAGAAAGAGGAATATAAGCATCGTGTAGAAGAAATTCAAACAAATGCAAAAGTACTGTTGGATCGAGTTAATTTAACGGAAAAATGCGGATTTTATCCTTGTGAACTATCCGGCGGTCAACAGCAACGAGTCGCAATTGCCCGTGCGTTGGCATTATCGCCAGATATTCTTTGTTTTGACGAGCCAACCTCCGCCTTGGATCCCGAATTGACCGGTGAGGTGCTTCATGTAATCAAGGAGTTGAAGTCGGCTGATAGCACGATGATCATTGTTACGCATGAAATGGAATTTGCAAAAAATGTGTCCGATGAAGTGATCTTTATGGCAAACGGGGTCATCGAGGAGCAAGGAACACCGAAGGAAGTGTTTGAGCATCCCCAATCTCCTTTAACACAGGCATTTTTGAACAAATCCATGGAAACATTTTAAGCTATTATACAAAAGGGTGTTGCAAAATGCAACACCCTTTGTTATGATATTTTAAGCTAATTCCCGCATCCGCATTTGCCGGAGGAGTTGTCACTGTCCTTTGCATGTTGCACAAATCCGGGAGGGCAAAATTCTGCCGTAGGAAATGCCATACTCCGAAAGAGTGCGCAAGGATTATCCTCTTCATGAGAAATACATTCCTTATCCGGCACGCAATATTCTGTCGCATGGATCAAATACTGGGCGGGGCGAACGATACGAACGACAGAAAAGATACCGAGAGAAACCGTTAAATATCTGCCGTTGCTATCGTTTAAGGTTCCGTTGATCCGAGATTGTACCGTTTCGGGAATGTCGCCGCAACAACAGCAACAGCAACAGCTCTCCTCAGGCTCACGAACCTTTGTGTTTAACACAATGGGATCTACGACCTCTACGATGGCGATCGGAACGTTTCTGGTAGAGCAACAAGGCTCGGGAATTGCGCAATAGTCCGAGGAATCGGGATTGCTCTTAAAGATACTTACGTTACTTTCGCTTCCATACAGCACAACCTTTTTTTCCAAAACGGCAATTCCTTCAAATTCCTGACTGCGCCCGCCACACAAGCATGCTTCAAAGACGATCTTGACATAAAATTTGATGGTTACAGAATAAAATCCTCGATTGAATTTTACCGGATCGATCCCAATGTACGTCCAGGTAATACATGCGCTTTTGGCTCGGATATTGGTGGTATGCTCCAAGATATCGTTGCCAAAATCGGTCAACAAAACCTTTACATCCTCAAAGCAATCTCTGTCACGGCAGGAATCCAAAATTCGATTGGTTTCAATGCTTACCATCTCGTTGCGTGCCGAATTTCTGTCTGACGAGCCGCAGGAAAATCTACTATCCGACATATATTCATAATCCTCCTAAGTTTAATAATCGAAGCAAAATGCCTCTCTTCGTTATCAGCATATGCTGGCAGACTTTTTTTGACAGTGGGTATCTTTCTTATAATTTATAAAAATCTTAAAACATATTTTTCATAACCACTTGAAAAAAACTTGAAAATGTATTAAAATATATATATTGATTATTTTATTTCTTTGAGTGAGGGTGTTATGCAATCAATCGGCTTTGACAATGATAAATATATCCGACTGCAATCACAGAAAATTCAGGAGAGAATTTCAAGCTTTGGCGGCAAGCTGTATTTGGAATTCGGTGGAAAATTGTTTGATGATTATCATGCCTCCCGTGTTTTACCCGGCTTCCAGCCCGACAGTAAGATCCGTATGCTGTTGAGCATGAAGGAGGATGCCGAGATCATCGTCGTTGTTTCTGCCACGGCAATTGAACAAAATAAAATGCGTGGTGATTTAGGAATCACCTACGATGTGGATGCACTCCGATTGATCGATACTTTTACAGATATCGGAATCTATGTGGGCGGTGTTGTCATTACCCAGTATATGCGACAGCCTGCAGTGGATGCATTCATCAAGCGTTTAGACAACCTTGGTATCAAGGTTTATCGTCATTATCCCATCGACGGATACCCCACCAATGTTCGCAAGATTGTTAGTGATGAGGGCTACGGCAAAAATGAATATATCGAAACGACCAAATCCTTGGTTGTGATCACTGCACCCGGTCCTGGAAGCGGTAAGATGGCAACCTGTCTTTCCCAGCTTTATCACGATCACAAGCGAGGGATCAAGGCAGGATATGCCAAATTTGAAACCTTCCCTGTTTGGAATCTGGCACTCAAGCACCCGGTCAATATGGCTTATGAAGCAGCCACCATTGATCTGAACGATGTCAATATGATTGACCCATTCCATTTAGAGGCTACCGGTGTTACCACGGTAAATTATAACCGTGATATTGAAATTTTTCCTGTTTTAAAAGCAATCTTTGAAAAAATATACGGAGAGTGCCCCTACAAATCTCCCACCGATATGGGTGTCAATATGGCAGGCTATTGTATCATGGATGATGCCGTGGTATCTGCCGCTTCCAAGATGGAGATCGTCAGACGGTATTATGATACCCTTTGCAGAAAGAGAAACGGTCTGGCAGATTCCGATGAGGTATATCAAGCCGAATTGATTATGAATCAAGTCGGCATTGATGTAAGCTTCCGTCAGGTAGTCAAGTCCGCTTTGAACAAAGCGGAAGAAACAGGCGATCCTGCTGCGGCGATCGAATTGCCGGACGGAACGATCGTAACGGGAAAGACCTCAAATCTGATGGGGCCCTCTGCCGCTGCTTTGCTGAATGCTTTGAAAAAGCTTGGCGGTATGAACGATGAGATCCTCTTGCTGCCCCCTGTTGTGATCGAGCCCTTGCAAAAGCTGAAAATTGAAAATCTCGGAAATCAGAATCCCCGTTTGCATGCCGATGAAATATTGATCGCCTTGGCAATCTCGGCTACGACCAATCCGCTGGCGGCATTGGCAATGGAGCAGCTTCACAAGCTCAAGGGCTGTCAGGCTCACGTGAGTGTGATCGTTTCCGCTGTGGATAAGAACATTTACCGCAAGCTGGGAATGGATCTGACCTGCGAGCCGATTTACGAAAGCAAAAAATTGTATCACAAATAAAAAAACATCTCCGTTTTCCATCATTGGAAAAACGGAGATGTTTTTGTTAGGCTTTATTTTGGATCCACTCGTCGATGGCTTTTGCCGCAGTTTTCCCCGCACCCATGGCAGAAATAACCGTTGCGGCACCCGTTACGGCGTCTCCGCCTGCAAACACGCCGTCTCTGGTCGTTGCTCCGGTCTGTTCTTCCACAATAATCCCTCCTCGACGGTTGACCTCCAGTCCGTCCGTTGTCATTTTGATCAACGGATTGGGAGAGGTACCGATGGACATGATAACCGTATCTACGTCCAAGATAAACTCACTGTTGGGGATCGGAACGGGACTTCTTCTTCCCCGCTCATCGGGATCGCCAAGCTCCATGCGGATGCAACGCATTCCGATTACAAAGCCGTTCTTCGGATCCCGTTTATCATTTGGATTCTCATATCCCAAAATTTCGATCGGGTTATTCAAGAGCAAAAACTCAATGCCCTCTTCGATGGCATGCTCTACCTCCTCCCGACGGGCGGGAAGTTCCTCCATTGAACGGCGATAGACCACATACACCTTCTCAGCACCCAAGCGAAGTGCCGTTCGCGCAGCATCCATGGCAACATTTCCACCGCCAACCACCGCAACCCGTCCGCCTTTCATGATCGGCGTCACGGGATTTTCTTGATATGCCTTCATTAAATTGGATCGGGTCAGAAATTCATTGGCGGAATAAACGCCCTTATAGGATTCACCCGGAATACCCATAAAGTTGGGCAAACCCGCCCCCGTACCGATAAAGATCGCTTCGTAGCCCTTTTCAAAAAGCTCGTCCACGGTCAAGGTCTTGCCGATCACCATATTGGTTTCAACGGCAACGCCAAGAGCGATCAGATGATCGACCTCTTTTTGGACAATAGATTTGGGTAGACGAAATTCGGGAATCCCGTATACCAGCACGCCGCCTGCCGCATGCAAGGCTTCAAAAACCGTAACCGAATAGCCCTTTTTGGCAAGATCACCGGCACAGGTCAACCCGGAAGGTCCTGCACCGATCACGGCAATTTTATGTCCGTTCGGTGCCGACTTGCAAGTCAGCTCCGATGAATGCTCATTGTGCCAATCGGCAACAAAGCGCTCCAAGCGACCAATGCCGACCGATTCGCCCTTGATTCCTCGGACGCATTTGCTTTCGCATTGTGTTTCCTGCGGACATACACGGCCGCATACCGCCGGCAAGCTGGAGCTTCGGCTGATGATCTGATAGGCTGCCTCAAAATCGCCTTCCTTGATTCTTGCGATGAATTCGGGAATATGAACATTGACCGGGCAACCCGAAACACAGGGCATATTTTTGCAGTTCAAGCAACGCTGTGCTTCTTCTATTGCCATCTCTTCGGTATACCCGAGAGCGACCTCGTTAAAATTATGCGCCCGTACGGAAGGATCCTGAGACGGCATCGGCAGTTTCTTTGGACTCATATTCGGCATGATTATTCCGTCTCCTTTCGAAGCAGATTACAATCGGACTCATAAGCATGACGCTCAAAGTCACGGTACATGGAGCTACGTGACATTGCCTCGTCAAAATCCACCTCATATCCGTTAAAATCGGGGCCGTTTACACAGGCAAATTCGGTAATGCGCTTTCCGTCTCGGTGTAATGTCAACCGACATCCGCCGCACATTCCCGTTCCGTCGATCATAATGGGATTCATAGAAACCGTGCACGGAATTCCCGTGGGACGAACGGTTTCCACAACAAACTTCATCATAATCAGCGGACCTATGGCAATCACTTCATCAAACTGCTCTCCGTTTTCAAACATCTCCTTCAGCGGCACGCAAACATTTCCCTGCCGTCCGTAAGAGCCGTCATCGGTCATTATGAACAGTCTGGATGAGGCGTTTTTAAATTCTTCCTCCAAGATCAAAAGCTCCTTGGAACGGAAGCCAATGACAGAGGTAACGGATCCTCCATCCTCCTTAAGCTTTTGCGCAATGGGCAAGGCAATCGCACATCCGACCCCTCCGCCAACGATACAAACTCTTTTTTTGCCGTCAAGCTCGGTCTTATTTCCAAGAGGTCCCACAAAATCCGTGATATATTCGCCTTCTTCTTTTCGGCTCAATTGGGATGTAGTGGCACCAACGACCTGGAAAATGATTGTAACGGTTCCCTGCTCTCTGTCATATCCCGCAACGGTCAATGGGATCCGCTCTCCGTTATCATCGACACGCAGAATAATAAACTGCCCCGGTTCCGCTTTTGCTGCAACATATGGTGCCTCGATATCCATACGGATCACCGTGGGATTTAATATTTGTTTTTTTACGATCCTATACATGGATAAACTCCTTTTCTATCCTTGGAGAAAACAGATTGCACCTCTAACTTTCGTTTAGAGGTGCAATCCATATAAATCGGATTAGTTTCCGGTAAGTTTTGCGATCTCGTCTGCGAAGTTCTCTTCTCTCTTTTGAATGCCTTCGCCCTTTTCAAAACGATAGAAGCCGGTTACTGTAATGTTTCCGCCTAATTCCTTTGCGGTAGCTTCAACATACTGACCAACCTTCATATCATCATCCTTGACATAGCCCATATCGAGCAAGCAGTTGTTGTCATAGAACTTGCTGATTCTTCCCGTAACCATCTTCTCGATGATCTGGGGAGGCTTTTTGGAGTTGGCGGGATCGTTGGCGATCTGTGCCATCAGAATTGCCTTTTCCTCTTCGATCACGGAAGCGGGAACGGAATCACGATTCAAATAAGGCGTGGGATATGCGCCAACCTGCAATGCAATATTCTTTGCAAATGCGCCGAACTCATCCTTGGAAGCAACAGCCTCATCGGCATCGAAGGTCACGATAACGCCGATGCTACCCGCACCGTGAATATAGGTGCTTGCCAAGCCCTCGGTAATGACAAAGCGACGAATGCTCAGCTTCTCACCGATGACAAAGATCATCTCCTTCAGCTTTGCTTCAACCGTTGCGGAACCGTCAATGTAGGTGGATGCCATCAAGGCATCGACATCGGCAGGCTTGTTGGCAATGATCGTCTTCAGCAAATTCTTAACAAACTCCTGGAAGGAGGCATTCTTAGCAACAAAGTCGGTCTCGGAGTTAACCTCGATCATAGCGGTCAGATTGCCCTCTGCCATAATATCAACGATACCGTCAGCGGCAATTCTGCTGGCAGTTTTTGCCTCTGCCTTCAGCTCTCCTCTTTTACGGAGAATTTTGATTGCTTCTTCCACATCACCGTTAGCCTCGACCAGAGCCTTCTTACACTCCATCATGCCAATACCGGTTTTTGCGCGCAAAGAAGCAACATCTTTTGCGGTAATATTAGCCATTGTTTTTATCGTCCTTTCAAAATAAATTAAACGTACAAAATCGGGGGCTTACTCAGCATCAGCAACTTCTTCGGTTACTTCAGCCTCTTCAGCGGTCTCTTCCATCTGCTCGCCCTGCTTGCCTTCCAATACGGCATCTGCCAAGGAAGAAGAGATCAGCTTGATGGCACGGATTGCATCATCGTTACCGGGAATAATGTAATCAGCATCATCGGGATCGCAGTTGGTATCTACGATAGCAACAACCGGAATACCCAGCTTCTTTGCTTCCAATACAGCATTTCTTTCCTTCTTGGGGTCAACGATAAAGATTGCGGCAGGCAGCTCTTCCATGGTCTTGATACCGCCGTAGTTCTTTTCCAGATCGAAGATCTCCTTCTGCTTTGCAGCTACTTCCTTCTTGGGCAGAAGATCGAAGGTTCCGTCCTCCTGCATCTTCTCCAAGCTGTTCAACCGTCCGATGGAACGCTTGATAGTCTTGAAGTTGGTCATCATGCCGCCGGGCCAACGCACGTTTACATAGTACATGCCACAACGGGTAGCCTCTTCCTTGATAGCATCAGCTGCCTGTTTTTTGGTTCCGACGAACAGAATGTTTCCGCCTTGAGCGGCAACGTCACGGACAAACGCATATGCTTCATCAAACTTTTTAACGGTTTTCTGAAGGTCAATGATGTAGATGCCGTTCCGTTCGGTGAAGATGTATTCCTGCATCTTAGGATTCCATCTTCTGGTGTGGTGTCCAAAATGAACACCTGCTTCGAGAAGCTGTTTGATTGAGATAATAGACATTTTATATGTCCTCCTTCGGTTTTTCCACCACAGCTCACAGCGATTTTATTGCCATACGACAACACCGCATCGCCCTTTGAGGTGTGTGTGTATTTAAATTTTGCGCTCCTGTTTTTTTACATTTACGCAATTGCGATTATTATACCATATTATTTTAAATTATGCAAGAGGTTTTTTGCATATTTACAAAAAGTTTACAATTACCAGTATTTATTTCGTTTTTCGCCCTTTTCATTGAGCCGATATTCCGTCGGTTGCAATCGAACAAGAATCGCATCCGATCCGATACATTCGATGCGATCCCAAGGGATCAACAGATCTCTGGCGTGACTCAATCCCAAAAAGCCACTGGGGCGTGGCACTATGATGGCAGTAATTTTACCTTCGCATACGTTAAACTCAAAATCACAGGGACATCCAAGCTTGACACCGTCACAAAGATTGATCACCTCTTTTTCACGAAGCTCACAGGTACTGAACCGTTCCATAGAAAAACTCCTTTGCATGAAAATCAGCCAAATTCATCGGTATCATTTTATGCAAAGGAGTTTTTTGAATATTCTTCTCAGCGTTTCCTCCGACGGGATAAAAGAAGCATTACGCATCCGTATACAAGTGAGGGAAACAATGTAAGCAAAAGATAGGGGAACGGCGGCAAGGATTCTATTCCAAAAAATCCGCCAAACGGTTTCCACACAAAGCATAGAATCAAAAATACCAGCAACAAGGCGATCTCACCCCAAAGGATCTTGTTTTTTACGCTGTTTTTTATATGCGGTCCCGCATAGATCAAGAAAAACGATAGGATATGCAAAAAGATCAGTGCCACAAAGGAATATTCAGTTTTGTCGTGATACAGTCCTGCAAAGGAAAGGAGACCAAGCAGTTCCGGCGCAAGAAAGACAGATACGCCTGCTGCAATACCGGCAAGGAGCATCGGAGCATCTCCAAAGAAATACTCGCTTACACGGCGAACCGATATATAATTCTTACTGTTGGAAGGTATGGATTTTTTTCGGCAAACAAACATCAGCAAAGCAACCGAATCCATCAAACATCCGAAGAAAAGAACATGACGTGCGTCCAATATCGTCTTCCCGAACAGCATCGGTATGGATACGACCAAAATCCGCATGATCGAGACCGAAATCAAATACCGAACATAATCGGAAAAATTGCGATAAGCTTCCTTGATACGACCGACAAGCGTTACAAGGGAGGAAAGACCTCCCCTTCCGTTGGATGGACGTGGGATCAAGCAATCCGCCTGTTGCTTCACCATTTGCGAGCAGGACATGCTATAGTGCTGTCCTTCCAGCTCCGATACGGAAAGCTCTGTATCCCAATACCGTTTTGTCCGAGGCTGAATAGAAGAACAAGCGATCAAGCCGTCGGCACGCTTGGCAATGGCACAGGCACTTTGGGTGAAGCCGACAACAAACACTTTCTGCTTTCTTCGGTGAATCTCATCAATCAATAGACAGATATCTTCCTCCGAAAAATCCGCATAGCAGGAAATTTGCCCAAGCCGATAGATCAACGGTAGCTTCCGTTTGACAAACTCCTGCTTGGAGATCGCTATTTGCTCCAACGCATACAATGGCATGCTTGGTGCCTCTGTTGCTCCGGAAAAGGAAATGACTTTACATCCCGCTTTTTCAAGGTATGCCGCATTTTGTTTTGCGTGGGGATCAATTCCCTCCTTGAGCATCAGCATCCCCGCAAAGCATAAAGCTTGGACTTCCGAGGAACCGAAGGAAATCGCAAAGATAAGAGGAACAGAATGGGACTCTATTGCTCTATGCCATTGTTTTTTCAGTGTCGCTTTCCCTTCTGCGCTTAACGATTGAGCTTGACCGCCGATCAAGACCGTATCGCATCGATCGATCAGCTCGTAAGAACGTGACACCTGTAATACGTTTGGTATATCTCGGTCACAGAAGGTCACCTGCTCACAGGCTTGCAACAGATCTCCCGTCGTATAAGAAGAAATTGAGCATCGAATGCGTAAGGCTCCCTCGTCTACTCCGCTTTTTTTGATAAATTCACCGAGTCCTGCCGCATAATCTCCTGCTCCGCTGATCCCAGTGGTCAACATTCGACCGGATGCGGTATGGTACAACGAAACCAGTTCAGCAAAAAGAATGCCGCTTTTACTTAAATTCTGAAAATTTCTCAATTCTCCCTCGGCACAAATGGCAGAAGAAAAATGTAATATACCGTCCGTCAGGGCTGCTCCGTCCAGTAAAAAAATGTAATCGGCATCTCCAACCCGCTCAAAGACCTCGGCATTACGTATGACAGCTGAATGGGAGACATAAAGCATACGACGGCATTGATGAACAAAAAATAATTTACTCAAGGTGCATCCCAACTGAGACATACTGGTTGCCACCAAGGAAAGCCCCGTCAAAAAAGAAGCAGACAGCAACACGCTTCCTCCGCCGATATGGCTGAACAGCAAGCTAAGTAAGCTAAAGGGTAATACCGCAAGCAGCAAGAGCATATTGATCTTGGAGCAATGCTTTCTGAAGCGTTTGAAAAGATCGGGCGTTGCCTCGGCAGAAGAAAGCGGAATGCCGCCGGTCATGGCACCGAGATAGGTGTATTTACCGACTGCCGTCACAATGGCGCGTCCGCTTCCCTGCTCGACCACCGAGCCGGCGTGTACCATATTGACCATATCTTGTGCCGAATACGTTTTGGGCAATACCGATCCGTCCGCAAGCTTATCCAAGGAAAGCTCCCGATCCCGATCCAGCTTCATCGTCACCTTGAGGTGCTCCGAGGTAACCAATCGGGCATCGCAACAAAGGATATCCCCTTTTTCGATCAAGATCACATCCCCCGGTACGACCGTGCGAAAATCCACGCAAAACAAGCGACCTTTTCGAATAACCCGTGTCATGGGATAAAAGAATGAGACTAAGGAGGTCATCGTTTTCTCGCTTCGATAGCAAAGGAACCATGCCGCCAAGAGATTGCCAATCAACAAGACCAATACAGCCAAAACACTGCGATATTCTTCAAAGAACAGTGCTACAACTGCGGTCAACAGCAAAATGATCAACGCAAAATCAGAAAGAATGTCTGTAAATATACGCAAGGGTGCTTTTTTCGGGATATAAAAAACAGATCCGCTATTCCGATCGATACGAGAACGAGCCGCCTTACGGGATAATCCCGAGGCGGCATTGGTTTTTAATTTTTTTTCAATTTGCTCAATTGGAAGCAAAAACCATTTTTCGTTCATTGTTTACATGCACTCAACAAGAAGCTTGTTTTCCTTTTTGGAATATTTTAAAGAAATGCCGGAGATGCTCTGCGTATAATCGGCTATGATCCGTTCCGCCATCAAATCCTCTACATGCTTTTGAATAAAGCGACGCATATTACGGGCACCGAATTTATGAGAAAAAGAATTTTTCGCAATATATTCCACGGCTGCTTGCGAATACACAAACGAAATATTTTTCTCGGACAGGGCAAGCTTTAATTCATCCAGCATGATGCAGGCGATCTTTTCAAAGTTTTGCTCGGTCAATGAATGGAACGTAATGATCTCATCTACACGATTGATAAATTCAGGGCGCAAAAAGGACGACAATGCCTTCATGGTCTTGGCATCATCCGTACTACCCTCCGATACGGTAAAGCCCACCGTTGCTGAGGAGTTTTCCGATCCTGCGTTGGTCGTCATGACCAAAACCGTATTTTCAAAATTCACGGTTTTTCCTCTGGCATCGGTAATACGTCCATCATCCAAAATTTGAAGCAGAATATTCAAAACATCCGGATGCGCTTTTTCGATCTCGTCAAACAAGATCACGGAATACGGACGTCTTCGGATCTTCTCGGTCAATTGTCCCGCTTCATCATATCCCACATATCCGGGAGGCGCACCGATAATTCTGGAGACCGAATGCTTTTCCATAAATTCGGACATATCCAATCGGATCAAGGTTTCCGGCGAATGAAACAGATCGGCGGCAAGTGTTTTTACCAGCTCTGTTTTTCCGACACCGGTCGGTCCGGCAAAGATAAAGGAAACGGGCTTTCTCTTATAGGAAACACCTGCCCGATTTCGCTTGATCGCCTTGGCAACTGCGGATACCGCTTCATCCTGTCCGATAATTTTTTCCTTCAATCGGGTCTCCAAGCGGTCGATCTTTTCATATTCATTGGCGGAAATATCCGTTGCCGGAACCCCTGTCCATATCTCGATCACAGCGGCAATATCCGATTCATCCAAGCAGATCGTATCGGACGAGCTCTCCAACTCCTTCAAGCGTTCGGAAAGCTTGAGCTCCTTTGCCTTGATCTGTGCAATCTCCTCATAGCATTTTTGCGCTTGCTTTTCATCGGCAGGTGTGTCGTTTTCCATCGCCTCTCGCTTTTCACGCAAGGACAGAAGCTCCTCACGGATCTGATACGACTCATTTAAGATTGCACTGTTCAAGGAAAGCTTCGATGCCGCCTCGTCCAACAAGTCAATTGCCTTGTCGGGAAGATAACGGTCGGTAATATACCGTTCCGACAGAATCACTGCTCTTCGAATCACGGATTCGGGGATCCGTATAGAATGAAATTCCTCGTAATAGTGCTTGATTCCTTCCAGCATCTCGATAGTTTCTTCAATGGAGGGCTCTCCTACGGTAACCGGCTGGAAGCGACGCTCCAGTGCCGAGTCTTTTTCAATATACTTTCTGTATTCGTTCAGCGTGGTGGCACCAATGATCCGAATTTCTCCCCTGGACAGAGCAGGCTTTAAAATGTTGGCGGCATTCATACTGCCTTCCGCATCGCCCGCACCTACAATATTGTGCACCTCGTCGATCACCAAAATCACATTACCAGCTTCCTTGACTTCATTCAACAATCCAAGGATGCGAGATTCAAATTGACCTCGGAACTGCGTACCCGCAACGATCGACGTCAGATCGACCAAATATATTTGTTTTCCCTTCAGCTTATAGGGAACCTGCTCATCGGCAATCCGTTGCGCAAGCGCTTCCGCAATTGCCGTTTTTCCTACACCGGGTTCTCCGATCAGACACGGGTTGTTCTTTTGTCTGCGGCACAAGATCTGGATCACACGGTCCAATTCCTTATCTCGACCGATAATACGATCCAATTGCCCCTTTGCCGCCCGTCTCGTCAGATTTCTGCAATAGGTATCCAAAAATTTATATTTTTTGGCAGGCGCATCCTTTTTGCTATTTCCCTGCTTTTTCTGGTCAGGGTCTCCTTTTTGCGGAATCGGCGAAAAGCCGCCCTCCTTAAACAACTGTGGAAGATCGATTGCCGGAGCACCTCCGTCCTCCAAATCATCATTGGCAGAAGGAAGATTTTGCGCCTCCTGCAAATAATTGTTGATCTCGTCCTCCATATTTTCCAATTGATCGGAAGAGATCCCCATTTGATTCATCATGTTTCCCAACATATTATCGACCGGAATTCCAAGCTCTCTGGCGCATTTCAAGCAAAGCCCCTCGGAGAGCTTATTTCCGTTTTCGAGTTTATTTACAAATACAACCGCCACTCTCTTGTGGCATTTCGAACACATTACCATAATTTATCAACTTACAGAGCAAATGCTCACTTATTCCTTTCGCATTTTCAAAATATCTCCGTGCTTCGGTTCCTCGTTCTTCAAATACGCATAGTGCTTGATATATGCCGCCAAGGAAAATACCGCAAATACCACAGCCGGAACAAATAAGATAACTTGCAAAACGATATGCGTATCAAAAAAGCTTTTGAAGAGGACGGAGATCGCAATCGTTAAATAAAACAAACAGACGGTCAGCTTCCCATACCATTTGCTGACGACCGCCACGCTACGGCGCTTGATGACGATCAAACCTGCCAGCAAGGTGAACAGCTCCTTGATGACAAACGGCAACACAAACCAAAGCGGGATAAAATCCCCCACATACAAGCAGATCAAGACCGTAAATTGCATCATTTTGTCCGCAAACGGGTCTAAAATTTTTCCAAGGTTAGATACCCAATTATTCCGTCTCGCCAAATATCCGTCTAAAACATCGGTCGCACCCGCCACAAAAAAGACCAAGAGCGCCGAATAAATATGATCGGTAAAAAACAGTGCAATAAATACAAATACCAATCCGATTCGAATGATAGAAAGAATATTGGGAATATTTTTTAGTTTCATTTTAGTTTAACCACCTCAATTTTGTATATACCATAATTAATGACACTCAGTCAGTCATCCGTTGCTGTAGATCAGATATTCCGCTTTGGATTCTCCGCAAACCAAGGCGGTTGTTGCATTATAGATCAACATTTTTCCTGTTCCCGAGTTCAGAAATGCTTCCTTTCCGCTTTTGGCATGCAAGCGTGTAATACCCTGCTCAGTCTGAAGAAAAAGATACGAGTCATAGACACAGATATCGGTTACCGTAAAGGTAACAGCATCATTATATAACAAATTTCCCGATTTGTCAAATGCAAAAATAACATTTTTTGAATTTAAGACCGCCGACACGGCAATTCCTTCGGCTGTTATGCTATATCCTGTAATCGTTCCACCCGAATAATCCTCGCTTTTTTCAAAAAGCTCTAGATTTTTATCATAAATTCGAATGCACCGATCAGTAATAACCGCAAAACGCTGATCCTCCAAAAAATCGACCGCCAACGGAAATTCTCCGTCAAATTCCATTCGTTCATGCTCGGTCATGGTCATATCACGAACTGACAACACCGTTCTGCCCGTCCCATTTCCCGCCTCATACGAAAGCATGGTCAATTGATCTCGCTCTTCATTGGCGGCAATGTCGAACAGATAATAGTCCGCTCTCAGCTCGGCTATTTTATGAAATCCTTTATTATAGGAACAAACAACGGAACGGCTGTCCGCAGAGCGGGTAACGATCACAAACCCTCCAGCTCCCGAAAAGCAAGCATCGGTTACAGGATAATCCAGCGTCTCGGTATAAATACGGGCGAAGGAATTGTATACAGAAAAAGTCGTGCCTGAGGTATCATAGACCAGCAGATATTTTGCTGAGCTGACCATATACGGAGAAGAAAATCCGGAGGTGCTGTTTAAGGTTCGTCTGCCAGTGGATGTAAAGATCGAAATTCGGGATGGGCTGACCGCAGCCACACCGCCACGATAAAGGGTAAAATTCTGCCTTGGATCCGATTCATAGGAAAGCGTCTCATAATTGCTTCCCGAATCAGCGGCACTGGAAAAGTCCTTGATCAAATAGAAAAAGTTATCATAGGTGATTGCCTGATAATTCGTCAAAATCGAAAAGACCAAAAAGAAAACGAAAAACAACCATAATATCCGTTGAGCGACCTTATAACCGGCAGAAACGGTTGCGTAATACACGTCGCCTGCGGCATTAAAATCCTCATGCCGTAAAACCTTTTCCTTTTGAGGCTCAGGGTTGAAGAATTGTCCGATCTTACCGGAAAAAGAAGACAAATTGGACATCGGTTCCGTCTCGTTGGAAGGCATTTCTTTCTTTTTCTGTTTCTTCTTTTGAAACGGCAGCTTCATCCCGATCTCCTTTCTTTTTTACCATTAAAGTTTAATATACTACACGGTTTAAAAACAAGCCGTGTGCCGGTACCGTGATTCCGGCAAGCCGCCGATCCTTGGCGGCAGTAATAGCGGCAATATCCTCCGGACCGATTTTTCCTTCCGCTACTGCAATCAAGGTTCCTGTCAATATACGAACCATATTGTATAGAAATCCGTCAGCGGAAACCCGAAAGATCAGCATGTCTCCCCGTCGAGTCACCTCTGCCTCGTAAACCGTCCGAACCGTATCACGGATCTTCGAGTCCGATGCCATGTAAGAGGCAAAATCATGCGTACCTACAAACTGAGCAGCTGCTTCGTTCATCTTGGACACTGCATCCTCCGAAATTGCTTTCGGATAATGCCATGAGCGATCAAACAAAAACGGATTGCGCTCCGATCGGTTCCAAATTTGATAGATATATTCTTTATATTTTACATCATATCTCGGATGAAAGCCCTCATCCACCGCTTCTGCACGAAAAACCGAAATATCCTCGGGTAAGTAGGGGGATATGGCTTGTGGGATCCGTTCGGTGGGAATGGTAGTCTCCAAGGTACTGCTTCCCTTTTTGGAAACGGTGGCACAAAATTGATTGGCGTGTACGCCGCTGTCGGTTCGACTGCAACCGATAATATCACATTCATAGCCAAACAACGACTTGGTTGCCTCATTCAGCTTTTGCTGAACGGTCACTCCGTTGGGCTGTACCTGATATCCGCAATAAGCGGTTCCCAAGAAAGAAACATGAAATAAAAGCTTCATATTGACCTCTCGTTACATGGTATACCCAATACCGACGATATTGAACACAATCAAGGCAGCGCCTAACAGCAAAAGCAAAACAAGGGGAATAAAGTCCGCAAATCGGACATGACGAACCGTCATGCGGGTCCTTCCTTCTCCGCCGTGATAGCAACGACATTCCATAGCCGTCGCAAGATCTCCCGCTCGATTGAATGCAGAAACGAACAACGGAATTAAAATAGGGATCAGTGCCTTCGTACGGTCTATCAAGCTCCCTGTGGAAAAATCGGCACCTCTTGCCTTTTGCGCTGTCATGATCTTATCGGTCTCCTCGACCAAGGTCGGAATGAACCGCAAGGCGATCGTCATCATCATCGCAAATTCATGAACAGGAACATGGAGCTTTTTCAAGGGAAGCAACAAATCCTCTATTGCATCGGTCAGTGCAATGGGCGTTGTCGTATAGGTCAACAGCATGCTGGTACCGATAATGAGCGCCGTAATTCGGATGATAATAAACACAGCGGCATACAGCCCTTCCGTGTAAATTTGGATAAATTTCCATCCAAACAGCAGATGCTCCCCTTTGGTCCAAAAAATATTCAAAAAAGCTGTAAAGATCAAAATAATCAAGACAGGACGCAAACCCCGCAGAACGACCTTTAATGGGATCCTTCCAAGCAGAATCAGCACCAGAGCGGAAAGGAGAAGCAAGGCAAAGCTCACGATATTCTTGCACAAAAAAGAACAAACAATATACAAAATCGTAAGAATTACCTTAATCCTAGGATCCAAGCGATGCAGAACCGACTCGGACGGATAAAACTGTCCAAGAGCAATACTTTTCATAATTTCGTTAGTTACCAATCATTTTTTATATAATTTCAGCACATGCTCGATGGCTTGCTCTACCGTATAAACGCCACCATCGACATCCAAACCGTGTGCCTTTAGTTTTAACATCAGCTTGGTGATCTGAGGAATATCCAATCCGATCCGAGTCAGTTGATCCGATCGGGAAAAGATATAATCCCGATCTCCCTGCATCCATACGGCTCCTTCATTCATGACGATCAGATGATCACAATATTTTGCCATGTCTTCCATACTATGGCTGACGATTACGACCGTGTTCCGACTCGCCTGATGATATTCCAAAATATTGGAAAAGATATCCTCCCGTCCTTTGGGATCCAATCCGGCGGCAGGCTCGTCCAACACCAAGACCTCCGGTCGCATTGCAATGATTCCCGCAATGGCGGCACGCCGCTTTTGTCCGCCCGACAGATCGAACGGAGATTTTTCAAGCAATTGCGGCTCAAGCCCCGCAAAACTGGCAGCTTCCTTGACCCGTTCCTCGATTTCAAGCTCGGACAGTCCCATGTTTTTGGGCCCGAAAGCAATATCCTTCGCAACGGTTTCCTCAAACAACTGATACTCGGGATATTGCATTGCCAATCCTACCCGAAAACGAATATCCCGAATGCGCTTCGGCTTCTCCCAAATATCCGTTCCGTCGATCAAAACGCTGCCCTCATCGGGACGAAGTATTCCATTCAGCATTTGTACCAGCGTGGATTTTCCAGAGCCGGTATGCCCGATCAATCCCGTTACCATCCCGTGAGGGATCGTTACGTTGATTCGATCCAATGCCTTGATCTCATACGGAGTATCCTTCCCATGATAATAGGTTACATTCTCCAACTTAATTTCAGCCATTTTTTTCTTCCTTATTGAGTGATTCGATCAGTAGCTCGGCACATTGCTCAACCGAGACACAATCGCCCTTCAGCTCGATTCCTTGGTGTCGTAAGCGGTGGATCAGCTCTGTGCATTGCGGTACATTCAATCCACAGACACGCAGAGCATCCTCTTGCTCAAAGATCTCGGACGGTGTTCCGTCCATCAAAATCGAGCCATCGTTCAATACAAGGATCCGATCGGCACATGCCGCCTCTTCCATATAGTGCGTTATCATAATAATAGTGATCTCTTTCTCTCGATTCAAACGGATGATCGAATCCATCACTTCTTTTCGTCCGACAGGATCGAGCATAGCGGTCGATTCATCAAAAATGATACATTGCGGTTGCATTGCCATGATTCCCGCAATGGCGACCCGCTGCTTCTGTCCGCCCGATAAACGGTGCGGCTCATGCTTCGCATATTCCAGCATGCCGACCTCCGCCAGTGCCGTATCCACCCGTCGGCGGATCTCTTCCGATGGAATCCCAAGGTTTTCGGGACCAAACGCAACATCATCCTCCACGATCGTAGCAACAAGCTGATTATCGGGATTCTGAAAGACCATTCCCATCGTTTTCCGCAAAGCAAGGATGTCTTCATCCGTCATTGAATCATCGGTAATATCCTTCCCCGCTACAAGGATCTTTCCGCTGCTTGGGGTCAATATCATATTCAACAGCTTAGCAAACGTTGATTTACCCGATCCGTTATGTCCGAGTACCGCAACAAATTCACCCTTACCGATCTCCACGGACAGATCCCGCAAAACAGGAAAGTTACTTTCCTCGTATTGATAAGAAAGATGTTCGGTTTTAATATATACGTCTTTCATCCATTCCCCTTCAATTCATAAACCATCTTGCACTGGCGCCGCATGGGATACAAAGACCGCTTGCCGTAGCACGAAGTCCCAATTCTCCCGATTCCAGCTGACCGCCGAAGCTCTTGAACACCTTCATCCCCAAAATGTATTGCATTGCCATGGGGGAAAGTCCCGTCGTATATGAGTTGATCAAGAAAAACAACGGTCGCTCGGATAACAGCTTGGCTGTAAGTCCTACCAGCTCATCCACACATTCCTCGATCTTCCAAACCTCGCCGGAGGGTCCCCTTCCATACGAAGGCGGATCCATAATGATCGCATCGTACCGATTGCCCCTGCGAAGCTCTCGCTCCACAAATTTTTTACAGTCATCCACGATATACCGGATCGGAGCATCCGATAATCCGGACAAAGCGGCATTTTCTTTTGCCTGTGCCACCATTCCCTTGGAGGCATCCACATGCACCACAGAGGCTCCTGCTTTTGCCGCCGCCACCGTAGCACCACCTGTATACGCAAACAGGTTCAGTACCTTGATCGGTCTTGCCGCCGAGGCGATCTTTTCGGAAAACCAATCCCAATTCGCCGCCTGCTCCGGAAAAAGCCCTGTATGCTTAAAGCCCATCGGCTTCAGGACAAAATTCAATGTACCGTAGGAGATGTTCCACTGCTGAGGAAGATCGTTTTTGATCCATCCTCCGCCCCCCTTGGCTGACCGTTTATAGATTCCGTCGGCACGGTTCCACAGCCGACTTTCTGTTGCATTCTTCCAGATGATCTGTGGGTCGGGGCGGCGTAAAATATAGGTTCCCCACCGCTCCAAGCGCTCTCCGTCCGAAGCATCCAGTAATTCATAATCCTTCCATTGATCTGCGATCCACATCATATTGCCTTACCTTTGATTGTAATATTCCGCCAAGCGCGATGTTCCCGAATGCGCATGGCACACGGCGATGGCGAGTGCGTCTGCCGTATCATCGGGCTTCGGGGGCTTGGGCAGCCCCAACAGCATGGTGACCATCGTAATCACCTGCTTCTTTTCTGCCCGACCGTATCCAACCACCGATTGCTTGACCTGAAGCGGAGTATATTCGAACACCTTGATCCCCAGACGATCGGCGCACATAATAATCACACCTCTTGCCTCGGCAACACGGATTCCCGTTGTTTGGTTGGTATTGAAAAACAGCTCTTCCACCGCCACATGCTCGGGTCGATAGGTTTCGATCAACTGTTGCACGCCGTCGTATATCAGAGAAAGCCGCCGTTCGGTCGCCATTCCGGCAGGCGTTTCGATCGAACCGTATCCCAACGTCCGAAACCGAGAACCGCTATATTCTACCACGCCCCATCCTACAATTGCCAACCCCGGGTCAATTCCAAGTATTACCATTTTTTCCTCCACAAAATATCTCAGCTTACATTATACCACATTCGGCTCACAAAGTCAAATATTTTTTTATTAATTTGTAAAATTCCGAATATATATTTACAAATTATTGATAATGTGGTAAAATAAAGTGATACTATTTTTGAATGAGGATGTTATGAATATCATTAAATTCCAAATCGGAGATATCGTGGAACTGAAAAAGCCGCATCCCTGCGGTACAAAACGCTTTAAGGTCATGCGTGTCGGAAGCGAAATGCGAATTATTTGCGAAGGTTGCGGACGGGATATGGTCATGGATCGGCTGAAATTGGAAAAAGCCACCAAAAAGCTGTTTCCCGCCACCGAGGCAACGGGAGGTCAAAATGAACGGTAATACGGTCGAAACCAACAATTGTTTCCACAAAAGGTGGAATCCAAGGCTCTTTTTCGCTCGGCTTCAGGAAAAGATCGCCTCTTCCCCCTCCGCTTATCTTGCCTATTGCTTTATCATTCCCGTGGCGGTCATGTATTTGATCTACCTTGCTATGGAGATTCATCCCTTCGGAAACGGATCGGTATTGGTTTTGGATCTGAATGGGCAATATGTATATTTCTTTGAGGCACTTCGAAACACTGTTTATGGGCAAGGAAGTCTGCTCTATACCTTTTTCCGAGGTTTGGGCGGAGAATTTATGGGCATGTACGCCTATTATTTGGCAAGCCCTCTTTCTTATATCGTTGCTCTCTTCCCTCAGCATCGAATCCTTGAGGCACTGCTGACGATCATTCTGCTCAAGGTGGGACTGTGCGGCTTTTCCTTCGGCTTTTATCTGCATAAAAACACGGCGCATCCCAATAAGATCATCATTGTGGCATTTTCGTTGATGTATGCCCTTTGCGCTTATGCGGTGGTCTACCAAAACAACATAATGTGGATCGATGCCCTGATCTGGTTACCTTTGCTAACCTATTCCATCGAACAAATGATCAAAAACCGTCGGTACAAGCTGTTTGTGATCTCGCTTGCTCTGACGATCATGAGCAACTACTATATTGGGTACATGGTCTGCATTTTTGTCCTGCTTTATTTTTGCTACTACATGCTGTCTCAACCAAAGGAGATCCTCAATCCACGGCAGGAAAAGTTGCATGCGGTACGTGCGTTGCTTCGAATTGCCCTATTTTCTGTGCTTGCTTTGGCAATTGCCGCTTTCATTATTTTCGGTGCCTATTATTCGCTGTCCTTCGGTAAAAATGCTTTTTCCGATCCCAACTGGAGCTTTAAGGCAAAATTTAATTTTTTGGATTTCTTTACAAAATTTCTGCCCGGCTCTTATGACACGGTGCGCCCCGAGGGCTTGCCGTTTGTCTACTGCGGCTTATTGACCGTGATACTGCTCCCCATCTATTTCTTGGCAAAAAAGATCCCTGCAAGGGAAAAGATTGTGTCGGTCATTTTTATCGCTTTCTTTGTTTTGAGCTTTATTTGCAGTCCGTTGGATCTCATTTGGCACGGGTTTCAAAATCCGAATTGGCTGAATTACCGATATAGCTTTATGCTTTCGTTCTTTCTGTTGGTGCTTGCCTACAAGGGCTTCGGAAATCTGCGGGAAAACAGCGAAAAATTCATTCTCGGCATCTGTGCTTTTCTGATTCTGTTCGTAACGGTCTGCGACAAGCTGGAATTTTCCACCTATGTAGAAAATGACAGCCATTTGCTGACCTTGGAAACCGTTTGGCTGACCGTATTGGTAACGCTTGCGATCTTAATTCTGCTCTGCTTGCTGATTCGTCAAAAGCATCCGAGAAAACGAGAAAATCTGTGCGGAATTCTTGCCGCTGTCATTTGTATCGAGATATTTTGCAGCAGTCTGACCTGTGTGGTTCAATTTGATGACGATGTGGCATATTCCTCCTATAACGGCTACAATGATTTTATTCAAAATTTGCGTCCTGTTGTAGAGCAGGTCAAGGAAAACGATCCAGGATTTTATCGAATGGAGAAGCTGACCCATCGGAAATATAACGACAACATGGCGTTGGGGATCCGAGGACTTTCCAATTCCACCTCTACCTTAAATTCGGAAACGATACAATTCCTCAATCGAATGGGTTATACCGCTCGCTCTCACCTTTCTCAATACAAAGGAGGTACGCCCGTCAACGATTCTCTGCTCGGGATCAAATATCTAATTGATCAACGAACCTCGGAAAAGCTGGCACATACCTACGAATTAGCATTTTCCGATGAGCGGTACTCTGTCTATCAAAATCCGTATGCCTTATCCATTGCCTATGGTGTGGACGATTTGGTTGAAAAATTCAATATCTCACGGTATGATACCTATTTTGACCGTCTCAACGCCATGGTTTCTTATATGCTAGGAGATAAATCCTATCCTGATATTTTCCTGCCTGTTTCCGATTTTGAAACACAGCTTTCCTCTGGATGCCTGCAAAAGAAATCGGGAGTACAGGTCACCTATTCCAAGGAAACAGAGGACTCCACTGCCATTGTAACCTATACCTTTATTGCTCCCCAAAGTGCCGAATATTATTTTTATACGCCAAGCCGTTCGCCCTCCGAAACAGAGCTATCGGTAAACGGATTCTCTTTGGGTAGCTATTTGGGTAAGGATTCCAACCATATTATGTCGGTCGGATGGTTTGAGGAAAATGAGGAGATCGCCATTTCCATGGAATTGAAGAATGAAACATTTTCGGTGTATTCCTATTATGACTATCTTTGGTATATGGATGCGGAAACCTTCCAAACAGCATTTACCGCCTTGAAAAACAATCCTCAATTTTTGGTCGATTCGGAACAATCCTCCGAAGATCATCTGATCGGTACCATTCAGACCGCTAAGAAAGATCAAATGATCCAGACCACCATTCCCTATGATGAGGGCTGGAAAATCTATGTGGACGGAGTACAGGTAGAAACCGTTCAAACCATGGAGGCTTTGATCGCTTTTGATATTGAACAAAGCGGAGAGCATACTCTTGAGATGAAATACATCCCGAACGCCTATTCTGTCGGATGGAAGCTGTCCATCGGCGGAAGTGCTTTGTTCCTGCTTCTTTGTCTGACGGATTTCGGAATCTACCTGTACCGAAGAAAAAAGCACCCAGATGACTATGTTCTGATGAGTGAGCCGTGGATCTTACCCGATTTTGACGAGGATGCCGAACAGCTTTCCCTTCTTCCTCCGTTCGAAAAAGCAGAACGAAAGCCGATCAAGGAGCAGCTCTCCGAGCTTCTCAAACGATTCAAGAAGCAAAAGCCGAACGGCGAAGATCAAGAGAATTCCAATGACTCTATGAAAGGAGATCAATAATGTTTTATTTTATCAGCGGCACACTGGCTGTTTTGGAGCCGAGCTTTGCCGTCATTGATGCAGGAGGGGTCGGTTATAAATTGACTATCACCCAAACCACCTATCAATCGCTTTACAACCGAGGGGCTTCTGATCGGGAAGCCGGTGTAAGGCTTTACACCTATATGGCTGTCAGAGAGGATGGCATTGAATTGTTTGGCTTTGGCACGACCGAGGAGCTGGAAGCCTTTAAGCTTCTGATTACCGTTTCGGGCGTCGGACCGAAAGCCGCTATGTCTATTCTATCTCAACTAACACCCCAAAAGCTCTCCCTTGCGATTTGTACCGATGATAAAAAGTCCATTGCTATGGCAAACGGAATCGGACCTAAAACCGCCGCACGAATCGTTTTGGAATTAAAAGATAAGCTGCAAAAGACCTCCGTTTTGTCCGACCTCGCTGATTATGCGGGAAATGACATGCCAAGCACGGTATCTGTGCCTTCCAACAAGCTATCCGATGCGCAGGATGCCTTGATGGCTTTGGGATATTCCAGAAATGAAGCGTATCAGGTGCTTCGTTCCATTGATACCGAGCACATAGAACTGGATGAGATTATTCGGTTGGCTCTTAAAAAAATTATGAAATAAGGAGGATCGTCAGTTATGGATTTTTCGGAAGAATTGGATTTTGAAAACAGGATTATGACCACATCCTATACAAAAGACGACGGATCGACCGATCTTTCGCTCCGTCCCAAAACCTTGGATGACTATATAGGTCAGGAAAAAGCAAAAGAAAATCTGAAAATATACATTGAAGCCGCCAAGCTTCGTAACGAAAGCTTGGATCATGTTCTGTTATACGGCCCTCCCGGTCTGGGAAAAACCACACTCTCCAACATCATTGCGGCAGAAATGGGTGTCAATATTCGCATAACATCAGGACCTGCTATTGAAAAGCAAGGGGATCTTGCGGCATTATTGACCAATCTTGCCGAAGGAGATGTTTTGTTCATTGACGAGATCCACCGTCTCTCCCGATCTGTGGAAGAGATTTTATATCCTGCTATGGAGGATCATGCGTTGGATATCATCATTGGAAAGGGTCCGGCGGCAAGAAGTATTCGGATCGATCTTCCCCACTTCACGTTGATCGGCGCAACGACCCGTGCCGGTCAGCTTACCACGCCTTTGCGGGATCGCTTTGGCGTATTGCTGAAGCTGGAGCTTTACACTCCTGAGGAATTGACGACCATTGTCATTCGCAGTGCCGGTATTTTGGGACTTGCCATTACCGATGACGGTGCCTATGAGATCGCATCCCGTTCCCGCGGAACCCCTCGTATTGCCAACCGCTTACTGAAGCGTGTGCGTGATTTTGCCCAGGTCAACGGAAAAGAGCGAATCGACAGTCAAATTGCCAACATTGCTTTGCAACGATTGGAGATCGACCAATTGGGTCTGGACAATACCGACCGCAAAATGCTGGAAACCATTATCAAGTTTTATGACGGAGGTCCCGTTGGCTTGGAAACCTTGGCGGCAACGGTCGGCGAGGAAGCGATCACGCTGGAGGATGTGTATGAGCCCTATTTGCTCCAAATCGGTTTTTTAAGCCGAACTCCGAGAGGTCGATGCGTAACAAAATTAGGTTATGAGCATTTGGGAATTACCTATGAGCAAAAAGCCATCATCCGTCCTGCCGATCAGATGAATATGTTTTTGACCGAGAACGAATAAAAACAAATAAAAAGATGCGCCTTTGAGCAATCAAAGGCGCATCTTTTTATTGTATACAGTTAGAAATAATAAATTTCTCCGGTCTTGGCAGAGGTATAGATTCCCTCCAAAATCCGAGTGACACAGAATGCCTGCTCGGGCAAGGTAATGGGGTCGGTATCATTACGAACTGCTTCGATCCACATACGCTCCTCACGGTCAGCAGCACTTTCTCCTTTGGTTCCCTCATTGAACGCAACCCCACCTGCTTTGAAGTCGGGGGTGAGCACATACTGTCTGCCATTGCGAATACCGTTGATCCGCAATCCATTCATCATATCGGCTCCCGCCAATGTTCCGCAAAGAGAGGTCACGGCTTCACGAACATCCAATGTATTCAACGCCCATGCAGACTCCAATACGATGGTAGCACCGTTTTCCATCACGACAAAACCGAAGGCAGAATCCTCCACCGTGAATTTTTCAGGATCCCAGTCGCCCCACGCATTGCCTGTTGCCGTTTGGTTATTCAACTTGTGATAGGTCGTTCCAACACAATATTTTGGCTTGTAGTTGTTCATCATCCACAGAGTCAAATCAAGCGCATGCGTTCCGATATCGATCAGCGGACCACCGCCTTGCTCGTATTCGTTCAGGAATACGCCCCACGTAGGAACGGCACGGCGACGCAGCGCCGTGGCTTTGGCGTAATAAATATCACCAAATGTACCATCCTCGGCTTCTTTCTTTAAGTACACAGAATCATCGCGAAAACGACTTTGATAACCGATAGAGAGCTTTTTTCCTGTTCTCTTGGCGGCATCCAACATTTTTTTCGCTTCCTCGGAATTGATCGCCATAGGCTTTTCGCACATAACATGCTTACCTGCCTCCAAAGCATCTACCGTAATAAAGCTATGCGCTCGGTTCGGCGTACAAACATGAACCACGTCAATAGTCTCGTCCTTCAAAAGCTCCTTATAATCGGTATAGGTCTTGGCATCAGGGGTACCGAAATCCTTTGCCGCTTTCTCGGCACGCTCAGGAATAATATCGCAAAATGCAACCATTTCACAATCTGCGACCTTTTTCAAGGATGGCATGTGCTTTCCTTTTGCGATACCACCGCAACCAATAATTCCAATCTTAATCAACTTTGCCATTGGAAAATCTCCTTTTTTTTAAAATTATCTTACATATGGCTCATCGTCGGTAATTTTACGAACGTGAGGGCATGTAATTTTCTGACGGTAGGTGGGTGCAACAAACCGAACTGCATTGCGAAGAATCGTCTGCACCTCGGGTACCTTAAAGGTCGGGAAGGTTTCGTGCCCAGGTTGGAAATAGAAAATCTTTCCGTTTCCTCTTTCATACAAAACACCAGATCGAAATACCTCTCCGCCGGAATAATTGCCAATCAGCAATACCTTGTCGGGATTCGGAATAACAAACGGCTCACCATAGGTCTCCTCACCCTCCAATCGGAAGTAACGGTCAATATCTCGGGTAATGGGATGCGCCGGATCAATGACCCACAAAATTTCCGAATCGCCGGATTCTCTCCATGTCAGATTACAGGAGGTTCCCATCAATGCTTTAAACGGCTTGGAATGATGGGCGGAATGCAGAAAAATAGCCCCCATTCCGTCTAAGACCGCATCACGAACCAATGCAACAACATCATCCGGAACCAAAGAGTGCTGTACATGTCCCCACCACAAAAGAACATCAGTCTCTTCCAGAATTTCTTTGGTAATTCCGCAATTTTCGTCAAGAAGCGTTGCTGTTCTTACCTTGATATCGTCTTCAACGCCAAGAAACTCCGCAATTGCCCCATGGATACCGTTCGGATAAATTTCGGCCACCTTTTCATTCGTACGCTCATGTTTAAATTCATTCCAAACTAATACGCGAATCATTTTCTTCTCCTTCATGTTTGGTTTTTAGGTAATATGATTTTTGTGTTGTTCACAACACTGAAAAAAAATACTTTTATCATGACACCGACTACTGTTTTCATTATATCATAAAAAAGAAAAATGTCAACTCTATTTCAAAAATTAAACACAAAAATATCTTCTGTTTTTACATTTGAAAACAAAATCTTAGTTTTTGTAAAAAAAGTGCCAAGCCATTTGCAAAGAGGAAAGAAAAAATTTTTTAAGGGAATAACATATATTTTCTGAAAATCTCTTGACAAGGATGCCTTGACTGTATATAATTTATATATACAGTTTTAACAGGCGGGTGATGATGTGACTATTTTAATTGACAATAAAAGCGGTGAACCTATATACAATCAGATCTATTTCCAAATTAAAAATCAAATCATAAGCGGTGAGCTGAAAGAGGACGAGATGCTTCCGTCCATTCGAGGACTCGCAAAGGATCTGCGCATCAGCTTCATCACGACCAAGCGTGCGTATGAAGAACTCGAAAAGGAAGGATTTGTTTATACCCTTCCCGCAAAAGGCTGTTATGTTGCACCGATGAACGTGGAGCTTTTGCGAGAGGAAAATCTAAAAAAAATAGAGGATCATATTGAGCAGATTGCAAAGCTCGCTGCCTTGTGCCATTTAAGCCGTAACGATATTGTTGAAATGATTACGTTCGAAATGGAGGAACAAGAATGAACGCACTTGAAATAAAGAATGTAAGTAAATCCTTTTCGGGATTTTGTTTGGATAACGTAAGCCTTACCCTGCCAAGCGGTTGCATTATGGGGCTTATCGGGGAAAACGGCGCAGGTAAAAGCACCACTATAAAGCTTATCTTGGATATGCTTCATAAGGACAGCGGAAGTATAACCATACTCGGAAATGAGAACGGAAAGAACATTTCGCTTATCAAGGAAGATATCGGTGTCGTCATGGATGAAGTAGGTATTCCCGAATGTCTGACAGCAAAGCAGGTTGGAAAGGTTATGAAGCATACGTTTCGTAATTGGAATGAGGCTGAATATACCCGACTTTTACAAAAGCTATCCCTACCTGATAACAAACCATTCAAGGACTTTTCGCGCGGTATGAAAATGAAGCTCGGGATTACCGTTGCTATGTCACATGGTGCGAAGCTGTTACTGCTTGACGAACCAACGAATGGGCTTGATCCCGTCGTACGTGACGAAGTAATTGAAATGTTCTACGAGTTCACAAGAGATGAAAATCACTCTATCCTCATATCCTCGCACATTGTCAGCGACCTTGAAAGGCTTTGCGACTACGTGGCATTTCTGCATAAAGGCAAGCTCTTGCTTTGTGAGGAAAAGGATGTGCTTTTATCCGAATATGGCATTATCCATTGTACAGTAGAACAACTTTCAGAGCTTGACAAGAACATGATAAAGTACAGAAAAAACACGCCCTACGGTGCTGAGGTCATCGTACCGCGAAAGAACGCACCAAACGGCTTTAAGCTAAGCCCTATCAGCATTGAAGAACTGTTTGTATTCATGGTAAAGGAGGCGAGATAAATGAAGGGACTTCTTTTGAAAGATCTATATATGATGAAGAAGTATTGCAAATCCTATCTTCTGATTACAGTTTTATTTATAGCACTATCCTTTGCCAGTAACGAAAATTTGTTTTTCGTATTTTATCCATGCTTACTCTGCGGAATGATCCCCGTCAATCTGCTTGGCTACGATGAGCGAAGCAGATGGCTGCAATATAGCGAAACTATGCCATACACCAAAGGACAGATCGTTAGCGGTAAATATTGGATAGGACTTGGTACGCAGGTAGCTGTTCTTCTCGTTACCGGATTTGCACAGGCAATACGCATGAACATCAGCGGTGCTTTTGCACTCAGAAAATACCTTGTTCTTATGATGCTCTTGCTTGTTATGTCGCTTTTAGCCTCCTCTATCACTCTCCCGTTTATGTTTAAGCTCGGAGTTGAAAAAGGAAGAATGGCTTATTATATTATGATAGGCATTGTATGTGCGGGTAGCATTATAGCATCAAATCTGTTATCCGGCGGAATTCAAGCGGAAATAAAATTGAATGGAATTTTGCCCATCATCTGTCTTGTTGGTATCGGAATATACGTATTATCTTGGTATTTATCAATCGTATTCTATAAAAAACGAGAAATATAGAAAGTATCGTCAATTTGTCAAATGATGCATCGCCTGCGGCGATATGATGAAATTGCTTCGCAAATATGATGTTGCTCCACTTCGTTTCGCAATGATGCGATGTTTGCCTCAATGTGCCGCAAGGCACACATCATTAGGCGAAGCCGTCATCATTGGCACTGCCCAACATCATTTGCCGCAGGCAAACATCATTCAAAAAACGCACCTTTGTCGGTAGACAAAAGTGCGTTTTTTGTTGGTGGAGACATGGGGACTCGAACCCAAGACCTCACGGATGTGAACCGTGCGCTCTAACCAGCTGAGCTATGCCTCCTTGCCGTGCCTGTATATTATAGCACAGCAAAGAGAAAAATGCAATAGCTTTTTTAAAATTTTTTTATTTTTTAGAAAAATGTAAGCTGATCGGTTTCGTTCAGATTGTCAAGCACTTGGTTTTTACGCAAAATTTCAATCACGCTTTTGGTCAGCTTGGCTCGTATCCGCAGGTCATCGACAGAAAAGAAAGGCTCCTCCTCTCTTGCTTCTATGATATTATGCGCCGCATTTTCGCCAAGTCCCGGCAAAGCCGAAAACGGCATACGGATCGCTCCGTTTTCGGGTACAAAGGCATAGGAATGGGATTTTTCAATATCAACGGATAAAAAACGTATCCCCCTTGCCATACATTCGTTAGCAAGCTGCAAGGACGGGATGGATGCCTGCTCCTTGGGAGAGGCTTCCTTGCCCCGTTTTTCGATATCCTTAATAGTTGCCATAACGCCAGAACGCCCCTTCATAATTACCTCGGCATCAAAGCCACCCGGTGCTACGGTAAACATGGAGCAATAGAACGCAATGGGGATATGTACCTTATACCATCCCAACCGAATAGCGGACATGACATAGGCTGCCGCATGCGCCTTAGGAAACATATATTTAATCTTCTTACAAGACCAAATATACCAATCGGGTACATCGTGCGCTTTCATTTCGGCCTCCCATTCGGGAGTCAGCCCTTTTCCCTTGCGCACGCTTTCCATGATCTTAAAGGACAGTGAATTTTCCACACCGTATCGAATCAGGTCATTCATGATATTATCCCGACATCCGATCACCTTGGAAATATCGCAAACACCCTGCTTTATCAGCTCCTCCGCATTACCCAGCCACACATCGGTTCCGTGCGTAAGTCCCGATATCTGCAACAGATCGGCAAAGTTTTTCGGCTTGGCATCGATCAGAACCTGTTGTAAAAATCGGGTACCGAATTCAGGCAAGCCGAAGGTTCCGATCTGGGCATCAATATCCTGTGGACTGATTCCAAGTGGCTTAGTGGAGAGAAACAATTCATATACCTCGGGATCGTTCATAGGAACATCCATGACGCTGGTATCCGAAAATTTTTCCAACCATTTATATTTGGTTGGAATATCGTGTCCCAGTTCATCCAGCTTCAAAATGGTATCATGCAGATACGAAAATGCAAAATGCGTGGTAACGATATCGGAATGAGGGTCATCCGCCGGATGCTGAACGGGGGTAAAGTCATAGACCTCGTATTCTCTGGGAACAACGATGATACCACCCGGATGCTGTCCCGTGGTTCGTTTGACGCCCACACAGCTTTGAATGATGCGGTCCATTTCGGCACGTCCGATGCTAACACCCTTGGATTCAAAGTATTTGGCAATAAATCCGTATGCGGTCTTGTCAGCAAGTGTACCCAAGGTTCCCGCACGGAACACATTCTCAGCTCCGAACAGCTCCTCGGTATATTTATGAACTCTTCCCTGCACATCGCCCGAAAAATTCAAGTCGATATCAGGGGATTTATCGCCATAAAAGCCGAGGAAGGTCTCAAACGGAATATCGTGACCGTCTGCGTTCATTTTCGTACCGCAATTCGGACAGGTGGCATCGGGAAGATCAAAGCCAGAACCCACGCTTCCATCGGTAAAGAATTGAGAATATTGGCACTTGGGACAATAGTAATGGGGCGGCAAAGGATTCACCTCGGAGATCCCTGCCATCGTGGCGACAAAGGACGAACCGACCGAGCCACGTGAGCCAACCAAATATCCCTGACTTTCACTATACCACACCAAACGCTGTGCGATCATATAAAGCACGGCAAATCCGTTTTTGATAATGGAGGTCAGCTCCTTATCCAATCTGGCTCTTACCAATTCGGGAAGCGGATCACCGTACATCGCCTTTGCCCGTGTCCAGCATTTTTCCTGCAATTCCTCCTCTGCCCCCTCCATATTGGGGGTATAGGAGCCCTTGGGGATCGGGCGTACCGATTCGATCATATCGTTGATCCGATTGGTATTTTCCACAACAACTTCATATGCCTTCTCTTCTCCGAGATAAGCAAATTCTCGAAGCATTTCTTCGGTGGTTCGGAAATAAATATGCGTATCCTTGTCGGAATCCTTGAATTTCATTCCCGCCAGCAAAATTTTACGGTAGATCTCATCCTCTTCATTTAAGAAATGGGCATCACAGGTTGCCACAACGGGCTTGTGATATTTTTCGCCCAGGGCAACGATCCGACGGTTCAGCGTACGCAAGCCCTCTTCATCCGCCACTCGTCCTTCCTCTATCATAAAGCGGTTGTTGCAGAGAGGCTGGATCTCCAAATAATCGTAAAATTGAACGATCTCCTCGATCTCGTGTTCTGGCTTATCCTCCAACAGCGCCTGAAACAATTCTCCCGCCTCACACGCCGATCCGATAATCAAGCCTTCTCTGTGCTTTTCCAGCTCGGTTTTTGGGATTCTCGGATTTCTTCGGTAATAATCCAAATAGCTCTTAGAAATCAGCTTATACAGATTTTTCAATCCGATTTGGTTTTTGACCAAAATAATCTGATGGTATGGCTTCAACTGTAAGGGATTTGCCTTGGCGCTCATCTCATTTTGCAGTTCTTCAAAGTTTTTGACATCCAGCTTTTCCAACTGTTGCGTCATGCCGAAGAAGATCATGGCAAGCATTTCGGCATCATCACAGGCACGGTGATGGTGAAAATCGCCCAAGTGATAATGCTCTGCCAACAGATTCAGCTTATGCGCCTTTAGCTCAGGGTTCAGATAGCGAGATAATGCCACGGTATCCAAGTACGCATTGTCAAAAGGAATCTCCAAGCTCTTGGCAGCAACCCGAATAAAGCTGATATCAAAATCTGCGTTATGGGCAATCAGCAAGCGATCTCCGACAAACGCCAAAAATTCGGGAAGAACCTCTCGGATGGTTCTCGCATCCGCTACCATGTCATCGGTTATGGAGGTCAACTTTGTAATCTCCTCGGGAATAGGGCATTCGGGATTGACAAAGGTATTATACCGATCCAAGATCTGACCGCCCTTGATCTTCACCGCACCGATCTCGGTGATTTTACAATTGAGAGGAGACAACCCCGTGGTTTCAATATCAAAGACAATAAATTCATCGGCAAAGGTTCCCGTATAAGAGCCATACACCGCACTGGCGGTATCGTTTACAAAATAGGCTTCCATGCCGTAAATGACCTTCATATCGCATTTCTCGGCAGCAAGCATGGCTTCGGGAAAGCCCTGTACGTTTCCGTGATCGGTAATCGCTACTGCCGAATGTCCCCATTTTTTCGCCGTTTTGACGGCAACATCCGGCGGAATTAAGGCATCCATTGCCGACATATTGGTATGTAAATGAAGCTCCACACGCTTTTTTTCCGCCTTATCCTGCCGTTCCTTCTTGGAAACGATGGCAATATCGGTATAACTCATGTACAGCTCATCATCATTTTTTTCATTTTTCAAATATCCATGCACGGCAACCGCCATTCCCGATTTCAGAATCCCCGCAATCTCTGCGGCATCCTCCGAAGACATAGAATAATGCTTGACATAAATGGATGCATTTCCGTCAAACAAGCCAAAGGAAATATTGAATTTATCTCCTGCACGGTTGGCTTCCTTGGAAAAATTGAAGATCTCTCCCACAAATACCACATTTCGGGCAGATCGGGTCACAGCGGCAATAGGGGTCGGCTCGATAGAAAAAGCTACGCCGATCACATAATTGGGTGCGGAAAGATCAAAGCAGGAGGATCCGATCACCACATGGGAAGGATCGCTTTTATCAATGGCGATATTCGCTTCAAAAACCGTGGAAAGTCTGGGAAGCTTGACCTCCTCCGTCTGTACGGCTTCTGCCCCTTCGGCAGAATACTCGGCACTACCGTATATCCGTTCCGCCTCTCGGATCTGACGATCCAGCATGGCAAGCTTTTCCCGTTGGGAGTCCGAAACCGATACCGTCCGAAACGGATCCTGTTCCAAAATGACCTGCCTGTGGATCGAAAATTCACTGTAAAGAATATTTTCAATGACCCTTGGCGTCATGGCATCCTCCAACAGTCCGACCCCTTGTTCGGAGAACGGAATACGAATACGCAACGTATCCTCAGTCAAGGTATGAGAAAAGGAAGAAAAGAAGCCTCTGGCAACAATGCCGATGCGCTCGGTCTCCCTCAACAGCTGCGGAATATATGATTCGGAAAAAAGTACGGACGGATAGTGCGGTAAAATCTTGAAGCCGTTTAATTGATAGACCTCGGTAACCTGCGCCTCGATTTCGTACAACAGCTCCTTCTCCACAATGTACGGAAAATCCGCAAAAACCTCCAGGATACGCTTGTCCTTATCAATTCGGCTTTTGGTGACCTGTCCCATCTCAAGGATTCGGCGATACTCCTCCGAAGGCAAATATTTACTTAACAGCTCTTTCAGATTTTTTTCCGCCATAAATCACTCTCCTGTTTTATTTTCCGAGGCGTTTCACTTCCTCCAGCAGTTCCTCCACAATGCGATCCTCCGCAATTTTGCGGACAACAGTTCCCTTTTTGATCAGCACAGCTTCCCCCTTGCCGCCCGCAATGCCGATATCCGCTTCTCTTGCTTCTCCCGGACCGTTGACCACGCACCCCATCAAAGCAACCTTAATGGGCAGATCGGTCAACCCCTCTTCCTTCGCCCGTTTTTCAAATTCGGCAACCAAGGGGATCAAGTCGATTTTCGTGCGGCCGCAGGTCGGACAGCTGACAATATCCATTCCGGCTTGTCCTTCCACTCCGACCGCGCACAAAATCTTTTTTGCTGCGGCAATTTCTTCGATCGGGTCATCGGTCAAGGAAACACGGATCGTGTCCCCGATTCCATCGGTCAGCAAGGAGCCGATCCCCACGGCACTTTTAAGCGATCCCATCTCTTTGCTTCCCGCCTCTGTTACGCCCAAATGAAGGGGATACGAACATTGCTCAGCAAGCAGGCGATTGGCAAGGATCATATGATAGGGATTGGATGCCTTGATCGAGATAACGATGTCGGAAAATTCTTCTTTTTCCAACAGAGCGGCATGATATTTGGCACTTTCACACAGCGCCTCCGGCGTGGGAGATCCATACTTTGCCAAAATTTCCTTTTCCAATGAGCCGCTATTGACCCCGATCCGAATCGGGATCTGTTTTTCACGGCAGATTTTACACACGGCACGTACTCGGTCGGCATCTCCGATATTTCCCGGATTGATACGGATCTTATCCACCCCCAGCTCTGCGCAACGAATGGCAACACGGTAATCGAAATGAATATCCGCTACGATGGGAATACGAACACCCGCTTCCTTTAAAAACGGAATGGTATATGCCGCTTCTTCATCGGGTACGGTAATCCGCACGATATCACAGCCCACCGCTTCCAAAGAACGGATCTGCGTCAATGTCTTTTGCTTATCGTGCGTATCCGTATTAGTCATAGATTGGAGTGCGATCGGATTTTGACCGCCGATGGCGATAGAGCCGATCTTGATCTCTTTGGTTTTTCTTCTGATTTGATTATACTTCATATGTCACCTACGAAAACAAATGAAAAATATCCTTGATCGTTACAAAGATCATGAAAGCAAACAGGATCACAATTCCTACAAAATTGATATACGCCTCCACATTTCTGTTGATGGGCTTTCGGCGTATCCCTTCGATTATAAGGAACAGGAATCGTCCGCCATCCAAGGCGGGAAACGGGATCAGGTTAAAAACGCCCAAATTGATGGTCAGCACCGTGACGATATATAAGAAATTCATGAAGCCGACCCGTGCGGCATCGCCAACGACCTTCGTAACGCCAACAGGTCCCGATACCGCTTCCATACCGAACCGTCCGCTGAGCAATCCAATCAAGGAATCCAAAACCATTTTGACTGTAGAAACAGAGCGGAAGAAGGCATGCTTTAGCAAATTGGGAAGGTTTGTTTCCTCGGCGTATAGCAAAAAATCATAGTCACCAAAGCTTGCTCCCGAATCCTCCATGGTCGGGAACGAAACATCCTCCAAGGTCAACACCTCGCCGTTCCGTCTGATCTGAAGATCGATCGGCTCGTATCCCTGATTCATGATCTCATAAACCAATTCATTTCCCGTATGAACCCGTGTGCCGTCGACCTTGAGGATCTCATCGCCTACTTGGAGCTGTTGCTGGGAGATAGAATCCGGCTCAAACTGAGCGATCGTGGTAGATGCCAAGGTTCCTTGGGAAAACACCAAAACCGTCATCAGAACAAAGCCCAAAAGCAGATTCATCGACGGTCCGGCGGAAACGATCAGCATCCGTTTCCAAATGCTTTTGTTGCAAAACGCATTTTCGTCCTCGGATTCCTCATCCTCCCCCACCATACTGACAAAGCCGCCGATGGGCAACAACCGAAGTCCGTACTTGGTGCCGTATTTTTTCGAATGCCATGAAAATACGGTCGGCCCCATTCCCACCGCAAACTCCTTGACGGAAACGCCACAAAGCCTTGCTGTGATAAAATGTCCGAATTCGTGAATGAAGATCAAAACGCCAAACACCAAAATGATTAAAAGAATATTTAACATCGTACATACTCCTTGTCTGTATTTCTACAAGGATGTCAATTTACTCCTATTTTCAAAAGACGGCGTGTCTTTGCTCTGGCAAGATGATCGCAAAGCAAAATTCCATCCAGATCGTGCACATCGGAAGCATGTGCCATCTCCTTCACCACGGAACCAACCACCTCGGCAATGGCATAAAACGGCAATCTTCCTTGCAAAAACTCGGCAACTGCCACCTCGTTTGCCGCATTCAATACGGCGGGAAGTCCTCCGCCTGTTCCAATGCAATCTATGGCGCACTGCAACAGCGCAAAGGTCTTGGTATCAGGCTTTGCAAAGGTCAGCTTTGCCACTTCAAACAAGTTCAGCTCGGGAATGACCGCCTCGGTTCGCTCGGGATACGTTAAGGCATACTGAGCGCACAGGCGCATATCGGGAACCGAAAGCTGTGCGATCACGCTGTTATCAATATATTCCACCATGGAATGGATTATACTTTCTCGATGAATCACCACCTCAATGCGGTCTGCCGAAACACCGAACAAATGTACCGCTTCGATCACCTCGAAGCCTTTATTCATCAAGGTTGCGGAATCGACCGTGATCTTTGCTCCCATTTTCCATGTAGGGTGTGCCAAGGTCTCTTGCACGCCGATTCCTTTCAGCTGCTCGGCTGTATACCCGAAAAAGGGTCCGCCCGATGCGGTCAGATAAATTTTTTTTAATTCTCTGTCCGCACCCGCCTTCAAACATTGAAAAATCGCACTATGCTCACTGTCCACAGGCAATATTTCCACATTTTTGCTTTTTGCCTGTGCAGAAACGATCTCCCCCGCTACCACTAAGGATTCCTTATTTGCCAGTGCCAAGCGAGCACCCGAATCAATGGCGGCAAGAGTAGGAAGAAGCCCCGCTTTTCCTATAATAGAATTCAGCACGACATCCCGACGCTCTTGGCGGATCATATCGCAGATTCCCTCTGCACCGCAATAAATTTTGGCTGGCGTATCCGCCAATCGGATCTTCAGCTCCTTTGCCGCCGATTCCTCTGCCATTGCCACATGACCAATACCAAATTGGCGTACCTGTTCTTCCACACGCTTGTAATTTCGATTAGCACTGATGGCACTGATACGCATAGCCATGCGTTCTGCTACATCAATGGCTTGTTCTCCCACCGAACCGGTAGAGCCCAATATCGCAATGTTTTTTTGTGTATGATCGGTCATAATATCTCCTTACATCAATTGGATCCCCGAGAGAGAAACAAATACACAAATGGCGCCCAATCCCAAGGAAACCGCCAAAATAGAATCAAAGCGATCCAGCATACCGCCGTGTCCCGGGAACAGCTTTCCGAAATCCTTGATCCCGTAATGCCGTTTGATAACCGACATAATCAGGTCTCCGATTTGTGCGATCAAGGAAAGGATCACGCCGCTTATAACCAAAAACAGCAGATTGGCATCCTGTCCGAACCATTGATCCACGATCCATCCGAACAAGGCAAAGCTTGCGGCGCAGAAAACAATACCGCCTATGCTTCCCTCAACGGTCTTTTTTGGACTGACCGCTTCGATCAGCTTATGCTTACCAAGGAAATACCCTGTAAAATACGCAAAAATATCGGTTACCCATGCGCCGATAAAGATCAAAAGATATATGTATACGCCATATGGCTCAAAATCACGAACATACAGGATCGACGATAATGCCAGAAGAATATACATTGCCATAAAAACGACTGCGGAGGTCTCTCCGAAAGCAAGCTTTCCGCCAGACCATACGATCAGAGTAAACAAATAGATCACATAGACAACAGCCACCATAAATGCGATCATTGCGGAATACACCGTATCGTCCATATAGCGAACCAGGAACGGAAGAATCAGAGAAAACAGATACAGCGGTACCGTGACCGTCCATGCCTTCTCTATACCCGTACATTTAAAAAGCTCATACAGACAGATCAAGGAGACCAGAGCCAATGCGATCGGGAACACCACCGTGTCCGAAAGAAACAACACCGGCACCAAGATCAAAATGGCTACAATGGATGTAAGTATTCGTTTCAGCATGACAAGCTTCTCCTCTCATTAAACGCCGCCGAAGCGCCGCTTTCTGTTCTTAAAATTCTCCACTGCCTCATCCACATCGTCCGCCTGAAAATCAGGCCACAGCTTATCGGTAAAATACAGCTCGGCATATGCAGCCTGCCACAAAAGAAAATTGGATATCCGCAGATCGCCGCCCGTCCGAACGATCATATCCGGCTCGGGAGATTGGCTGGTGTAAAGCGCATTGGCAAAATCCTGCTCCGTGATTTCTTCCTTTCCCTGCTTCAGCAATTGATTGGCGGCATGCACCAGCTCACTTCGTCCGCCGTAGTTCAATGCCAAATTGACGATACAGGTATAATGCGCCGAGATCCGTTCGATTTTGTCAATCTTCTCTCGGATTTGGGGAGAAAACGGAGAACGGTCGCCAATAAAAATAAAGCGGATATCGTTTTTTTTCAGTTCTTCCTCGCATTCATCCAAATACTGGTCGAGAAGCTTTAAGATAGAATCGACCTCCTTTTGAGGGCGTTTCCAATTCTCCGTGGAAAAGACATAAAAGGTAACAGCCTCCATGCCCAGCTGTGAGCACCGTCTCAGCACCCGACGAAATGCCTCCGCACCGAATTTATGACCGTATTCTCTCGGCATTCCCCTCTTTTTTGCCCATCTGCCGTTACCGTCCATGATAAACGCCATATGACGAACGGGACAATCGATCGGGGTACCCGTATTCTTCGTTTTTTTCTCCATGATCGTATCTCCGATATAAAATCAGGACGGGCAAAAAACCCGCCCTGTATTCCTTTTTTCTTTTAGAACCGCTTGTCAGATCTGCATGATTTCCTTTTCTTTTTTCGCCGTGATTCCATCAATATCCTTGATGTACTTATCGGTCAGATCCTGCACGCTCTTTTCGGATGCCTTCTGCTCATCCTCAGTCATATCTCCGTCAGTCTTCATCTTCTTACAGAGATCGTTGGCATCTCGACGGATATTGCGGATAGCGACCTTCGCATCCTCGCCGTATTTCCGAACCTGCTTAGCAAGCTCTTTTCTTCTTTCCTCGGTGGGCTGAGGAAATACCAAGCGAATGGTCTTGCCGTCATTTGAGGGGGTGATTCCCACATCCGATGCGAGAATTGCCTTCTCAATATCCTTCAGAGTAGAGGTATCCCAAGGGGTTATCATTAAAGTCTTGGCATCCGGAACGCTGACCGTTGCCATAGAGCTGATCGCCGTAGGAACGCCCCAATAATCCACATTTACCTTGGAAAGAACAGCGGCATTTGCCTGTCCCGCACGAATGGAAGAAAGGTTCTCCTCATAGACCGAAATCGCTTTTTTCATTTTCTCTTCAAAATCTTTTGTGTTAAGCTTCATAACATCCTCCGTATGTATATCTTATAATTTTATTTATCCATTATCGGTGAATTTCCGTACCGATCTTCTCCCCCATGATAACCCTATAAATATTCATCGGATCCTTCAATTCAAAGGCGTACGCCCGAATATCATTCTCCATGCAGAAGGTCGTAGCTGTGAGGTCGAGAGCCTTGAGCTCTTTTTCCAGAATTTCCTTATAGGTCAGCTCATCGTAACGGACAGCCGTCGGATCGACCTTGGGATCGGCAGAATAGATGCCGTCAATATTTTTAGCCATCAGCACCACATCCGCTTCAATCTCTGCGGCACGCAGAGCCGCCGCTGTATCGGTGGAAAAATACGGTGAACCCAGTCCGCCTCCGAAGATCACGATCTGTCCGTTCTCCATTGCCCGAACCGCCTCTTGGGTCATATACCGCTCGGCATAGGGCTGCATATCCACCGCCGTCATCACCTTGGCATCCAATCCTTCCTGAATGAAGGTATCCTGAAGAGCCAATGCATTAATGGTCGTTGCCAGCATACCCATACTATCGGCCCGAACCCGATTCATGGCACCGCCCTGTCTGCCGCGCCAAATATTGCCGGCTCCGACAATAATACCGATCTGCACCTTTTGCTCTACACACTGCCTCAGCACATCGGCAATAGAGGCAATGAAGTCAAAATTAAGAATACCGTCGCTACCCGCCGCCAATGCTTCGCCGGAAAGCTTTAAAAGAACACGTCGATACTTGGGAGTTGAATGTTGCATAAATACTCAAATCGCCTTTCTTAAACATACTATATATATTTTACTACATTTTCTTTTGTTTGTAAACAGGTATTTTTATTTTTTTCGGATTTCTTATAAAATCTTCTGACTATACAACCCATTCCAGTACAAAAAGTGTTGCCAAGACGGTAGGAACTCCGATCAAGAACCCAAAGAACACAAATTTCAAGATCGGAAGCCTTACATGATTCTGCTTCAGAAGATTCAACCACATGATCCCCGCTAAAGCTCCCACAGGCGTAATAAATGCCCCAAGATTCGAGCCAACGATCGTAGCATAGATCTGCCCGGTCACTGCTTCAAAATTTAATATCTTGCTGAACAGAACGCTCATAGGAATGTTGTTTAAAATATTCGATGCCAAAAAGGATAACAGTCCAAAGGAAAAAACACCGTCATCCTTGGACAGAAAGGCGGCAACCTGTGCCGTAAAACCACTTTCCTCTAAAGCAAGGACGATGGTAAACATTCCTATGATAAACGGCACAATCTCATACGGAAGTCTTGCCACAGCATGTCCGACACAGGTCATTGGCTTTCGTCGGAGCACCAGTGCCAAAATCGAGCACACAACCGAGGAGATTGCCATACAAAGCGCAATCAACCACATTTCAAAGTGCAGATATTGCGAAATCGACAACAGGATCACGCAAGCACCCAAATGCACAAGAGTGACCCACATCAACACACGGTCGGTGATCGGTTCAATGACGGTATCGGCATGGATCTGTCCCTTCAGCTTTTTTTGAAAGATCACGCTCATGATAAGTAAGGAGGTAAGTCCTGCCGCAACCGTTGGCAGTGCCATTACACGGATATAGTCGGCAAATCCGATGTGAAATGCGCCCGACACATAGATGTTGGTAGGATTACCGATCAGCAAAAACAGGCTCCATGTATTTGCCGCCACAAATTCCATAATCAGATACGGAATGGGATCGATCTTTGCCGACCGACAGAAATGGCAAATGAAGGGAGTAAATGTTAAAATCACGATATCATTGGAGGTAAAGACGGTCAGCAAGGAAATGATGGCATATAACGCCAAAAAAATTTTATGCTGGCTGTGTCCTGCTTTTTGAAGAATAACCCCCGAAATATGCTCAAAAAAGCCGGTCTGCTCCAACAGTAACGAAAAGATCGTCATGGAAAAGAACAAAATCAGGATCCGAATCGGATTTACGGAGGACGCCTCTGTAAACGCCGTAAAAACATCGGCTCGGCGAACCGTTCCTAAGATCAGCATCAAGAGTGCTCCCATAAGGGGGATCCATGGGTATATCTTCAAGGTGATATGCCGCTTTCCGACGGAAATTTGCGGCAAAAACAAAATACTGACGATCAAGAGAAGTACGGTGATCAAGGACAACAGCAATGCAAGAGTCATTATATTCAGCTCCAAGGTTTCAAGGCGATGCCCTCATTATACACCTTTTCGATCGGATTGTCAACAGACATTCTGCGTTTTTCCGATAAATCGAAAAAAATCGGATCACAGCCTTCTCAACAAGGCACCGTATGCCTCCAGCTTTTGTTTCCGTTGCTTCCAATCGGGCAGTACCGATTCCACGACCGCATAAAACTCGGGGGAATGCCTGAACACCAAATAGTGAGCAAATTCATGAACGACCACATACTCCACACAGTCAGGCGGAACACAAATTAAAAATTTATTGAGGGTTATGATATTCTCTGTCGGACAACAGCTCCCCCAGCGAGAAACCATATAACGGAAGCGAAGCTCGGGAGAAAACATGCCGAATGCGGCAAAACGGCGAGAGACCTGCTCGCAAAGAGACGGCAGATATTGCTTTGAGACTTGGGTAACAAACGCACGAAATGCGTTTTGAATCAAGGTACGATCCTCTGTATCGGTTACAGCTATCGTAAGTATTTCCCCGTCTAAACGGACATCATTTTTCTTTTCTGTCACCAGCCGTACCGTTCGTTCCCTTCCTCCGATGGGAATGCGCCCACCCTCAGAAAAAGGATCTCCCTGAGAGTCAAAGGACTCCCGATGGGTGGCAAATCGCTTTTTTGCGGAGAAAATGAAAGCTTGATTTTTTCGTACAAAAGCATCTGCCTCCCAAGGGGGAACGGTCGGAGAAGCGGAAACGGTTATGCGTCCGTCCGCATGCACTCTGAGGTTGAGATTTTTCACCTTTTTTGCAATCAACTCATACTCTATGATCTGCCCTTGAAGCTCTAGATATCGGACCATTGTCTTTCCTCCTCGCTCACTTTTTGATTCTTTTTTTTTAAGTAAAATTTGCTTTTATATCAGGGTCGGCGCCAAAAACAGCAGCTTACGAATCCGAAGATAAATGGGAAAGCCATCTTTGACGGGAAGCGGATTTTTTCCTTTCCCGCATTCAACGGTAAACGCAGGCAGTTCCAGTTCCTCGGCGCACCAATCGGACAGACCGCCGTATGCCGCCATTCCCTCTGCGCTTGCCAAGGTATATCCGCTCAGCACCGACAGCTTTTTGGCAATTTCTTTCGTCCGCAGACACGAAAATTTAGCGGCACCGTCATAAATTTCTTCCCCTTGTGTATGAAAGCTCAAAACCTGCTTGATCGATGAATTATAGCGGATAAAATTACATAGATGTCCTACCTCCGGCTCGCTTTCCGGTGCTTCTCCACTGTATCTTGTCGAAGCGCCGCCAAGGATACCGTGCTCCGATTCCAGCTTTTTATATTCCGCAAAGCCGCTGTTATAATTGTGATTGAGATCCACGCCGCGGGCATTTGCCTGCCAATGTGAAAAATCGTTGCTCCCGTGATTCATTGCCAAAAGACGGTCGTACAACGGATTGTCGGGCGCAATTCCGTGGAGCTGATATTCCACGCCGTCAGGATTCAGCATCGGCACAATATGAATGGTTCGGGAAGAAAAGAAATACGGAAGGCTCAATCCGAACAAGCTGCTTTTACTTTGATAAAGCGCACAATACTCTCGGATAAATCGAAGCAATACAAGGGTAGTGATCCATTCCATCCCGTGATGTGCGCCTACATACAGGGAGGCTTTTTTTCCCTCGCCTAAGCTGATTACGGGAATGCCACGCCCCATAATGGATTCTCCGAGATAGGAGATCGAACAAAAGGAGTACCGTTCCGCTATATCATTGATAACTTTCATCATTTGCCCGTAATCCATAGGCTTCTCCTGGTACGGCTCGCCAACGATCACAGACAAGGATTTTTCAAGTTTTTTCATACTTTGTTCCGCCTTTATTCAAGTATAGTTCACTTCATTCTATGCGAAACAGGAAATTTTTTTGCCAAAATTAAAATTATTTACAAATCACTAACCAAATTTGCCTCCAAGTATGATACAATATTAAATTGAAATGATAACCGCACAACTGTGCTAAGGAGTTTTATGAAAACCAATAAACAAATTTATCGCCTTGCGTTGCTTTTTACGTTTGGAGGCGCGCTCTTCATTTCCTTCGGTCTTTCTCTGCTGTATAACTTGACGAACAGTAATATTGTTTACTATGCGACGGTCATACCCGACATATTAAATGTATGGATCGATCTGACTGAGGTCGCCATCTTTGCAATCGCATTTTCCCTGATCGTTTACGCCGCTTTTTATTCCCAAACATTTCGTTCGGCAGTCACGGTATTTTGGATCTATCTCGGTGCCGCCCTGCTCCGTCGTCTTGGGGATCTTGGTGTTGCTCTGCTGCTCTTTCGTGTCCTTGAGCTGACAGACATCCTGAACAATGTCATCTTTTTGATTTTGGATGCTTTGCTCGGATTGATCGCTTTGTTGATCGCCAAGAAGCGATCGGTTCGGTATAGGGGACAAAAAAAGTGGAGCTCCTCCGATTCGGCTTTGTTTGGAGATCATCCCGCCGAGCCCCTTTCGGATACCGACGAGCTGTATCCGTTCCGAAAAATTTTCAGCAGAGAGAATCCCTTACAGCTTTGTGCGTTGATTGTGGGAATCATCCTCTCTGCCGAAAAGATCTTATTCCGACTTCTCTTTGATCTGAGCTACGGAGCGCCCGAATCCTTTGCGGAAGTCATGATCATGGTTGTGTATTACGCATCGGATATTTTGATTGGTATTATTTATTATTGTATCTCGGTTTTGGTCTATCATCAGCTACTGCGTCCAAAGAAGCAAAAAAAGAAATCACGTAAGCAGCTTTTGAAATAGCTCGACCTTATCAATGGAATATTCGTATGCACCCTTGAAATCCTGTATTTCCCGACAGCAGATCTCTAAGTCGCAAAACACAAAATACAGCATAGGCTCCGCAACGGGAAAGTCATTCAACAAAATCTTATGCAGGCATTCATATGCCTGTCCGTACTGTCCCTCCTGCATCCATAGCTTCGCTTCCAAATGCAGGGCGTACGGCGTTTCCTTTCTGGCAATGGATTCGATGGCGCCGATAGGCTCCTTGCGGTCTAACTGCTCCAACGCATAGGCATACCGACAAAATTCCTCGGTCAAGGCGGGATAGATATTCACCTCGCCCTCATCGATCACATTGGAGGAAAGGGTCGCCGAAAACCGCCGCATATAGCGAAAATAAATTCCCACCGTCGCCACGATCAGATCGGTTCGGTACAGGGTGCGACCGCAGCTTTCCAATGCCTCATCCAAATAAGAGCAAGCTCCCTTCAGATTGCCGCCGTTAAATTCTTCTGCAGCAACATACAGATTGCATTCCGACAGGATCATTTGTATTTCATCATCTTCCGTGCTTTTGGAATTCAGACACATATCCCGACAGATCCGAAAATCCTCGGTCATAAAGGCTTGCTTGATCTGGCTGATCTCCCTGTGCTTCAAGTAGATCAATTCGTCCTCTTCGTCCGCCAAAAGAAAAGACGGCGAGACATTCAAGCGCTCGGCAATATACCGAACGGTCTCCAAAGACGGGTTGGCAGAACCGTTTTCAATGCGGCTAAGCATATTGCGTGTGATCTCCGAGCCGACCAGCTCCGATTGTGTCATCAGCTTTGCGATCCGAAGCTTTTTGATTTTTTCACCGATCTTCATAAAGGTAACTCCTATTTACATTCTGGGCTTATTGTACCACAGATCGCCGTATAAATCAAGAGGCTTTTCCTATTTTTCTTTTGGCAAGGAATATTTTTTTTCGTACATCTGCCGTTTGGCTTCAAACACCTCCCGATCCTTGCGGTATTCCTTTAGATATCGGTGGAGCTCCAGCGAATTGGATTCGGAAAATTCCATCAGACACCCCGCAATGTTGGAGCAATGATCGGCAACCCGTGCAAGATCGGTCAAAATATCTGTAAAAATAAAGCCCTGTTCGATCGTACACAGATTTTTTTGAAGGCGTACGATATGACGGCGTTTCATTTCATTTTTCAATTCGTCGATCACCTGCTTCAATGGCTCTACCATGGAGGCGTTTTCGTAATCATTGCGTTGAAAGGCAGCCAGAGAAAGCTCTGTGATCTCGCCTACGGCATTCAGCAACACCGTTAATTCTTCCCCTGCAGAAGCAGAAAGAGAGAGCTTTTTATCATGCAACTCCTCTGCCGCCTCTGTCATATGCACCGCATGATCGGAAATCCGTTCAAAGTCGCTCAGCATATGCAGCAATCGGTTGACTTCTCGGCTCTCGGTTTCCAAAATGCTTTCTTCCGAAATACGGAGCAGATAGCTTCCCAATTTATCCTCATATTCGTCTACGGCAACCTCATCACTGCGAACGGTATCTGCCGTCGAAGCGGAATACCCTTCCCTCAGCATTTGACAGGAAAGCGAGAGCGAACGCATGGATGCCTCTGCCATAGACAGAGTCAGCCCCAGACTATGGTCAATAGCTACCGAAGGGGTCTTTAACAGCCGCTCATCCAACACGCTGAAGCGATCCTTTTTTCCTTTTTCACGAACCAACAAGATCGCCAACCGTTCCAATTGTTTACCAAGCGGAAGCAGAACAAGAGCGGTAAGAATATTAAAGACCGTGTGGACGGCGGCGATCCCCCACATATCAATGGAGCCGTTTAACACTCCGATCCCGATTCTGTTCTTAAAAAGATAGAACAGACCGAGTCCGAGGACAGAGCCGAACACATTAAAAAGCAAATGAATGACCGAGACACGTTTGGCGTTTTTGCTTGCTCCCGCAGAGGCGAGCATTGCCGTAACACAGGTTCCGATATTTTGCCCCATGATGATGGGAACGGCATTTCCGAAGGTAATTGCCCCTGTTACGGTAAAGGATTGCAGAATTCCGATGGATGCCGAGGAGCTTTGAATAACGGCGGTCAAAGCCAGCCCCGCCAACAATCCGAGGATGGGGTTTTCAAATAGCAAAAGAATGGAGCGAAAGGTTTCGTTTTTTTCCAATCCCGCAACCGCTTCTGACATGGTATCCATTCCGACCATTAAAATAGAAAAGCCAAGGAGGATCAAGCCGAGATTCTTTTTTCGGTCATGCTTTCCAATCATATACAGCAACAGTCCGCTCAAAGCGACCAGGGGAGTAAACACAGACGGCTTGAACCATTGCATGATCCAGCCGACACGTCCCCCTCCCTCCAAGCCTGAAAGCGCTGTAATCCAAGAGGTGATCGCCGTTCCTACATTTGCCCCCATAATCACCCCAACCGCTTGCGACAACAGCATGGTACCGGAATTGACAAATCCGACGACCATGACCGTGGTTGCCGAGGAGGATTGGATCACGGCGGTCACCAACATTCCAAATAAAAAGCCCTTGATCGGTCGCTCCGTCAGCTTTCCCAAAAACACCTTCAGTCTGTTCCCTGCACTTTTCTTCAAGGTGTCTCCCATGACATTCATTCCGAATAAAAACAAGGAAATACCGAATACAAGAGACAGAATATCAAAAATGGTCATATTGCCTCCAAAAAATAAATTTTTTAATAAGGATAGAGTATGAATATCAAAGGATTACAAAAAACCACACTTTTGGATTTTCCCGGAAAAGTCGCCTGCACCGTCTTTACGGGTGGGTGTAATTTCCGATGCCCCTTTTGCCACAACGCCTCCCTTGTCACTCATCAGGAGGATGCCCCCGTTTTTTCGGAGAAAGAGGTTCTTTCTTATATTGAAAAAAGAAAGAATATTTTGGATGGGGTATGTATAACAGGGGGCGAGCCATTATTGCAAACAGATATTGAAGCGTTTTGTCAATCGGTTCACAATTTTGGATTGCTTGTCAAGCTGGATACCAATGGAGCGCTGTCGGAACGTTTGAACCGTATTCTTGAGAAAAAGCTTGTGGATTATGTTGCGATGGATATCAAAAACTCCAAGGAAGAATATGCCCGTACCTGCGGGCTGCCGTCTTTTCCGTCTGGCGTTGAGGACAGCGTGGAGCGATTGCTTCATGCAGATATTCCTTATGAATTTCGCACCACGGTAGTTCGTGAATTTCATACCGAGGAGAGCATTGAGGCTTTGGTAAAGTGGATCAAAGGTGCCAAGCAATATTTTTTACAGGGCTTTACCGATTCGGGTGACTTGATCGCAGAGGGCTTGTCCGCCTATTCCGCCGAGGAAATGAACACCCTGCTCTCCGTCGCTCGCCGCTATATTCCGCATACCGAGCTTCGGGGAATCTGACACTATATTTTGTGTCCTGCTTGCAAAACTATACAAGATATAGTGATATCATCCAAGTTTCACCCCAATATATTGTAGATTCTACCAATTGACAAATTTCCCTTTTTGTTTTATAATATTATATGCTGAACATTTATCGACAAAAAACAAGAAGGAGAAAAATCATGTATCAGGTATTAAAAAGAGATGGCAAGATTGCAGAATTTACTCTGTCCAAGATCAACGACGCAATTAAGCTTGCCTTTGAAGCCCAAGAAAAGCAGTTCCACCCCTCCGTCATTGACTTTCTGGCACTGAAGGTCACTGCGGATTTCGAACCCAAAATCAAGGAAGGATTGATCGCCGTTGAGGACATTCAGGACAGTGTGGAAGCGGTTTTGGTTCAGGCTGGCTACGCCGATGTTGCCAAAGCATACATTCTGTACCGCCGTCAGAGAGAAAAGCTCCGTAACCTCAATTCCACTGTTTTGGATTACAAGGCGATCGTAGACAGCTATGTCAAGAATATCGACTGGCGTGTAAAGGAAAATTCCACCGTTACCTATTCGGTCGGTGGACTGATCCTCAGCAACTCCGGTGCGATCACCGCCAACTATTGGCTTTCTGAGATCTACGACGATGAGATCTCCAACGCCCACAGAAATGCGGATATCCATATCCATGACCTTTCCATGCTGACAGGTTACTGTGCCGGTTGGTCCTTGAAGCAGTTGATCCAAGAGGGCTTGGGCGGTGTAACAGGCAAGATCACCTCAGCTCCCGCAAGCCATTTGGCAACGCTTTGCAACCAAATGGTCAATTTCTTGGGAATCATGCAGAATGAGTGGGCAGGTGCGCAGGCATTCTCGTCCTTCGACACGTATCTTGCTCCCTTTGTAAAGGTGGACAACCTGTCCTACGATCAGGTAAAAAAATGTATTGAATCCTTTATTTTCGGTGTCAATACGCCCTCCCGTTGGGGTACACAGGCTCCCTTCTCCAACATTACCTTGGACTGGACCGTTCCCGCAGACTTGGCAGAGCTGAATGCCATTGTCGGCGGTAAGGAGATGGACTTCAAGTATAAGGATTGTAAGAAGGAAATGGATATGGTCAACAAGGCGTTCATCGAAACGATGATCGAGGGTGACGCCAACGGACGCGGATTCCAGTATCCCATTCCCACCTACTCCATTACCTCGAACTTTGACTGGTCGGATACCGAAAACAACCGTCTTTTGTTTGAAATGACCTCGAAATACGGTACCCCCTACTTCTCCAACTACATCAACAGCGACATGGAGCCCAGCGACGTTAGAAGTATGTGTTGCCGTTTGCGCCTTGATTTGCGTGAGCTTCGCAAGAAATCGGGCGGCTTCTTCGGCAGCGGCGAGAGCACCGGTTCGGTTGGCGTTGTTACCATCAACATTCCCAGAATCGCATATCTTGCCGAAAATGAGGCAGATTTCTACGAGAGACTGGATCACAAGATGGATATTGCCGCACGCTCCCTGAAGATCAAGCGTACCGTTATCACCAAGCTGTTGGACGAAGGACTGTATCCGTACACCAAGCGGTATCTCGGAACCTTTGCCAACCACTTCTCTACCATCGGTCTTGTCGGTATGAACGAGGCTTGTCTGAATGCGAAATGGATCGGAAAAGATCTGACACATGAGGAAGCACAGCGCTTTACCAAGGACGTTCTGAATCATATGAGAGAGCGTCTGTCGGATTATCAGGAGAAATACGGCGACCTGTATAATCTCGAAGCAACTCCTGCGGAATCGACCTCGTACCGTCTTGCCAAGCATGATGTTAAGCGATTCCCCGAGATCATTACCGCTTCGGAAAAGGGCAACACCCCCTACTATACCAATTCTTCCCACCTTCCCGTCGGATATACCTCCGATATTTTCGAAGCATTGGATATTCAGGATGAGTTGCAGACGCTGTATACCTCCGGCACCGTATTCCACGCCTTCCTCGGCGAAAAGCTTCCCGATTGGCAGGCTGCGGCAACCTTGGTTCGCAAGATCGCAGAAAACTACAAGCTTCCCTATTATACCCTGTCGCCCACCTATTCGGTTTGTAAAGCGCACGGTTATATCAGCGGGGAGAAGTTCGTTTGTCCCTTCTGCGGCGAAAAGACAGAGGTTTACAGCCGTATCACCGGCTACTACCGTCCCGTTCAGAACTGGAATGACGGAAAAGCAGAGGAATACAGAAACCGTAAGCTGTACGATATCCCCGATTCTATGGCAAAGCACAAGGATCTGGGCGTAAAGATTCAGATTGTCGAAGGCGGTTGCTGTGAACCTGTACAGACATCGGCGGATGAGATCCTGCTGTTCGCCACCAAGACCTGCCCCAACTGCAAAATGGCGGAAAAATTTTTGAATGATGCCGGCATTGCTTATACCAAGGTCTATGCAGACGATCAGCCCGAGCTGACTAACCAATACGGAATCAGACAGGCACCCACGTTGATTCACATTTCCGATGGCTCTGTTATGAAGATCGAAAATGTTTCCAATATTCGCCGCTTTGCCGATTCCGCAAAAAACTGACCGCAAAAGCAAAAAGTGATTGTATGAACACAATCAAAAATTCGTAAACTGAATCCATAAGGCATTGCCGCGAATCAATGTTCAACGCAATGCCTTATGTTTCAAATTCAAAGCGAACCCAAGGAAGGAGTATTCATGTACGATATTGCCATTGTCGGCGCAGGCCCTGCAGGAATGACGGCTGCGCTGTATGCTCTTCGAGCAGATAAAAAGGTGTTACTCATTGAAAAAGAAAATTTCGGAGGACAGATCACCTATTCTCCGAAGGTAGAAAATTATCCTACTCAAATGCAGATCAGCGGTAGCGAGCTGGCACAAATGATGCTGGATCAGGTGATGGAGCACGGAGCTGTCATTGAGCTTGCCGAGGTAACGGGTATCGTCAACCACGGTGACACTAAAACGGTCGTAACCGACATGGGAGAGTTTGAAGCCAAGGCTGTCATTCTTGCTACAGGCTCCAAGCACCGCCATTTGGGACTTTCCCGTGAGGAGGAATTCATCGGCAACGGAATCTCCTTTTGTGCGGTCTGTGACGGTGCTTTCTTTTCCGGCACCGATGTCGCCGTGGTAGGCGGTGGCAATACGGCACTGCAGGAAGCACTCATGCTCAGCGAATACTGCACCCATGTTACCGTCATCCAAAATCTTTCCTTTATGACAGGAGAAGCACGACTACTGTCTGCTCTTGAAAAAAAGGAAAATGTGTCCTTTATTTACGATACAACAGTCACGGAGTTTTTGGGAGAAAATAAGCTGGAAGGACTCCGCCTTCAGAACAGCAAGACGGGAGAGAGCCACTCGCTTGTCTTGGAGGGCGTATTTATTGCCATTGGACAACAGCCCGATAATCAGCGATTTGCGGAGCTGACGGCACTCAACGAGATCGGATACATCATTGCCGACGAGAGGTGTATGACCGATACCGATGGAATCTTTGTGGCGGGCGACTGCCGCACGAAAGCAATTCGACAGGTTACCACGGCAGCAGCTGACGGCTCTATCGCCGCTCTTGCCGCCTGTCGATATTTGGAGAATTTATAAAAACAATGAAAAACCTCAACCACCGATTTTACCAATCGAACAGTTGAGATTGCAGTATAAAAAACGGGACACTTGAACATGGTTCGCTTTCGCTCACCTGCAAGTTTTCCTTGCTGCTCGGAGAGCAGCATTTGCTTCGCAAAATCGGAAAACGTTGCCCGTACCACGCCTAAGGCGTGGCAGGGTTCTGCGTGTCCGAATATGCGCACCAAAAAAGCGGGATACCGATTCCGGTATCCCGCTTTTTTGGTGCGAGAAACGGGACTTGAACCCGTACGGTGTGAACCACACGCCCCTCAAACGTGCGCGTCTGCCAGTTCCGCCACTCTCGCATGCCACCGCATTTGCGGCAACAGATATTATTATACTACTTTTTTTAAAAATGTCAATACCTTTTTCTAAATTTCTTCAAAACTTTTTGCATAAATCAACCTTCGGTTTCATTTTCCGAAGGATACCCCGCAATATTTTTACGGTTATCCAATCTTTTTTTCTTTCCCAAATATCCGCAAAGCAATGCCACTGCTACTCGAACGGCAAAATCAATCAAAAAGCCAAGCAAATAATCCCACAGGTAGATTCGATCAAGCTGACCGTCGGATGCGAAATCGCCTCCCATTCGGAGAATTCCCGCCAAATACCGAACACCGCCTGCGATAAACGGATGAAACATCAGCACAAGACACAGCAGCAAGTGTCCAAGCCCTGCCAAGAGCAAGGATACCGTCAGTGGCTTGGGAGAAAAACAAATGGATTTATAGGAGTCCCGAAACACGACGGCTCCGAGAACGACACCTCCTGTCACAATGCCGGAGACAATACGAACGATCGCCGTTCCGAAATAGCCCAGCTCGACAAAGGAATCTACTATTTTTACCATCATCCAAGAAACCGCCAGATTCAAAATACAGGCACTGACCATACAGACCAAATAGATCAAAGCGTTTATGAGTGTTTGTTTTTTCATCATCATCCTCCCCATACGGTTTGCCATAATTATAGCACAAATCTCATATAATTGCAATACCTTACGTTGAATGGAGTCCGTCATGAAGATAAAAATCGGTTTTTTTACAATTTTTTTGGCACTTTCCCTGCTTCTTGACCATACTCTTTTTTCATTTGCCGCTTTTTTGTCTGCCTTGATCCATGAGACAGGACATATCCTTGCCGCCTTTTTATGCAAGATACGGTTACGAGAATGCAAAGTCGGTATTTACGGAGCGGGACTTATGCCCGAAAACGGTTTATTTTCTTATAAAAAAGAAATCACGCTATGCTTCTTTGGCCCTCTTTTTAATTTATGTACAGTGGCGCTCTGTCTCCTGACCGCTCCGATCCGAACCGCTTTTTCTCAATATCTGACCGTCACTTCCCTTTCCATGGGGCTGTTGAATCTTTTGCCGATTTGCGATTTTGACGGCGGACGGATCCTGTATGCCCTTTTATGTCTGCGGCTTCCCCAACTCTATGCCGATCGGATCCTACGCTTCCTTTCCTTTGGCTGTATCTTTTTTTTGTGGAGCTTTTCGGTGTATCTGTTGCTCCGCGCCTCCTCCTCCTTATCTCTTTTTATTTTCTCTCTGTCCTTATTTTGCAAGATATTTATTTCCGAGCGATCCTTTTAAAGGATATCCGAGATTTTCCGTGCTTTTTTGAGAAAAAGCAAGATTTTTCTGCTTTTTTCCAAGAAATTCATGATTGATTGCGTTTTTTGAATTTTTTTGACGTTTTTTCAAAAAATTTTATAAAAGATATTGCATTTTACGCAAGAATCTGTTACAATATTCGCAAACGGGTCTACGTCGGTTTTCTTCGATCCTCTCGGATGGATCAAACGCTGCCGTCCGATCCGTATATTTTCTTTTTCAAAGGAGCTTTTATGTGGAATGAAAACAAAACTGATCGAGCTCAAAAATATCTGCAAGTCCTTTGACGGCGAGCAGATCCTGTCCGATGTCAATTTGTACATCAACGACCATGAATTTATCACCCTTTTGGGACCGTCGGGATGCGGAAAGACCACGACCTTGCGTATTATCGGCGGATTTGAAACACCCGACGAGGGCGACGTATATTTCGACGGGGAGCGGATCAATGACGTTCCCGCTTATAAACGAAACGTCAATACGGTATTTCAAAAATACGCCCTGTTCCCGCATTTGAATGTGTACGACAACATTGCCTTTGGCTTGAAGCTTGCCAAGGTCAATAAGGATGAGACCCGCAAGCGTGTATCCGAAATGCTGGAGTTGGTGAATCTGCGTGGCTTTGAGCGGAGAAATGTCAATCTTTTATCCGGCGGTCAGCAGCAGCGTGTGGCAATTGCCAGAGCGTTGATCAATCAACCGCAGGTTCTTTTGTTGGACGAGCCCTTAGGTGCGCTTGATCTTAAGCTGCGCAAGGATATGCAGGTGGAATTGAAAAATATTCAGGCGAAAACAGGCATTACCTTCATCTATGTCACCCACGACCAAGAGGAAGCTTTGTCGATGTCGGATACCGTGGTCGTTATGGCAAACGGAAAAATCCAGCAGATCGGTACGCCTACCGATATCTATAATGAACCGATCAACGCCTTTGTTGCCGATTTCATCGGAGAATCCAATATTATTGACGGCGTTATGCTATCGGATTTCAAGGTTCGTTTTGCCAAGCACACCTTTGAGTGTTTGGATAAGGGCTTTGATACCAATGAGCCTGTTGACGTTGTTGTTCGCCCCGAGGATGTAGATGTGGTTCCTGTGAAGAAAGGCATGCTGTGCGGCAAGGTCACATCCGTTACCTTCAAGGGCGTACATTATGAAATCATCGTTGATATCGACGGCTTTAAGTGGATGATCCAAACCACCGACTATGTGGCGCCTGAGGCGGAGATCGGCGTATATATCGAGCCGGATGCCATCCATATTATGAAAAAATCCGAATATTCAAATATGTTTGGTGATTACTCTACCTTCTCCGAGGAAATGGAGCATTTGTCCGATGTGATCACCGAGGAGGAAGAGGAATGACCGGAGTACCGAAAGCGAAACAGGAGCATCGTTCTCTGTTGCAACGGTATGCGGCTGCCCCGCATATCGCATGGTCGATCCTGTTTATTGTTGCCCCCTTGGTGTTTGTTGCGTACTACGCCTTTACCGATGGGGACGGTGGATTTACATGGGCAAACATAGCGGACTTTTTCACACCCACCTATTTAAAAATATTCTTTCGTTCGCTGAAGCTGGCGGTGATTGCAACTGCGATCTGTCTTTTGATCGGGTATCCCATCGCCTATTTCATCTCTCGCTGTAAGCCGAAAACACAGCGTATTTTGATTCTTTTGTTGATGCTTCCGATGTGGATGAATTTTTTGATCCGTACTTATGCCATCATGGTTCTGATTCAGGATACGGGTATCATCAATTCCTTCCTCGGAAATTTTGGAATCGATCCGATCCATATGCTGGGAACAGAGGGTGCCGTGATTTTGGGTATGGTATATGACTATCTTCCCTACATGATCCTTCCGATCTATTCAGTCATGGCGAAGCTGGACTACCGTTTGGTGGAAGCGGCAGCAGATCTTGGCTGTAACGGCTTTGGCGTTCTGCGGAAGGTCATTCTTCCGCTCAGCCTTTCCGGTGTGATCTCGGGCATTACCATGGTATTGGTGCCTTCGATCAGTACCTTCTACATTTCCCAAAAGCTGGGCGGTGCCGATATGCTTTTGATCGGTGACGTGATCGAACAGCAGTATAATGCCTCCAATTATAACATGACGGCTTCCCTGTCGCTGGTCTTAATGCTGATTCTGCTGATCGGACTTGCCATCGTGAACCGATATTCCGACAGCGATGAAGGGGGGATGATGCCATGAAAAAATTATCCAATCTTTACATTGCACTGATCTTGCTGTTTTTGTTTGCGCCCATTGCTGTTTTGATCGTTTTTTCCTTTAACGATGGCTCCAGCACCTCAACACTCAGCGGCTTTTCCTTCAAATGGTATGCAGAGCTATTTCGCAACCATGAAATTTTGAACGCACTGAAAAACTCGCTGATTCTGGCACTTTCCTCCTCGGCAATTGCCACGGTTTTGGGAACAGCCGCTGCCTTCGGGATCCACCACATGAAAAATAAGCATGCACGGCGTTCACTCATGACGGCAACCAACATTCCCATGATGAATCCCGAGATCATTACGGGAATCTCTCTGATGTTTCTCTTTGTGTTTGTGGGAACATTGCTGGGTCTGAGCACCAAGCTGGGCTTTTGGACCATGCTAATCGCTCACATCACCTTCAATCTGCCTTATGTGATCCTGAACGTTCTGCCAAAGTTCAAGCAAATGGATAAGGCTTTACCCGAGGCAGCATTGGATTTGGGCTGTACGCCCATGCAATCCTTCTTTAAGGTACAACTTCCCGCCATCATGCCCGGCGTTCTGACAGGTGCCATCATGGCGTTCACCATGTCTCTGGATGATTTTGTTATCAGTTATTTCACATCCGGCGTCGATTTTCAGACTTTGCCGATCCTGATCTACAGCATGACGAAAAAGAACGTCAAACCGACGATCTATGCCCTTTCCACCATTATTTTTGTGGTGATCCTCATTATGCTTCTTCTCTCCAATCGGGAAAAGACTGCCGATGAACGAATCCAAGCGCAAAAGATAAAGGAAGAAAAGAAACGGCAGGAAGCCATTCTCCTCGCCCAAAAGAAGAGAAAGCAAAATGCAAAAAATGCGACCGAAACCGAAAATCGCTTGATTATTCAGAGAAAGAGACCCTCGTATCTTACAAGAATCTTAGCCATTGTTTGTGCCGTTGCTGTTTTGATCTCTGTTTGTGTCGTTTTAAATGTGCTGTCCAAGCAGACCATTACCCTGAATGTGTACAACTGGGGCGAATATATTTCAGACGGCTCCGAGGATACCTTGGACACCAACCGTGCCTTTGAGGAATACTGCGCAGAAGAGCTTGGAATGAAGGTAAAGGTCAATTATGTAACCTATACCTCCAATGAAGATCTGTATGCGAAGCTCTCCACGGGTGCTGTCAGCTACGATGTGATCATCCCTTCTGATTATATGATCGCCCGTCTCGCCTCCGAGGGGCTTTTGGAGGAATTGGATTTTGCCAATATTCCCAACTATAACGAGGCGATCACTGAGGACTTCCGCAATCTTTATTACGATCCCGAAAACAAATATTCGGTTCCCTACACCTACGGTATGGTCGGAGTCATTTACAACGCCAACGTTGTGCAGGAAGCGGATATCGGCGACTGGGATCTGATGTGGAATGAAGCGTACAAGGGTCAGATCGTACAATTCAACAACTCCCGTGATGCCTTTGGTACGGCATTTTACAAGCTTGGCTTGGATGTGAACACAACCGATCATGCGGCGTGGGATGCTGGACTCGATGAGCTCAAAAAGCAGATGCCGTTGTTAAAAAAATTCGTTATGGATGAAATCTTCAACATGATGGAATCGGGTGAGGCGGCAATCGGTGCTTATTATGCGGGGGATTATCTGACCATGCTGGATAATCAAGCAGAGCATGTCGATCTGCAGTTCTATTATCCGCCCAACACCAATTTGTTTGTGGATGCCATGTGTGTACCCAAGGGATGCCAAAATAAGGAATTGGCTGAGGCGTATATCAACTTTATGCTCAGCCGTGAGGTCGCCATTGCCAATGCGGAATACATCTGCTATGCGTGCCCCAATGCCTTGGTTTACAATGACGAGGAGTACAAAGAGGATATGGGCGAGGAAGCCTATCAAATTCTCTATCCCGAAGGATTTGACTTTGCCGCATCCTATGATGCCAACTGCTATAAGGATCTGGATAAAGCCACCAAGGATTATCTAAACAAAAAATGGGAAGAACTGAGAACCTCAGGCTGACCCCTAAAAAACAGATCGGCACCGCCAATTAGGCGGTGCCGATCTCAGTTATTAAAACGAAATTTTCCAAGAAATTGTCCGTGAATCTTTTTATCGAATTCCGTATTTTTCGATAATGTAGTCCATGTCCTTATCGCCCCGACCGGAAAGATTGATCAGAACAGAGCCATGATCCATTTGCTTTGCCAGCTTCATTCCGTATGCCACCGCATGGGAGCTTTCGATTGCGGGAATAATCCCTTCCAATCTGGATAATTTATAGAACGCATCAATGGTTTCCTCATCATCGATCACATCGTACTGAACACGACCGATCTCCTGCAGAAAGGCATGCTCGGGCCCCGACGACGGATAATCCAGCCCGCTGGCAACCGAATACACAGGAGCAGGCTCGCCGTTTTCATCCTTCAGCATGATGCTGTTAAAGCCATGCATGATCCCCTCGGTTCCGTATTTCAAACTTGCCGCATGATCTCCCAGCTTCGGACCTCTGCCCAAGGGCTCGATTCCGTAGATATCGACAGGATCATTCAAAAATCCCGCAAACAATCCTGCCGCATTGGAGCCTCCGCCAACGCAAGCAACGATCGCATTGGGAAGATGTCCCGTCATTTCAACAAACTGCTCTCTCGCCTCAATTCCGACGACACTCTGGAAATCCCGAACCATCATCGGGAACGGGTGCGGGCCAAGAACCGAACCGATGCAATAAATACAGTCCTTATATTCCTTGCTGTATGCGTCAAATGCCGCATCCACGGCTTCCTTCAGCGTTTTCAAGCCGTGTGTTACCTCAATGACATTCGCACCGAGGATCTTCATTCTTGCAACATTGGGCGCCTGCTTTTTAATATCGACAGAGCCCATATAAATATCGCATTCCAGCCCAAAATAAGCAGCTGCCGTCGCAAGAGCTACACCATGCTGTCCGGCTCCCGTTTCCGCAATGACCTTTTTCTTCCCCATATATTTGGCAAGCAATGCTTCTCCCATGCAATGGTTCAACTTATGGGCGCCCGAATGGTTCAGATCTTCCCTTTTGGCATAGAGCTGTACTTTTCCGCCCAGCGAATCCGACAATCGCTCCAAATGGGTGACGGGAGTGGGTCTTCCCTGAAATTCTTTTCGGATCCGACGCAATTCCGCAATAAATTTTCTCGATTGACAAATAGAAAAATATGCCTCTGTAATCTCCGCCATGGCGGCTTTTAATTTTTCATCAATATACACGCCACCATATTTCCCGAAATATCCGTTTTTATCCGGGTAATTGTTAAAATAAGTATCAAAATCAATTCCATTGAGTTTCATGAGTTTTTCCTCCATACATTTCAATTAAATTTTTATCTATATTTGCAAATTCAAATTGAGCCTTTCTCGCCATCGCTTTGACAAAATACTCATCCTATCCCTCCATAAAAACAAAAAATGCCCCTGAAGCTTCAGGGACAGGAAAACCTGCGGTGCCACCCATGATTGATGTAAACATCCTCTCTGCATTGCCGTTCAGCAATTCCGAACAATAACGGATTCGGCTTCCGTCGGTTTCTACTCAGAAGCTTCCCGCTTCCGTTCGTCCGCCCTCATAAGTCCATTCACTGAACACCCGATACCGCATTTCCACCCCCAGCGGTTCTCTGAAATCGAATACAATCAGCTACTATTCTTACTCCTCGGTTTCTATGATGTAATTATACTCAAAAACCAGAGATTTGTCAATACAAAATGCCGTATTTTTTAAAATACGGCATTTTGCACAAAAAACATGGATTATTCGTAATCAACAACGTCGATCCAACCATGCAAGAAATCTCTTTCCTCCGGCTTTCCCTTTACGGATTGAGAGGCGGCAACGATCGGCATCCACTTTTGCACATATTTCTTTTCGGTTCTGCTCTTGGCACAAAACAACTCCAGATAAGCATCTGCCAATTCCCGATCTCCTTCCAGACAGAACAGAAGATAGGTTCTTGCGATATCGGCGGAAGCATTGCCCTGTGTGGCATGAGCCCAGTCGATAATATACGGGATCCCGGAGTCGGTGACTACAATGTTGGAAGGATTAAAATCTCCGTGGCAGACCTTATTATGCTTTGGCATTCCTTCCAAGCGAGTATGAAGCTCATACCGTGTGGTTTCCGAAATATCCGCTTCCGAAATCTTTCGGTTCATCTTATCCTTCAGCTTATTGAGCATCGGGCATTTTTTTGAATGCGCCTTCATTTGCAGATCGACAAAAAGCTCCAAATATTCGGTCTTTTTCTCGGGATTCTGTTTCATCAATTCAGCAAGGGTCGTACCGCAAATAAACTCGGAAACGATTGCCCATTTTCCATCCACCTTGGTGACCTCAAGAACCTTGGGAATGTTCAAGCCTGTCTCCTCCACCCGTGCCTGATTCAGCGCTTCATTCAATACATCCGCTTTGGAATACTCGGCATCAAACACTTTGATAGATTTATCGCCGTCACGGTAGATTACCTTATTGATTCTTTTTGCAACAATGGTATCCAATTTCATATAAGCTTCCTCCCTGCTTCCTTATACTTCGGTATGAGTGCCGTAATATGCGTTGAGGTACATTTGTTTGATCTCGCTCATCAAGGGATATCTGGGATTGGCACCCGTGCACTGGTCATCAAATGCCTGTTCCACCATATCATCCAAACGATTCAAGAAATCGGCTTCATCCGGTACATATTCCTTGATGGTAGATTTAATTCCCACCTTTGCTTTCAGTTCATCCAAGGCACAGATCAAATTTTCAAGCTTTTCTTCATCGTTTTTACCTTGAATACCAAGATAATCGGCAACCTCGGCGTATCTGGCGAGCGTGTGAGGATGATCGTACTGCGAGAAGGTTCCCATCTTAACAGGTGCTTCGCTGGCATTAAAGCGCAACACCTCGTCGATCATCAAAGCATTGGCAACGCCGTGAGGCAGATGGTGGAATGCGCCCAATTTATGTGCCATGGAGTGGCAAACACCCAAAAATGCATTGGCAAACGCCATGCCCGCCATCGTAGCGGCATTCGCCATTTTTTCTCTTGCCACCACATCGGTCTGTCCGTTCTCGTAGGCTCTCGGCAGATATTCAAATACCATCTTCAAAGAACGGAGAGCCAGCCCATCGGTGTAGTCGGTTGCCAGCATTGCCGCATAAGCCTCCAGCGCATGCGTGACCGCATCAATGCCGGAAGCAGCTGTCAAGCCCTTGGGAGCGGACATATGAAGATCGGTATCGACGATTGCCATATTGGGCATCAATTCATAATCGGCAAGAGGATACTTGATTCCCGTTGTTTCATCGGTAATTACCGCAAAGGGCGTTACCTCGGAACCGGTTCCGGCAGAGGTGGGAATGGCAATAAAGTACGCCTTTTCGCCCATCTTGGGGAAGGTATACACACGCTTGCGGATATCGACAAAGCGCATTGCCATATCCATAAAGTCTGCCTCAGGATGCTCATACAGCACCCACATGATCTTTGCGGCATCCATCGCAGAACCGCCACCGAGGGCAATGATCACATCCGGCTCGAAGCTTGCCATCTGCGCAGCACCTTCCTTGGCACTCGCCAAAGAGGGATCGGGTGCCACATTATAAAAGGTCGTATGGGTGATGCCAATGCTATCCAACTTATCGGTAATACACTTTGTGTAACCGTTCTTGTACAAAAAGCTATCGGTAACGATAAATGCTTTTTTCTTATGCATGACGGTTTTCAGCTCATCCAACGCAACAGGCAAGCAGCCCTTTTTGATATACACCTTTTCAGGAGCACGGAACCAAAGCATATTTTCCCTTCTTTCTGCTACTGTTTTGATATTGAGCAGGTGCTTGACACCTACGTTTTCGGATACGCTGTTTCCACCCCAAGAACCACAACCCAAGGTTAAGGAGGGCGCAAGCTTGAAGTTATACAGATCTCCGATTCCTCCGTGAGAGGAGGGGGTATTCACCAAAATACGGCAGGTCTTCATGTGTGCGGCAAAGTAATCCAATTTTTTTGTTTCGGATACTTCATTCAAGTACACAGAGGAGGTATGACCGTATCCGCCATCTGCGATCAGCTGCTCTGCTTTGGCAACCGCATCCTCAAAGGTACTTGCCCGATACATTGCCAATACGGGAGAAAGCTTTTCGTGGGCAAACTCCTCAGAAAGCTCGACACTTTCCACTTCTCCGATCAGGATCTTGGTTTTTTCGGGAACCGATACCCCTGCCAGTGCGGCAATCTTATAAGCAGTCTGTCCCACGATCTTGGCATTCAAGGCACCGTTAATGATGATGGTTTTCCGAACCTTTTCAGTTTCATCGGGTGACAGGAAATAACAGCCTCTTCTTGCAAACTCTGCTTTGACGGTATCGTAGATCGTGTCTATCACGATCACCGATTGCTCGGAGGCACAGATCATGCCGTTGTCAAAGGTCTTGGAATGAATGATAGAGTTCACAGCCTTTAACAGATCTGCAGAATCATCAATGATTGCAGGAGTATTTCCCGCACCCACGCCCAATGCCGGTTTACCGCTGGAATATGCGGCTTTCACCATTCCGGGACCGCCGGTCGCCAAAATAATATCCGCTTCCTTCATCACAAGATTCGTCAGATCCAAGGAAGGAACATCGATCCAGCCAATGATTCCTTCGGGAGCACCTGCGGCAACGGCGGCTTCAAGCACCAGTTTTGCGGCGGCAATCGTCGAATTTTTTGCTCTCGGATGAGGACTGATAATAATACCGTTTCTCGTTTTCAAGGAAATCAGTGTCTTGAAAATTGCGGTAGACGTCGGATTGGTGGTAGGAATCACTGCCGCGATCACACCGATCGGCTCGGCGATCTTTTTGATACCGTATGCGGCATCCTCTTCGATCACACCGCAGGTTTTGGTATCCCGATACGCATTATAAATGTATTCGGAGGCATAGTGATTTTTGATTACCTTATCCTCAACTACCCCCATTCCCGTCTCTGCCACTGCCACTTTTGCCAAAGCAATCCTGGCTTTGTTGGCAGCAGTAGCCGCCGCCAAGAAGATGGCATCGACCTGTTCCTGCGTATATGTCGCAAATTGTGCCTGAGCCGCTCTGACTTCGACAAATTTTTGCTCCAAGGACTCAATGCTGTCTACGACACCGTATTTTTTCTCGTTCATTTTGTTTCAACCTTTCCTTTTATAAATTGATGGATGAAAGAAACGCTTCAAAAATGCTTCACCGTCAAAAAGCAAGCAAATTCGATCACAGTTATATTATAGCATGGTTCTTTTGCCCTGTCAATAGCTTTGTTAATTTTTTCACACATTCCGCTTTTTGTATAAAAAATACAATACACGCAAAATATATTTGTGCATTTAGCAAAAAATGATCGTGTGTATCCGTTCGAATACACACGATCATATCGTTTATGACATGCACTTTACCAACACAGCCTTTTGTGCGTGCAAGCGATTCTCTGCCTCGTCAAACAATTCATCGGCATGCGCCTCAAACACCTCGGCGGTGATCTCCTCCCCACGGTGAGCGGGCAAGCAGTGCTGTACCATCGCATCGCTCTTGGCAACCGCCATGACCTCGGAATTGATCTGATAGCCTTGGAATATCTTCTTTCTTTCCTCGGCTTCTCCTTCCTGTCCCATGGATGCCCAAACATCGGTATACAGCACATCGGCGTCTTTTGCCGCTTCCAACACATTGTCAGTACAGGTAAAGCGACCTGTTGCCTCTGCCCATTTCATCAGCTCGGCATCCGGCTCATATCCCTTGGGACATGCCACCGAAACGGTCATGCCCATTTTGATACCGCCGACGATCAGAGAGTTGGTCATATTGTTTCCGTCTCCGATATAGCAGAGCTTATTTCCCTTGATAACGCCCTTGTGCTCCCGAATCGTCATCAAATCCGCCAACACCTGACAGGGGTGACAGTAGTCGGTAAGTCCGTTAATGATCGGAATAGAACCGCATTCCGCAAGCTTCTCTACCTCTGCCTGCTCAAAGGTTCGGATCATGATACCATCCAAATACCGAGACAGTACCCGTGCCGTATCCTCCACAGGCTCGCCACGACCGATCTGAAGATCACGGGAGCTAAGAAACAGTGCCGTTCCTCCCAGATCATACATTCCCACCTCAAAGGAAACACGGGTACGGGTCGAAGATTTTTCAAAGATCATTCCCAAGGTCTTTCCTTTTAAAATATGGTGCTCAATGCCATTTTTCTTTTCATATTTCAGCTGGTCTGCCAAATTCAGAATCTCCGTGATTTCCTTTTCGGACAGATCCATCAACTTCAAAAGATGCTTCATACAGCACATGCCTCCTTGATAATTTCAATTGCTTGTTTTAACTCTTCCATTTTGATATTCAACGCCGGCAAAAGTCTCACCTTGTGCTTGGCTTTAATCACCAACACGCCCCGCTCCCGACAAGCATCAATAACCTCAGCGGCAGGCTTTTCACATTCGATCCCAATCATCAAGCCAAGCCCCGTAACGCTTTTGATACCCGGCGCATTGGTCAATGTATCAAAGATGTAGTTGCTTCTCATTTGTACACCCGCCAAAAGTACCTCATCGATTCTGGAAAGAATGTTCAACGCACCCGCACAGCAAACGGGGTTTCCGCCAAAGGTAGAGCCGTGCATTCCTGCGCCCAGTACCGTAGAAACTTTTTCGCCAAGCATGGTTGCGCCAATCGGAAGACCGCCGCCCAGCCCTTTGGCAGTAGTAACGATATCCGGCTGAATGCCGTAATTCATATATCCGTAGAGCTTGCCGGTTCGTCCATTCCCTGTCTGAACCTCATCGGCAATCAGCAACAGCTCTTTTTGGTGAGCCAATTTTTCCAAGCCCGACAGAAATTCTGCGCTCAACGGTCGAACACCGCCTTCTCCCTGCACGACCTCAAACATCACGGCACAACAAGGAAACTCCGATGCCAGACGCTCCACATCCGCCAAATTGTTGGCTTCCGCATAGACAAAGCCATCGGTCAAAGGAAGGAAATCCTTGTGAAATACCTCTTGCCCTGTTGCCGCAAGGGTGGTGATCGTTCGACCGTGGAAGCCATCCTTCAGGGTTATGATCGTGGTATATTCAGCACCCTTGTGAAGCTCCCCATATTTTCTTGCCGTTTTGATAGCGCACTCATTCGCCTCTGCGCCGGAATTAGAAAAGAACACCTTTTTCATTCCCGTGCGCAGACAAAGCTGCTCGGCAAGCTTGGCACAAGGCTCATTGTAGTATAGATTTGAGGTGTGCTGGATCTTGCCCAGTTGTTCTGTGACGGCAGCGATCCATTCCTCATCTGCCACGCCGAACCCGTTCACGGCGATTCCCGTTCCCAAATCGATATACGTTTTCCCCGTATCATCTGTCACACAGGAGCCTTTTCCCTCCTTCAAGCAAATAGGAAAGCGAGCATAGGTAGGTACAATATATTCTTGATCCAGTTGTTTAATGTCCATAGTGATTCCCCGATACAAACATGGTTCCGATTCCTTCATCGGTCAAGGTTTCAATTAAAATAGCATGTGGAATACGACCGTCGATGATAAACACCTTATGGACACCCTGACGGATCGCCTCGATACAGCAATTGACCTTCGGGATCATACCTCCGCTGATGACCCCCTCACGAACCAGCTGAGGCGCATCGCTTACATTGATCTTGGAGATCAAGGTAGAAGGATCATCCTTATCCCTCAAAATTCCGTCAATATCTGTCATAGAGATCAAGCTTTCACATTTTAGAGCACCCGCAATCTTTGCCGCCGCAGTATCCGCATTGATGTTATAGGTATTTCCTTCCTTATCGTAACCAACGGTAGAAACAACGGGAATATATCCTTTTTCCAATACATCCAAGATCGGCTCCACATTCACATCGGTGATCTCCCCGACAAAGCCAAGGCGTTCATCCATTTTCTCTGCCTTGATCATATGACCGTCGATCCCGCAAAGGCCGATCGCCTTTCCACCCTTGTTCTGCAGAAGATTGACCAGATTTTTGTTGATCTTTCCGGCAAGAACCATTTGCACGATATCGACAGATTCCTTATCGGTTACACGCAAGCCGTTGACAAATTCACTTTTTTTGCCGACCTTTCCAAGCATTTCCGTTATCTCGGGACCGCCGCCATGTACTAAAACGACCTTGATTCCGATCAAAGACAACAACACGATGTCGCCCATGACCGCCTCTTTCAGCTCTTCGTTTATCATAGCGTTTCCGCCGTATTTTACGACGATGATTTTATTGTAATATTTTTTTATATAGGGCAGCGCTTCCACCAAAACCTGTGCGCGCTGTGCGTTATTGACGTCCATAGCTCCTCCTGTTATCATGTACGGTAATCTCCGTTGATCTTTACATACTCATACGTAAGGTCGCATCCCCATGCGGTGGCAGTTGCCGAACCGCTGTTCAGCTCGATCAGAATTTGGATCTCACCCTCCAAAAGGATATCCTTCGCCAATTCCTCGGAAAACGGAACACCTGCACCGTTTTTACAAACCGAGATTTCTCCTTTTGCGGAACGGAACGCCACATCTACCGCATGAATATCCACATCGGCACCGCTATATCCAATAGCGCAAAGAACACGTCCCCAGTTGGCATCAGCTCCAAACATCGCCGCCTTGAGTAAGGAGGAACAAATAACAGATTTTGCCACGATCTTGGCAGCATCCTCTGTTTTTGCTCCCGTTACGACACATTCCAACAGCTTGGTAGCACCTTCTCCGTCTCCGGCGATCATCCGACACAAATAGGCAGTTACCGCATGAAGTGCCTCACAAAAGGCATCAAATGCCTTTCCTTCCGATGCAATGATGGGATTGTCGGCAAGTCCGTTTGCCATGATCGAAACCATATCATTGGTCGAGGTATCTCCATCCACACTAACCATATTGAAGGAAGTCTTTACATCCTCCTTCAGTGCTTTGTTCAACATCTCGGCAGTGATTGCGCAATCGGTCGTGATAAAAACCAGCATGGTTGCCATATTGGGATGGATCATACCGCTTCCCTTGGCAATTCCGCCAATCCGACAGGGCACGCCATCCACCTCAAATTCAAAAGAAATTTCCTTGGGCTTGGTATCTGTGGTCATAATGCCTTCGCAAGCATAGTGGCTATGGGCTCCCAGTCCGGCGACCAATGTGGGGATCCCTGCTTCAATGGGAGTAATATTCAAGGGTTGACCGATGACTCCCGTAGATGCTACGATCACATCCTTGGCAGACATATGCAGTTCTTTGGCGAGCAATTCGCTCATCTGTTCTGCGATCTCAATTCCGTTTGCGTTGCAGGTATTGGCATTTCCACTGTTGCAGATCATTGCCTGAGCACGTCCGTCCGAAATATGCTCCTTGGTAACGATCAACGGTGCTCCCTTAACGAGATTCTGCGTATATACCGCTGCGGCAGTAGCCGGAACAGCACTGTAAATTAAAGCAATATCACGTTTGGTCTTATTTTTACGGATTCCGCAGTGAATGCCATTGGCAGTAAAGCCCTTTGCCGCACAAACGCCGCCTTCTATTTGTTTCATCATAGTACTTCCTTTCATTCTTCAATTCTGTCATCCATGGCATCTCACAGCTCAAGTCCCGTTTTCGGATCGGCACCCAAAACGATATTCATACATTCCACTGCCGCTCCGGATGCGCCCTTACCCAAATTATCATACAGGGCGATCAGCAGGATCCGTTCCTCATTTCCCGCCACCGTAAGCTTCATAGAATCCTTTCCGGCAAGACAATGCGCCGAAAGGAATCCGTTCTCATCCGCTGCTTCTGCAAAGAAAACGATCGGACCTGTATATTGATTGCGATACACGCTTTGGATATCCGCTACGGTTCCTTTTTTCAGATCCTTTGCAAAGAGCGGAACGGTCACCATCATTCCGCTGTAAAAATCAGATACAATGGGACAAAATACAGGGGCATTTTCCAAACCGGCAATCTTTTTCATTTCTTTTAAGTGCTTATGCTGTTGGGTCAAGCCGTATTGTCTGGGAGCACCCAGCAAAAAATCCGGCTCTTCCTCGTACTCCGCAATCATCTTTTTTCCGCCGCCGCTATATCCGGTAACCGAATGACAGGTCAGAAGCTGATCGGCAGACAGGATTCCCGCTTCGATCAGCGGATGCACCAAAGCGATAAATCCGCTGGCATGACACCCGGGAACCGCAATACGCTTGGAGGTCGGTAAAGCTTTGGCGAGTTTCTCCGACAGCTCGGGAAATCCGTAACACCAACCTTCATCGGTTCGGTGCGCCGTGGAGGCATCTATCACGACCACATCGGGATTTTCGATCATATTGACCGCTTCGATCGCCGCCGCATCGGGCAAGCACAAAAAAGCAATATCACAAGCATTCAATGCCTTTTTTCTTGCCATCGGATCTTTTCGCTCCGATTCTGGCAAAAGCATCAATTCCACATCGGGACGGTTGGCGATCCGCTCGTAAATTCGCAGCCCCGTCGTTCCCGCACTTCCGTCAATAAAGACCTTTTTCATGCTTCCAGCTCCTTTCTGACATAGGCAATTTGCGCTTCCACGGAAGAAACGGAGGTTCCTCCCTCGGAAATTCGCTTGGCAACACAGGTTTCCAAGGAAATCTCGGAATACAGATCATCGCCAAACAGTTCGGTATGCTTTCGATAAGCTTCCATCGGCAAGGTATCCAGCACACACTGCTTTTCGATACATTCGGCAACAATTTGCCCGACGATCTTATAGGCACTTCGGAACGGCATTCCCTTTTTCGTTAAATAATCTGCCAGATCGGTCGCATTGATAAAGCCTTCCTGAGCGGCACGGTACATATTTTCTGTTTTGACCTTCATGGTTCGGATCATGGGGGCAAAGATATCCAAGCACATTTTGACCGTCTCGATCGAATCAAAAAGTGCCTCCTTATCCTCTTGCATGTCCTTGTTATAAGCCAAGGGCAACCCCTTCATCAGGGTCAACAGCGTCATCAGATCTCCATACACCCGTCCTGTCTTTCCCCGAACCAATTCTGCCATATCCGAGTTTTTCTTTTGAGGCATGATAGAGGAGCCCGTTGTGTAGGAGTCATCCAATTCTATATAGCGAAATTCCCAGCTGGACCAGAGAATGATCTCCTCGGAAAAACGGGACAGATGCATCATAATCAGAGCAAACGCACTCATGATCTCAATACAAAAATCACGGTCGGATACACCGTCAATGCTATTGCGTGTAATTCCGTCAAAATGCAGAGCGGCTGCTTCCATCCGCCGATCGGTGGGATAGGTCGTCCCCGCCAAGGCGCAAGAGCCGAGAGGCGATACATTCATACGCTTGACCGCATCCTGCAAGCGTCCGATATCTCGAAGAAGCATCATCGCATACGCCATCAAGTGATGCCCAAACGTGATCGGCTGTGCTCGCTGTAAATGCGTATATCCCGGTACGATCACCGCTTTATTGCCTTCCGCTTGGTCGGTGATCGCCTCGATCAATTGCTTTAACAGGGTCAAAATCTCCGCCGTTTCATCACGAAGATACAATCTGACATCCACCGCTACCTGATCGTTTCGGCTTCTGGCGGTATGCAAGCGTTTGCCGGCATCTCCGATCCGACGGGTCAACTCCGCTTCAACAAACATATGGATGTCCTCACAACTCATATCGAAGGGCAAATCACCGCTGTTCAGATCATCCAAAATATTACACAATCCGCCTACGATCGTATCGCAATCCTCTTGCGTGATAATTCCCTGCGCCGCTAACATCTGCGCATGCGCAATGGAGCCGGCAATATCCTGCTTATACATTTTGCAGTCAAAGCGAATTGAGGAATTGAAATCATCCGCTTTGGTATCCAATGCTTTGGCAAACCTTCCTGCCCACATTTTTTCCATGGTTATTTTAGCACGTTTTGCCTGTCACCTTTTCGGCGGCAGGCAAAACACTCCTTATGTCGTTAATTCTTTTTGTTTTTTGCGTTGACCTGTGCCTGAACCTTAATCGGCAGACCGAACAGATTGATAAATCCGGCAGAGTCAGCCTGATTATACACATGATCCTCGCCAAAGGTTGCGATCTCCTCGGAGTACAACGAATAATCGCTCCATGCACCGGCTTTGATAATATTTCCCTTGTACAGCTTCAGCTTGACCGTACCCGTCACGTTCTCCTGAGTCTTTTCCACAAAGGCGGAAAGAGCCTCACGCAAGGGAGTGAACCATTGTCCGTTGTAAACCAGATCCGCAAAGGTCACCGACAGCTCTGCCTTTTTATGCATTACATATTTGTCCAAACAAAGAGTTTCCAAATAGTTGTGTGCGGCATACAGGATCTCTCCGCCGGGAGTCTCATAGACACCGCGGCACTTCATACCGACCAAACGGTTTTCCACAATATCCAGCAATCCGATACCGTTTTCTCCGCCCACTTTATTCAAATTCAGAATAATGTCCTTGGCACTCATCTTTTCACCGTTGAAGGCAACAGGACGTCCCTGCTCGAAATCCAAGGTGATGTAGGTAGGTACATCGGGCGCATCAATGGGAGAAACACCCATTTCCAAGAAGCCGGGCTTCTCGTACTGCGGTTCATTGCCCGCATCCTCCAGATCCAAGCCCTCATGGCTCAGATGCCACAGATTTTTATCCTTGGAATAGTTGGTCTCACGGTTGATCTTCAGAGGAACATTGTGTGCCTCCGCATATTCGATCTCCTCCTCACGGGACTTGATGCTCCATTCACGCCAAGGAGCGATAATGGGCATATCGGGAGCAAATGCCTTGATCGTCAACTCAAAACGAACCTGGTCATTTCCCTTTCCTGTACAGCCGTGGCAAATCGCATCGGCTCCCTCAGCCTTTGCAATCTCCACAATACGCTTCGCAATGACAGGACGGGCAAAGGATGTTCCCAGCAAATATTCCTCATATTTGGCACCTGCCATCATCGTGGGGATCACATACTCATCCACAAATTCCTCGGTCAGATCCTCAATATAGATCTTGGAGGCACCGGTCTTAATTGCTTTTTCCTCTAAGCCCTCCAGCTCGTCGCTCTGTCCGACGTTTCCGCTGACCGCAATAACCTCGCAATTATTATAATTTTCCTTCAGCCACGGAATAATGATAGAGGTATCCAAGCCTCCGGAATATGCAAGCACAACTTTTTTAATATTTTTCTTATCCATCTTTTTCCTCCCGCTCCCAAGCTTTTTGTTTTGTTTCCTTCAAAAATTTGCTCGGTTGCATATTATTCATTGATTTGTGTATATTATACACCCAAAAGAAAATTTTGTCAATATGTTTGTCCGACAATATTTGCTCTTTTTTCGCTTAAAATAATGAGCATCCTGTACAATTATGAATATTATGCACTTTTTTTGCATACTTCTTTAATGAATAATATTCATTTTTCTTGTATATATTCAAAAAACCATCAATCGCACAAAGCGGTCGCAGATAAAAAGTTATCTGCGACCGTTATTTCATTCCTGAACCTGAACCGTCCATCCGAAGGTATCAGGGAGCCTTCCCCACTGGATTCCGGTCAATGTATCATATAGCTTTTGTGCGACCTCGCCGATCTCTCCGCGATTGATCGGCATCTTGAGATCCTCGGTATCCAGAGCACCCATCGGAGATACAACCGCTGCAGTTCCCGTTCCAAAAGCTTCGTTCAAGGTTCCTGCCCGATAGGCTTCCACGACCTCGGACAAAGCAAGCTTTCGTTCTTCCACCGTATATCCCATGGATTTCAAAAGCTCTATGCAGGAAGCACGGGTCACACCGGGTAAAATATTCCCCTCCTCCAAGGCAGGGGTAATGACCTTGCCGTCTATGACAAAAAATACGTTCATGGCGCCGACTTCATCAATGTATTTATGCTCGATACCGTCCAGCCACAAGACCTGAGAATATCCAAGCTCCTCTGCCTTCTGCTGACCGATCAACGAGCAAGCATAGTTTCCGCCCACCTTAGCATAGCCCGTACCGCCCTTTACGGCACGAACATATTCTCGCTCCACAAAGATCTTGACCGGCTTGATCCCTTCCGGATAATACGACCCGACAGGGCTGAGAATAATCATAAACTTATAGCTCTTGGAGGGATGCACGCCAAGCTGCACATCAGTTGCGATAATAAACGGACGAATGTACAAGGAGGTTCCTTCCTTTACAGGGACCCAGTCCTTTTCCACAGCCACCAACGCCTTGAGGGCATCCAAAACATCATTGGGATCCAAATGAGGAATACACAGTCTGGTGTTGGTATTGTTCATTCTCTCAATATTCTTATCGGGTCTGAACAATTGGATCGAGCCGTTCGGCGTACGATATGCCTTCAAGCCCTCAAACATCTCCTGCGCATAGTGAAATACCATACAAGCGGGATCCAAAGAAAGGTTCTGATACGGAACGATCCTTGCATCATGCCAGCCCTGTCCTTCATGATAATCCATAATAAACATATGGTCGGTAAAATATTTACCAAAACCAAGATGATCCCAATCCGGCTTCTCTTTTCTTTCCTTTACAAGCTCATATTTGATCTGAAGCATAGTTTTCCTTCCTTTCTTACAGGCGGGCTGCCACAGCCGCACCCATTTCCGCACATCCTACCTTTTTAAAGCCTTCCTTCCAGATATCCGCTGTACGGTATCCGTCATCCAATACCCGATTGACAGCGTTTTCGATCGCATCCGCTTCCTCGATCATATCGAAGGAATAACGAAGCATCATCGCCGCCGAAAGGATCGTGCCGATGGGATTCGCAAGATCCATTCCCGCAATATCGGGAGCGGAGCCGTGGATCGGCTCATACATTCCCAACGTTCCCTCGGACAGGCTGGCAGAAGGCATCATACCAATCGAGCCTGTCAACATGCTGGCTTCATCCGAAAGAATATCGCCAAACATATTTTCGGTTACGATCACATCAAACTGTCCCGGATTTTTAATCAACTGCATGGCAGTATTATCCACCAAAATATCGGAGTAAGCAACATCGGAATATTCCTCCGCAAGACGGTGCATGACCGCTCTCCAAAGTCTGGAAGAATCCAGCACATTGGCTTTATCGACCGATGCCACCCGTCCGCTTCTCTTTCGAGCCGTTTCGAACGCCACCCGTCCGATCCGTTCCACCTCATGCTCACTATACGTCATTTCATCGGTTGCGACTTTTTCCCCATCACAGACCTCAGTTCTTCTCTTTCCGAAATAAATACCGCCCGTCAATTCCCGCACGATCATCAGATCAATGCCATTGCCAACGATACTATCCTTCAGAGGAGAAGCCTCTGCCAACTGGCAAAACAGCTTGGTAGGACGCAGATTGGCAAACAGCCCCAGCTCCTTCCGAACCGCCAAAAGTGCCTTTTCGGGACGAACAGAGGGGTCAACATTGTCCCACTTAGGCCCTCCGACAGCACCTAAAAGAACACTGTCCGACGCTTTACAGGTAGCCATTCCCGCATCCGTGATCGGCACGCCGTGCTTATCAATGCTACAGCCGCCAATATCCACTTCGGCATACTGAAATTCATGTCCGAATTTTTTGGCAACCGCATTCAATACCAAAATCGCCTGTTCCACGATCTCGGGACCGATTCCATCGCCCTTTAATACCGCAATATTCTTCTTCATTGCCTACTCACCGCTTTCTGATTGAATTCAACAAACCGTCCGAGCGAATAATTTCTTTAATAAATTCCGGAAACGGTTCTGCCTGATAAGTTTCTCCCTTTGTCATGTTTGTAATAACTCCCGTATCGAAATCAATACTTACGCTGTCTCCGTTTTCGATCCTTTCACTTGCCTCGGGGCATTCGAGAATCGCAAGACCGATATTGATGGAATTTCGGAAGAAGATTCTGGCAAAGGTCTTGGCGATCACACAGGAAACGCCCGAATTTTTAATTGCGATGGGAGCATGCTCACGGGAAGAGCCGCATCCGAAATTGGCTCCGCCGACAATAATATCTCCCTCCTTGACCTTTTTTACAAACTCCTTATCAATATCCTCCATGCAATGGGAAGCCAGCTCCTTATGGTCGGCAGTATTGAGATAACGAGCAGGGATTATTACATCGGTATCCACATTGTCGCCATATTTGTGTACATATCCGTTAGCGTTCATTTTTCACGTATCCTTTCCTGTCCTTATATTCGGCTCACAGCTCAGTCGGATCGCATATCCTGCCCGCAATGGCGGTGGCAGCCGCTACCTCGGGGCTTGCGAGGTAGATCTTGGACGTAATATGTCCCATGCGTCCCACAAAATTGCGGTTGGTCGTAGCCACGGCAATTTCATCCTCCGCCAGAATCCCCATATATCCGCCCAGACAAGGACCGCAGGTCGGCGTAGAAACCACACATCCCGCATCAATAAAGGTATCAATATATCCGAGCTTGATACAGTCCTTATAGATCTGCTGCGTAGCGGGGATCACAATACAGCGAACTCCCTTGGCAATATGCTTTCCCTGCATGATCTCTGCGGCTGCTTTCATATCGGAAAGTCTGCCGTTGGTACAGGATCCGATCACCACCTGATCGGGAACAATATCGGTAAGCTCACTTGCCGGCTTCGTATTTTCGGGAAGATGCGGACACGCAACCGTCGGACGAATCGACGAAAGATCAATCTCAATGACCTCATCGTACTCCGCATCACTATCGGCAGAATAGACCGTAAATTCACGGTTCACTCTCCCCTTTACATACGCAAGGGTGATATCATCCACTTCAAAAATTCCGTTTTTGGCTCCTGCCTCGATTGCCATATTCGCCATACAGAGCCGATCATCCATCGAAAGAGATTTGAGACCTTCTCCTACAAATTCCATCGAGCGGTATAACGCACCGTCCACGCCGATCTTTCCAATGATATGAAGGATCACATCCTTCCCCGATACCTTCGGCGCAAGCTTCCCCTTCAGCACAAATTTGATAGCGGAAGGAACCTTGAACCATGCCTTTCCCGTTGCCATTCCGGCAGCCATATCGGTACTTCCCACACCGGTAGAAAACGCTCCCAAAGCGCCATATGTGCAGGTGTGTGAATCGGCACCGATAATACATTCACCGGGTCCTACCAGTCCCTTTTCGGGAAGGAGCGCATGCTCAATGCCCATATCGCCTACATCATAATAATTCGTGATAGAAAAGCACTTAGCAAAGGTACGGCATTGCTTACACTGCTGGGCAGCTTTGATATCCTTGTTGGGGGCAAAATGATCCATGACCAAGGAAATTTTGTCCTTATCAAACACACGGTCAAAGCCATTCTTTTCAAATTCATTGATAGCAACGGGAGAGGTAATGTCATTTCCCAAAACCATATCCAAATTTGCCATAATAAGCTGACCCGCTTTCACCGACTCCAATCCGGCATGAGCCGCCAGAATCTTTTGTGTCATCGTCATTCCCATAATGATTCCTCTTTTCTCACTCAATTTGCGGACAGCTTTCGGTTGATCGCAGAGATCAATGCGCAAATAGAAGCCGCAATAATATCATCGTGCACACCGGCTCCCCAAGAGGTCTTTCCATCCTTGAAGGTAATGCTCACATAGGTCACTGCCTGAGAGGTCGATCCCGTAGACAATGCGTGCTCGGTATAGGTCAGATTTGAATATTCGATTCCCAAATGCTGCTTGATCGCATTGCTGACCGCATCCAAGCGTCCGTTTCCCTCGGCGGAAATATCTCTGGTCCCTCCGTTTTGAGAGATGGTCACAATTGCCTTCATGGCATCAGGCTTTCTGACGAAATGATAATCCTCCAATTCAATGGGAGAATTGATATTGACATACTGATTTCTGAAGATATCCAAAACCTCGGCAGGAGAAAGCTCCTTGTGAGAGTGATCCGATACACTCTTCACCGCATATCCCACATCCTCACGCATCTTAGGCGGCAGAACATACCCATAATTGTGCTCCAGCAGATATCCGATCCCGCCCTTGCCGGACTGGGAATTGATACGGATCACATCGGTCTCATATTCTCTGCCCACATCCTGCGGATCAATGGGAAGATACGGAACGGTCCAATAGCGACAGGTATGCTCCTCCCGCCATTTCATGCCCTTGGCGATAGCATCCTGATGAGAGCCGGAGAAGGCGGCAAATACCAGCTTCCCCGCATAGGGCGTACGGTCATACACCTGCATTCTGGTCACACGCTCATACAGCTCGGTCACAGCGGGCATATCCGAAAAATCCAAGCCGGGATCAATACCCTGTGCATACATATTCATGGCGATCGTAACAATATCCGAATTTCCCGTTCTCTCTCCGTTTCCAAACAAGGTTCCCTCGATCCGATCACCGCCTGCCAAAAGTCCCATTTCCGCATCGGCAACCGCACAGCCGCGGTCATTGTGAGGATGCAGAGAAATAATCACATTCTCCCGATATTTCAGATTGTCGTTCATGTATTCCACCTGATTGGCGTACACATGCGGCATCGAGACCTGAACGGTAACGGGCAGATTGATAATAACAGGGCGTTCTGCGGTAGGCTTCCAAACATCCAATACCGCATTGCACACCTCCAAAGCAAATTCAGGCTCGGTACAGGTAAAGGACTCGGGCGAATATTCATACCGATAATTCACGCCCAGCTCCTTGCTGTACTGATTGAACAGCTCAGCCCCCTTGACCGCAATGTCAATGATCTCCTGCTTAGATTTCTTAAACACCTGCTCTCTCTGTGCCACAGAGGTGGAGTTATACAGGTGAACAATGGCATTCTTGGCACCCTTTAAGCTTTCAAAGGTCTTTTTAATAATATGCTCTCTGGATTGGGTCAGAACCTGAACTGTCACATCGTCGGGGATCAGATCCTGTTCGATCAACGTACGCAAAAATTGATATTCGGTTTCGGAAGCGGCAGGAAAGCCCACCTCGATCTCTTTGAATCCGATCTTCACCAACAGCTGAAAGAAATCCAACTTTTCCTCCAGACTCATTGGAATGATCAACGCCTGATTTCCGTCTCTCAGGTCGACCGAGCACCATACAGGAGGCTTATCAATATAATTTTTCTTCACCCACCTTGCTTCTGTTGCGGGTGCCGGAAAATACTGTCGTGTGTACTTGGTTGCTTGATTCATATTTACGGTATTTCGTCCTTTCTGTTTTCTGTTTCAACGATAAAACGACTTATTTCATGATAGCGCCCTGATCAGCACCGCTGACCAGCTTCGCATATCTGGCAAGCCAGCCGGATTTGATATTGGGCTCGGGAGCAACATAGGCTGCCCGACGTGCCGCCAAGATCTCGTCGCTTACCTTTACATTGATCGAAGCGTTGGGAATATCGATCTCGATCACATCCCCCTCCTCGATCAACGCAATAGCTCCACCGTCTGCCGCTTCGGGGCTGACATGTCCGATCGAAGCACCTCTCGAAGCGCCAGAGAAGCGCCCGTCGGTAATCAATGCTACGGTCTTATCCAGCTTCATTCCCGCCAAAGCACTGGTAGGATTGAGCATTTCTCTCATACCGGGACCGCCCTTCGGGCCCTCATAACGGATCACCACTACATCTCCGTCAACGATCTTACCGGCATAAATGGCTGCGATTGCTTCATCCTCGGAATTGAATACACGGGCAGGCCCGCTATGACAAAGCATTTCCGGGGCAACCGCGCTTCGTTTCACCACACAGCCATTCTGTGCAATATTTCCCCACAAGATCTGAATACCGCCTGTAGGGCTGTACGGATCGTCGATCGGTCGGATGGAAGATGTATTTTTGATATAGGCGCCTGCCACATTTTCTCCCACCGTCTTTCCTGTTACGGTCAGAGCATTCTCATCCAGCAAGCCCTTTTTGATAAGCTCTGCTTGTACAGCGGGAATACCTCCTGCCGCATCCAAGTCCTGCATATGCGTAGGACCTGCGGGCGCAAGGTGACAAAGATTCGGAACCTTTTCGCTCATTTCATTGAACAAATTCAGATTCAAAGGAACCCCTGCCTCGTTGGCAATGGCAAGCAAATGCAGAACACTGTTGGAGCTGCATCCCAACGCCATATCACAAGCAAGTGCATTTTTGATTGAACGCTCGTTGATAATATCTCTGGCACAAATATTATTTCGTACCAGATCCATGATCGCCATGCCCGCATGCTTGGCAAGAATCGTTCGCTTGTTGCTGACTGCGGGAATCGTTCCGTTTCCGGGCAAGGCAATACCGATCGCCTCACACAAACAGTTCATGCTGTTTGCGGTATACATTCCCGCACAGCTTCCGCATCCGGGGCAAACACCTGTCTCACATTCATGTAGCTTGCATTCGTCGATCATACCGGCTTTATATGCACCCACGGCTTCAAACATTTTTGAAAGGCTGACCTCTTCCCCATTATAGGTACCCGCCAACATAGGACCACCGCTGCAAACGAGAGCGGGAACATTCATGCGAACCGCCGCCATGACCATACCGGGAACGATCTTGTCACAGTTCGGAATCAGAACCAAGCCGTCCAGTTGATGTGCCATCGTCATGGTTTCTACGCTGTCACAGATCAATTCTCGGCTTGCCAGAGAATACTTCATTCCGATGTGTCCCATGGCAATTCCGTCGCACACACCAATGGCGGGAATCAAGATCGGCGTACCGCCGGCCATGCGAATGCCTGCTTTTACGGCATCTGCGATCTTATCCAAATGAAAATGTCCGGGCACGATCTCGCTGTGTGCACTGACCACACCGATCAACGGACGTTCCAATTCCTCCTTGGTATAGCCCATAGCATAAAACAAGCTTCGGTTCGGCGCTCTTTCTGCGCCCTTTGTTACATGATCTGAACGAAGTGACATAAGTTATCTCCTAAAAATTTTATTTCCGATTTCCCACAACATCCACAATACGAACAATCGCAGGAGTGAGAATAATATTAATTAAGAATTCAACCAAGAAATTCAAGCCGGCAAGTCCCAGCAAAATATACGTCAGTACTTCGGTTCCCCCTGCCCATGCATACAGCGTATCCTTGAAAAACAAGAGCATACCGCAAACAAACAAGCCGGTGTTCACCACAGGGGCAGTGAGTGCCGCAACCAGTGCCGCCCCATATTTTCTGCTGTTACTTACCGTTTCTGCCTTTCCTTTAACCAATTGATAGAAAATTGCGGGAACAAATCCTGCCGCAATTCCTTTGGCAAAACAAATCAGCAATGTAAAAAACGGATTGGTATTCCACAAAATATGTCCGCCAGGATCAAGTGCTGTTATGCAGTTGATCAACACGATTGCTCCAAAGGCAAAGCCGAGAATGGCTCCTCCCTTTTTTCCGAATAGGATCGCTCCCACCACAACAGGAACCAAAGTCAGCGTGATCGAAACCATACCGCCAATCGGAGGGATCATAGCACTGATCACCTGAAGAACAACGACCAATGCGATCAACATTGCGATCTGAACCATACGAAGGATCTTTTGATTTGTATTTTTCATATGTTATTCTCCTAAAATATGCGTTTTATATTTTGAATGTCTTATTAACATGGGTAGATATCCGAAATTCCATGGTTTTTACTCGTTCCGATATTTACCGACATCAATATGTACATCCACATGAGTCGGTGAGGCATTGCCTCACCGACTCATGTGCAACGAGCTTACTTTTTCAGCCAACTCATCATCTGACGCAACTCCGCACCTGTCTGCTCAAGCTGATGCTCGCTTTCCTTACGACGAGTTGCCAAAAACTTCGCTTTTCTTCCTGCCGAAAATTCCTGCATAAATTCGGAAGCAAAGGTACCGTCCTGAATCTCGGACAGAACTTTCTTCATCTCTTTGCGGGTCTCCTCGGTAATCAGTCTCTTACCTGTTCTGTAATCACCGTACTCAGCCGTATTGGAAATAGAGTATCTCATCATGGCAAATCCGCCGTTATTGATCAGGTCAACGATCAGCTTCATCTCATGAATACACTCAAAATATGCCATCTCTGGCTCATAGCCTGCCTCAACCAGCGTATCAAAGCCAGCTTTCATCAGTTCGGTCACACCGCCGCAAAGAACAGCCTGCTCACCGAACAAGTCGGTTTCGGTCTCTTCGCGGAAGGATGTTTCGAGAATACCTGCTCTGCCGGCACCAATACCGCACGCATATGCCAACGCATATTCTTTTGCCTTACCTGTGTAATCCTGATGGATGGCAATCAAGCTGGGAACCCCTTTGCCCTCCTGATACTGGCTTCTGACCGTATGTCCGGGTCCCTTGGGTGCCACCATAATTACGTCAATGTTCTTCGTAGGCTGAATAAAGTTAAAGTGAATGTTGAATCCATGTGCAAACATCAACACATCGCCGTCCTTCATGTGAGGTGCCACCTGCTTATTATAAATATCGGCAGCAAGCTCGTCAGGGACCAACATCATAACCAAATCGGCAGCCTTTGCCGCATCCTCAACCTCCATAACTCGGAAATTGGAATGCGTTGCGGCAAAATCAGCCGCCTTCTGCCAGTGTCCACTTCCCTTGCGAAGGCCGACGACGACGTTGACGCCGCTTTCGGCAAGATTCATGGAATGAGCATGTCCTTGGCTTCCAAAGCCAATAACGGCAACGGTTTTACCGTCTAACAGCCCCAAATTGCAGTCGGAATCATAGTACTTTGTAATCATTTTGTAATCTCCTTTTCATATATTATTAATGATTTTTTATGATTTTTCAGTTCATATCATAATCGACTCTGCCCCGTTCCATGGCTGTGGCGCCGGAACGGCACATTTCGATCTTTTCAAAGCTCTCGGTCGCCTCCAAAAAATCATCAATTTTTTGGGAGGATGCCGAAAGCTCAGCGACAAAGCATCCGTTGGTGATATCAATGATATTGGCACCAAAGTCCTCGATCACCTTTTTCAAGGCATCTACCTCAGCGTGATCGGTCGAAAACTTTACCAAAAGCAATTCCCGTATCAAGCTGAAGGAGGGCTCCACGGAAAAGATCATCTTGGTTTCGACCAGCTTGGCGGTCTGCTTGATAATTTGGCTGAAATTCTTTTGATCTCCTGTCGTCATGACGGTGATCCGTGAAATCCTCGGATTTTCCGTAGACGATACCGTCAGCGAATCAATATTGAAGCCTCGCTGCATAAACAATGAGGAGACCCGTGCCAAAACACCGGAATTATTCTCAACGAGGATAACCATACACTGTTTTTTCATCGTTACTCTTTCCTCCTGTGCTTCCTTTAATTGAACATGGTATCATGTACCGTTCCGCCTGCCGGAATCATAGGAAGAACCTTTTCCTCACGGTCGATCTCACATTCGATCCAAACAGGCCCCTTCGCCTGCATTGCCTGCTTCATTGCCGCTTCAAATTCCGCAGGCGTTTTACAGCGATAGCCTACCGCACCAAACGCCTCTGCGACCTTTACATAATCGGTGACACGCTCGGGCTCACTGGAGGAAAACCGTCTTCCGTAGAAAACACCCTGCCATTGGCGAACCATACCCAAAACCGCATTGTTCAGAATCACGGTAATCACAGGAACGCCATAGCTGACCGCCGTACAAAGCTCGTTCATGTTCATATGCAGGGAGCCGTCGGAGGTAAAATGAATGACGGACGCATCGGGATTGGCAATTTGCGCTCCGATGGCGGCACCGTAGCCGTACCCCATGGTTCCCAAGCCGCCGCTGGTCAAAAAGCTCAAGGGCTTGACATGATGCAAATATTGCGCCGCCCACATCTGATGCTGTCCCACGTCGGTCACGAAGATCGCATCCTTTCCTGCGATCTCGCACGCCGTCTCGATAACCTGATGCGGTCTGAGGTTCGTTTCGCTGCTTTCGGGGTGGTAATCCTCCGCCTTCCACTGCTCGATCTGCTCAAACCATTTGGTATGATCTGCCGATTTCACATACGGCATCATGGCATTCAGCACAGCCTTGACATCTCCGACAATGCTGTAATCCGCAACGATATTTTTATTGATCTCTCCCGAGTCAATATCAATATGTACGATCTTGGCGTTGTGTCCGAATTTGGTGGTATTCAGCGCCACTCGGTCGCTGAAGCGGGTACCGATGGCGATCATCACATCGGCTCGGTTTGCGGCACAGTTCGCCGAATAGCAGCCGTGCATACCCATCAAACCCAAATTGTGCTTTTCCCCATAGGAAAGCGCTCCTGCCGCCATCAAGGTATACGCCGCCGGAATATCCGCCTTCAGCAAAAGCTGCCGCAATTCCTCCGACGCTCCCGACAGGCGAACGCCTCCGCCGAAATATACGAACGGTCTCTCCGCATGATTGATCAGCTCGGCGATCTCCTCCACATTGCCGATCACCTCGGTCGTGCGTTCGTGAAGATCCGCCTTCGGTGCAGGTGTATAGGTCGTTCGATCCGCCGTAACATCCTTTGGCACATCCACAAGCACGGGACCCGGACGGCCGCTGGAGGCGATCCGAAATGCCGCCCGAAGGGTATCCGCCAGATCATCCACCTTCCGTACCACAAAATTATGCTTTGTGATCGGCATGGTGATCCCCGCAATATAAACCTCCTGGAAGCTGTCGCAACCGATCAGGGGGGTAGACACATTTCCCGTAATGGCTACCATCGGCACGCTGTCCATATACGCCGTCGCAATACCCGTCACCAGATTGGTAGCACCCGGGCCGCTGGTTGCGATCACAACGCCTGTTTTTCCCGTAGAACGGGCATATCCGTCCGCCGCATGCGCCGCCCCTTGTTCGTGAGCGGTCATGTAGTGATGGATCTTGTCACTGTATTTATAAAGCGCATCATAAATATTCAAGACCGCACCGCCCGGATATCCGAATACGGTATCCACGCCCTGCTCCAACAGAACATTTACGAGAATCTCCGATCCATTCAATATCATACTGTACCTCCATTCTCCGACACAGTCGGACTTTCTTTGCTCTTTGCCGTACCGTTTTTTGACAAAAAAGACCTTTATCTCTTGAAACCAAAGAGACAAAGGTCATTAACACTCTGCGGTACCACTCTTATTGCCGATCACTCAGCCACTCATGCTTCACCATCCAGTAAAGCTGTCCTGATAACGGTGACATTCCGTCCGCGTCTACACAACCGACCTCGGTCTTCAAGCGGAAGCTCGGGGAGGAGATTCATAGACCTGCGTTACCGATTTCCATCAACCATCGGCTTTCTGTAAGCGCCCGACACTACTACTAATTCCCTTTATCGCTTTCTTATTGCAGTTATTTTATCACGAAAATGAACTTTTGTCAAGAGATATTTTCAAATAAATATAATTTGTTTGATTCTGCACAGTTTTTCTTTCTTTTTTTACGAAAAACACAGCAAATCCATCATGCTTCGTCAATTTTTTCGGCAATGACCTCGACTTCGACCAAAACATTTTTGGGAAGTGCCTTGGCGGCGACACAGGAACGGGCAGGCTTTTCCGAAAAATACATGCCGTACACACCGTTAAAGGCAGCAAAATCCGCCATATCCGCCAAGAAGCATGTCGTTTTGACCACGTGCGCCAGATCAGACCCCGCAGCCTTCAACACCTCGCCAAGATTTTTACACACCTGATGGGTCTGTTCTTCGATCGTTGTCGCATGTACCTGTCCGTCGGCAGGATCAATGGCGATCTGTCCCGAGGTAAAGACCAAATTGCCGCTTACCATTGCCTGAGAGTAGGGCCCGATCGCTTCGGGTGCCGTTTTCGTATATACCTTTTTCATTTCTTTTCTCCTTTTTTGTATACTGACTTTATGATACAAGATGGAATCCCGCATCGACCAAAGCCTGTGTTATCACTTCAATATGCTCATAATTCTTTGTTTCCAAAACCAAGCGCAGGAAGCATCCGTTGATATCGGTCGTTTCACTTGCCCGCTCATGGTGTACCGAGATCACGTTACCGCCCTTTGCGGCAATCACCGTAGCCACTTCCTGTAGCTGTCCCGGCTTATCCATCAATTCAATGCATAGGTTGCAGGTTCGTCCCGACTTCAAAAGACCTCTCTCCATCACACGGGAGAGGATGGTCACGTCAATGTTACCGCCCGAAACCACACATGCCACATTCTTACCCTCCAAGGGCAATTTGTCGAACATCACCGCCGCCACCGAAACGGCTCCCGCCCCTTCGGCGATCATCTTGTGCTGCTCAACCAAGGCAAGGATCGCAGAAGATATCTCATCCTCGGTGACCGTCACGATCTCATCCACATATTCGGAACAGAAACGGAAGGTATTCTGTCCCGGCTCCTTGACGGCAATACCGTCCGCAATCGTCGAGACCGACTTCAGGCTTTCGATCCTTCCGTCATGAATCGAATTTGCCATACTGGGAGCACCAGCCGCCTGTACGCCGTAAACCTTGATATGCGGAGCCAGATGCTTGATCACGTAAGCGATTCCCGAGATCAGACCGCCGCCGCCGATCGGTACGACCACGGCATCCAGGTCGGTGCATTGATTTAACAATTCCAGACCAATGGTTCCCTGTCCCGCAATTACGTTTTCATCGTCGAAGGGATGGACAAAGGTGTATCCCATTTCATCACGGAGCTTCAAGGCATGCTTATAGGCATCGTCATATACACCCTTTACCATGACGACCTCTGCACCATAGCTTTTGGTTGCCTCCACCTTGGAGATGGGTGCGCCCTCGGGCAGACAAATGATCGAACGGATACCATACTTTGCCGAAGCCAAAGCAACACCCTGTGCGTGATTTCCCGCTGAGCAAGCAATGACGCCTCTCGCCTTTTCCTCTTCCGTCAGCTGAGAGATCATATAACCCGCTCCCCTCACCTTGAAGGATCCCGTCAATTGCAGATTTTCCGTCTTTAAATAGACGTTTTTGCAAGCGGGATTAATCTTTGGAGAATGGATCAGGTCGGTCTTTCGAACCACATTTTTCAGCATGAATGCCGCATGGTAAACTTTATCAAGGGTCAACATAGAAATTTCCTTTCCGTACAATGTATTTTCAATAGTAAACAAAATAAAGCCTTCGTCTCCTTGGAAAAGAGACGAAGGCAAATGCTCCGCGGTACCACTCTTTTTGTTCCTGCTTGGAGGCAAGAACCGCTCATGTACACCAAATACATTATTCTTTAACGCAGAAATACGTGCTGTTCTACCTGTCGCAAGCAAGAGACACTCGACAGCATGCTCAAGGGTGATTTAGTCGAAAAGCGTCTTACTGTCTTGCACCGACCGACAGCTCTCTGAAAAGTCCGCCATTCACCGCTCCCTATCATAGCACTTATAATATTACACTTTTTTTCAAAAAATGTCAATATTCATTTTTCACAAAAAATTCGGTCGTTTTATAACTTTTTTTATCACAGTCCATATTCCGATCCGATTTGCGACAATCGAAGCACCGCTTCCTTGGGATCCAGACGATCGACCGAATACGCATGCCGAAGGAGCTCTGCGGGAATATACCGATCGTATTTTTCAAATAGGGGCAGCTCCTTCGGGCTGACCAAGGACACACGATCCCATGCCGTTCCCGAAAATTTGGTAAGCAAGCACCGAAGCAGCCGTGTCTCATCTCCCCGTTCCATCCGAAAGATCATATAATTACAGCCTTCATAGTCCAGCCCCGATATTCCCAGCTCGGCAGAGCAGGCTCCGATCATCTTCCGAAGCGTGCGGAACGACCGTGTGCCAAGCCAAGGAAACAAGCACCATGTAAAGCCGCCCAAATGGATAAGAGAATGCTCGGTCATCCCCGTATTGCGGGCTACCCGTCTCGCTATCTCCAGCCGTCTTGCGGCATTTCCCTTCAAATACGGATATACGGTATCTTCACAAAGGATCTGCTTCATGCGCTCCAAAATCCTTGTATGGATCTCTCCATACTCTCCCGGCCATGAAACCTCCATTTTCCCTTCTACGCCCTTCACATAGACCAAGCGGCGCGGAGCATCCAGCTCCAAGACCTCCCAAACACGCCCCGCCAACGCAAAACGGTCTCCGACGGGCGGCGGCGTGGTAATGGTGCCGATCTCCTCCGAATCGCAACGGACGGTGAAATCCTCGCTATCCTGAAACACCGCATAAAATTTAAAGCTGTTCAAAAGACGCTCTCCCGCCATGCCAACGATCAAGCCCTTTTCCTCGGTCATTTCCAAAAAATCCTGATTCAGCATGGAAACAAGCAAGGTCTTGTAGGTCTCCTTGGATACTGCTTCAAACGGCGGAAGCGTCAGCACACGCTCCGCAAGCTCTGCGGCATGAAGCTCTCCGCAGGAAGCCAACATGCTCAGAGTTTGTTGAAACAATAGGCTCAGCGGCTCCTTCTTTTTCGTGGGAGGCTCCACAAACCGTTCTTCGATATACAATTGAATAATTGCGATCCCTCTCAGCAAGCCCCATGGAATCAGCTGTGGCAGCGGCGCATTCGGCAAGGGTTCTTCCTCCCGAAAGACCAGTATCATCTCAGGCGGCTGTCCACGTCGACCGGAGCGCCCCAATCGCTGTAAAAAGGAGGATACCGAATGAGGGGCATCAAGCTGAACGATCCGCTCCAGCTTTCCTATGTCGATCCCCAATTCCATCGTGACGGTGGCACAGGTCACGGCAAATGCTTCCCCGTCCTTCATTTTCAGCTCCGCTTCCTCTCGCAGAGAGGCGGAAAGGTTTCCGTGATGGATCAAAAAAACATCGGGGTCATTTCGTTTGGAGGCAATCTGTCGGAGCGTGGCGCACACATATTCCGTTTCTTCTCTCGAATTGGAAAAGACCAGTGATTTCTTTCTTTGAACGCAATCGTAAATATATTCATAGCCCGCATCCAGCATGGCACGTTGTCCTGTCGGATTTGCCGTGCTTGCTTCGGTTTGATCGAAGCTCGGGTTTTGAATAAAGAAATGCTCTGCTCCCAAGCGCCAGCGGATCTTTTCCTCGAAAACGGCGGGGATATCCACGGGGCGGTCAGTTCCGGCTCCCAACCAGCTTGCCGCCCGTTGCGGGTCGCCCACCGTGGCGGAAAGTCCGATGCGTCTCGGAGAGGAACCGATCAGACGTTCCAAGCGAAGCAGCTGGCACAAAATCTGATTGCCTCGGTCTGAGCCGGTCAGGGTATGGATCTCGTCCAAAACAATATAGCGAAGTCCCGAAAACAAACGGACAATATCGTTGGAGCGGTTTATCAGCATCGCCTCCAAGGATTCGGGCGTGATCTGAAGGATCCCCGATGGGTTTGCCAACAGCTGTTTCTTTTTGGATTGCGCAACATCGCCGTGCCAGTGGGTGACACAAACGCCGCTCTCGGTCAGAAGCTCCTCCATGCGGGCAAACTGGTCGTTGATCAGGCTTTTCAGGGGGGCAATATACAACACGGAAATGCCTTCTGTTTTCTGTCCGCAAAGCTCGGTCAGAATCGGAAAGAACGCCGCTTCGGTCTTACCGCTTGCGGTCGAAGAGGTCAAAAGAAGATGATGATCGGTGTTCCATATCGTTTTTGCCGCTTCCAACTGGATGTCACGCAGGGTTTCCCATCCGTGAGAATAAATATATTCCCGAATAAAGGACGGAAATCGTTCGAATATTCTATCGGCCTCTGTCACATTCAATCCTCCTAAAATTCTATATCCTCCGCTGTAAATACGTTCGGGGCTTCGGCGGCTGTTTTGCCGTCATCGGCACTGCCCCTTCTCTCCTCGGCTTGGAATGCCCCATCGATCACATCTTGGAAGGTGACTTGCTCATTCTGCATCAGAATATTCAGCACCGTCATGTAATCCCGAAGCATTTCTCGGGGAGTTATCATGCTGTCCGCCCCCGCACGGGAAAGGGAGAGCTCCAAAAATTGAACCATCTCCTCTTGGGTGATCCTTGGCTCTGCTCCGTAATTGACCGCATATAGCTTGGTAACACGGGAGATCAGGGCGAACAGCTCATCGTCGGTCAACCGCTTCAAGCGGATCACGGGACCGATATAATTTCGGTAGGCATCCGACGCAAAGCGGCTATCGCAAAGTCTGCTCCGCAATGCCTCATAGCTGAATAAGCCTCGGCGAGGATCATCCATAAACTGCGGAGTCCCACCCAAGATCAAGCCAAGCCCCGGCGCCCGTCCCTGCAACGTATCGTTAAACATTGCCAAGATCTTTTCGTAATTATTTTCTCGGCTGACCCGATGATTGATCTTATACAGATTCACGCATTCATCAATGAAAACGATCAAGCCTCGGTATCCGATAAACCGTACCAAGATCGCCCACAGCTTCAGAAAATCATACCAGTTTTCATCGTCAATGATAACAGAGACGGAAAAGCCCAGTGCGCTTCTTGCTTCGGTTTTGGTGGAAAATTCGCCTCTCAGCCACCGCAGACAAGCCGTTCGGCATTCCTCGTCACCCTCGGTCACGCTTCGGTAGTACTCGGTAATGACACGGGAAAAGTCAAAGCCTCCCACCATAAATTCCACTTCCCGAAGCTGCTCGGCGACCAAAGCGTTCAAAGCCGTCGAAAAGCGGTCGCTTTCGGGGGCGATCCCCTCCTGCATCAAACGGAGCTTCATTTGCTCGATCCATCGGGCGATCATCTTCGGCAAGGCACCGCCGTCTGGTGATGCCTTGGAGGCAAGATTTTTTATCAATTCCCGATAGGTTGCCACGCCGCTCCCCGATGCTCCGTACAAACGCCGCTCGGGAGAAAGGTCGGCATCCGCCGTGATAAAGTCCCGCTCCAACGCATAGCCTCGGATCAGTTGCATCAAAAAGCTTTTTCCGCTTCCGTATCTGCCGACCACAAAGCGCATCGTTCCGCATCCTTCATTGACCTGCTCCAGATCGGACAGCAGGGCGGCGATCTCGTCCTTTCGTCCGATGGCGATATACGGTGCGCCGATTCGGGGCACCACACCCGCAGAAACCGATAGCAACAAGGTATTTAAAACACGTTTCGGTATTTTTTTGAGTTCAAGCTCATTTTGTTCCATTCTGTTCGTCTCCTTCCCGAAGCTGTTCGATCAGCTCCCGATACTCATCAATCACGCAATAGCCTCCGGTTGTCTCTTCTACCAACGCGTCCCCCATCACATCATAAGCGAGCTCGTTGATCTCGTCTGCCAACGCATCCGACATTTTTCCTTTTTCTCTTGCCGCCTTATCCAGAGCGAACAGATCGCCCGACAGCATGCCGCAGACCACATCCCAATACGCACCGAGACGGCTTCTTAAAGTATCCTCCGTCTCGCCCTCCGCCGACAGCGGCGGCTCCTCTTGTTCCCGTTTCAGAGGAGCTTCCGATTCCTCCTCAAAGGCATCCACCAGATCTCTGGTCGTTTCCCACGATTCCGCTTCGATTTTTGCCGCATTGGACAGAGAAAGCGATTGTTTAGGACTTTCGTATAACACCTCATACGCCTGCTTCTCCTTCGACTTGGGTGTGGCACGGCGTACGGGAAGTGCTTGGGCAAAATAGGCATCCAAAACCGTTCTCAGCTCCGCAGTGACGGAATAGACCGTCATTTTGGATTTGACACCTAAGTATGCCCGTATCTTATTTTCCGAATACTTGATGATATCCCCCACCAAAAAACGCAGCTCATTGGAGCGGGAAAAGGAACAGTACTCTACCTCCATACGGTATCTCTGCTCCGAGGTGCAAAGCGCACCCGCATACAGATCCCGTATCAACACGCTGTCCTCCAAGCGAATGCCCGACAAAAGCATGCCATCAGCGGAATAGTGCCGAATGGCGGTCAGAAGGGCTTCAAAAATATGCCGATCGAACAACGCCCGATCGTCGCCCTGTGCAAATTTGCTTTTACGATAATCATAGGAAGAACAATATTTCAGCAAGGATCGGGCACACCGCTGTGTATCCCCGTTGGGCATGGAAATATAAAACTCCTTCAGAGAAGGAACGCTCCCCACCAGCTCCGCACAGGTACGGGCGGGAGGCGCAAGACGGTGAAGCAGGCTGAAATCGCAGATCCACTCGCCAAGCTTTCCAGAAATGGCGGGAAAGGCTTCATGATAGCGCTCCCAAAGGTCGATCAAGTGATCTCTGCTTTGCTCTGCATTCGAAGGATTTCCCAAATTGATCAGCTCAAAAACATATAAGAGCACATAACTGTAATCGATCGGTATTTCGATCCCCTTTTGAAAAGCACTGCGGAACCAAAGATAATATGACCGTTGTGCCTCATTCATTTGACTGTATTGCGGAACATAGGAAAAGAACGGCACATAGTCACAGGGTGTCCCCGCCTGATCCCGATACCGCAACGCATCCTGCAAAAACTCGCTGTAATAGCGATATGTGCATTTCCGCTTTTTCAGGGTAACCTTATGGATCAAAGAGTCCGAAGGTGTATAAGAGATGCTTGTCTCAAATTCATTTTGATAGGACAAGCGATTTTCGGAATGAGGGGGAATATAGCGTTTGATGACCGTATCGGACTGTGTCTCCTTTGTGTTCGGCTCCGTGGGCGAAGGGGATAGTGTGAGCTCCGTCGGCTCGACAGGACGGGGATATCCCGATGCCTCGGTTCTGCGAGGGATCAGCTCGGAGAAATCCCAAAACGCATCCTTTTCCATCTCCAATTTTTTTCTTTGCTCGTCCATCGGATTCCTCCCTGTTCGTAAAATGATCGGTAGGGTATTCTATTATTGTACCATGTTTTTTATCATCTGTCAACGAATTGCAACTTTTTTTATTTTATTTTTCAATATCCACTTGAAAAATTTTCTTTTTCGGGGTATACTATATAGGATCAAACTATTATTACATGATTCTCGGAGGTCATTATGTCTGAAACACTGAACAAAAATACTAAATTTAAAGGAGTATCCGGTCCCGTGCTGACCATCGTCATGGATGGCGTCGGTCTCGCACCCGATACTGAAGCCAATGCCGTCGCCAAGGCTTACACCCCTACGCTGGACATGCTGATGGCAAAATATCCTATGGTCAAGCTGAAAGCACACGGAACCGCTGTCGGGCTTCCCTCCGATGACGATATGGGAAATTCCGAGGTGGGACACAATGCTTTGGGCGCAGGACAGGTCTTTGCTCAAGGCGCCAAGCTGGTTACTCAATCCATTGAAAGCGGAAAAATGTTCGCATCCGACACATGGAAGGCGATCATTTCCAATGTAAAGGAGCATGCAAGCACCTTACATTTTCTCGGCTTGTTTTCCGATGGAAACGTTCACTCCCACATTGACCACCTGAAAGCGATGATCCTTCGTGCCAAGGAAGAAGGCATCGGCAAGGTTCGTATTCATATTCTGATCGACGGACGGGATGTGGGTGAGACCAGCGCACTGGAATATATTGATCCCTTCGAGGCATTTCTTTGCGATCTGCGCAGTGGCAGCTTTGATATCAAGATCGCTTCCGGCGGCGGACGTATGAAGATCACCATGGACCGCTATGAGGCGGATTGGTCCATGGTAGAGAGAGGCTGGCAAACGCACGTTCTCGGTGAGGGCAGACAGTTTGCGACTGCCGCAGAAGCGGTCAAGACCTACCGTGACGAATACAAGGTCATCGACCAGGATCTTCCTCCCTTTGTGATTGCTGAAAACGGCACGCCTGTCGGTACGGTTGAGGACGGCGACAGTGTTGTTTTCTACAACTTCCGCGGAGACCGTTCCATTGAGATCTCCAAGGCGTTCGATGCTCCCGAAGGAGCCTTTGAAAAATTTGATCGGAAACGTGTTCCTCAGGTCGTGTACGCCGGTATGCTGGAATATGACGGCGACCTGCATATTCCGCAACGGTACTTGGTATCTCCTCCTGAGATCACCAACACCATGAGTGAATATCTGGCAAATACAGGCGTGGCTCAGCTGGCAATTTCTGAAACCCAAAAGTACGGACACGTGACCTACTTCTGGAACGGAAACCGTTCGGGCAAATTCTCCGAGGAGCTGGAGACCTATATCGAGATCCCCTCGGATGTGGTTCCCTTTGAGCAACGTCCTTGGATGAAGTGTGCCGAGATCGCCGACAAGCTGATCGAGTGCATCGAATCGGGCAAATACACCTATCTGCGTGTCAACTTCCCTAACGGTGACATGGTCGGTCATACCGGCTCTCTGTTGGCGACCCGTTGCTCCATGGAGGCGTTGGATCTTCAATTGGCAAGAATCCTTTCCGCCGTGGACAAGGCGAAGGGGGTAGCACTTATCACCGCCGATCACGGAAATGCGGATGAGATGTACGAGCTGGACAAGAAAACAGGACTGCCCAAGGCAGATAAAAACGGACACTTCAAGGCAAAGACCAGTCATACCCTCAATCCTGTTCCCTGTATTTTCTATGACAATTTCTACGGGGATGCCTACAAGGTCAAGGCAGATAACGGAGAGTTCGGTCTTTCCAACGTTGCCGCAACCATGGTCAATCTGATGGGCTACGATGCTCCCGAGATGTGGGACGAAAGCATGATCGAGTTTTAAGCATGTATAAAAAGAAGCCGATTTGCAAACGCAAATCGGCTTCTTTTTTACAGGAAAGAGGTAATTCCAATTATAAAAAATATGAATACAAACAAAACAACGTACAGAAGAAGTACGGCAAAGCCGATGATCGAGCAGATCAAGCCGGCAAGTGCCATGCCGCTCATTTTTTTATCGGTCGACATGTTTCTGACCTTATAGGCGTAGACAATGGAAATAATGCCAAGCACGATGCCAATACAACAGCAGGAATACAAGACAATAGAAAGTATGCCCAAGATCATGGCGACCAGTTCATATTTGTGATATTCGGGCGTTTCCTCAGGCAACGGTTGGCTCGGTTCAGAAAAGCCATTGTGCTCGGTTTGGCTGTTGCTACTCTGCTTATCAAAGGAAAACTCGGCTGATGCCGTCGAATAAAATGTTTCGGACGACTCGAACTCCTGCTCCCGATTTTCTTGATTTCTTTCTTCGTTCATACAATTTTCCTCACGATGTAACGTAACGGTCAAACATCCCGACGTCCCTCTAAGGCACGTCCCAATGTCACCTCATCCGCATATTCCAGATCCGATCCGACGGGAACTCCGTACGCCAATCGGGTTACCTTTACGCCAAGCGGCTTCAGATATTTGGAAATGTACATGGCGGTCACCTCGCCGTCGGGGGTGGGGTTGGTGGCAATGATAACCTCTTCTACGCCGTCCTGCCCTGCCCGCTCGATCAGCTCCCGAAAACGGATCTTCTCGGGTGTGATCCCATTGACAGGAGAAATAACGCCGTGAAGGACATGGTAAACGCCTTTAAATTCCCTGACCTTTTCAATGGACATGACTGCCTTGACGTCCTCCACCACGCAGATCACGCTACGGTCCCTGGTTTCATCCTCACAAACATGGCAAAGCTCTCCGTCGGTCAGATTGCCGCAAACGGGACATTCGTGGATCTTTTGTTTTGCCTCCATAATGGCAGAGGCAAATTCATAGGCATCCGCCTCGTCCATTTCGATCACGGAAAACGCCATCCGCATGGCGGATTTTCTCCCGATCCCCTGAAGTCTGCCGAATTGCTCCGCCAATTTTTGGAGAGATTCGATGTAATCGGTCATCATCAGAACAGCCCGGGCAGACCGACGCTTCCGGTCAGATTCGCCATCTCCGCATTGTTGGTATCGTCCACACGCTTGATCGCCTCATTTACTGCGGCAACCAAAATATCGGACAAGGTCTCAATATCATCGGGATCCACGATTTCGGGCTGAATGTCAATCGAAAGAATCTCTCTTTTTCCGTTGATCTTCACGCCGACAACACCGCCGCCTGCGGAAATGTCATATTCTCTCGCATCCAAGTCCTCTTGAAGAAGCGCAATATCCTCCTGCATTTTCTGTGCTTGACGGATCATTGCGTTCATGTTTTGAGGACCGCCGCCCATCCCCTTCGGAATATTTGCTTTCATACTCATTCTCCTTTGCTTTTATCATATCATTTTTCAAAAATTTAACAATTTTACGGTTCAAACCTCAAGCGAATCCAGATCGGATAAGCTCTCCGTTCCCTCCAAAACATCAAAGATCAGCTCCTCCTCGGACAAGAGTCGTTGGATCGTCCTTCCGATCACCGCACGAATGCTGTCTCGCAAGCCTGCTCGCTCGATCATGGACATGGCAAATTCATTGGGAAACTTTAAAAAGACTCTGCCGTCTTCGGAAACAAACGCTTTGGCAATCTTTAAAAATCCCAGCACGGCGCCGTCTCCTGCCGCCGCTTGCTCTGCCATTTCGTTCCAGCCTCGCAACAGCCTCAGCTGCGGTTGCTCTGCGGCATGCTCCTGCTTCGGCTTCTTGCCATCGGTTGCTCCCTCCAAGATGGGTTGCTCCCTTTTGGAATCGGTCACGGCATTGCTTTCTTTGGGAAGAGACTGCACGGCACTGCCCGAAGCAACCGTATTTTCCAATTTTGACAGTCTGGACAGCAGTGCATCCGCAGAGGTATCCAAGGTCGCATCGCAAAGCTTGATCAGTGCCATTTCGGCAAGCATTCGCTTCGCCGCTCCCGCCCGCTGCATCGCATAAAAGGTCTCATCCAACACCCTGCAATGGTACAGCAGAGTTTCTTTGGAAAACTGCTCCGCCACCGTCCGAAGCCGCTGTGCTTCGTGCTCGGTCAGATCCAAATACCGATCGGCGTTTGCCGTAGTCTTTAAAACCAGCATATCCCGATAATAGGAGATCAATTCCTGCCAAAAGACCGCAATATCCCGAGAGGAGCGAACCACCGTATCAATGGAGGAGAAGATGGCGTCAAAATCCGATGCCGCAACCGCACACACCGTTTGCTCAATGCTTTCTCTTGCCCCCGAGCCGACCGATTCCTCCACCAACGCAGGGGTCAGTCGCTGTCTTGTTCCTGCGCAAAGCTCCAGCAGGCTGATCGCATCCCGCATACCGCCCTGTGCAAGCTTGGCAAGAATGCGGAGCGCCTCTGCTTCATATTCGATCCCTTCCCGATCGGATATATACGCCAAGCGCTCTGCCAGCACTGCCGTACTGATTCGACGAAAATCAAACCGCTGACATCGGGAAATGATAGTAGACGGCAATTTGTGAAGCTCCGTAGTTGCCAAAACAAACACCACATGTGCCGGAGGCTCCTCTAAGGTCTTCAGCAACGCATTGAATGCGCTGCCGCTGAGCATATGAACCTCATCCACGATATACACACGGTACTTCAGTGCGGACGGACTGTAAGCGACCTCGTCCCGAATGTCACGGATATTATCCACTCCGTTATTCGAAGCGGCATCCATCTCCAGCACATCGGTTGCCGTCCCCGCATCAATGGAGCGGCAAGCGGCACACTTGTTGCAAGGACTGCCATGGATCGGATCCTCACAGTTCACCGCCTTTGCCAAAATTTTGGCGCAGGTCGTCTTTCCCGTACCGCGAGAGCCGCAAAACAGGTACGCATGGGAAAACTTCCGATGCTCTGTTTCGTACTTCAATATGGATGTAATATGCTCCTGACCGCACACCTCGTCAAAGGTCTGCGGACGCCATTTTCGATACAGTGCCTGATACATAAGCTCCCACCCTGCTCCTTTTTTTTGATAATAAAAGGCAGACTGCAAAATAAGACCATACACCTTTCAATCGAATCTCACCTCCACGCGATCTTCGCACCTCCTGCTCCGAGCAGGCTGCCTCGCGGCACATCGGGCTTACTGCTTAATGCTGCTTGGTTCCCCACCTGACATGGTTCACAGCCCCCAATTGCGCAAGACCCGCTCTTCAACGCAGCAGGATACGACTCAGACCGTATTAGCTCGACCCTCAAGAAAGGAATGAACCCCTGCTGTAGCGGATTTCAGGTACAGGGCTCCGCTAATTCCCCGGCTGGTATGGCCTTATTTCACAGTCCGCATATATTGCTCGTCTTTGCAGACTTACTTATATAGTATAACAGATTTCTTCCCATTTTTCAAGAGCCTTTTGAAATTTTCTTCGAGATTCTTTCACCATTTCTTTCCGACATCAAAGCAAATCAAAAAAAGCCTGTCTCTTTCTAAGAAAGACAGGCTTTTTCCGCCGTCAGACGAACCTCGTCCTTCGGAAGATTTTACAGGAACATAAGGGTTCCCGCATTCTCACCGTATCCCGACTCAGCGGTTGTTCTGAGAATTGTTCTGGTTCTGATTGTTCTGGTTGTTCTGGTTGTTCTGATTGTTCTGGCTGTTCTGATTCTGCTTGTTCTGCTTATTCTGATTGTTCTGGTTCTGATTGTTGTTCTGCATGTTCGGCTCCGTTTCTCCGCCGACAAAAAGATTTTTGAGCAATCGAAGGTCGACGGAACAGGACTGCTCAATGCCATTCGGTCAGCATTTCTCAAGCATCCGATCCATTTTCTCTGCTTGTATGCTTGCTTACCGAGCGGTGATATCCTTTCGGAATCACATCATCAGTATGCGCAACAATCTCAAGCATTATACATTTTTTATTTTATTCAAGCATGTACTTGGTATCCACCGCATCTCGGATGGCAAACAATGCCCGTGCAAAGCCGCCGACGCAAAGAACAGCACAGAGCAAATGGATCGCTCCCCAAAAGCCGTAAGACGGAGCCAGCAACACATACGCAAGCTCTGCAAGCCCGTATAGGACGGCACCGACAAAGGCAAGCGTTAAGGTTCCCTTCAGCTCCTTATGGAGGGCTTGGATCATTTTATTTTCTCCGACAGTTTGCTGTTCTCTTCCCGAAACATAGCCGGTATGCTGCTCCACGATTTTCCGAAGTCCTTGGATCAAAAACCAAATCAACACCAAAAAGACAATTGCCTTGAGGAAGGTTGACACGATCACCCATAAATAGGCATCTCTCGCCTCGTTGCTTCTCCGAATGGCGTTATAGGTAAACTCATTGAAAAAGTGCCATTCCGCACCGTAAGAAAACAAGGTGCATGCCAAATAAGCACTGCAAGAAACCCATCCGGCTGTAACCGAAAGCTTCAAGCGCTTAACAAGAATCGACAGCAACACAAAAAACGCAATGGCGGCAAGAAAATCCGGCACCATATTGCGGTATTCCAAGCGCAAGTCAGCCGTCAGACACAGTGCTGTCAACAAAACAAAGGAAAGCAGATGCACCGCTCTGCGAGCAAACAATCCCTTTTTTGGCAAAATGTCTGTCGTATACCTCTGCTCCAGCTCCTCCGTGAACGCCGTATCATGCCGCAAGGAGTGAAAGTAGCGGATCGCCCGCCACAGCCATATGACTCCTACGATCAAAACGGGAATAAAGGCAAGCATCCGCATAATACCGATGTAGCGATACAAATTGACCATCCCCGTGCTTTCATCATAGGAGGAATTGGACAGATCGGCAAATTCGGGCAGAAAAGAAAGAACTGACTTCACACTAACAAACGCAACCGTCAGATTCCGTATTTGATCCGTTTTGCTTTTTTTCGTTCTATCCTTTCCGAACACTGCCGTATTGGAATGCCGATATCCCAGTTGGGTCAAGCCGTAAAAGAGCTTGGTCCATGCAGGGATCAAAACGAGCATTTCCAAGGCGGCAAAAACAAACGACCACAGCAGCAAGGATGCGCTTCGCTCCTTGGGAACCGACAAGCCGAACACCCAAAGCAGAGCCACCCATTTTGCGCCGTCGATCAGGATCATCTTCCGAAATCCGCCGACCGCCGATTCCACAGAATCGTTCAGATCCGACAGACGAAAGAAGGCACGGCACAGCAGAAGATAGCCGATCCAATCGGGCAATATGTCAATGATATTGATATTCGGATTAAACAAAAACAGCAACGCAATGGCGGCAAGACCAAAGCCCATTCCGTGAACATTCCGTTTCATTTTTTCCTCCTTTTGGCTTTTTCCATCCGTTTCTTTTGCTTTTCTTCGCGATACAACGCATCCGCTTCCCTTGCCTTTTGCTCTTTTTGTTCCACTTCCCTGCGAAATTGATTGACAAAGGCGAATCTGGAGGGCTTTTGCTCCATTTCCACGTCATCCTCATCGCATATTTTAGCATAACAAGAAAAGAGCAATATCTGATTGAGGATCATCCACGCAAAGAACAGGATCCACGCAATGATGGCAACCGTAGCACTCACAACGGAAGGCATTGGTATTGGAAGCAAGCTGATAGCATATACGACATAGTACATGCATACAAAAATAAAATTACGAGTCGCACTTACGGCGATCTTGGGTACGCCTATGTCTACCGCTATGGAACGAATCGCCCAAAGCAGGGCTGCCTGAAGCGCAAGCATCAGCCATTGCTCCCCATGCCCGAATACGGTATATACGGTTTCGGGCAGAAGCGTGAGCTCCTTGAGCAAAAACTCTTGCGCAAACAGCTCCGCATTTCCCAAAGAAAGCACGCCGCAAAGCAGTACCATCAAAAGCGATAGAATCTCCAAGCCGAGAAACGACCGATGATATCGACATAACCGCACGGAAGCACCCAGCATCATCCCGTAACCGATCATGCGAAAGATGGCACCAAACTGATGCAAGCTCATAAAATTCGCAACAAAGTATCCGACAAACAGCCACCCAAATCCCATATGTATCTCCGAAAACCGTTGCGGTAAGTCTACCGCAACGGTTCTTTTCCTTTTATTGATTTCCTTGCCCGGGAGCACCGCAGCATTTTTTATACTTCTTCCCCGATCCGCAGGGACAAAGGTCATTTCTGCCTATGCTCGGCTCCGAACGCTTGACGACCGTGATCTTTTTCGGCTTCTTTCCGTCGGCATCCTCAAAGCCCTCGGTCAGCGGCTTTGCCAATTGCACACGCTTTACCTCGGGTGTCTTGACCGTCACCGAAAGGATCATCCGAACCGTCCTCTCCCGAATATCGTCCACCATGGCATCGAACATATCCGCACCCTGTAACCGATATTCGTTCACGGGATCTCTCTGTGCATAGGATTGGAGACGGATGCTGTCCTTCAGATCCTCCATCGCATCAATATGCTCCATCCAATTTCGGTCTACATTCTGAAGCAGGACTGAACGCTCGATCTCTCGGAAGCGTTCCTCGCCAACCATCGTTTCCTTTTCCCGATACAGAGCCATTGCCCGCTCGGTCAGCTCGTCAACGACCGTTTCGACCTTCAAATGCTTCAGTTCTTCCTCCTCGTAATGGAAATCCTCCGGCGTTGTCAGCAAGCCCTTATAGGCTTCACGCAGCCCCGTAAAATCCCAAAGAGCGGGCTCGTCGCCGTGCAAATGCGTTTCCACCGTTTCCTGCAAGGTGGCGGCGATCATCTTTTGCACCGTTGCGCTGATATCCTCTCCCTGAAGCACATCATTTCTCTGCTTGTAAATGATATTTCTCTGCTGATTCATAACATCGTCATAGGTCAGCACATATTTCCGACGCTTGAAGTTCTGATCCTCGATCCGTTTTTGCGCCGCCTCAATTCGATTGGACAAAATTTTGGCGTCAATGGGCATGTCATCGGGCAAGCCAAGCCGTTCCACCATTCCGATCAAATGATCCGAACCGAACAGGCGCATCAGATCATCCTCCAAGGACAGATAAAACCTTGATTCACCCGGGTCGCCCTGCCGTCCCGAACGGCCTCTGAGCTGGTTGTCAATCCGTCGGCTCTCATGCCGCTCGGTTCCGAGAATAAACAGCCCGCCCGCTTCTCTGACCCGATCTGCCTCCGGTGCAATTTCAAGCTTGAATTTCTCATACAGCTCCCGATAGATCCGCCGTGCTTCCTTGACCGCCTCATCGTCGATCTCCGCCGTTCCTGTCGCCATAGCGATCAGCTCTTCGTCGATCTCCTGCTTGCGCATTTCCTTTTTTGCCATATACTCGGGGTTGCCGCCCAGCATGATATCGGTACCTCGTCCTGCCATGTTAGTGGAGATCGTAACCGCTCCCAGCTTTCCTGCCTGAGCAACGATCTCTGCCTCACGGTCATGATATTTGGCGTTCAGCACCGTATGCTTGATCCCCTGCCGCTTCAAACGGCGGGAAAGCTCCTCGGACTTGTCAATCGAAACCGTACCGACCAGTACCGGCTGTCCCTTTTCATGACATTCGATAATTTGTCGGATCACCGCCTCATACTTGGTATCCACCGTTTTGTAGACCGCATCGGCATGGTCATCTCGGATCATCGGTCTGTTGGTGGGGATCTCCACCACGTCCAGTCCGTAAATTTCCCGAAATTCCGTCTCCTCGGTCAAAGCGGTTCCCGTCATACCCGACAGCTTGCTATACATTCTGAAGTAATTTTGGAAGGTGATCGTTGCCAGGGTCTTATTTTCCTTTTCGATCTTTACGCCTTCCTTTGCTTCTATTGCCTGATGCAGACCGTTAGAATACCGCCGTCCCGGCATCAGCCGTCCCGTAAAGGCATCCACGATCATGACCCCGTGTTCGTTTACCACATAATCCACATCCCGCTTCATTACACCGTGCGCCCGAATGGCTTGATTGATATGATGAGACAGCTCGGAATTGGCGGCATCGGACAAATTATCAATAGCGAAAAACTCCTCCGCCTTGCGTGCGCCCGAAGGCGTCAAAATGGCATTGTTGGCTTTCTCGTCCACTATATAGTCTGCATCCAGATCGTCGTAGCTTTCCTTGGAATCCATTTCCTTAATGACATATTTTCTCAGCTTGCGGGCAAGCGCATCCGCACGGTCATACAGATCGGTGGATTTTTCACCCGCACCCGAAATGATCAGCGGTGTTCTCGCCTCGTCGATCAGGATCGAGTCTACCTCATCCACAATAGCAAAATGATGTCCCCGCTGAACCATGTTTTCCTTATAAACGACCATATTATCACGCAGATAATCAAAGCCGAACTCATTGTTCGTTCCGTAGGTAATATCCGCCTCATAGGATGCCTTTTTTTCCTCGGGAGAAATGCCGTGAACCACAAGCCCCGTCCGCAGACCCATAAATTCATAGACCCGCCCCATTTCCTCGCTGTCACGGCGTGCCAGATAATCGTTCACCGTAACCACATGCACGCCCTTGCCCGTCAAGGCGTTCAAATAGGCGGGCATGGTCGCCACCAAGGTCTTACCCTCGCCCGTCTTCATTTCTGCAATACGCCCTTGGTGCAAAATAATACCGCCGATGATCTGCACACGGAACGGACGCTTGCCGAGGATACGGTCATCCGCCTCTCGGATCGCCGCATAGGCATCCGCCATAATATCCTCCAAGCTTTCCCCTGCCGCAAGCCGCTCCTTCAGAAGTGCTGTGGTGCCTGCCAGCTCCTCATTGCTCATCTGCGCATACTTCGGTGCCAAGGATTCGATATAATCTACATATTTCTCCAGCTTTTTCAGCTGTCTGTCACTGTATGTTCCGAAAAGTTTTGTTCCGAGTCCCATCAAAGACCTCCCAAAAATAATGATTCATTATATTATACAACATTTTTGACCGCATTTCAAGGGCTTCGGCACATTCCGCACAGAAATGATTGTAAATTTTTTGAAAACCCTCTTGAAAACCCCTATGCAACGTACTATAATATAGGGGACTACTTTTTGATTTAGGATGGAGCCATGAAAAAGATCCACATTGTATTACATGAACCCGAGATCCCTCAGAACACGGGCAATATTGCCCGCACCTGCGCCGCCACAGGTGCCGCTCTGCATATTATCCGCCCCATGGGCTTTGAGATCGACGACAAAAAGCTCAAGCGAGCAGGCTTGGACTATTGGGACAAGCTCGATATCACCTATTATGACGATTACGCCGATTTTCTCGCCAAGCATCCTGAGGCTGTCGAGAAGACCTACTATTTTTCCACCAAGGCTCCCCGTGCCTACACTGAGATTTCTCCCTATCCCGATGAGGTTTTTATCATGTTCGGAAAGGAAACAAAGGGGATCCCTGAGGATATTTTATATCAAAACCGTGACTTCTGTGTCCGCATTCCCATGCGGGATACCATCCGATCTCTCAATCTTTCCAATTCGGTTGCCATTGCCGTGTTTGAAATTCTGCGCCAGTGGGATTTTGAAGGCTTACAGGAGGAAGGCAAGCTGAACGGATATGATTGGTAACAAGGAGGTTTTTGCCATGAATCAAGCCCCCGCAAGCCGTATTCTTGTGGCGATGAGCGGCGGAGTGGACAGTGCCGTCTGCGCCTTTCTTCTCAAGCAACAGGGCTATTCCACGGAAGGGATCACCATGCGGCTTTGGTCGGATAAGGAACCGCTTACGGATGCATCCGATCCTCTGCCCGATCAAAACTGTCTGGATGCCTCAGCCGTCGCAGAGCAATTGGGGATTCCCCATCATTGCATATCTCTCGGAGAAAGCTTTCGGCAATCGGTCATAGACCGCTTTCTTTCGGATTATATCAACGGAGCCACCCCCAATCCTTGTGTAGAATGCAACCGTCATATCAAATTCGGAAAGCTGTTCGATTTGGCAAGAGACAGGGGCTTTGACCGTTTGGCGACAGGTCACTACGCAAGGCTGGAGCAAACACCCGACGGAAAGGTGCTTCTGAAAAAAGCGACAGATCGCACCAAGGATCAGTCCTATTTTCTCTGGTCGATCCGACGGGAAGCGCTGCCTTATCTGCTCTTTCCCCTTGGAGATTATACCAAGGACGAAATTCGGGAAATTGCCGCCGCAAATCAACTCCCTTGCGCCCACCGAACAGACAGTCAGGATATCTGCTTTATCCCCGACGGAGACTATGTTTCCTTTATCGAAACACAAACGAATCAAATCTTGCCCTGCGGCAATTTCGTGTCGTGTGACGGAAGGGTTCTCGGCACGCATAACGGCATCATCCGCTATACCGTCGGACAGCGCAAGGGGCTTGGCATCGCCCTCGGATATCCCATATTTGTCGGCAAGAAAAATGCCAAGGAAAACACGGTGACCCTTTGCCCCGATTCGGAGCTGTATGCCTCTCATCTGAACGCATCCTCGGTCAATCTGCTCGTCAACGATGATCTGTCCACCCCGAGACGCTTGGAGGTAAAAATTCGCTATCGTCACAGCCCTGCCCCTGCTCTCGTTTGCCAAAGCGAGGAGGGCAAGCTCTTGGTTCAATTCGATGAGCCTCAGCGTGCCATTGCCCCCGGGCAATCTGCGGTACTGTACGACGGCGACACGCTCATCGGCGGCGGAATTATTGATTCCGCCCACCAATAAACAAAAATGCTCCCCCTTCGCTTCTTATCAAGCAGAGGGGGAGTTCCTATTATTTCTTCGCCCGTTTACTGTTTGCTACCATCCCGATATCCTCTTTGTCGATCCATTCCTCGGTAAATCCGCAATCACAACAAATGTACCGATTCACGTTCACCGTAGAAAATATCGTTTTTCCCGTCATGACATTGTTTCCCGAACCGTAAGCCCCCGTATGCCCATCGATTCTCACGATATTCGAAGACTGACACTTCGGACAGATGTTTGTATTTTTCATGCAGTTTTCTCCTTTCAAATAGAAACAATCCGTATCGTTACAAGGTGTTTCACCAAATTTGCACCAAGATCACACCAACATTCAACGCCTATTCATCTCGACAAATTGGAATTTGTCAATCCCACGTCATCATTTGGCAGAATTGATAAGTTATCACGAGTGATATCAAAAGCATACCTACTATATACAGAACTCTGAACCACATCTTTTCTTTCGGTATTCTTTTTGATAAAAACACAGAAATTGTAGCCACACAAATAGAGATAAACACCCAAAATAATGCCGTGAAATCATTAGCATTAAAGTTGTTTTCAACTATATTGCCCGCTTCATCAATTATATCACAGCTACAGCCCAGCCAATCGAGAATGAAATGCGAATTTACCCAGCCATATGGGATAAATAAAACGACAAACAATAAAAGTGGTGTTATAAGAACTGCAATCTTTTTCACTAACTTCATAAAATGAACACTCCTTTGTCAAATTCAAGTTTATTGATTAGTTGTATTATACCATAATTTTCACCAAAAGTAAATAGGACGGTTCAATTTTTTACAAATTGAACCGCCCTACAACCTGTAGGGACAGGCGTCCCCGACTGTCCGTTCTTTACGGCGGCAGCAAGCCACCGCCCTCTACAAAATACAAAAAGCTCTGCCGAAGGCGTACCTGCGATAGAGCAGGTACGCCTTCGGTGTTTGTATTGGTTTGGATGCGAGGATGAATTGTAGTATAATCAAAATCTAATTTTGGAGGATACTACAATGAAAAAGAACTTTGAATCCCTTTATGAAACGCTCGGTGGTACATACCGCGAGGAAAATGGACACCTTATTCCTAACATAACCCTTCCCGAGCAGACCGATTATCAGATTGGCAAGTATGGACGGATGCACCTTGACTACATCAAGCAGCACCGTCGCGGAAGGTATACCACGCTCTTGATTGAAGGCAAGTTGAACGCTCGCTTGTACGAAATCGACCTTGAAGCAACCGAAATGCTTGATACTATCATCCCCCGCCTCGCTATCGAAAGAGGTATTGACGAGAACTTAAAAGCTCGCGATATGCTCCGGTGGGGTGTTGAGATGAACAACATCAAGGTAAGCGCGGAAGAAATCGTTTTGCGGGAGGTGGTGTTGGTATGAAATCTATCATCAACGAACTTTGGTACGGAAACATCATACCGCAAGAAGACAGCCGAACTAATTCTAAAGAAATGAAAGAATTGCTCGGATATATGGCAAGGCATCACGAGGACTTGGAGAAAAGCTTTTCCGACGAGCAAAAGAAAACGTTTGAAAAGTTCCACGATTGTTGGAGCGAGTATATGAGTTTGGCAGAAGCAGCCATCTTCGAATACGCATTCAAGCTCGGTATGCAAATTGCTATTGAAACCTTAATTGAATAACACACGGCGGCGGGGCTTGTTCTCGCCGCTTTTTATAATTCTGTCGATTTTTATAAAAAATTGATTGTTTTGTGTATTGATAAGCCATTTGAAGGATGCTATAATAAAAGCGTAGATAGTCTATACGATTTTGTTTCCATAATTTCTTTTTTATATGGTTTTGTCCCTATTTTTTCAAAATTCATTGACAAAATCAAAATTTGGTGATATAATTTACTCTGCATAATGATGAGTTATGTCGTTAATTG
>SVTY01000008.1 GCA_015063535.1 Oscillospiraceae bacterium
TTCTTGAATCTTTTCATTAAATTCCATATCAAACCCTATATATATTTCTATTTCATTATATTTTCACAGACAAATTCAAGTTTATAGATTGGTTAGATTATACCATAAAAACGGCGAAAAGTAAATAGGACGGCAGAGTTTTTACAAATTGAACAGCCCTTTTTGATTAACGCAAATCGTGCTTGATTGTAGGAGGTACTTAGCTTTGTATTTTTTAGAATGAATTGAAGCCTTCAGCTTCATGATTTGAAATCTGCGATTTCATGAATTGAATTGCCCTGTTCCTTCAATGCCGTAGGCAGTTCATGCACCGCAGGTGCAATTCATGGCGTAAGCCAATTCATGCCCGTAAGGGCAATTCATTGTTCTCCAAGAGATAACAAAAAACGTCCAGCATAAGCTGAACGTTTTTTGCAAGTTTCGACCAAAGGTCGAACTTATCTCTTGGAGAACTGAGGTGCACGACGTGCTGCCTTGAGTCCGTACTTCTTTCTTTCCTTCATACGAGGGTCACGAGTCAAGAAGCCTGCTGCCTTCAGAGCGGGCTTGTAGTTCTCGTCAGCCTGTACGAGCGCACGTGCCAATCCGTGGCGGATCGCACCTGCCTGTCCCGACAATCCGCCGCCGTTTACGGTTGCGATAATGTCGAACTTGCCCTCGGTAGCGGTTGCGCCAAAGGGCTGGTTGACGATCAGCTTCAAGGTCTCAAGACCGAAGTACTCGTCAATATCCTTCTTGTTGATGGTAATTACACCGGTACCGGGAACGATGCGAACCCGTGCGATGGATTTCTTTCTTCTGCCTGTGCCGTAAAAATAGGGCTTAGAGCTTGTATACATTCCTGCGTCCTCCCTTACTTAACTTCGATTGCCACGGGCTTCTGTGCCGCATGGGTGTGCTCTGCGCCTGCAAAGACCTTCAGTCTGGTTGCAGACTTTGCGCCGATGCTGTTGTGAGGAAGCATTCCCTTCACAGCCAGCTCCATTGCAAGCTCGGGCTTGGTTGCCATCAGGGTCTTGTACTGAACTTCCTTCAGACCGCCGATGTAACCGGTGTGACGGCGATAATACTTCTGCTCCAGCTTTCTGCCGGTCAGAACTGCTTTTTCCGCATTGATGATGATAACAAATTCACCGCAATCCACATGAGGGGTGAACTCGGGACGGTGCTTACCGCGAAGAATGGTTGCTGCTGCTGCTGCGACACGACCCAAGGGCTTGCCTGCGGCATCCAGAACGTACCACTTACGCTCTACCGTCTCAACTTTTGCCATGTAAGTTGACATTGCATTTTCCTCCAAAATAGTTAATAATTTATCATGCTTGCCTATTATACCACGATTCCATCCGCTTGTCAAGTGTTTTTTGAAAAAAATTCAAAAAATTTAATTTAGATATATAAAACCTCTCGTTTTCTCTTAAAATCGCCCCATTTTCTCGCTCTTTCTTTTTCTTGAATTTATTTTTTTCAAACGAAAGCGGTCATATCTTTGCCAATTTCGGCATAAGGTTTAACAAAAGAAAAAAACGGAGGTCAAAGAACCCATGAACAACTGCTATCTTCCCGAGGGAATGCTGCTTCACTCCCCCGAAAACAAAGAATATATTTCCTCTCCTGCGGGGCTGGAACGTGCCATGCGGGAGGGAAAGATCTTGGAATCCACCGTCCTGCTCTGCGACAGCGATCTGCGGCTGCATGTTGACCTGTACGGCATACGGGGCATCATCGAACGTCGGGATGCGGTATATTGCCGACGGGGTGAGGAACTGAAGGATATTGCCATCATTACCCGTGTGGGAAAGCCTGTCTGCTTCAAGGTCATAGGCTTTTCCAAGTTAAACGGAGAGACGGTCGCTCTGCTTTCCCGACGAGCCGCCCAAGAGGAATGTATACGGAATTATTTGGCAGATCTGATCCCCGGGGATCTGGTTCGGGCAAAGGTCACTCATATGGAAAGCTTCGGTGCCTTTGTAGACATCGGCTGCGGCGTTGCCTCTTTGCTCTCGGTAGACAGCATTTCTGTCTCCCGCATATCGCACCCCTCCGACCGCCTTTCGGTGGGCGACAGCATCTATACCGTGATAAAAGCCATTGACCGCCAACAGGAGCGGATCTTTGTGAGCATGCGGGAGCTGCTCGGCACGTGGGAGGAAAATGCCGCCCTGTTTCAGGTGGGGCAAACGGTTGCGGGAATCGTTCGCAGTATTGAAAGCTATGGCGTATTCATTGAACTGGCTCCCAACTTGGCGGGGCTTGCCGAGCTTCGGGAAGGAACCGACGACCACAGCATTGCCCAAGTGGGAAGCTGTGTTGCCGTATACATAAAAAACATCATTCCCAACCGCATGAAGATCAAGCTGGTACTGATCGACACCTACAAGGGAGAGCCGCCGCATGCCACTACCCGCTATTTCATTGATTGCGAAAACACCGCACACATGGACACGTGGCGATATTCCCCGCTCGCTTCCCAAAAAGTCATAGAAACGATCTTTTAAGCGCAAAGCAGCCCGAGGCGGTCGCCTCGGGCTGTTCTTTCAGTCATCTTCATATAAGACATATTTCTTCGTCATGTCAGAATAATAATAACACGTACAAAATTGAAGATCGGAGCCGCCCATTAACCCTTTGAGCTCCCATTCACTACCCTTGTAGTAAATGACGGTCGGTTCTTGAAACGCATCGTCCGCAAAATTTGACGACACAAAGCCTGCCGGAAGATAAACTTTGGAAGCACCTGAGAATGCGTGGGAGTCGATCCACTCAATACTCTCCGGCAAAATTACCTCCAAGCCGTAGCAGTGACCGAATGCGAAATTTTCAATATGCGTAACGCCCTCCCCAAGCGTTACCTTTTTCAAATCCCCGCCTGCAAAGGCACTACGACCGATTGTTTTACATGCTCCCGAAATCTCCACAATTTCTAACTCCATGCAACCTCCAAAGGCTGATTCCCCCCAGTCGGTAACATTCCCCAAAATAATTACCTTGTTGAAACTGGTTCCTACAAACGCCTCATTCCCGATCTCGGTAACACTTTTGGGAATCGTTAATGTAGGCGGCAATATCAGATCGGAAATTTTCCAATCTCCCCCCGCAAAAAAAGCACGGTTTCCGATAATCGTAACCCCTTCTTCCAGCGTGATTTTTGTTAAATTACCGCAATTCTGAAAGGCATAGTCTCCAATTCGCTTACAGTTTCCTGAAACAGTAACGCTTTTAAGCATGGAATTGTCCGCAAAAGCTCCGTGCATACTTAAAAGCTCTCCTTCTGAAAGTGATTCCGAACCAAAGCTCCAATTTTCAATATTTCCTAAAATTGTAATATCGGTAAACCCTGTATCTTGAAAAGCCTCTACTCCTATTTTGGTAACCCCTTTCGGAATAATCAATTTATGCTCTTTTTCAAAGATCTCTAACCCGGTGCCGCTATATTGAAACGCATACGGTCCAATCTCTGTCACACTTTCTGAAATTGAAACATCCTTTAAATCTTTACAACTTCTAAAAGCTGCTTCACCAATCCGTGTCACTCCTTCCGGAATGGCAATACTCTTCAAGGACCTGCAATTGTCAAAAGTATATTTTTTGATCTCCTTGATATTAGACGGAAGCGTTATCTCTTCTAACGACATGCAATTCAAAAATGCATGTGTCTCAATATCGGTAACGCTTGACGGAATGTTGATTTCAAGCAAACGAACACACTCTAAAAAAGCCGAAGTGCTTATTTTTGTAATCCCATCGGGTAGCTTTATCCGCTCTAAATAAGGACAGTATGCGAAGGTTTGCTCTTCGATCTCGGTCACACCGTTGGGAATCGTAATTTGTTTTAAGTTTCTACAGAACGAAAACGCACTATGTCCGATTTCAAGTAAGCTATCGGGAAGAACGATCTCGGAAATTGTACTATCAGCAAAAGTGTGGTCTCTGATAATCGTCACTCCCTCCGGCACGATGAGCTTGTTTATCCCGTCCCAGCTTGTTTCCGATTCCCGTCTGATCTCCGTCACAAGCAATCCGTTATATTCGCTGGGGATCTCCATCGTATCGCTAATGGTAGCGGTAGGAGACAAGCCGACGACTGCACATTCTCCGCTACCCATAGTCTGAATCACAAAATCGGACGGCGGAAGCTCAACCGACTCTCCTTGTGTAGAATCATCCTTTTCATCACAAGCGGTAAACAGGCACAAGACAGCAAACAAGATAAAAAAACAAGAAAAAAATTTTTTTACATTTTGCTTCATGGTAAGCTCCTTTTTATAAAAAATTTTCTTTTAAAAAATTATTTCACCTTCGTAAGCCTTGCGTAATTCCCCATCAGCTTTTTGGTTCCGAAGCGATCGAATGCCACCTCATACAGCACATCGGAGCCCATTGGGGTGACCGACATGATCTCTCCCTCGCCGAAGGTCAGGTGCACTACCCGATCCCCCTCCCGAAGCAATACCTTGGGCGATTGGACACTCGACTTCCGCTCAAAGGGCTTCATCAGCGTAAAGCCTCCGTCGGAAGCGGAAGAAGCCGTCACGGAATCATCATCCGCATGGAAATAGGTGCGGGGCATGCGCTCGGTCGCAAAGTGCTGGGGAATCTCCTCACGGACAAGCTCGCTCGGAATCTCCTCCACAAAGCGTGATACGGGATTGGCAGAGGTTCGTCCGTACAGCATACGGGAGCGTGTCCGAAGGATATACAACCGATCCTTGGCACGGGTGATCGCCACATAGGCAAGCCGCCGCTCCTCCTCCATTTCCTCGGGGCCGCCCAAAATCGTTTGCATTCCCGGGAAAATTCCGTCCTCCATGCCCGGCAAAAATACGGTGGGAAATTCCAGCCCCTTGGCGGAGTGAATGGTCATCATGACTGCCGCATCCGCCGCCTCGTCATATTTGTCGATTTCCGCTACCAAGGCATTTTCTTCCAAGAATCCGAGGAGGGTCGGCTCGTCGTTGTTCTTTTCATACTCGATCACACCCGAAATAAATTCCTCTAAGTTCTCCAGCCGCTCCTTTTCCTCTTCGCCCGCATCAAGGAGCATCTGCCGATAGCCCGTCGCCGTTAATACGGTCTTGACGAACGCCTCCAGTGTCATATCGGTTTGCAGCATCGCACGCAAGGAGCCGATCATTCCCGCAAACTCCTGCAACCGCTTTGCCGAACGTGCCAGTGCCGCATAGCGGTCGGCATGCCGCATTACCTCATAGACAGAGCAGCCCTGCTCATCGGCGATCTGCTCGATCCCGCTGACCGTGGCAGCTCCGATCTTCCGCTTCGGCTCGTTGATGATACGCCGAAACCGCTCCCTGTCCGATGGGTTGTTGATAAACTGCAAATATGCCACAATGTCCCGAATTTCCTTGCGGTCATTGAAGCGTAAGCCGCCAAGCATCCGATACGGCACGCCGCTCTTGGCGAAGGTACGCTCAATCACCTGAGATTGTGCGTTTGTTCGGTACAAAATAGCGCAATCCCGATACTGAGCCTTCCCCTTTGCCACCAAATTCTGTATTTCGGAGACCAAGTATCTTGCCTCTTCGTTCTGGTCGTTGCAGACCTTCAAAACAATCTTTTCCCCGCCCGGTCGGGTCGTCCAGAGTGTTTTCCCCTTCCGTCCGATGTTATGAGAGATCACACGGTTTGCCGCATCCAAAATCACCTCGGTGGAGCGGTAATTCTGCTCCAGCCGAATCGTTTTCGTGTTTTTGAACTTTTTATCAAAGCTCAGGATATTCTCAATCACCGCCCCACGGAAGCGGTAAATGCTTTGGTCATCGTCTCCCACCACCATCACATTGTTGTGACAGCCCGAAAGGAGTGCCGTCAGCCGAAGCTGGGCGGGGTTGGTATCCTGAAACTCATCCACCGAAGCATAGCGGAATTTTCTCTGATAGTAATCCCGAACCTCCTCGTCTTGCTCCAAAAGCAGAACGGTCTGCATGATAAGATCGTCAAAATCCAAGGCATTCGAACGCTTCAGACGCTCCTGATACGCCTTATAGACCTTGGCAAGCTGCTTCATCCGAAAATCCTTGCCGCCGTATTCCCGTTCGAACAGCTCCGGCGTCAGCAAATGATCCTTGGCACGCCCGATCTCATACATCACCGTTTTTACAGGCAAGGAACGCTCCTCGATATTCAAGGATTTTATGATCTCCGTGATGGCATTTTTGGAATCCGTGGTATCATAAATGGTAAACCCCGGCTCATAGCCGAGACGTTCGCCGTATGTACGCAGAATACGCACGCAGACCGAATGGAAGGTACCCGCCCAAATGGATGCGGCGGTATTCTCCTCGGGGAGTGCCGCCTGCAAGCGGGTCTTGATCTCATTGGCGGCTTTGTTGGTAAAGGTGATGGCAAGCACCTGCCAAGGCGGACAAGGGGCGGAAATAAATTCGGGCAAGATCTCCTTTATCGCCTCTATCGGTAGCGTTGCCGCCCCCTCCAGCTCCCGCACCCGCTCCTCGGTCACGCCGAACGGAACGTAGTCGCTGTAATAGGCATTGCCGTATTGAATTTGAAACACGATCCGATGGACGAGAACCGTCGTTTTTCCGCTTCCCGCCCCCGCAAGGATCAATAGCGGCCCCTCGGTGGAAAATACCGCCTCCCGCTGCTGCGGATTCAAAAAGGCATACGCCCGATCAAATAAAGCTCTCTTTGCCGCTAAATAGCGACCCTGAAGATTGTTTTGCATCATTCAAATATCCGTTTCCTTCGATAATATCGGTTCATACCTATATTATACAACAAGTCGGGCTTTTTTTCAAGCCCGACCTGCGTTTTTTATGATATTTTATTCTTCTGTGCTTTGGGGCGGCACATACTCCCATGAGCAGCCCACAAAAGCGTTGTGATCAATATCCTTTGCCGATTTCGGAATCGTCAGCTTCGGCAACGCTCTGCAATTTTCGAAAGCTCTCTCCCCAATCGCCAGCAGACCGTCGGGAAGCGTGATATCCCTCAGTGTGTTACAATTGGAAAACGCATTTGCACCAATCTGCGTCAAGCCCTTCGGCAGGTTTATTTTGGTAACGCCCCGATCAGTCAAATTTGCAAACACACCGTCGTAGATTACCTTGGTATCGGCATGAATGTGGTACTCCGTAAATTGCTGGGTCAATTCACCGATACCACTTGTGAAATACTCAACCCGTCCATCGTCATATACATTCACATCAAAGCGTTTTGCCAAAATGAGATACGGGTTGCTTGCGTTACCAAGATAGCCCAGTCCCTCGTCGCTAATGGTATACTCTAAACTGATGCAATCACCGAACGCATTCTTGCCGATCGTGTTGATCCCATTCGGAATTTGAAGACTCTCGATCCGATAACAGCCGTCAAAGGCATCGGGCGCAATATCATATGCCACCTCACCCAACAGCTCGGGCAAGACCACCTCTTGCGTATTCTCGAAATATGCCAACAGCATTGCCCGCTCCTCGTTGGGATTGCGGTAATACGCAAGCTCGTTGCTCACCTTGACGTATGAGTCAAAATCTTTCGGTGACGAAACCGTCTCAATGCGATTCACGTCCCAGCTCTTCAAAATCCAGTCCTCAACCGTCAGCGATTCGGGGATTACCACCTCCATCAATCTAGTGTAGTCCCGAAATACGCCGGGATTCAAACCTTTCACATAATCCGACAGCACCACTGTAAATATAGGTGCATTGGGTGCAAACAGGTGGTTGCCAAGGGTATAGGTATGTACCCACCCGTTCTCATCCGTAAATTCGGAGAAAACGACAGAACACTCATCACCCCAATACCGCTCCAAGCACAACTCCTTCTTTTCTTCATCAAAAGAAAAAGCAAGCTTCTTTTCCTCGTCCAAAAGCATACTCCGATTCGTACTAACAGCATTGCTGTCAAACGGATAGCTTGCCGACGAATAATTCCAAACCTTGATCGGCCAACACCCGGAAAAAGCCCCGTCTCCGATGGTAGTCACCGTATTGGGGATTCGAACCCACAGCATGGTGGAACACCCCATAAATGCGTTGTTTTTTATCGTCGTCACGCCTTCCGGAATGCTCACGGTAAGCAAACGTGTGCAGTTCTGAAACGCTCCAAACTCAATTGTCCTCAAGCCTCCGAGATCAGAAAACTCTACCTGTGTCAATTTTTCACAATTGGCAAAAGCCATTTGCCCGATCGTTTCGACCGACGACGGAATCTTGACCGACTCCAAGCCCGAAGCATTAAAGCCGCTCAGTGTTTTCAAGTTAGCGGGCAGCTCTATGCTCTTCAAGCTGTAACACTGGGAAAACGCTCCGTTTTCAATCGTTTCCAAAGTGCTGGGCATTTGGAAGGTCACTGTCTCTAAAGCCATACAATAGCTGAAAGAGCCGCTGATTTTCGTCACACCTGACGGAATATTGATCGACTTCAGCGAACGACAGCCAAAGAACATCTCGTGTCCCAGCTCGGTAAGGCTGTTCGGCAGTGTGATCTGCTCCAAGCTCTCGCACTTATAAAACATTCTTTGCGGCAATGTTTCCAAAGAAAATCCATCGCCGAAGGTGACCTCGGTCAGTGCCGTACAGCCGGACAAGCTCATTTGACCGTTAAAAGCTTTCGTCAGTCCGCCCGGAATATTGACTTTTTTCAGAGCGGTGCAATTGTACAAGCCACCGAAAACCTGCATGCTGTCGGGCAATTCCAAGGTTTCCAAGGTAGTGCTTCCCGAAAATGCACCGTTTTGCAACGCAATCACGGGTGACCCGTTCACCTCGGCGGGGATCACGATGTTGGCAGTCGTCGTGGTTTGATCCTTTGCTACCGCATATCCCGATAACTCAAGAGCAGAACCATCAGAATTGGTTCCATGATAACCGTGGTAAACATACAGCACCCCCTGCTCATCCACATAATCCTCTGTGTTCTTTTTCGAGCACCCAGCCATCATGCCGAGGAATAATACGGACACAATCAAAGTACTCAAAATCCTAATTACAAATTTTTTCATGTTTTTTCTCCTTTTTGGAATATTTTTGGTACAAGAAATTATATCATAAATTTTCCGAAAAATCAATCCTTCTCTTAAAAAAAGCAGAAAAAAGAGGGAGAAAATCTCATTCTCCCTCCGTATCATCATGTCGAAGCAATCGGGCGATCCGCTCCGCCTGCTCCTCTCTGGTCTTGCGGTTCAGCTCCTCATACCGCCGCTCCGCCTCGGTCGCATAGGTCTGCTCATCTGCCGCCGGCACCTCCGTCTCCTTCTCTTGTACAGAAACAGACCGACGGGCAAACGGATCCATCCCCAAGCGTCGCTCGGTCGGACGGGTCAGCACCGCCGCAACGACCGTGCCGATATATAAAATACCACCGATCACCAACGGCTCGGCAAAGGTCAGATTCAGCAACACCGCATAATGCATGATCGAATCGTAATACCAAGCCAAGAGCCTCGGAAACAGCAACAGCGGTAGGATCAGTGCCTCATAGATCAGTGTGAGTACCCGATTGGGAAACACGGTCATGTACAAAATTCTGCTGTTATCCTCCGCATGCGGCATGCGGAAATAGCGAAAAGCCCCAACTGCCGACCATACCGCCATTCCCACGCCGACGGCATACAGCACCACGCCCGCAAGAATCGTAATCAGCACCGCCCACGAAAAGGAGACCGTTGCTTTGGCATACCCTCCTCCCCCGAACAAGACCTCTCTGACACTGGGAGAGCCGTTTCCGCCCTCCCAAGCATTGGCGATCAGCTCCGCACAGGAAACCACGTCATTCGTTCCCGTCGCCGCCGTGGTGTAGCGAAAGCAAGGGATAAACAGTGTTGCCAAGGTAAGTGCCGACACGAAGATCGGAAGCAGATACCGTATCCGTATCCACAGCCTCGTCCGCCGAAGCCTTTCCTGTTTTTTCTGTTTTGTTTTTGTACTCATATCTGTCCGTTATCTCTCCTCCCCTGCTTTGCCGCAAGCTCCAGTGCCAATGTCATCATGTCCGTAAAGGATTCCTGACGCTCCTGTGCCGTCGTCGCTTCTCCCGTCACCAAGGAATCGGAGACGGTACAGATGGCAAGCGCACGCTTGCCCGCTCTTGCCGCATTCATATACAGAGCCGCCGCTTCCATTTCGACCGCCAAAACGCCCATATTCGCCCAACGCAAGGTCGCCTCGGCATCGTCATCGTAAAAGGTATCGGAGGACAGCAGATTGCCGACATGGTAAGAAAGCCCCTTTTCCTTTGCCAAATCCACCGCCGTCTCCAACAGCGAAAAGTCGGCAATGGGAGCATAGCTTCCCCGCAAGCCGAACTGTGAACCGTAGGCAGAATTGGTACATGCCCCCATGCCAAGCACCAGCTCCCGCAGACCGACCTTTTCGGTCAAGGCTCCGGCAGAGCCGATGCGGATGATATTTTCCACAGCAAAAAAGTGATACAGCTCATAGCTGTAAATTCCGATCGACGGCATTCCCATGCCGCTTGCCATGACCGAAACGGGAACGCCGTTCCACGTGCCCGTGTATCCCTGTACACCTCGCACATTGTTGAACAGTACCGCATCCTTCAAAAAGGTCTTAGCCACAAATTCCGCACGCAACGGATCCCCCGGCATCAAGACCGTTTTTGCGATCTGCTTGGGTTCGGCATGGATATGTGGGGTAGGATAAGGCTTCGTCATTGATTCTCCTCCGTTTCGGATCAAGCTTTGGGAAGAGCGCTTCCCTCCATGTAATAGGATGCCTCCATATCGGCAACGCACAAAGCAAACGCCAAGGGGAACATTTCTAACGCACGTCCCACCTGATTGGCGTCCTCAGGTCCCGAAAAGCCCATATGATAGCGGATAGCAAATGCCTCCTCTCGGGTCAGCTTCATAAAGCCAGACAGGATATATACCGATTTTTCTCCGTGACCGTAAGGAAGCGTATCCTCAATGGTATAATACGGCACGCTTTCCCATACGCCGTTTTTCTTGACGTTCCGCATTTCGGTCTTGTAAAAATTGGTCTTGCACACATCGTGCAGCAACGAAACGATCGCCAAGGATTCCTCGGTAAAGGTAAAGCCGTACCGATCCCGAAAACGGGGACGCTTGGCAAAATCGCACAGGCATTCGTATACGTTCAGACTATGCTCCAAAAGCCCTCCCTCATACGCACCGTGAAAGCGGGTGCTGGCGGGGGCTGTGAAAAAATCGGTCTTTTCGGTCAGGTAGTCCAAAAAGGCATCGGATCCCTCCCGATGAATGCACGCACGGTAGATCTCCTTGAATTTTTCTTGATTTGTCATATTGCTCCTCTTATGTTTGATATCAAATATTTCTTCCGTAGTATCATTGTACCATATTTCACTCAAAAAATCAACCGATGAAGAAAAAAACTCCGAAAAATTCTTCTTCTCTTTTTCGCAAAAAAGCTCCTCCTTTTTCCATGAGGTCACAGAAAAAGGAGGAGGTAGCGATTATGCTTTTTTGCGCTTATACCAAACGATCGTTCCGACCGCAAGGATCGCCAAGGGGATCAAGCCGATGGCTGCCACCCCGTATACCGTGATGGCTTTTTCGCTCACCGTCATATAGGAGACCTCATACACGGTCGCCTCCGGTGCCGTCAAGGCAGAACGGTAGGTCAGATCGGTCCATCCCATTGCCAAGTACAGGCAAAAATCATTGTACAGCTGTGTATCCTTGTAGCTCGTGATCGCAGCAAGGTAGGAGCCGGCACCCGTGAACCAAAAGAGTCGGGCACCTGTCTTCTCATCCTCCGAAACGGCGGCGACCGTCCGCACTGCCTGTTCCTCATATGCTTCGCCAAGGAACGCCTTCTCGGAGGTGGTCAGCAAGGCGGTCAAGGTCTTGTCGGAGGCGGGGTCAAGGATCAGATGGTTTCCGTTCGTTATTGCGGGAGCCAAGCTGCTCTGCCCTGCGGCGTTTGCCATGGACGGATGCTCGGTATTCAGCAACACATCCACCGTATACACAGGCTCCTTTTTAGTTTGCTCCTGCTCCGAGCCGTCCCCTTCTTCGGTATTGCCGTCGGCTTCCGATTCTGTATCCGTATCGGATTCCGATTCTTCTTCAACGATCACTTCGACCTCCTCACCGACCGTTCCTTTTTGGGCAGAAAGTCCGTACCGTTGCATCAGTCCCATCAGATTGGGCATATCCAAATGACTCTCCTCGGTCAAGACCGACATCACGCCGCCTCTTGCCAGATATGCCTCCAGCTTTGCCACATCCTCGGAGGAGTAATCTGCGGTAGGAGCCGCTGCCAAAACAGCCGCCGCATCGTCGGGGATCGCCTCGACGTCCTTCAGGTCCAATGCCTTATATTCTACGTTATAGGTGGACAGCAAACTGCTCATCAAGGTGCCCGAAAGATCGTTTTCGCCGTTTCCGACCAAGCGATAGGTCACGGGGATCAGATCGGCGGAAACATATTCAATGATTGAGGTCAGGATCGCTTCCCCTTGGAAATAGCGGGAGGTATCGTGGACAAGATAGTACCAATACTGCTGAAATTGCGAGTTCTGCTGACTGTACAGCTCCAAATAGTACAGATATTGGTTGTATTCATAGTAAGACATCTTTGCCTGCGCGCTTGCGGAAAAATATGTTTGTAGGAAGTGAAGCAGTGTAGAATTGGTATTGTAATAGTAAAACAGACTGTAATAGTCAATCACCTCGGTGCGGGCGTCGCTTCGAATCACCATACAGTAAGGCAAACCGCTTCCCGTGACCGTTTGCACAGTTAAGCCACTTTCCGCCAACAGCTCTCCGCTGTCCTCCGCCTTCATGCGGGTCAAGGTCAACTTTGAGCTATGTCCGCACAGCTCCTCCAAGAAATATTCGAATCGGGTATCTCCCCCCGTCCCTTCGATCAGATACAGCGTTACCTCCGTATCCAAGTCCTTCAAGAAGGTTTTGCTATCCTCGGACAGGGTAAAGATTTTTTCCTTGGTCAAATCGGTACGGGTCCATGCGCCGGGCAGAAGCATCATGCCCGTATTCACCAGAACGGCGAGAACCACCGCTACTGCGACAACGGCGATTTTGCGAGGCTTTTTCTCACCCCGTGTCTGCGCCAGCCGTCTCATAAAAGCAATGGCAGAGAGATATCCAAATACAAGGATCACGGTTCCGTACAGCACTGCCGTTTTCCATTCCAGCACTGCCAAAACGGTCGGCAGATATGCGCCGAACAGCGAAATTGCCGCCACAATATTCTTCCACGGCAAGGGCAAAAGCTGTGCTATACAGCACAGGGCGATCAGCAGACCGATCCCTCCGTAGCATAGGCAAAAAACTGCCACGCGCGGACGAATGACCAATGTCAGAAAGGTGCAAACGGCAAAAATTGCGTTACCGAGCAGGAAAAAGATCAGCAAGCCCACATAAGCGGACACATAATTCACATCTGCAAAAAAGCCGAACACGATGGGAAGCAACGCCAAGATAAGCGTCACCGCACCGATCGCCGAAACGCCAACCCAATATTTTCCCCAGAAAATATCCCGTCCTGAAAGCGGAAGCATCCGAAGAAGCCCGTCTCCGCTTTCCTTGCGGTCGGCAGAAAAGAGCTTGACCGCCACAAGAGGGATCACAAGAGCCAACGCCATTCCCAAATAGTACAGCGAATACTCTACCTCGGAAAAACCGAAATGAAAATTATAGACCGTTGTAAAAATTCCCGAAAGCAAAACAAAGACCGCAAGCCCCACATATCCCACAAGGCTTCGGCACAACGCCTTCCATTCTCTTTGAAATACTGCGCTCATTCCTCTGCCTCCTTCTCTGCTTCACGGTCGAACTCTGCCCCGTCGGGAACCGTCGATACCGCCGTCAAGGAGCGATACAGCTCTTCCAAGGATACCGCCTCGGCACGATCGGCAAGCGTATGCTCCAGCGCATCAAAGGTATCTGCAACCAATTGCCGTCCGTCCGAAAGGATCATCACATCCTGACACAAGCTACGTGCCGTAGCAAAGTCACGGGTAGCCAAAAGAACGGTCTTGATACCGCCCAGCATCCGAATCAGCCCCTCCAGCTCCTGTCTCTGCTCTGCCGAGCAAACAGGGATCGGTTCGTCCAACAAAAGAACATCGGGATTTCCCAACAATGCCGCCGCCAAAAGCAGCTTCTTCTTTTCATACTCGGTCAGGTTCTTCGTCAGTCGGTTTTGCACCGATTCCAGCCCGACAAGATCTATCGCTTCCTTGATCTGCCGATAGCGCTTATCCGTCTCGACCTTGCGTGTCTGCCCGACAAAATTCAACAGCTCGCTCACGGTCATATCCGAATAGACGGTCGTACTCTGCGGCACATATCCGATCTTTCGTTTTGTCGAAATTGGCTCTTTTGCAATATCCGTACCGCCGATCTCGATCCGACCCGAATCGGGAGCTACTCCCCCCGCGATCAGCTCCAGCAGTGTGGTTTTTCCCGCTCCCCTCGGGCCCAAGATTCCATGGATCCCTCCCTTGGCGACCGTTATAGAAATTTGATCCAATACCGTTTTTTCGTCATATACCTTGCTGATCTCAACTGCGCAGACCATGCTTGTCCGCACTTCGTTTTCCATCTGCTCTGTCAATGCTTTTTCCTCCTTTTTTTTATTTCATATGAATGTATCACTGTACTCCGATTTTCTTTGGTGGGGATTCCTTCTCAACTCTGCTTTCGACGTCCTTTTCCGAGCGCACCAATTTTCGGTAGTAATATACCAAAAACACAACATCAAAAAGGATCACCAACAGCCACGAGATCGGATAAGACAAATAGATCCATGAGATCTCCCGAGGTGCGACCAAAAAGATCGTCTTGACCCATACGATCCGAAACACGCAAACACCGAACAAGGAGATCACCATGGTTGTAACCGATTTTCCCATTCCTCGGAGTGCCCCTGCAAGCACTTCTTGCCCCCCACACAAAAAATAGCTTGGCAAAATAATGAACAAGCGAGCAATAGCAACCGCCGTTACCATCGCATTTCCCGGGGCATACAGTCCGACAAAAAATTCTCGGAACAGCAGAATGATCCCGCCGACAGCCACGCCCAGCACCGTGACCGAGCACAGACATAAAACGGTGATCTTCTTGATGTTTTTATAGGTCTTTGCACCAACATTTTGCCCGACAAAGGTCAAGGATGCCTGATACACGGCATTCATGGCGATATAAACAAAGTTCTCTAAATTTGAGGCGGCGGTATTCCCCGCAATGATCGTATCGCCGAAGCTGTTAATTGCCGCTTGAATTATCACGCTCGATAACGCAAACAGAGAGCTCTGAATGCCGGAGGGGATCCCAATATACAGCATTCTCTTGATCAGCAGACGATGGAACCGAAGCTTACGGAAGGAAAATTTGAGACAGCCCTCCGAGCGTGCCATAAAGACAAGGATCATGACTGCGGACAAATATTGAGAAGCGATCGTTGCGATGGCAACGCCCTCCACGCCAAAGCCAAAGCCTGCGACCATCACCAGATTCAGAATCACGTTCAACAGCCCGGAGCTTAAAAGAAAGATCAACGGATGCTTGGTGTCTCCCGTAGAACGAACCATCGAGGCACAGTAATTGTAGACCATGGAAGCGGGGGCACCGCAAAAAATGATACGAATGTATAAAACAGAATATTCGATCACACTGTCTGGCGTGTCCATCATCCGCAAAAACTGCGGTGCGAAGATGATCCCGACCGCCGCCACAAGAACCCCGAGGATCCCCGCAAGCAGCACAGCACTGTGTATGATCTTATTCACACGCTGATACTTCAGCGCCCCCATGGAATTCGCCACGACCACACCGGCACCGACAGACAGCCCCATGAACAATCCAACAATAAGTCCATGAAAAACGCTGGTGCTTCCCACCGCCGCCAGTGCCAATTCTCCCTTAAAATACCCGACCACCGCCAAATCCGCCGCATTGTAAAAGCTTTGTAGCAAGCCCGTAAAAATCAGCGGGATCACAAACAGCACGATCTTTTTGAGGAACGGCCCTTCGGTCATATTCATATTGCTCACACTCCGCTTTTGCGGCGACAGGCTCTTTTCCGATCCTTTGTCCATTCTGCGCCTCCCGATCGCCCGACTTTTCCATGCGGCGACCTTGTGTTAATTATATCACTTCCTGCGAGAAAGTCAAGGGCTTTTTCGATTTTAAAGGGGAAAGAAAGCCAAAAAGCCGCTGTAAAAAATCACTACACCCGCCTTGGCTCCGCCGAAGCACTCTTAAATGCCCGCAAATAAAAAAATAACAGTCTCCCACATTGACAAACCTCGGATTCTGTGTTATAATGTAGGGTATGAATCAAGTTATGTCTTTGGAAAGGAACTCAAACAATGTGCGCACAATTGCTTTCGACTCAACCTTATAAGGGAACACGGGATTTTTACCCCGATGAAATGCGGCTCCGCAACTGGTTTTTCGGCAAGATCCGTCAGACACTGGAAACCTCGGCGTTCGAGGAATACGACGGCCCGATGCTCGAATCCTTGGAGCTGTACGCCGCCAAAAGCGGCGAAGAGATCGCCAATAAACAAACCTATAACTTCATTGACCGCGGCAATCGCAGTTTGGCGATCCGTCCCGAAATGACTCCCACCGTTGCCCGTATGGTGGCAGGAAGGATGAACGAGCTTTCCTTCCCGCTCCGCTGGTTCTCCATTCCCAACATGTACCGCTATGAAGCCACACAGCGGGGACGACTGAGAGAATTTTGGCAGTTGAATGTGGATATTTTCGGCTGTGATACCTTTGAGGCAGATCTGGAGATCATCGTCAGTGCCATCCGCATTTTGAAGTCCTTCGGTGCCGATCCCTCCATGTTCACGGTGCGGATCAACAACCGCCGCTTTTTCAACGACGTCATCGCCGCCATTGCGGGAACCGATGCAGAGGAGAGCCGCAAGGTCTCCAAGGTCATCGACCGCAAGAATAAGGTCACCAGAGAGTCCTACGAAAACGATCTGACAAGCTTGGGGCTAAGCAAGGAGCAGATCTGCCGTATTGACGAGCTGTATCATATGAATGTCACCGAAGCAACTGCGATCTGCCCCGAATCGGTAGGAGCACAGGAGCTTCGCCTGCTGTTTGAGGCACTGGAAAAGATCGGGCTTTCGGAATACTGTGTCTTTGATTTCGGTATCATCCGAGGCTTGGACTACTATACGGGAACCGTGTTTGAGGTGTTCGACAACGCCCCCGAAAACAACCGAGCCATGTTCGGCGGCGGACGGTATGACAATTTGGTGGGCTTGTTCGTCAAGAATGCCTCTGTGACGGGTGTCGGCTACGGCATGGGTGACGTGACCTTGGAGAATTTTTTGGTCACTCACGGTCTGATCCCCGACAGCTTCGGCTCTGAGGTGAAGGTGCTGGTCACCAAATTTGACGATGTGCCGTATGAAGCCTATCTCTCTTTGGTGGATCGTCTGCGGAATGCGGGAATCGTTTCCTCGGTGTATCTAGGCTCCAAAAAATTCGGAAAGCAGATCGAATACGCCGTAAAGGGTCAGTATACGCACGTTCTCATCATGGGCGGCAGTGAGCTGGAGGCTGGCGTCGTCAAGCTGAAGGATCTGGAGACACGGGAAGAAGCGACCGTACCGACAGACAAGCTGGAAGCTTTTTTCGCTCATTGATCCAAACCAATACCAAAGAAAGGCAATTTTGCTATGATCTATATGTTCCTTGCGGAGGGCTTTGAAGAGGTTGAGGCTCTCTGCCCTCTCGATCTGATGCGCCGAGCCGGACTTTCCGTTACCACTGTGGGAATCGGCGGAGCTATGATTACTGGCGCACACGGCATCACCGTTCGGTCGGATATGTCCGATACGGAGTTTTCCGCCCTCTCCGCCCCTTCGGCTGAGCTGATCTTTCTTCCCGGCGGAATGCCCGGAACCAACCATCTTGCCGCCTCCTCGGCGGTAAACAAAGCCATCCTGCGTGCCAACGAGCAGGATGCGTATATCGCCGCCATCTGCGCAGCCCCCTCTATTCTCGGAGACATGGGCTTGCTCAAGGGGAAAGAGGCGATCTGCTATCCCGGCTTTGAGGATCACCTGATCGGTGCGGTGCTCTCGGACAAGCGGGTGGCAGTCGATGGAAAAATTCTGACTGCCGCAGGTATGGGCGTTGCTTTGGAGTTTGGCTTGACCATCGTTTCGATCCTCTGCGGCGAAGAAAAAGCACGGGAGCTGGCACATGCCGTTCTCGCCTGTTGAGTCGGAGGAGCAGCGGCTGAAGCGGCAAAAGAAAGCCCTTCGGGCGCATTACCGTATGCTTCGAAAGCAGATCTCTCCCGAAAGCCGCAACCTGCTAGACTCTGCCCTTTTGGCAAATCTTGCGGGGCATTCCCTGTTTCAGCGTGCCGAAAAAATCCTGTTCTATTACCCTGTCAAGGGAGAACCCAATCTGCTTCCCTTGGTCAAATATGCGCTTCAATTGAAAAAGACCGTGGCATTTCCCCGTTCCGATACCGAGACCTATACCCTGTCCTTTCACAGGATCTCGGAGCTGAAGGAGCTGTCTCTCGGCGCATACGATATTCCTGAGCCTCCCGAAGCGCATCCGATGCTGACCGATTTTTCGGATGCTCTCTGTATCGTTCCCGCTCTTGCGTTTGATCGCTTCGGCTATCGGCTCGGACAGGGCAAAGGCTTCTATGACCGCTTTTTAGCAACCTTCAACGGTACCTCGGTAGGCCTTTTGTACGGTCGCTTTTTGACCGATCAATTGCCGCATGACCAATACGACCGATCGGTCGATCTGATGATTACGGAAAAGGGGGACATCCTTCCTTATGAAGAAAAACCATTCAAATAAGAACCGTCCCATATCCCAAAAGCCCCATGACGGACATACCGAGCATACCACCGCAAAAGAGCGATATGCCCGCCTGATCCGCAACAGAACCTTTATTTTGCACCCCTCGGTTTTGGTTCTCACCACCTATATCCTGCTTCTCCTCTCCAAGATCATTGATATTGCCTTAATCAATCGAGAGAACGAATATTACAGCGTGGTCATTTTGCAAATGATGATCTTTATTCTTCCCGGTGCGATCTGGTGCAAATTCAGCGGAGAAAATTATGTTTCGAGATTGCGTCTGCGCATGGTCAAGGCGGACTCTGTTCTGCTCATTCTTTCCGCCGCTCTGCTGATGGCTTCGGGCGGCATGCTGTTGGGTGCGCTCTTCAGCGGTCCGGACAGCCTTTCTTCCGGCTTCTCGCTCTATGACACCTTCATTTCCAAGGATAGCGGAACCATCCCCAACACCATCTATCTGGTCATGGCGTATGCGGTTCTTCCCGCGATCTGCGAGGAATTTGTCTATCGGGGCATTCTTTGCTGTGAGTATGAGCGTGGCGGCGTTCTTCGTCCCATACTTGTCAGCGCTGTCTTTTTTGCGTTGTTGCATTTCAATCTCCGCCATTTGCCTGTCTATCTGTTTGCCGGTATTATTCTTGCCATGACCCTTTATGCCACCCGCTCTCTGTTCGGAGCGATCCTTGCCCATTTTCTTTATAATATTTTCGGGCTTTTCGGGCAACCCTATATGAGTAACCTGTATCAAAACACGGGAAGCACCGAGCTGTTCTTCTTTTTAGTCACGGCTGTCTGTATCATTTCCGCCGCTGTCTTTTGCGGAGAAGCGGCACGGCTGTATCGGCTGTATCTGTACAAAGCCTACTCCGCCGACTACCGAAAGCCTGTCATCAAGAACCCGTCGGTTCTTCGGGATTCCTATCTGGATATCCTGCGTCAGCCCTCCGCCATTGCTTGCTTTGTCGTGTACATAATTGCGCTGATCATTTCGTGGTTTTGACACGGCATGACACGATCGTTTGCGGAGGATGGTATGACCACACAAGACGGATATAGCCCCAAAGAAAACGAAAGCGAGCCTGTTCCTTCGGCAAAGCTGTATCGCTTTGCCTTTGCCAAGGTATTGGTGATCGTTCTTTCCGCCCTGCTTTGTGCAGGTGCGGTCATTTCCGTTGCCAACGACATGTATGCATTTGTCAAGCCGACCGAGGAGGTGACCCTGACTGTGGAGATCCCGCTTTCGCTTTCGGAGTTAGCCGTTCGGCTGGAGCAGCTTGGCGTGGTGGCAAATCCATCCGTTTTTGAGCTGTATGTGCGCTCCAAAAACAAGGTTACCCTTGTTGAAGCCTTCAGCGGTCAGGTGGCGTTGAATACTGCCATGAGCTATCGGGAGCTTTTGGCAGCATTTTCCTCCGACACATAAGTTTAAAAAAAAATGAATAAAAAGCTCCCATTCGGGGAATGATGGTTTCGATCATTGCATCATTTCACACACGAAAGGAGCTTTTTTATGTCTCAAAAGCTAATGGCTGTCGCCGTCACACTTTGCCTGTTATTCACGGTTCTTTCCCTTCTGCCGATTCACGGAGAGGATGCGCTATACGCCAATGTGCTCCGTCTTCATGTCCTTGCCAATTCGGACACCGAGGAGGATCAGGCTCTAAAGCTCAAGGTTCGGGATGCCGTGCTGAAGGCAAGCGAACCGATCCTTGCCGATGCGTCCTCCCGTGACGAAGCACTGCGGCGTGTCTCGTCTCATCTTCCGTTGCTGGAAGCCGCCGCCAAGGAGGCGATCCTTGCGGCGGGACGAACCGACTCGGTTCACTTGGAGCTGGGAGAAGAGGTCTATCCCACACGAAGCTATGAGAGCTTTTGCTTTCCCTCCGGCAGCTATACGTCCCTGCGGGTCATCATCGGGGAGGGCGAAGGACAAAATTGGTGGTGTGTGCTGTTTCCGCCCATGTGCCTTTCCGCCGCATCGAAGCCCAACGGCCAAGCACAGGAGGATGCCTATATTTCCGTCGGCTTAACGGGCGAACAATACCGCATGATAACCCAGACCGATCAACCGACATATTCGGTTCGGTTCCGTCTATTGGAGGTCATTGAGGAATCTCTGCGGTAAAGAACGAGCGTTCTCCTCCGAAACGGTCAAACCGTCAAAAAGCGGCAATCCGTATGCTTCGCCGATCTTCTCGGTGAGCCATCCGTTTTGCCGCTTTTCTGTCATTCCTCTTGGGCTTGTTCCACAACGGTGTCGGATTCTTCCTGCTCCGACTCCTCTTTTTTCTTCTTCTTTTCCTTTTTGGCTTTCTCTTTCTCTTTATCTTTTTCTTTATCTTTTTCTTTATCTTTATCTTTTTCTTTATCCTTCTCTTTTTCCTTATCCTTCTCTTTTTTCTCCTCCGGCTCCTCGGGCTGAGGATACTTCACGTCAATGATCGCCTGTGCGGTTTGCCGCAAAAAAGCACTCAAAGACAGCAAGGAGCCGATCACTAGCATAAACTCCGTCTCATTCTCCACATCCAGCTCATTGCGCCGCATCAGCTCATTTAGAATTTCCTCCGTATAGGTGCGGTTTTCCCGTTTGATGGACATATACCGCTCATACACCTCCGCCAAGGCTTCTCCGTCGAAGCCCTCCAGAGAATAGGCGCCGTCCAGCATCCGTTTGATCTCGCCGATGGATAAGGTATTTTTCAGGGTGTAGACCGTCAGGATCTGAACGATCTGCTCCCGATTGTATTTTTTGCCCTTCACGGGAGCGATCAAGCCATCCTTGGAATAATTGTTGACCATCGTTTTTGTCAACTGCCGATCCCAATACCGCTCCGAGCCTGTCTTCAGCTTTTCGGAAACAAGATTCAAGATCTGATCCATATACAGATCAATGGCGGGGATCTCGGTCACAGAAAGCTCCTCCTCCCGTACCGCATCCCTTGCGATCTCATAGAGTTCTTCACGAGTCATGATTCTTCTCCTTGATTTGGTATTTAATACTATCATACACCATAATCAAAATGATGTCAAGATTTTTTTAAAAAATTCTTGCTGTTTTTTATAATTCCTATTGAAATATTTCAAAAATATGCTATAATGTATTTATCATCGGATTCGGTTTGGAGTTTTACTCAGCCGGTGAACCGCAAGGGACAGGTGTACGATCGCGTTAGTACAGTTCCGAATTACTGACGCGCGATGACGGCCTGTTTTTATTGATTTTCATACAACCGCAATCCTCGTAAAAAAGAATTGCGGTTGTACTGTTTTGGGTGTGCCGATTTTAAATTGTTTGAGGGAGCTATCATGTTTCAAAAAATCATATCAACAACAAAAGATGCTAAAGCAATGTTTGATCCATGGAAAGGCATGTATGTTAAAAAAATTTTCAATATAGGCGACTTCAACTTCTATGAATATCCCCTTTTCATTTGTTCGGATCAATTGGTTTACTGCTTATTTTTCGGTGATAGATCAATATCACTTCAAGGCTATAAAACAGAGGAATTTGAAGAAAATATTGTCAACGGATTGTTTCAAAATCCACAAGACAAATCAGAATTTTGCTACCTTCATCCGAATTGTGAAATGATTGAATCCTCCATTTCTGACATACAAATAAACTCCATGATCTCAAACGAAAGAAATAAGCCTATGCGAATAAATTTCGTTTTTGACAATCAAAACTCTCTGTGCATTCGATGTTCCGATGTTGTTCCGGGAGCTATGGATTCATGGATTGAATACTCGTCCATTCATTGACATATTATATAATTTGTGATATAATATTTACAAACACATACAACCAAGAATCGGAGGAGCTATGGAACATTCGACAAGCTATGAACGGATTATCCCCTTGCGTGCGGTCGGAGCAATGCGCCTCAGGCGCATTTTGCTGATCGCTTCTTACCTGTTGATCGGGATCGGGGGAGTGCTGTGGGTGCTTCGAAGCATGAACCCCTATGTTCTGCTTCTGACCCTGTTGGGACTTGGCATATGGATCCTGCTGACGAAAAATTTTTTATACATCGAATACGAATATTCCTTCTTTGGCGGACGGTTTTCCCTTTCCAAAATATACGGAAAGCGGAGCCGACGGCTGATAGCGGAATTCGACTCGGAGCAATTGTTGCTTGTGGATTATGACTCCGAGGAGGGACAACGCTCCGCCCAACGCTACCGACCAAGCACCACGGTCAGTGCCCTGTCCTCGCCCAAGCTCGCCTCTGCCCTGCTTCTGCTTTGGGAGGAGGAGGACAAAACCCGCCACCTTGTCCGTGTCGAGTCCGATGAACGGCTGGAGCAGCTGCTCCGCCGTGCCAATCCCAGAGCCTGCTCGTATGCCTTCAAGCGAGGACAGCGATAACTTTTATACAGGAAAAGCCGACGGTTTTGCCGTCGGCTTTTGGATTATCTGTTTTTCGGCTTAAAATATTGATACAGACGGCAGGGGATCATTCCGTTGTACAGCTTTCGGATCTTATCGGCTCTCCGTCCGTACAGGCGTTCGAAATCCTCTGCCGAGGTAAGAACATAGATCTGCCACGGATCAAAGGAGGCAAACGTCCGCCCCATCGCCCGATACAGCACCTCCACCTCTCTGCGTGTCATCAAACGTTCTCCGTAGGGGGGATTGCATAGGATCGTTCCTCGTCTGTCGGGCTTTTGGATCGTCACGGCATCCTTTTCAAAGAAGCGGATCCGATCGCCCACGCCGGCTCGGTCGGCACTCTGCTTTGCCGTTTCCAGCACCGTCGGGTCAATATCAGAGCCCCAGACCTCAAAGGTCGCATCGTGACGGATCTCCGCCATCGCTCTTGCCCGCTCTTCCTTCCAAATTGCTTGCGGAAATCGTTCAAACTCCTCCGCCGCAAAATGCCGTTCCAGCCCAGGTGCCTGACCGATCGCAAGCATCGCCGCTTCGATAGCAATGGTTCCCGATCCGCAAAACGGGTCCCAAAACAGAACCGTATCTCTCGGACGGGCGATCATCGCCATCGCCGCCGCCAAGGTCTCCCGCAAGGGTGCCTCGCCCGCCACAGGACGGTATCCCCGTTTGTGAAGTGCCGTGCCTGAGGTGTCGATCATCAGGGTCGCCACATCCTTGAACAGGAAAAACTCCACACGGTATTTTACACCCTCCTCAGAAAATTGCCGAATCCCATAGACCGAGGATAGCCGCTCTACAATGGCTTTTTTGATGATGCTTTGGCAATCGGGTACCGAAAAGAGTTTGCTTCGAATGGCATGTCCCGTTACGGGAAAGGCATCCGTCTTGCCGATCCATTCCTCCCACGGAAGCGCACGCACGCCCTCAAATAACGCATCAAAGCTTTCCGCCGAAAACGCCCCTATCCGCAGATAGACCCGCTCGGCGCACCGCAAGCGCAGATTGGCAACGATCGGCGCACGCGCATCCCCTTCAAAGGTGATCCGTCCGTCCATCGTCTCAATCCGCTTGTAGCCAAGCGCATCAATTTCCTCCCCCAACAGCTTTTCCAAGCCAAATAAGCAGGTCGCAACCAACTGTACCGTCATCGTTCAACATCCTTTTTACAGATTCGCCAACAGGCGCTTACTCATATTATACTGCGAAATGCTCTGTTTGTCAAGAGACCTCCGCCGAACTTCTGACAGAAGTGCGCCGCCGCACGATCGGAGCGGCAAACGAGACTGTGCCGACAGCCGTCTCGACAGCCGAATCCGTCCAAGCCTCTCCCACATCCTCCTTTTGATAAAGCACAAGCCGTTTTTCATGCAGATCGGACACACTCAGCTTTGCCGTTACCACCGATCCCCATGCACGCCCTTCCTTTTCGTATAGAGTAGGAAGCTGCGGACATCGGTATGTATGTGCCGACTCCGACTGCCCCTTTACATAAAACTCATATACCGCAGAACGGCGACCTGTCCCCGACACACCGGGCAAGCCCTGTGCCTCGGCAAGGATCAGGGTTCCAGCCGGGGTGGCATAAAATTCGATCCGCCCACGCACATTCGGATGACGCTCTCCGCCTGACAACTCCGCTGAGGCAAAGGGGAGTCTTCCTTTCCCGAGATGGTGATACAGTGCCTCCTGCTTTTCCATAAATGATAAAGTGTTCATTTGTTCTCCTTTTTACACAGATATCGTTTTTTTCGGACATTCACTGAATATTATATGCGTTCTGGGGCATACACTTTCCGCTTTTTGCTTGACAGAACGAAAAAAATTTGATATAATAAGAATAGGTATGTCAAATATTCGCATATCAATTCGGGGGAGGCGCAGAATGGAACAACGCAAAGAGACCTTGACTGCTCTTGTGGGCAATACGGCGTTACGCCACCGTCTGGGCAAGGATATTGCCGAAGGAACCCTTCCCCATGCTCTGATCTTGGAGGGACCCTGCGGCTCGGGAAAGCATACGGTCGCCACGCTGTGCGCCGCCGCTCTGAGCTGTACCAACCGAACGGCTGCGGGCTTTCCGCTTCCGTGTATGGAATGCGCCGCCTGCAAAAAGATACTGGAAAAAAAATCCGCAGACATGATCCTTCTCGGATGTGACGGAAAAGCCTCCATCGGTGTGGATACGGTTCGGTTTCTTCGGGAGGATGTTCGCATCGTCCCCAACGATTCCGAGCATAAGGTCTATATCATTGAGGATGCGGACAAGATGACGGAGCAAGCGCAGAATGCGCTCCTGCTGACCTTGGAGGAGCCACCCTCCTATACCCGATTCTTTTTGCTCTGTGAAAATGCATCTATGCTGCTGGAGACCATCCGAAGCCGTGCGCCTGTTCTTCGCACCGAACCGATCCCGACCGATGACATGGAACGGTATCTGTGTGCCAACGACCGCCGTGCGGCGCAGATGAAGCTCGCTGACCCGAAGGGCTTTGCGGAGCTTTTGCTTGCCTCGAAAAACGGGATCGGACAAGCGTTGTGCTATCTGGAGCCAAAGGCATTTGCCCCTGTTCGTCAGCTTCGTGCTCTTGCCTCCGATTTTGTTTATGCGGCGATCCATGACCGAACCGCACGCACTCTTCTCCCTCTGCTCTCCCGTTTTTCCCAAAAGCGGGATATCCTGCGTGAACAGTTGTTTGCCGTACTGGAAGCCCTCACCGATCTGATCCTGCTCAAAAAAAGCGACTCGGCTCCCCTGACCTTTTATGCGGATCGGGAGCAGGCGATCGAGCTTTGTGACGGCACCTCTCTGTCGTTTCTTTATACCCTTCAGCAAGCACTGCGGCAGGCAATGGACGAAAACGCCGCCAACGCCAACGTGCGGCTGTGTCTGATCAAAATGGCTGTCACCGCCGAGCTGCTCTGACCTTTATTTCTCACATATACTTTTTCGGAAAGGAATTATTATGGAAAACGAAAAGAAAACCGAGACCGCCGCAGGCGAGTCTTCCCAAAATAAAAAGCATCGCCCCAACCGTCGGCGAGGGTATTTTATCGAGCCGAATGCGCCGTCCTCGGGCAATGCGCCCAAGCAAGCGTCCTCCGCCAACGGAGAGGTAAAAAAGCAAGGAGGTACCGCAGCTGCTTCCAACCATCCCAATCAAACGAATAATAATAACAATGCAAACAACGGAACCGGCGGGAACGGCAACGGCGGAAATAAAAAGCGTCGCCGCCGCAATCGCTCCAAAAATCACGCAAATCCTGCCGACAGCGCAGAGCGCAATCCCGCAACGAGTGCCTCCGCTCCTTTGAAAAAGGAAGACATCAAATCGGGCAAAGCCTCGGAGGAACGGAAGAACGGAGACGGCGGAAAAGGACGTCACGGCAGACGCCGTCCGCAGGATCGCCAAGCGACTGCCTCCAACAAACCCGAAGCAACGGCAACGACCGAAAACGAATATGAGGAGGTACGCTTCCCCGCAGAGGAGCCAAGCGCACCTTCGACACCCGCCGTCAAGTCCCCCGAAAAGCCCGTCCCCAAGGTAGAGGTCGTAGGAATCCGCTTTAAAAGTTCGGGCAAGGTTTACTACTTTTCTCCCGGAGGAAAGCGGCTTCGTCGGGGTGAGCATGCCATCGTGGAGACCGCAAGAGGGCAGGAATACGGAGAGGTGACCATGGGCAACAATATGGTCAAGCAAACCGATATCGTTCCGCCCCTTCGCTCCATTCTCCGTGTGGCTACGGCTGCCGATCAGGAGCATCATAAGGAAAACAAGCAAAAGGAAGAAGAAGCCTTTCGGATGTGCAACGAAAAGATTCGGGAGCACGGCTTGGATATGAAGCTCATTGATGCCCAATATACCTTTGATAACTCCAAGTTGCTCTTTTACTTCACTTCGGCAGGACGGGTAGATTTCCGTGATCTGGTCAAGGATCTTGCCGCCGTTTTCCGCACCCGCATCGAGCTGAGGCAGATCGGCATTCGGGATGAAGCAAAGCTGATGGGCGGTATGGGTATGTGCGGCAGATCGCTTTGCTGTACCCTGTTCCTCTCGGATTTCGGACAGGTTTCCATCAAGATGGCAAAGGAGCAAAATCTTTCCTTAAACTCAGCAAAAATTTCGGGGATCTGCGGCAGATTGATGTGCTGTCTGCGCTATGAGCATGAGACCTATGAATATGAGATCAAGAGAACGCCTCCCGTCGATTCGCTGGTTCGTACCGCTGACGGCGACGGTGTGGTGACCGAGATCCATCCCTTGGCAGGCACCGTCAAGGTTCGCCTGCAAGCAAGCCCTGACACCGCTCCCAAGCTTTATCATCGGGACGATGTGGTCATGCTCCGAAAGAAATCCGCCAACCCGCACTCCAAATAACCGTCAAACCAAAGGGGCTATGCCGCAAGCATAGCCCCTTCTCTGTTTTCCCCCAAAAACGAATTGTAAAAGAAAAACCAATATTTTCTTGAAAAAATTTAAAAAAACAGTTGACAAAGGGCATATTCTGTGGTATAATATTCAAGCGTTCGAAAAAAACGCTTTTTTATGGCGGGATAGCTCAGTTGGCTAGAGCAACCGGTTCATACCCGGTAGGTCATGGGTTCAAGTCCAATTCCCGCTACCAGGCCCGTTGGTCAAGCGGCTAAGACACCGCCCTTTCACGGCGGTAACGGGAGTTCGATTCTCCCACGGGTCACCAAAAAAGGACAGAGTTCGTAAGAATCCTGTCCTTTTTTCTTTTCGCTTTTCAGCAAACAACAAAGGAGCCGAACCGTTTCGTTCCGCTCCTTTTCTGTTTTTGCAGATATCATTGACCGTCAGCCGTGCTTGTTTTCTTCGTCAGCCAGACAAGGCGGGCATTCAGTGAATATCCCTTCCCTCTGACCGTACGGATCAAGCGAATGCCAAACGGCTCCTCCAGACTTTTTCTCAAATGGTGGACATACACATCTACAATGTTCCCTTTTTGAGTCTCGAACAGCTCAAAAAGCTCTTCTCTGTCAACGGTCTCGCCGCCTGCCTGTGCAAGAAGCAGCAACAGCTGCCAGCCTCGGTCGGTCAGCTCGATCTGTCGGTTTCTGTATAAAACCGTCCTGTTCTTTTCGGACAAAATGTAGAGCGTCGGCTCACCGCACTCCGTTCTTTCCTCTGCTTGCGGCGCATGAGAGCTCCCCTCAAAAAACGAACGTACCTCAGACAGCGAAACAGGCCATTCCCAACAGGTGCCTATATCGACCTCCTCCCGTTCCATGCCGTCGGTAAACAAGGTCACGACCTGACAAGAGGAATCGCCCGGCATGCAATAGCCGAGCTTGGCATCCATCACGATCCGATCATAGCCCCGCACATCCATGGGAGGAGCCTCCGATACCGTGACCGAGCAACCGCACCAATCCGCTTCCATCTTCAAAAAATTCACAATATTCTCTTGCTTCGAAATGATCGCCACTCTGTTTCTTTGCCTATCTGCCATCTGTTATCCTCAATTGAAAGTTGCCTCATTTTGGGCAATCAGCCCCAGCATGATCCGCCGAATATCCTCGGGAGCCTCGGCTGTCATGATCCGTCCTCTTGCCGCCGCGGCACCTCGGATGCCGCTCAGGTACCATGCCATGTGCTTTTTCGCCTCGGCAAGTCCCACTCGGTCGCCCTTGTGCCGTAGCATACCGTCCAAATGCTCCATGGCTGTCCGAATCCGCTCCTCCAAGGTGGGGGGCGTGTAGGTCTGCCCCTCCATCGCCGCAACGGTCTCGGCAAACAGCCACGGATTACCCATGGCACCCCGACCGATCATCACACCGTCACAGCCCGTCTGCGCCATCATATGTATCGCATCCTCGGCAGAGGAAATGTCGCCGTTGCCGATCACGGGAACCTGCACCGCCCGCTTGGTTCGTTCGATCACCTCAAGGTCGATCCCCGGGGCGTACAGCTGCTCTCGGGTTCTTGCATGAACGCAGATCAGGTCTGCTCCCGCCTGCTCCAATCGCTTGGCAAGCTCGGGCGCATTGACCGTGGCGGCATCCCATCCGGCACGTATCTTCACCGTCACGGGCAACCGTACCGCACGCCGAACCGCCGCTACGATATCGGCGGCAAGCTCGGGCGTTTTCATCAGCGCGCTGCCCTCTCCGTTTCCCGTGATCTTTCGCACAGGGCATCCCATATTGATATCAATGGCGGTAGGCGCCGTATCCGAGCAACAGCCCCGATAGTCTCCCGATTCCAGCATTCTTGCCGCCTCCGCCATGAAGGCAGGCTCACTGCCGAAAAGCTGTACCGCCATCGGGCTTTCCGCCCGTGTTACCGCCGCCAGAGGAGCACTCCCCGACAGAACCGATTCCTTTCGCTTTCCGTTTTGCTCATAGCAAAGCGCCTTGGCAGATACCATTTCACTGACGGTATATTCCGCACCAAGATGCCGACAAAGCAATCGGAAGGTACGGTCGGTCACCCCTGCCATCGGCGCCAGCATCAAGCCGTATTTCAGCGCAACGGCTCCAATCGTTACACCCATCGTTTGATCCGCTTTACTGCTTGGTTCGGTTGACCAAGACCTCGGCGGCGCTTTCCAGATAGGTGTTGTCCATCAGCTCGATCCAGCCCTTATCCACCAATGCGGTCAGCTTCGGATCCATCGGGATCTGTGCCAACAGATCATAGCCGAATTTTTCGGCGATCTCCTCGATGTGGCTCTCGCCGAACACCTTGATCTCTTTTCCGCAATCGGGACACTTAACATAGCTCATATTTTCAATCAAGCCGTACACGGGAATATTCATCATCTGTGCCATGTTTGCCGCCTTGGAAACGATCATGGAGACCAGCTCCTGCGGACTGCTGACGATCACGATGCCGTCGATCGGGATCGACTGAAATACCGTTAGCGGCACATCTCCCGTTCCGGGAGGACAGTCGATCAGCATATAGTCGATGTCATTCCAGATCGTATCGGTCCAGAACTGCTTGACCGCCCCCGCAATGACGGGGCCTCTCCAAACCACGGGCTTGGTCTCATCCTCCAGCATCAGATTCACCGACATAATATCAATGCCTGAGGTGGTCGTCGGAGGGATCATGCCGTGGTCGTCGCCCTCTACACCCTGCTTCAAGCCGAACGCCTTCGGGATCGACGGACCTGTAATGTCGGCATCCAAAATTGCCGTCTTATAGCCAAGCCGCTGTAGATTGACCGCCAGCATGGAGGTAACCAGAGATTTTCCGACCCCGCCCTTTCCGCTGACGACCGCAATAATATGCTTGACACTGCTTAATTCGTGAGGCTGTTCCTTCAGGCTGTTCTGTTCCTTGGAGGAGCAGGACGCCGAGCAAGTAGAACAGTTATGGGTACATTCTTCTGCCATGTTTATCATCCTTTCGTTTTTGGGAACACTGTCCGCATTATTTCAATCTTGTACTATTATACACCTTTTTTCCCTCAAATGCAAGGGGTTTGCGTTTTTTCGAAGAATTTTTCCGAAATCCTCGAAAAAAGAGAGCAGGAGACGTGGCTTCCTGCTCTCTTTTTTTATTCATCGCCCTTCAATTGCTTCAGCTCGGCAAGGAAGGTCTCGATGTCCTTAAATTCCCGATACACAGAGGCGAACCGCACATACGCCACCTCATCTCTCTGCTTCAGGTGCTTCATCACCAGCTCTCCGATCTCTCCCGTGGTAATTTCGGGAGACAGAGAATTTTGTATCTCGTTTTCGATCTCCGTAGCGATCTCTTCGGCATTGACAGGACGCTTCTGACACGCCTTCAGCAATCCGGTCAGCAGCTTGCTTCGGTCAAACAGCTCCTTGCTTCCGTTCTTTTTCACCACGATGATCGGAACCGTTTCCAATATCTCAAAGGTCGTAAACCGCTTCTGACATGCGGGACATTCTCTTCTTCGGCGGATGCTGTTTCCCTCCTCCACAGGACGGGAATCGATCACCTTACTGTCGCTAAATCCACAGGCAGGACATTTCATCTTGTTTCGCTTCTGCAATCGCAGCCTTTCTTTGGTTTATTCTACCTTTATTATACCATAAAAATCCACCAAAGTAAAGAGCTTCTCGGAAAAAACTCGGAATTTCCGACCGTCTTCCCGATCGGCGGCAAAATCTGCCCCCATTCCCAAGGATCCTCTATTGATTTTTTGCTCCGTTTATACTATAATGGAGGTATATTGAAACAATCGGAGGTAGTATGAAACAACGCAACCGTACATATGCATATTCCCTCGGTCGGAACGCCTTGCTTTGTCTGACCTACGGACTGTACGCCATTCTCTGTCAGCTTTGCCTGATCCTGCTTCATGCTCTGCAAGCCGACCCCACCGTTTCCGCCGATGTCCTGCGGCATGTTTTTCTTCCCTATTTGGAATATCCGCTCATGAGCCTTACCGTGTTGTTGGGCGGTACTGTCCTGCTTGAGCTGGTCGCCAAGCAAGAAACGCCGTAATGCCTATACGATCTGCTTTGCCCTTCGCAGATTCAGCAGAATATACACGGCAAGGAGCAACGCAACGCTTCCTCCCAAGATGGCAAACATCACCCATTCCTCGACCTTGGTATCAAAGAAATACAAATTGCAATCAATGGAATCCCTGATAAGCTCCACGATCTCTTGCGGAACGCCCTCCTCCTTCATCGCCTCAAGCGCACCTCGCATGGCATGGTTCCGAAGCAAGGAGGTTCCATAGGTTCCCGGCAGAAAAGAGATCACCCGTTGCAAGCCCTCGGGAAATTGGGAGATCGGCATATAGGCACCGCAAAGAAAGCCGTAGCCCGAGCTGACGATCGTTCCCACTGCGGAAATTTGCCCCTGTGAGGACAGGAAAAAGTTAATGATGGAGGACAGAACCGTTCCGAACATCACAAGCAAAAACACATCAAGGAGCAGCAAAAGCACGTCGGCAACCGACAGATACCATCCCATCACGCCGAGATAGACAAATCCGCCGCCCACGGCAACCAAGGCGATCAGCACGGTCACCGCCAAGGTCGAAAGATAGTAGCTCAGGGCGGGAAGGTGCGGCGGCACGGGAGACAAGCCGATATCCCTTGCGGCTCCCGTCAATTTGTCCTGCACCATCAGCATGTTCGAGCAGAACGCCACCGTGACACAGCTAACCGCCAACAGGGAGGAAATGAGCTGTCCGCCCACCACAGCATCTATAATATCCTCCGACAGCAAAAAATTCCCCGGCAACGCCATCCCAAAGCTGTCCCGATACACCTTTTCCAAAAAGGTGATGTACAGCACCAGCAAAATGGCGGGCGTGATCAAAGAGGTAAAAAATAAGCCCTTGTCCTTAAAAAACAGCTTTACATTCCGTTTGATCCAAATTCTCAAGCTCTTCATTACGTTTCTCCTCCCGCCTCTTCCGACAGCGTTTTTCCCGTGACCGACAAAAAGACATCATCCATCCGTCCCTTGACGATCTCATAATCCCGAAAGATGTGCGGATGCGCTACGATCAGATCGGTCGCCGCCTTCGTATGCGCCACACCGATCCGCCAGCCGTCGGGAATCGATTCGACCCGATCCGAAGGCACACCCAAGGAGCGAACCTCCTCCTCTGTCACACCGTACAGCAAAATAAAATCTCCCGTATAGCGATTTTTTAATTCTAACGGAGTTCCCTCTGCTACCACGGAGCCGCTTTCAAGAATGACCACATGATCCGCCTCTGCCGCTTCCTCCATGTAGTGGGTCGTCAGAAATACCGTCAAGCCCTCTGTCCGTTGCAGACGGGAGATGACCTGCCAGACCGATCTTCTGGTCTGGGGATCCAAGCCTGTTGTCGGCTCATCCAAGATCAGAATTTGCGGTCTGTGGATCAAGGCTCTCGCAATATCGATCCGCCGTTGCTGCCCACCCGACAGCTTTCCCAGCGGTCGGGACAGCAAGCTGTCCAGCTCCAAAAGCTCCGACAGCTCGGTCAACCGCCGGGCAAGCTCCTTTCCGTAGATCCCGTACAGGGCGGCACGGCTCTCCAGATTATCCCGCACCGTCAGCGCACGGTCCAGCACCGATTGCTGAAATACCACGCCAAGGCTTCGCTTGATCTGCTCGCCGTGCGTGGTCGGAGAGACGCCTCCGATCAGAATTTCTCCGCTGTCCTTCTTGAGCTGTCCGCACAGCATGGCAATCGTCGTGCTTTTTCCTGCGCCATTCACGCCGAGAAAGGCAAACAGCTCGCCCCGCTTGACCGAAAAGCTGACTCGATCCACCGCCTGAATGGTGCCAAATCGCTTACTCAAGCCTTGAATCTCAATGGCATATGTTGCTTGATTCATACGTTTTTCTCCTCCTTTTTGCTCCATTGCTCCTTTAATCCCGCAAACACCTCGCTGCTCATCGCACCGATCGTTTCTTCGTCGTACTCAATCATGCCCGTCACGATCATCGAAGCGATACCGTGCACGAAGATCCACATGGCATACAGCATTTTTTCGGGTGTCTCGGTGGAGCTTCCCATGGCTCGTTGAACGGCGGGAAGCACCTGCGCCAGCATGGGATCGACGGTGGGAATGCCCTCTACCGTTCCGGGCGGAGTCATAAAAAACAGCCGAAAGAGCTGTGGCTCGTCCTTGGCAAACCGAATATATGCCCGTCCTACGCCCTTAAACGGAATAGGCTCGGCAAGACCTTGCCGAATATAGTCCGAATATCGCTCGATCGCCCTTGCCACCGCCACCTCTCGAATCTCCTTCATGCCCGAAAAATGTCGAAACAGGGGCATGGTGGAGCATCCCAGTCTCTTGGCAAGAGTACGGGCATTCAAGGAATCGTATCCGCTCTCCCGCAACAGCGTAAAGGCGCACCGAACGATCTCCTCTTTTGTCAGCTTTTCCTTAGGCGGCACAGTCTCGCCTCCTTTAAATAACGTTTGTTATTTTATTATAGCACCCTTTTTTCCTTTTGTCAAGAGCCATTTTTCTTTTTGTTTGACGAAATTTGAAAAACTGTTGACTTTCCTCCGAAAAAGGTATATAATGGTGGCAGAATGAAAAAATCGGAGGTTTTTTATGACACACGTAGAATCGACCGTTGCCAAGCTGTTCGCAGAAGAACGCCTTCGGAATGTTGCCATCCGTGCAGGCATCGGAGAGCGACCGCTCCTGACCTATTTCAAAAGCACTTCGCAGGAGCTGAATGAATCGACCCTGTTTGACATGGCTTCGGTGACGAAAATTCTGTCCGTCACACAGCTCATGCTCATAGCACTCGACCGTGGCTTGATCGCCTTGGACACGCCTGTTTCCCGATATTTTGAAAACGGCGGCGAGCTGACCGTTAAGCATCTGCTGACCCATACCATGGGGATCGGTCACAAAAATCTCCGCAAGGACGGTACCACCTATGAAACCGTCGGAGAGTATATTCTTTCGCTCCCCTCCGATATCCCGATCGGAAGTGATGTGCTGTATAGCTGTCCCGCCTTTATCCTGTTGGGCAAAATTCTGGAGCAGATCTTCGGAAAGCCGCTGAACCTCCTGTTTTCCCAACTGGTTGCCGATCCCTTGGGCATGAGTCGGAGCTCCTTCCTGCCCACCGACCGTCAAAACATCGTCAATGCCAATCAGACCGATGATCTGTTGGGCGTTGTGAACGATTACAACTGTCGGCATCTGGGCGGTGTTGCGGGAAATGCGGGCGTGTTCTCCTGCGTTGCCGATCTCGACCGCTTTTGTCATATGCTTCTGAATCACGGCGCTCCCCTGTACTCTGAGCAGACCTTTTCCCTTTCGATCCAAAACCATACCCCCGATATGTCCGACGCACGGGGCTTGGGGTATCTTTACGTGGACGAACGCTACAAGCAAACGGGTGAGCTTTTCCCCACAGGAAGCTTCGGTCACTGCGGACACACAGGACAGCTTCTCTTTGTTGATCCCGCCGGTGGTCTGTATGTCATCATCCTGACCGATGCCACTCGGTGCAACGTGGCGAAATACGGACATGACGAATATCACCTCGTCAAGGAAATGCGAGAGCTTCTCTGCAACGCCGTCAAAGCCGACCTCGGACTATAAAATCACTCCTTGCGGGTTCTTGAAAGAAAACGATCCCCGGAAGAATGGGTGAAAAAGAGAGAACAAATCGGTTTATAGCCGAGATGTCCTCTCTTTTTCTGTTAGTGATGTTTTTGCTAACGCAAAAGTGATGTTATGCTACGCATAATGATGTTGCTCGCCAAGGCTCACAGTGATGTGATGTTTGCCCACTGTGCCGAAGGCACAACATCATTCACGCAGTGAACATCACAAGGCGAAGCCGTCATCACTTGCCTGCAAGGGCAAACATCGTTTAGCGTGATTTGTCCGTTAAGGACATCACGCTAAAATGGGGGGATCGTTTTCTTTTATTGACGTTCTCCGACGGTTCGTGCCATGGCAAGCGCTTCGTCGATGTTGGCAAGGAAATGTTCCTCTCCCACCGCTTCCACAAAGCCCGCATGCTTCATGACCTCCATGGGTTGTTCGTTTACATGAGACAGCAACAGAACCATTCCCCGTGCCGTACAGGTGCGGTGCAAGGCTTCCAGACTGCGCATAGCGGAGCCGTCGATCGACGGTACGTTCCGCATCCGCAGGATCATCACTCGGTCGCCCTCCTTGAAGGGAAAGCCCGAAAATTTCTCGGAATCGGCAAAGAACATAGGGCCATCGATCTCAAACACCGCCGTATGCTCGGGGATGTCCTTCAGCCGTCCGCCGTCGGTCTTTGAATGCTCGTCTGCCGCCGACCAGGCACGCACATGGGTCACGTCCGCCATTCGCTTCATGAACAGCACCACCGCTACGATCATGCCCACGGCAATGGCGACCACCAGATCAAAGATCACCGTCAGCACAAAGGTCAGCACCAGCACGAGGATATCGCTTTTGGGCGCACGGCGGCAAATGCGGACGAACTGCCGCCACTCGCTCATATTATACGCCACCATAAAGAGGATGGCGGCAATGATGGGCATGGGGATCCATGCGGCATAGGGCATCAGAAGCACCAAAATGAGCAACAGAACCACCGCATGGACAATGCCCGAAACAGGCGAGCGTCCGCCGTTCTTGACATTGGCGGCGGTACGGGCGATGGCACCCGTGGCGGGAATGCCGCCGAACAGTCCTGAACAGATGTTCCCCGCTCCCTGTGCGATCAGCTCGGTATTGGAATCGTGGCGGTCGCCGATCATGCCGTCGGACACCACGCAGGAAAGCAGAGATTCAATGGCGGCAAGAATGGCGATGGTAAAGGCACTGGGCAACAGGGCTTTGATCATCTCCCAGTCCACATGCGGAAAGGAAAAGGTGGGAAGCTGTCGGGAAATGGTATAGAGATCGCCGATGGTATTGACCTCCAAGGGAAGCAGCTTGACCATCAACACGCCGACCACCACAGCGACCAGTGAGCCGGGAATCTTGTTGAGGTATTTGATCCTCTGCCATACAATGAGGATCGCCAAGCCGACCAGTCCCACGACCAACGCCTGCCAATTCAGCGTGGTAAAGGAGCGGACGATGGCGACCGCCTTTTCGGAGGTCTCCACGGCGTGGGTACCGGGGGCAAAGGTCAGACCGAGAAAATCCTTGACCTGTCCGATGACGATGGTCACGGCGATCCCTGCGGTAAAGCCTGTGGTAATGGTATAGGGGATGTATTTGATGAGAGAGCCGAGACGGCAAAGCCCCATCAAAATCAGGAGCAGCCCAGCCATCAGAGTGGCAAGCACCAGCCCCTCTATGCCGAACTGCGCCACGATGCCCGCCACGATGGTGGCAAAGGCGGCGGTCGGCCCCGAAATATTGACACGGCTTCCGCCGAGCAGGGCGATGACAAAGCCCGCTACGATAGCGGTATACAGCCCCTTTTCGGGAGAAACGCCCGATGCGATGGCAAGGGCGATGGACAGCGGCAGAGCGATGATGGCAACGATAACGCCCGCCACCAGATCGCTTGCCAGCTTCTTGCCGTTGTAGTCCTTAAGTGCGGTAATGATCTTGGGTTGAAACAGTTTCATGATCTTCCTCGATGATACAATAAAATGCGATTCCGAAGAACCGCTCAATATTATACAACTTTCCTTGTGCAAATGCAATAGGTTTGGCAAATCTTTTTTGGAGAAAACGACAATTTTTTGTATAAAAAGCAAGGCGGGCGAACTGCGTTCGCCCGTTTAATCCGTTTCAAATTGCATTATTTTCGGACAGTCGAGGACGCCTGTCCCTACAATAAAATTAAAAAATATTTTTTGCAATGTTTTCTTTTGCTTACTTTTCTTTTTTAAAAGCTTTGAGCACGACTGCTGCCCAAAGGCAGATAAAAGGAGTGCGAAAAGGGAAAAAGCAACGAGCATCACAACCGGCAGGGCGTGAGGCGACTATGCTTTTGACCGCCAGTAAGACGCACCCTCACTCCTCTAACTAAACAACGGTGTGGAGAAATAGCGTTCGGCGGTATCGGGCAGGACGGTGACGACGGTTTTTCCCTTGCCCAGCTTTTTTGCCAGCTTCAAGGCGGCGGCGACGTTTGTGCCGCTACTGATGCCGCACATAATGCCCTCCTTGCTTGCCAAGTCCTTGGCGGTTTGCAGGGCTTCCTCGTCCTTGATGATGCACACATCATCGTAAATATTCTGATTCAGAATGGCGGGGATCACACCGTCACCGATACCCATTTGCACGTGCGTACCGATGGAGCCGCCCGACAGGATCGCCGCATTTTCGGGTTCCACTGCCCAAATGAGCATATCGGGATTTTCTGCCTTGAGGGTCTCCCCGATCCCCGTAATGGTTCCGCCCGTGCCGATGCCCGAGCAAAAGCCGTGGATGGGGCCATTCACCTGCTCAAGGATCTCTCTGCCCGTGGCACTCCGCTGAATGGCGGGATTGGCGGGGTTCTCAAACTGCTGAGGCACGAACACCCTCGGATCAGCCTCCTTCATCCGCAACGCCATTGCCAAGCACTCCTCGATACAAAGCCCGATGTTGCCGTCGTCGTGGACAAGGATCACCTCAGCGCCGTAATGCTCCACCAGCTTCCGCCGCTCCTCGCTGACCGAATCGGGCATGATGATCTTCACCCGATAGCCCTTCACCGCACCCACCAAAGCCAGTCCGATGCCCTGATTGCCACTGGTCGGCTCAACGATGACGGTATCGGGAGACAGCAAGCCCTGCTCCTCTGCCACACGCAGCATGTTGAAGGCAGTCCGTGTTTTGATGGAGCCGCCCACGTTCAAGCCCTCGAACTTGACAAGGATCTCGGCATCCTCCGAATCTGTCATATGATGCAAACGGATCATAGGCGTATTGCCCATGGCGTCCAATATGGTATCACAAATCATAGCTTTCTCCTTTGAGGTCTGACACTATACCTTATCATTATATCAAACCCCGAGGCGATTGTCAACCGCCTCGGGGCAATTTTCATGATAAAACGTGGGGAGAATCGGTTTTACATCCCTTCCAGGAAGCGATCCACCACCAGCTGACGGAATTTGGGAGACAGAGAGGCGAAATACGCCGTAAAGCCCGTGACCCGCACCACAAGGTCAGGGTGAAGATTGGGGTTCTCATTTGCCTCCAACAGCTTCTCGCCGTCCAGAATGTTGATGTTGATGAGCGTTCCTCCCTGCTCGAAGTGCGCACGGATAAGCTGTAACACCACGTCAATGCCCCCCTCCTCCTCGGTGAGCTTGGGATCAAACTCCAGCTGAAGGGGTGCCGTGTTACCGTAGCCGCACTGCACCGATGCGATGCCCTCGGATTGCGCCGTTACCGCTCCGTCCTTACGGAAATGCGGATTCGGATTGGCTCCGTGGGACAGAGGCTCTGCTCGGCGGCGACCGTTGGGCATGGTGCCGACCGCCGCTCCGTATTCGATGCTTCTCGCCCAAGAGAACCACCCGGGAATAAGCTGTCTACCCTTCGGCATGGGCTGTGCCTTCACCGCCCGCGCAAAGGTCTCGGTCAGCCGCTTTGCCCAAGCGTCGGCAAGACTGCCGCCGCTACAATATTTGGGAACGGATGCCATGATGTCATGCACACGCTGATCGGCAAAATCGGTATCCAGTGCCTCATACAACACGCCCCAATCCAGCTTTTTCTCCCGCTCGATGCGCTGCTCGATGGCTGCCAGAGAATCGGCGACCACGGCAAGTCCGGCTCCGTCCACGCCCACGGTGAACAGCTCGGCGCACTCGGAGGCGTCCTTGCCCTCCTCAAGGCAATGGTGGAACATCAGATTCATCACAAGCTCGGGGGTCACCGCATGTACATGATCCAAGTGGTGATTGACCCCCTTGGCGATCACGTCCAGTGCGATCTGCAAATGCATCTCAAACAAGCCGTACAGTGACTCCACCGATGGTTCGGGAACATAGCGAAGCTCCTCCAATGCAACCTCCAGCACCTTGGCAATGTTGACCTTCACCGTGTCGTTCATGGGAAATTCCCTGCCCGGCACGCACATCCAGTTACAGCCCACGGCGATCCTCTCCCTTGCTACCGACCGATCCACGCCGTTTCGCATGTAGCCCTCGCACAGGGTCTTGTCACAGCAGAAGCGGGGAAAGCCGTTCTTGTTGCGGAAGAGGCACGCCACCGCATGGCGCAAAAAGGCGGGGTCGCAGTTGTCATGCACCCGAACGGTCAGATTGCAGGAGATGTTGATGGCATCCGCCCCGTCCAAGATCAGATAGGACAGATGGTTTGTGAGGTCACGGTCGTTTTCGTCCACGCCCGATATCTGATAGTAGTGGGGGTCGATGAGAAGCAGATTGGCAATGAGGAACTTTGCCGTTTCATCGTCCAGCCGTCCCGCCGCCACGTCCGCCTCGTAATAGGGGAGCAGAAGCGTATCCAACTGAAAGCCCGCTCCGTCCCGTGTATAGATACGGGCGGCGCAGTTGAAGAACGCCACCCACTGGCACGCCTCATGAAAGGTCTTGGGTGCCCCCATGCGTACATTCTCACAGACACACAGCATGGTCTGTAAGGACTCCCTCAGCTCGGGGCGTTCCTCGGCGGGGATCATTTCCCGAATCGCTTCGATGTGGCGGTCGATAAACGCCACGATGGCAAGCACCACTCGCTCCTCGGCATCGTAAAATGCCTGTTTGTCGGGATTGACCGTTCGGTAATAGCGGATCTTTTCCAAAAGTCCGCCAAAGCCGAGAGAGAGCCCGATGCGGTAGTCGCAGGCAAAATGGGCATCGCCGTCAATACCCGTGGTCAGATTGTATTTCTTTTGCAGTGGCTTCAGCTCGTCATAGGGGTAGGTCTTTTCATCCCACCGCTTGCTCCACTGTGCCGTCACGCCCGACGACATGAAATTGCGGAGCCTTTCGTTTTTCTTGATCCAATCGGGCATATAGTGGATATCGCCCCGATAGTTCACCAGCATATCCCGCCATCTGCCGCAGAGCATCTCCATGGGGTCTACATAGGCGGGGTGCGCCCCGATGACCCGACAGAAATTCTCGCACATACCGTCGAGTCCGTAAAAGCTGCCGTTCTCGCTGTTGTAGCAGGGCTCCACATAGTAGCCATCGGGCAGCGGCACGGTTCCGAAATCGTCCAGATCGGTATAGCCGTTCTGCGCTCGCTTTTGCAGGGTATGTTCAATTTTTGTGCGGCGCATTGCCGCCAAGCGATCCTTGTAGGTCAGCATAAGTACGCAATTCCTCCATTTTTTCTTTTGTGGGAACCGAAAATGCGGGGCGGCAAAGACCCAGTGCCTCTGCCTTGGACTGCCCCAACGGATGATAGGGCAACAGCTCGTAGCCCCGAAGATGCCGAAGAGTACGCAAGAAGTCCGCCGTTTCCGCAATATTTTTCTGTGTGTCGTTGACCCCGGGAATGATGGGCGTGCGGATCAGCATGGGCACACCGAGAGCATCCGCCCTTCGCAGATTCTCCAGAATGCGACGGTTGCTCACCCCCGTGTAGGTGCGGTGAAGCCCGTCATCCATCACCTTGATATCCGCCATCAGCAGGTCGATCCCCGACAAAAGCTCCTCGTCATAGCGGATCATACTGCTTTCGATGGCAACCGAAATTCCTTCCCTACGGCACGCCTCGATCAGCTCCCTCGTAAAGGCGGGCTGAGCCAATGGCTCTCCCCCCGATACCGTCACGCCGCCTATCTGTCCGTAATAGGCCCTGTCACGCAGAACCTCCTCCATGACCTCCTCTGCGCACATTTCCCGACCGCACATCACCCGTGCGCCCGAATAACAGCCCTCGGCGCATTTGCCGCACCCGATACACCGTTCGGGATAGAACAGCTCCTGCGGCTCATAGGAGATACATTCGGGATTGTGGCACCAAGCGCAACGAAGCGGACAGCCCTTGAGAAAGACCACGGTACGGATACCCGGTCCGTCATGGGTGGAAAACCGCTCGATATCGGCGACCAGTCCCTTGATCATACCCGCTCCACCGCCTCGGCATGTCGGCTCTTATCGGAGCGTCTTGCCGCCTCGATCATGGCGATAACGTCCGCATTGAAATCGGCGGTAAGCGTCGGATGCACAGGCTTTCCCTCCAAGCGGTGGGCGGCATACTGCCAAGGCATGTTGGCATAGACCTCCTGTGCAGACAGACTGACGGTGGGCAGCTCCTTGCCCGTCATGTCTACCGCCGCCACGAACGATTCGCCGTCGGGCGTGCCGTCGCACCAGATCACACCGTCGGAGCAGACCAGCTCAGGTCCTGTGGGCATCCGACGGCGGGGGGTCGTCCATGTCCCCTCACAGACCGAAAAGCCCTCCTCATAGCGGGCGACCGCAACCAGATTGTCCTCCACGTCTCCGTAAGGCGTTCCCAAGTTTTGCGAGAGCGACATCATATCGTCAGGCACTCTGCCGAACAGCCAACGGGTAAAATAACAGCCATAGCAAAGAATATCCAAGTAGGCACCGCCGCCGAATTCCTCCCGATACCACCAGGTACGGCTTCTTTCCTCATCGGTCATGTCCTCCGCATTGGCAGCAACGCCTCTGTGCCGTGCGCCCTTTCCGAGAGGCCCCGTGTGACCGTTCAGATAGCGAAGCTTCTTCAGCTCGCCGCACACACCGCTGTCAAGCGTCGCCTTCATTTCCCTCACGTATTTTCTCCATGCCACGGGCCAGTTGACGAACACCCGCACGCCAAATTCCTCCCGCAGAGAGGCAATGGCACGGGCTTCCTCCACCGTGGTCGCCATGGGCTTTTCCACGATCACGTCGATCCCTCGGCGTGCCACCTCACGGGCGACCTCCGCCTTGTTGCAGTTCTCGCACAAAATATACGCCACGTCGGGCTTGACCGTATCCAGCATCTCCCGATAATCGGCAAAGGAGGTGGTATGGTAGGTGTTGACGATATTGTTCAGATTCCATGCTCTCGTATACCGCTTCTCGGTCTGCTCGGGAATGGCGGCAGGCGTGTCTGCCACGCCGCACAGCTCGGTATCGGGCTGACCGTCGATATACAGGGCGATCTCATTGGCATGCATGTGGGCAGTTCCCACGATCACGGCTCGGATGCTCATACGATCTCCTCCGCACGGATCTCACGCCCCTGCTCTGCCGAACGGTAGAACGCCTCGATGATCTTGGCGACCTCCAGATTCTGATGCTTCTTGATGAGAAATTCTTCCTTGCCCGCAAGGGTGTTGATGATATTGCGGTACATGTAGCGGTGCTGCTCGAAGGGAACGCCCCGATAGGCACCGTTGTCGAACCACTTCATGTCGCACTCGCTCTGATACCGCCCGATGTTCTTGTACAGACGCTCCTTGTTCACCGACAAGCCGCCCTTGTCGCCGCAGATCACCATGTCAAGGTTGGTGGTGGGCAGATTCAACGCCCAAGAGAACTTGAAGTTGACGCTCATGCCACCCTCCATGCGCAGAAAGCCCGTGGAAAATTCCTCCACGTTGAACTCCCGATAATCATAAGGACGGGGTGTGAAGGCTCCGCTGTATGCGCCGCTCTCGGCAAGGCTCAGATGGATGTCCTCGCCCTGATTGGCAAGCTTCGTGTAGGCACTGCCCGACACACTGACCATCTTCTTGTCGCCCACCAGCCACAAAAGCGAGTCGATCAGATGCACGCCAAGGTCGCAGAAGGGGCCGCCGAAGTTGTGCTCCTTCATATGGAAGAAGCCCCACGTGGGAATGCCGATCCGACGGATAAATTCGATGTCGGAGAAGTACACGTCGCCCAGCTCGCCGCTCTCGATCAGTGCCTTGGAGTGCTGCATGTAATTTCTCCACCGCATACACTGGCAGGGGAACAGGATCTTGCCGCATGCCTCTGCGGTATCCCACATCTCCTTGGCGTCGGCATAGGTCAGGGCGATGGGCTTTTCGCAGGCAACGTGCGCCCCTGCCTGCAACGCCTTGATCGTCCACTCCTTGTGGTACATGTTGGGCGTGCAGACCGCCACAAAATCGGGCTTCAGCTCGTCCAGCATTTTCTGGGGATCCTTGTAGTAGTTGGGTACCGCATGGCGGCGGGCGGTCTCTGCCGCTACCTCCTCACGGATATCGGCAACGCCGACCACCTCAACAAGTCCCTCTTCTCTCAACACATTCAGGGCGGGAAAATGAGCACTGTTGGCGATCATTCCCGTTCCGATAATGGCAACTCTCAATTTTTTCATGGTTGTTTCTCCTTTTCTTCACCGATTCTTCCTATATTCCGATATTACAGAACCAAGCGCCGTACCGTTTCGGTCACGCCCGTCTTGGCGGACCGTGCGCCGGCATCCAATGCCGCCACGATCCGCAGATTCAGCTCCTCGCAAAGCAGCGGGTGCGGCTCTCTGCCCTCCGCCAAGCACCCGACCACGCTCTCGGCGGACAGGGCAGGAACGTCTGGCTTGGGAAGCTCGATGACCTCGGTGGGAGCGATCCATCCGTGGCTTCTTCCCTCATAGAGCTTCAGCACGTTGCTGTGGCGGTCGCAAACGATCACACCGTCGGTGCCGTACAGCACGGGGCCGCTGGGGATCTCGGCAGGGTTATAGGTCGACCAAGAGCCCTCCAAAAGTCCCACGCCCTTGCCGAAATCCAGCAGCATGGCACTGTAATCCTCTACATCGGAAAAGTCGGTGGCAAACTGCTTGGCAAGGCAGGCAACACGGTCAGCCGACTGCCCGAACATCCACGTGGACAGTGCCGCTCCGTAGCAGGCATAGTCCAAGATCGAGCCGCCGCCCCGATGGGCTTGATACCACCAGCTGGCAAGAAGCTCCTCCTTGGGGGGAAGCTGTCCGTCCTTGGAATAGGAGAAGGGTCCCCATGTGGCAGGACTTCGGTAGACACACCGCATCAGCGTGCCGATCCGTCCCTCGTCCAGCATCTGCTTGGCAAGGGTAAAGCTGGGGAACCAAGCAATGGGCCAGTTGGTCAGCATCCGCACGCCGTTCTCCTTGGCGCATGTGACCATTGCTGCCCCGTCCTCAAAGGTGGGTGCCATGGGCTTTTCGTCAATGACGTGAACTCCCCTCGAAAGCAAGGCACAGCAGACCTCCTTACGGGAGGCGTTGTCCGACGTCACTACGGCAAAATCCAATCCCGCATCCGCCAGATCGACCCAATTGTCAAATTTCTTGGCTTCGGGAAATTTCTCCGCCATTTTGGCGCAATGCTTCTCCAAGTGTTCCTCCGAATAGGGAGGAACCTCGGCAAAGCCCACCACCTCAAACACATCGGGTCTCTGCGCCAGCAGACGCATCAGCGCACTGATGTGGGGATGGGCAAAGCTGAAAATACCTGTCTTTAATTTTTTCATCGCTTCTCTCCTCTTTCTCAAAAAGTGGTTTCCAACTCAACGGTGGCACCGCCGGCAATGGCTTCGGGAATCTTACACATGATCTCCAGCACGTGACGGGCATGCTCGGGAGTCAGCACAGGCTCACGATCCTCCTCCACGGCATCAATCAGGTCACGCAGACAGCAGCACTGGCTGATGAGCTTCTTCGGCTTCGTCTCCCAGCTCATGGGCTCTACCCAGCCGCGAATGCCCCGCTCGGGACAGTCCATATAGACCTCGGGCATGGGATTCTGCATATATCCCTTGGAAAAGGCAAGTGTTCCCTCACTGCCGAAGATCTCCAGCTGAGGCGCCTTGGACGCCTTCTGCGAAAATCCCGTATCCACAAAGCCGATCTTGCCGTTGGCGAAGGTGATGGAGATAAAATACTCATCGGGGATCTTGTTTGCCTCGATGGGCTTGCCGTTGTACTTGCCCGAACGGACCCGACGGTTGGGGGTGGTGACGGCGGCAAGACAGCTGATCTTCTTGGCGGGGCCGAACATGGAGGTGACGATCTGCAAGCCGTGCACGCCCATATCCACGAGAGCCCCCGCTCCGTCCTCAAAGAACCATGTGGGATCGGCATCCCGATATTGGAAGTATTCGGGGCCGCCGTGAGCCAGATTGCACTTGATGTAGGCAGGCTCACCGATCACGCCGTCACGGATCATCTGACGGGCGACTGCCAGATCGTAGCGCATGGGGTGGATGGGAGCGCAGACGAATTTCACGCCCATCCTCTTTGCCAGCTCGATCTGCTCGGTCATCAGCTCCACCGAGGGAGCGGCGGGCTTTTGGGAGACCAGATGCTTCCCTGCTCCGAGAATCGCCATATTGATCTGATGGTGTGCCTGAATGGAGGCGGCGTCGATGGCGATATCGAAGTCGCACTGTGCCAGCAGCTCCTCCACCGAAGAATACCAAGCGGGAACGCCGAATTTCTTCGCCGCCTTCTGCGCCCGCTCAGGGACGATATCGCAGACGGCAACGCATTCCGCATTTGCCTCCTTTGCGATGTTGGGCAGATATTGCCCGTTGGCAAACATACCGCAGCCGATGACGGCTACCTTCCATTTTTTCTGACCCTGTTGCATTGTCATACTCCTGTCTCCTTTTTCATTCTTTTTTCGGTTCGGAAGCGCATCCGACCGATTCTTACTTTCATTATACCATAAAAGCAGGAAAAAACAATGCACAATATGAACCAATTATAGCACAATATGAACATTTTCGAGATTTTTTTGTTTTTTCTTATTCTGCGGGGAATCCCACTATGTTCGCATATCTCTCATTGTAAGGCGGCGGCTTGCTGCCGCCGTTCTATTCCGTTTCAAATTTCAATCTTTTTCGGCGGGAGCAAGCCCCCGCCCTACGAGTTTGGTGATTTCTCCTCACAACGAATTCTCTATGGAACGCTCCTTTTGTTTTCGTGATACAAAAAAAGTGTGCCGATATCCTTTATCGACACACGCAAGCCTCCGAATGACCGATGTCATTCGGAGGCTTTTCTGTATGAAACTTATGTGGAAGTACTTGCCGGAAAAGCTTATTTTGCAAACTTCAAGGTTACGATCTCAAAATTGGACAACGACAACGTTACCCTGCCATCGGTCACCGTCAGCTCACGCTCCGGCTCCTCCAGCAGATTGCAAAGCCATGCCCGTCCGTATTCAGCGGGAACGCTTACCGTTACCGTAGATTTGCAATCGTAGGCATCGTGGAAGCGCACCACCAGACCGTTATCGTCCTCCGCCTTTTTCACGGCGGTGATCACCGCATTGGGCACATCCACCGAGACCAGGGAAAAGATCTCGGCAAGACTTCCCTTGCCTGCTCCCACCGATTGATAAAGCAGCGGTTGATTCAATGCCCATGCTTCGGTGATCACGCCCGCCTCCCGGAAGTCGCCCACATGGGGCATCAACGAATAGGTGAAGCGATGCTCGCCCTGGTCGGCATCGGGGTTGGGATCGGTACCGCACTTCAAAAGCGTAAGGCTCAGATCGCTTCCTCGGGCGCTGTATCCGTACTTGCAATCATTCAGCAGCGCTACACCGTAGCCAGACTCGGAGATATCCGCCCACTTGTGTCCGTAGACCTCAAACTTCGCCTCGTCCCAAGAGGTATTCTCATGGGTCGCTCTGGTCACGTGACCGTACTGTATGTCATAGGTCGCGCTCATGGCATGGACATGCAGGGGGAAGGATGCCTTCAGCACCTGATGATGCTCGTGCCAGTCGATCACCGTCTCAAAGTCGATGCGGCTGCTTTCGGAATAGAGCCATAGCGTCTGGAGAATGGTGGAATGCATATACTGCCGTTTGATCCGAAAGCCTGCTCGTGTTCCGTCGGTGACAGGGATCACCGTCGCCTTGTCGTTCAGCGGATAGGGCTTCAGACGGTAGAACTCCTGAAGCTCCCAGTTATCGTATTGGTTGGGATTGTCCTCAAACACGGTCAGCACGTTGCCGCACCGTCCCGCCTTGAACACGCCTCTTCCCACTCGCTTGTCAAGCAATGTCTCGATCTGCCCCGCCTCATTCAAGGTCAGCACATAAAAATCATTTTCGGCGGTCATGCCCTGCACCGTCACACGGCTGTTGGGGGCGGTATCCTGCACCACCGTCCAACCGTAGGAGGGGACTACTTCTACCGTTTCCCGATAGGTGCCGTTGACCGACAGAGCGACCCGTCTTGCAAAGCCCGTGGGATTATAGATCAGCGTACCGCCCTCGGTATTCAGACGGGAGGCGATGGCAGACAGCTTTTGCGTTGCCACTCCGTCGGCATACTCGGCAATAGCGGCGTAATCCTTGTCGGTGCCGTCATAGACCCACTTGATCGAGGAGCCGGGGAGAATGTCGTGGAACTGGTTGTGCAAGGTCTTGCGCCAGATGCGGTTCAGCCCCTCGGCGTCATAGTCGCCGCCAAAGGTCAGGTCGGTCACAGACAGCGCCTCGGCATTTGCCAGCAAAAATTCTGATTTGCGGTTGCCCCGCTTGACCTTTGCGACGGAGGTATAGGTTCCTCTGTGAAATTCCAAATACAGCTCACCGACCCATTTGGGAGTACAGTCGGTGCGATTGCAGGCTTCGTCAAAGCTACCCTTCACAGCTTGCAGATAGGGATACAGGAGACTCATTTCGGTCACAGGCATCTGCGGCAACCCCTTCGCCAAACGGCGCTGTACCTCCAGCATCTCCTTGGTGGGACCTCCGCCGCCGTCGCCATAGCCGTAGGTCGTCATGATGCGGTCGGAATATTCTTTTTGCTGAAACCGCTCCCAGGTTCCCTTAATCTCGGAGGGGTTCAGCTTGCCGCAATATGTGGTTCCCTTGTGTTTTGCTCCCGGCTCACCGCCATATCCTTGGGTGGTGATAAAGGAGGTAAAGATCTCGGAGCCGTCGATCCCCTCCCACAGGAAGGCATCCTTGGGCATCAAATTGGTATCATTCCAGCTGATCTTGGAGGTAACAAAATATTCCACTCCGCTCTTGTTCAGGATCTGAGGCATGGCGGCGGAATAGCCGAACACATCGGGCAGAAACAGCACACGACTCTCTTTACCGAACTCCTTGCGGAAGAATTTTTTGCCGTGCAGGATCTGGCGCACCAGACTCTCGCCCGAGGTCAGATTGCAGTCCGCCTCTAAGTACATCGCTCCCTCCGGCTCCCATCTGCCCTCCTTGACCAACTCCTTCAGCTCCTCGTATTTTTCGGGAGCCTCTTCCTTCAGATACCGATACAACTCGGGCTGAGACAGGGTGAATTTGTATTCGGGGTAACGGTCCATCAGCATCTTGGCTGTGGCGAAGCTCCGCTGGATCTTCTCACGGGTCTGCGCTCTGTGCCACAGCCACTCCACGTCGATGTGGGTATGTCCCACGCAATGCACCACAGGCTTTCCCTCGGTAGTGCAGAGCTTGCCGTAGAACTCGGATGCCATAAAGTCAATGGCGTCCTTGACCGACGCTTGACAGGTTTCGCCGTCGGGGTCACGCAGATCGACGAGACGGGCAGCATCCGACAGCACCGACATCATTCGGATCCAATCGGAATCCGCCTCGGACAACAGCTCGCAGACCTCATAAGGAACCTTCACATCATAATACAGCTGCTCGACCTGCTTGTTCAGCGCAAGCAGCTCCATGCTGTAAAAGGAAGGGCTTCGGCGTGTGCCTGTGTAAATATAATTGTACAGCTCATACTCGGTCTCCGGCTCTAAAAAAGCCTCGGTGTGATTGTTGTCTATGCCTTGGATCATCCTGCCGTTTAAGTACAGCAATCCCTGTCCGTGTCCGTCAAAGCCCTCGTTGATCCTTAGGATCAGCTCCTCTCCCTCCTGCACAGCAGGGGTTCGGAAGGATGCACGGAGCCAAAAATGGGCATCCGTTCCCTGCAAGGGCATGTCGGAGGTATAAGGCATCCAGCCATCGGCAGGTGGCGTGTTGCCCGTTTTGTAGTCACAGGGCTGATATTCCACCCCGGACAGATTACAAAGATGACGGTAGCGCATACGATCCAGACTTTTCAGAAAGGACTTTACACTGTTCTTTAGATTCATGATCGTTCTCCTTTGAGATTCTTGATTTTGGGATTCTGCACCCGATGCAATAAACACGCTATAAACATTATAGATGTTTTGAAAGAAAAAATCAATACTAAATTTGCAAAAAAAACATAAAAAATTTGTTCTGTTATCAAAAAAGGCGGAGCAAGCCCCGCCTTACAGCATGGATATTACCTCGTCACCCGTAAAAGACCGATCTCCTCCACTCTGCCGTCGTCGATCTCGAAGGTCAGCTCCTGATTGCCCGACACGTAAACGAGGTCGTCCTCGTCGCCCCTTTGAGGCTCACCGTAGGCGGTCTTGACTTTTTCAACCGTATCGCCAATACAAATTCCCTTGTCGGTGCTTACCAAGTCGTCGTTCAGCTCGATCTGGTCGATGATCTCCTTGCCGTCGGACTTCATGGTATACAGCTCCAGCGAACCGAAGCGGTAGAACATGCGGGAGTTGCCCTCTCCGCAATCAAAGACCTCTTGGCTGAGCGTGGGCGTACCCAGTGCCGCAAGCACGGGAGCGGCATCCTTGCCCAGCTCCACCGCCGTACCGTTCACCGTTACGCCAAAGCCCGTGGCGGTTGTTCCCCCCTCGGTGCTTGCTCCGTCATTTTTTTTGGCACAGGCAACGGCGCAAACCGTCAGTGCCAAAACCAATATCAAAAGTATCGCTTTTTTCATTTTTTATTTCTCTCCTTCTCTGTTTTCCTTATCGGTATGATACCGCTCCACTCTGCCCTGCCACCGCTCGGACAGCTCGGTATCGGCTCGGCGGTCGGCAATACCGTGTTCGCTCTGTAATATCTCTCCGAAATAGCTTGTCAGCTTCTCGGCACCGTACACGTTCAAATGCACGCCGCCGTCATAGGTATCTCGGCTCCAGTCAATGCCGATCTCGCCGCACAGCGGAATGAAGTTGTAGTATCGCAAGCCGTTCTGCTCGGCGTAAGACACGATCTGCTCCTCCCATTCCTCATACCACCAGTATGCCCACGAATTGGTGGGCGCCTTCATCAAAATCAGCTCGGCTCCCTTTTCCTCGCACAAAAGACGCATCCGCTCCAAATAGTCCATCGCCGTCTTTGGCAGAGTATAGTCCGACAGTCTCGCACCCTCAATATCGGCAAGCTCGGCGGACATGGGAGCAACTCCCGTCTGCATCAGATAGCCGCTGTGAGACACGGCAGGCGGCTCGGAGAAGGCATAGCGGAAATCCTCTCCCTTCAGCTCGGTGATGCGGGAATGGAACCGCAACAGCGGAAACACATAGTCCAGAAACTGCTCGTCCTCGGTCATAGAGGCTCGGATCGCCTGTACCTTGGAGGACGACCACTGCATACCGTCCAGCGTCATACGATTGAACGCCTCGCTCTGCGGCTCTCCGTATTTCAGCGCAAGGACATTAAAGACCACCGCCTTGGGGGTCTCCTTCTCCAGCATTTCCCGAAGCAGATAGTAGGAGTGCCACACAAGCTGCTGTCCGCTGCCCCGCACATAGGAGGAAATCCCATATTCCTCCCACAGCACGGCGGGAATGATGCTCTCATAGACCTCGCAATCGCCCACGAACAGAACGTCATGTTCCCCCGCCTCGGCGTAATATTCCCCGATCAGCGCACCCTCGGGATTTTCCCGATATTTCGGCATCAGCACCGCCTGACACAGCCCCAGCACAAGGGCAAGGACAAGGAGGGCGCAGACCGTAATCAAAATTCGTTTTTTCATGCGTTATCCTTAAAATTGGTTATAGATAAACTGGCTGGCGTCATACCCTACGCCGTATGCGCCGAAGAGCAGGATCGCAAGGAGCAGTCCGCCGCACAGCACCCACGACAGCACAGGGCGGTCGTACAGCCGCTCCCGTATATCCATCCGCATCGTCAGCCTGCTGACGACAGCGACCGTCAGCACGCCCCCCGCAAGGATGATCCAATCGGCAAGCGTAAGCCCAAGGCTCATCATGCCCGACCCAAGCTCGCCCCAATTCCACACGGTGAGCATGCTCCCCCACAGACGGAAGGTCAGCCCCACATCCCGATAGCAGTCAAGGGAGCGAAACAGCCCCATGAGCAAAAAGGTACGCACCGCCATAAAGCCCCCGTAAGGGGAGGAGGCGGTAAGCCTCGGGAATTTCACCCGAAAGCGGGCATAGAGCGGCTCCAGCTCCTGCGAGACGAGAATGACGGCGCAGTTGAGCAGACCCCACACGATAAAGTTCCACCCCGCACCGTGCCAAAGACCCGTCAGAAACCATGTGACGATGGTGGCAAGATAGACGGGAATACGCTTTCCCACGGTGTTGCCCAGCACTCGGCGGCTCCACTTGGAGAGCTTCATCATAGGGCGTGTGACCGACAGCGGATAAAACACGTAATCGGTAAACCAGCTCCCCATGGTGATGTGCCACCGCCGCCAGTATTCCTTGGTGGAGCGGGACGAAAAGGGATGGTCGAAGTTCTCCGCCAAGCGAATGCCAAGGCACTGCGCCACACCGACGGTGATGTCGATACCGCCCGTAAAGTCGGCGTAGATCTGCACCGAATAAAGCAGGATCAGCAAAATCACGTACACGCCCCGATATCCGTCGGGCGTGTCCAGCATAGTCTGCATGGCGACCAGTACCCTGTCGGCAATGACCAGCTTCTTGAAGTAGCCCCACAGAATGCGCTGAAGCCCGTATGTAAAGCCACGGGCATCAAAGGCATGAGGGGCGTACAGCTGCGCCGCAAGGTCTCCGTGACGGGAGATCGGTCCCTGCACAAGCTGCGGAAAGAAGGACACAAACAACGCCAAGCGGAAGAAATTTTCCTCGGCTTGTGTTTTTCCCCGATAGACGTCGATGAGGTAGCCCATGGTCTGAAAGATGTAAAAGGATATGCCCATGGGAAGGAGCAGGTCGGGGATACCCAACGGCTCCGCACCGAACGCCGTCAGCGCCGAATTGAGGTTGAACACCGCAAAGGCGGTGTATTTCAGAACGGCAAGAATGCCGAAATTCAGTACAAGCCCGCACAGAAGAACGCCAAAACGGCGTTTTTTTGCCTTCGCCTTGTATGCCTTCCTCGCTTCCTTGTCCATCGAATCCCGATGGGCGGCAAGATAGTCGCTCTCCCGCCCCGCCATCCTCGCCATAAGACGGGCGACCGCATAGGCGGAGACGGTCGTGACGGCAATAAATATGAGGCACTGCCAGCCCGCAAAGGCGTAAAAGATATAGCTCGCCGCAAGGAGCAGTCCCCATTGCCACCGTTTCGGCACGAAATAATAGGCGACGAACAGCAGACAAAGAAAGGCGATAAAGCCGTAAGAGGTGAACAGCATATCCCCTCTTATTCCTCGTCAAGACGCTCGATGAGCGCCCACAGAGCGGCGGCGGAGTTGAAGTTTTCGGGAACGATCTCCTCGGCGGGGATCGTCACGTCAAATTCCGAGTCGATCTCGGTCACCAGCGTCACGATGTCCAACGAGTCGAGAATGCCGTCGTCTACCAAGTCCTCCGCCTCAGAAAAATCCACGTCGGGGTGGAGGGAGGTAAGGATTTCAAGAAGCTTTTCCATGTTGTTTCTCCTTATTTACAGAGTGTATTTGTCACCAAAGAAACTTTTTGAAAAAAGTTTCTTTGGAATCTTCAAAAACTTTCAAAAATATTTTTGCTATGTTTGCAGATATATCACGGTAGGAGCGACGTCCTGACGACCCGTTCCAATCCGATTCAAATTTCATCCTTCCTCGGACAGTCGGGGACGCCTGTCCCTACAATCAATTGGGTGTGAAGCCGTTTTGTTTGTACAATGGGCGAACCGTCTATGTCTCTGCAAACCTGTAGGGACAGGCGTCCTCGACTGTCCGTTTCCAGCCGATACAATTTGCAACCTTTCGGCGGGAGCAAGCCCCCGCCCTACGGGGTTGGCGGTTCTTTATCAAGATAAATTTTGCAAAGTTTTCTTTTGCAACCTTTTCTTTTTCAAAAGAAAAGTAAGACGCATCCTCGCATCCCCTTACAGCACCCCTGCCGCCTCCCGCAAACGGCGGCGGTCGATCTTGCCGTTATCGGTCAAGGGCATTGTCTCCAAGGGAATGACGGCGGCGGGGAGCATATACCTCGGCAGATATGCGGCAAGCTCAGCGGACAGAGCCTTCGTATCGGTATTGCCCACAGCAAACAGCACGATACGCTTTGCCTCGGCGTCATACACACAGCAGGCACGGCTCACGCCACCGCAACGCAGAGCGGCAGTTTCGATCTCACCAAGCTCAATACGGTGACCCATATGCTTGATCTGCGAATCCTTCCGACAGACGAACACCAGCTCGCCCCGCTCGTTGTACCGCCCAATGTCGCCTGTGCGGTAGATCAACTCGGGATAGGCGGGATTCAGCGGATTCTGTACAAAGACCTCCGCCGTCCGTTCGGGATCGTTGTAGTAGCCCATGGTCAGACAGGTACCCCGCAGGCATATCTCTCCGCTCTCGCCCTGCTCTGCCCGACAGTCTCCGTCGGTCAGCAAAAGCACGTCGGTGTTATCGAAGGGACGACCCACAGGGATCGGCTCCTCCTCCCCCAAGGAGCGGTCGGCACGCCAATAGCAGGACATGCCCGTTGCCTCGGTGGGACCGTACAGATTAAAAAATTCCGCATTTGGGAGAGCCTCCCGCCATAGGTCGTACTGCTTGCGGGGAAAGACCTCGGAGCCGAAGGCTACCTTGGTCAGATAGTGAGGCTTTGCCGCCTCGAACGCTCCCAAGGAGGAAATCTGCGTCAGTGCCGAAACCACCCAGCAGACGGTATTGATCTTGTATTCGTTGAGATATTCAATGAGGCGCACGGGAAAGGAAAAGAGCATCTTCGGCACAAAATAGGTGGTCGCTCCCAGCTTCAGCGTGGGCATGATCTCCTTCAGCGGCGCATCGAAATACAGGGGCGTTTGGTTGGCAAACACCGTCTGCTCGGTAAAGCCCAACGCCGCCGTCAGCGCCTCGGTGTAGTCGATTACCGACCGATGGCACGCCACCACGCCCTTGGGCGTTCCCGTAGAGCCGGAGGTGAAAACGATATAAATGGGGTCGGTGTCACACTGGCGTCCCCGCACACGGGCAAGAGCCTCTCGGTCGATCGGCTCGGCGGCAATGTCGTCATACAGCAGTACGCATGCCACCCCAAGGGTCTGCGCCCGCTTTTCGTTCTTTTTGTCGGTGATCAGCACACGGGGCTTGACGTTGTCAAGGATCGCTCCGATCCGTCCGTCGGGCATCTTCTCATCCAGACACACATACATGCCGCCCGCATACAGCACGCCAAAAAAGGCGGTCACAGTGCGGGGGTGCTTGTCCATCAGGATCACCGCCGCCTCCCCCGAACAGCCTCTGCGGCAAAGAGCGGAGCCTACCGCCGCCGCCTGCCGCTGTACCTCTCCGAAGGTCATGCCCTCCTTCCCCGTGGAAAAAGCGAGCTTGTCCGAAAGACGGAGAGCGGTGTCCTCCAAGTAGGTCAGAATGTTCTTCCGCATGTCTCCCTCCGTCAGCCCTTTGCCATCTCGGGGAAGCCGTCCCACTTGTCGAATTTGTAAAATTCCGTGCCGCCTTGGGAGGTGCGGTAGCTCCGGAGCTTCGCCTCGTCGATCAGACAGGCGTTTTTGGTGTTGTCACCGAACTGCCCCGCCAGACGGGTGGCGTCATAATAATACCACTTCGGCTCCGCTTCGGTTCCCACGTTCACGATACACCAGAAATGGGTTCCCTTTTCGTTCGAGCTTGCCGCTCGCTGAATGCCCATATTTTCAATGCCGAAGTACTCAAAGAACGCCTTCGAAACCGAATAATAGGTGAAGCAATCCCCCTCCATCCGAGACATGCTCAGCGTGCGGATGGCTTCCTCAATCCAGTCGGATTCCCAGCCTGTCCGAATGCGAACGCCCTGCTTCTGCTGCTCCTGCTGAGCGGCGGCATTTGACATATCGCTGAAGTAGATGTTGGCTTCGTCCTTGCCCGCCGTCGGGTCGTTGACATAGGCGTAGATCTTCTGCACCAGCACCTCCTTGCTCATCTCGGCGGACAGCCCCAGCTCCTTCGCCTTGGCTTCCACCAACGCATTCAGCTTGGCGGGGGTGTACTCACCGCTCCTTATGACAAGGGTCAGCTCCAAGGTCTTCTTGTTGCCCGCTGCGTCGGTGGCGGTGTATCTGACGGTATATTCGCCCACGGCAGAGGCATTCACAGCGGAGGTATCCACAGCTAAGGCGACCTCTCCGCTGCCGCCGCTGACCGTCACAAAGCTCTTATAGGCAATGCTCTCTCCGAGATACCCCACCGCCTTGCCGTTCTCCAACATGCTCTCGTTGACACGAAGCACGAGACGGGCGGCTCCGCCCTCCTCCTCTTCGGCGGCAGGACGGTCGCCAAAGGCGAAGGTGACGATGATCGCCGCCGTTGCCACCAGCACGGCGACAGCCAGCACGATGATCGAGCATTTCAGGATCAGCCCCACAAGCCGCTTGTGCTTCTGATGCTGCTCCCGATAAAATTCCATATCGGATTTATAAGACACGGTACAGACCTCCCAAACATATGTTTCTCAAGCAGATAGATACAGATAATATTATTATACACCAAAACCCTCGGTTTGTCAACGAGAAATTCTCGGTTTTCCCATTTTTTTGAGAATTGCTGTCCGCCCCTCAAAAACCGAATTTCCTCTGCTCTGATTCGGAAGGCTGCGGAGCAGCAGAGAGACGGCGGAGCCGTGGGGAGATAAACTCATTCTCATTCTCATTCTCATTCTCACTCTCATTCTCACTCTCATTATCATTACCACTATCACTATCATTATCATTATCATTATCATTATCACTATCGGCTTTTTTGGGTTTTTCAAAAAACCGTTCGGTTTTTTAAAAAGCGGTCGGTTTTTCATTTGCTCAGTTTTCTTTTGCTTGCTTCACTTTTTCGCAAAACATTAAGAATTATTTTGCAAAGTTTTCTTTTGCCTACTTTTCTTTTTTAAAAGAAAAGTAGGACGCTTCCCTCCTCCCCTTGACAATTTACGCAAACAGCGGTATAATAAGTAGGATAACCGTCGATTCGAAGGAGGCACTATGAACCAACCGAACCGCAAGCCCGAGCTGCTCTGTCCCGCAGGCTCACCGGAGGCGTTGCGAGCCGCCGTAACCGAGGGGGCGGATGCCGTTTACATGGGCAGTACGGCATTCAATGCCCGCATGAGCGCCAAAAATTTTACGCCCGACGAGCTACGGGAGGGCATTGCCCTTGCCCACGCCTTTGGCGCAAAGGTCTATCTCACCGCCAACACGCTCATTTACGATAAAGAAGCGGAGGAGCTTCTCCGCACGGCGGAGCAGGCGTATCTGTCGGGTGCCGATGCCCTCATCGTTGCCGATCTGGGTGCCGCCGAGCTGATCCGCCGCCGCATTCCCATCGCCCTGCACGCCTCCACGCAAGCCTCAGGGCATAATGCCGACGCCGCTCGCCGCCTTGCCGAGGCGGGCTTTAGCCGCATGGTGGCGGCACGGGAGATGAGCAAGCCCGAGCTTGCCGCTCTCTGCGCCGAATCTCCCATCGAGATCGAAGCCTTCGTCCACGGCGCACTCTGCGTCTGCCATTCGGGGCAATGCCTCTTTTCCTCTCTGGTGGGAGGACGGAGCGGCAATCGGGGCGAATGCGCTCAGCCCTGCCGTCTGCCCTTTGCCGTCGGCAAAGCCACCGCCTATCCCCTGTCGCTGAAGGACATGAGCCTTGCCTGTCACCTGCCCGAGCTTGCCCGCATGGGCGTGGCTTCGCTCAAGATCGAGGGGCGTATGAAATCCCCCGACTATGTGCGGCAGGTCACCCGCATCTTCCGACGGCTTCTCGACGAGGAACGGGGAGCGACCGAAACCGAGCTTGCCCATCTTGCCGCCGTCTTTTCCCGAGGAGGTCTGACCGACGGCTACTTTACGGGCAAGATCACAAACGCCATGCTGGGCATCCGCTCCGAGGCGGACAAGGAGCGCACAAGAAGTGCCTCCGAGCAGACCGAAGCGACCCCCACTGACCGAAAAATTCCTCTGTCTCTCCGTGTTTCTCTGCACCGTGGACAGCCCATCACTCTCACGCTGACCGACAAGACCCACAGCGTCACGGTCATGGGGGAGACCCCTATGGAAGCCCGCACCGCTCCGCTGACCGTGGATATGCTTCGCCGCAGTATGACAAAGTTGGGCAATACGCCCTATGTGGCGACAGACGTTACCGTCGAAGCCGATGAGGGGCTGATGCTCCCCGTCTCGGCACTGAACGCCCTGCGTCGCCGAGGGATCGAGGCACTGACCGCACAGGGGGCGACAAGAAGCGAAGCCGATTTTTCTTCCTTGTCGGATACCGACATAGCTCCGCCCAAAATTTTATCCGTTCCCTGCCGTTCGGCGGTCTTTTTCCGTGCCGATAGCATGCCTGCGGAGGCGGCGGAGTATTTTGACCGCATCTATCTGCCCCTGTCTCAGTACAGCGGACAGACCGACGGCGTTTTGCTTCCCGCCGTCATCTTCCCCTCCGAGTGGGAGAGCGTCAAGACCGCCCTTCTTCGGGCGAAGGAGCTGGGAGCAAAGCACGCCCTGTTCGGGAATGTCGGACATCTGTCGCTTGTGCAGGAGGCGGGGCTTGTCCCCCACGGCGATCTTCGCCTGAATGTCACCAACCGCCAAACCGCCCGCTATTGGCAGGAGGCGGGGGTTACCGATCTCATCCTGTCGCCCGAGCTGACTCTGCCCCGCCTGCGAGATATCGGCGGCGGCGCTGTCGTGTACGGCCTCATTCCGCTGATGGTAACCGAAAAGTGCGTGGGGCGGGCGGTCGCCGATTGCAAGACCTGCCGAGAGGATCGGGTGGTGCTGACCGACCGCCGAGGGGTTCGCTTCCCCGTGCTGCGGGAGGAACCGCACCGCAGTCTGATCTTCAATTCCGTGCCCGTCTACATGGCGGATAAGGAGGCGGAGCTTGCCCGCTTCGGCATCGTCCACCGTCATTTTCTCTTTACCGTCGAGACAAAGGAGGAAACACGAGCCGTCCTCCGTGCCTATCGGGAAGGACAGCCCGCCAAGGGCGAGATACGGAGGATCAGGTAAAACCCAAACGCCTATGTTTTCACTCACCTCGTTATAGGATAATTCAAGCCGATTCAAATTTCAACCTTTTCGGACAGTCGGGGACGCCTGTCCCTACAGGCTTGCAGAGACCTATACGGTTCGCCTATTGTACAAACAAAACGGCTTCACACCTAATGGATTGTAGGGACAGGCGTCCCCGACTGTCCGTTCCCGTTCAAAATTGATTGTCTAAAAACAGAAAAGAGCAGAAATTTCTCTGCTCTTTTTCTATGCTCGGATAGGCTCAGACGATCCGCTGACAAAAGGAACGGGTAAATTTTCCCAAGGCGTCGAAGTCCATGCAGGCGCCATAGAGCCGCTCCAGCTCAAAGTGATACCGTCCCGCCTCGGCAAGTGCCTCCTGTGCCGACAGCATCAAGGCATCGTACAGACGGCGGTTCATCCGATATTCCGCCTTACACGCCCTCAGCCGCTCCTCGTCCGCAAACCGCTTCATGTTCAGCCGTCCGCCGCTCTCCTCGCTTCCCTCGCCCGACAGTGCGAAGCACACGCCGCTCTCCTCAAAAAATACTCCGTCGGGCAGGTCGGGCATCAGCGGAGAATAGGACACTCGCAAGCGGCATCCCTTCCGCTCTGCTTCTCCGATCACAAGAGAGAGGAAGAGTGAGCCAAGCCCATAGTAGTCCTCCACCCGATACAGCCGCTTTGCCAGCCGCTCCCACGTGTCCAGCCGCACCCTTCCCTTCATGCCCACGGAATCGACATGACAGGGCAAGAGCGCAAAGCCCTCGCCGTCGGGAACCGTCCGCAACAGCCGCCGCACCGCTCCCTCCGCCTTCTCGGCACGGAAGCAGGGCGCAGACAGAGATCGGTTGACCTCCTCGACCGCCATCGCCGCCGATAAAAAGCGATACGCCTTTTCGTAGCATCGACTCTTCAGCGCGCCGTAGGATACGATGTCGTTGTATCGCTCGGTCAGCGCCTCCGCATCCCAGAACGCCCCAAGATTCACGATCTCATCCCGCACCCCCGGCAAAGTCGGCTCCACCGTGTGCGGAGCGGTGGCATCCAGCACGGCGATCCGTCCGTCCAGCACGATCCCGTCCAGCGAATCGGGGTCGGAGGAGCAGCGGTAGGTCTCCACCGCCATGCCCCTCGCCGTTCCTGCGGCAGCGACCTGCTTCATAAAGCTGCTTTTTCCCGTGCCGGGGCCGCCCTTCAACAGATACCTGCGTGTCAGCTCTCTGCGCCCGAACACTCGGTCATAAAAGCTGACAAAGCCGCCTCCGCTGTTCGCCGCCGCAAACAGGGACATTCCTTGCTCAAACTCCTTCATGGGCATATACCTCCTGCCATCGTTTTTTCTCGCAATACAGCATATGCCGACAGAGTCGGTTCGGTGCGCCCCTATGTAACATGCGGGCTTATCGCTCGATGATGGTAATGTTCACGGGCAAAATTCCCGCCTCGCTGTAAACGATCTCGTTGATCTGAGAGATCTGCGCCACGCTCAGTCCGTCGCTCTTGACCACAATGCTGGCATCCTCTCCGCTGATGACCGCCACACATTCCTCAAAGCCCTTGGCAACGATCAGCGTCTCGATGTTCGCCTCGGTCGCCATGATGGTCGCCAGCTTGTTGATCTCGGCAAGTGCCTCGTTCTTGGCGGTCTCGGTAGAGGAAGCGTTGTCTACCACCGATTGCAGAACCTCGATCGCCTCGTCACGGGTGCGCTGACGGCTGACCTGTACGCCCGAAAAATAAGCGTCCTCGTCGGCGGACACATCGGTGTCGGCAACACTGCCCGTGTCTACCACAGAGCCGCCCGACATACCTGCCGATTGGTCGTAGTCGAAGCCGTCATCCTTATCCTTGGCGAAGATGACCACGTTCACCGCCACGGCGGCAACGATCAGGATCACCGCCCCGAAAATAATGAAATTTCGCTTTCCTACCTTGCGACCGAATTCCTTGATCTTTTCCTTGATGCTTTCTGCTTTCATCGTTCATTCCTCCGATTTTCTCGAATTTTTTATACGGTACATGTATATGGGACATTCTCCCGATTTATGACTGCTTGGCGGCGGCGACAAAAATTTTATTGGTTCCCACGTCAAAGGCGGCGGCGACCAGTGCCACGATCCTGTCCCGTACGGCGGGGTCGTCGCCCCCTGTGCAGACAATGCCGATCCCGGCGATCTCGGGATTTTCATAGCAGATCAGCACCGCCCCCTCCGAAGAACCGCTGCCGATCAGCACCGTGCTGTTTTTGTAGCCGTTTCCCGTGCTTTGGGAATCGGTGGCGTAAACCGCCCGATAGCCCCCCTTCAGGGTCACCACCGCCCGAACCGTCCCCGCTCCCTTGACTTGGGCGCAAAGAGCGCCCACCCGCTCCTCCACCTCCTCGGCGTACTTCTCGGGGTCAAGCTCGGGAGGTGCCTGCGCTTCGGCGGCTGCCGTCTCCTTGTCCGCCGCGCCCATACTGCCGAAGATCAGCAGTGCGGCGCCCAGTATCGCCCCTCCCAAAAGCAGAAGCAGCCGTTTGTCTCGCTTGGGGTCTCCTCTCTGCCGCCCCGACGGACGGCTTGGAACCATTCCTTCCTCGCTTGGCATCGTGTTCCTCCTTTTTTCTTTTTATTGTTTCTCTTTTTGCGGGCGACCGCAGATCGTCCATTCCAAGCCGATTCAAATTTCAACCTTTTCGGACAGCCGAGGACGTCTGTCCCTACAATCAATTGGGTGCGAAGCCGTTTTGTTTGTACAATGGTCGAATCGTCTATGTCTCTGCTACCCCGTAGGGACAGACGTCCTCGGCTGTCCGCATAACCGCACAATCAAATTTTCTCAAACCCCATGGCTACATCACCCATGTTTTTTTGTTTTGTTTTCTTTTGGTTACTTTTCTTTTTTAAAAGAAAAGTAACTCGCATCCTCGCATCCTGCATCCCCCTACTCATATACGATCTCACACGGACAGCCGAGGGTATCGTTGACATAGGCAATGATCTCGGTGGGATCGGCGAAGATAGCTTCGGGAAAGAGGGTCACCCGCACCGACCGAACACGGCACGCCTCTCCTTGCTCAAGGATCACCGCCGCCGACACCGAGCCGTCGGGCAGATCAAAGCGTTTGGCAAGCTCCGCCGTCAGGGCATCCGCCGCCACCGTTGCGCTTCCGCTCCGCAGTGCCGCCTCAAAGACCGCCTCATAGTCCTCGCTCTGCTCCCCTCCGTCGCCCAAGGCACCGCCAAGCAGCTCTCCGTCGGACAGGGCTTCGATCACCCCCATCACAGGGCTTGCCAGCGTAGCGAGCAGGCACAGACCGCACAGAAGGCGCACATATTTTTTCAAGTCGCCCTCGGGGCTGACCATGCCGATCACAGCCCCCAGCAGAGCCACCGCAAGCAATGCCGTCACATAGCCCCTCATGCCGCTGCCACCGTAGTCTTGACGAAGATCGTCAGCCCCAAAATAAACATCACCGAGCTCATCGCCACCACAGCGATCATACACCCCCACACCGAGCCAAGCTCCGAGAGCAGCTTGCCCTCCGTCTCACAGCCCAGCAGATCGGCAACGCCGCTCCCCAACAGAAAGGCAAGACGGGTCAGAAGCAAAGACAGAAGCGTGGGAAGCAAAAGCAACAGCAAAAAGACAATACCCCCGATGCCCACCACGCTTTTCAGATAGCCCACTCCCGATGCCACCGTCCGCAGTGTGTCGCCCACCGAGCCGCCCACAACGGGAATGATGTTGGAGGATACTACTCTCGCCGCCCGTGCAGCGGTGCTGTCGGCGGCAGCGGTCAGGGTCGTCTGAGAGCCGAGACTCGCCACAAGCAGGGTCATGATCATACCAAGGCTGAAGGTGTACAGCTTTTTTACCGTTCCTCCCATGCCCCGTAAGCCCGTCTCGGGAGACAGGGTGTTGCAGAGTGCCAAGGCGGTGCAGATGCCGCAAACGGGCAGGATCGTCTCGGCACAGAGCCGCTGACAGACGGTCAGAAAGACCGATAGGGTCGCCGTCCCTGCCGATGCGGTGGTCACATTGCCCCCCATCGCCCACAGCGTGCCCGCTATCGGGATCATGGCGCCCATCAGCGAGCAAAGGCGGTCAAAAAAGAGAGCCACACGTGCCAAATGCTCGCTCTGTAAATGCAGGATCGCCGCAAAAATAGCGGCGGTGGTGCAGAACCGAACGGCGGCAGACAGCGTGTCCGAGCCGAGAGACCGACGGAGCGTGCCAAAGATCGCCGCAAGGATCAGTAAGCCGCAGAGCTGTCCCAAAAGCCTTGCCGCATCCCGAAGCCCCGCCCCCGTCAGATCGCTCAACACGCCCAATAGGTAGTCGGGGCTGACCATCCGCTCCACCGCCGCCCCCGCTATCTGCGGGTCGGAGGAATCCAGCCCTTCGGGCAACAGTGCCTCCGCTTCCCCGTCCAATAGCTCCGACAGCGTGCCGAAGTCCTCGGGCATCGTCCCAAGCTCCCCTGTCTCGGCAATACAGACCGTACCGCCGAATACAAGAAGGACGGCACAGAAAGCCAACAGCCATATATAGAACCGCCTCCTTCGCATGTGATACCTCCTGAATCGAGAGAGTGTGCTTGATCTTTTTTTAACTTTAAAGATAAAGATAAATTTTGCAATGTTTTCTTTTGCTTACTTTTCTTTTACGGACAGTCGGGGACGCCTGTCCCTACAATCAATTGGGTGCGAAGCCGTTTTGCTTGTACAACGGGCGAGCTGTTTATGTCTCTGTAAACCCGTAGGGACAGGCGTCCCCGACTGTCCGTTTCAATCAATTCAATTTTCATTCTTTCGGCGGGAGCAAGCCCCCGCCCTACGGTGGACATTTACGCCGTAGGCGTAACATCATTTGCCGAAGGCAAACATCATTGCCGTCAGGCAACATCATTTTGCGAAGCAAAACATCATTTGCCGTCAGGCAACCATCACCTACTCCATCTCCAACAGGGTAGCGGCATAACCGATGATCTCAGCGACGAGGGGGAGGCAGAGGGCAAGGATCGCCGCTTTACCCGCCAGCTCCACGCCGTTTGCCACGGTACTTTCGCCCGAATCCCGACACAGGTCGGTACAGATCCTTGTCAGCAGAGCGATCCCCAAGGCACGGAGCATCACAGAGGCATAGGGGCGAACGCCGTCGGCATCCAAGAGGAGAGCCGCCTGTCCCAGCACCTCCGAGAGCTGAGCGACCACCGCTCCGAGGATCAGAACAACACCGCCGATCCGCAACAGCCCTGCCAGCTCGCTTTTCATCTGCTTCAGGAGCTGACCCGCCACCACACACAGGATCGCCAGAGCGCAGACCCGTGTCCAGACGCTCTCCATCAGACACCGAACACCGAACGAATGGTCTCAAACAGGGTTCCGATCTCCCCCACCAGCATCAGCATCACCACAATGATCCCCGCCAGTGTCACCAGCATTGCCTGCTCGTCCCGTCCGGATTTATTTAAAATTGCCGATGCCACCGAGACAAGGACTCCCACACCGGCAATCTTCAAGATCAATCCTACATCCATGCTTTCCCCAACCTCATTTTCTTCCTTGCGCACGCCTTACAGCAGTAAGATCACCGCCGCCAATGCCCCCGATACGCACAGGGTGGCGTTGCGCCGTTTTTTGGCGGGCATGACCGACAACAGCTCCTGCCGCCTCTGCTCCAATCGGGCGGCGTAATATTCGCACTGCCGAAGCTGTTCCTCCCGATATCCTCTGCCGAAGCCCGCCGCAAAGCCCGACAGGAGCCGTTCGGTCTCGCCGTCCCGTATCCGACAGCCGTTCAACAGAGCCCCAAGGCTCTTTGGGGGTGTCTGCTCCTCATAGCCGCATTGCCGAAGCAGAGCAGGATCGGCGGCAAGGATCGGCGAAATGGGAAGCGCAAAGCACTCCACCTTCACACGGATCTGTCGGAGAAGTCCCAAAAAGCCCTCTACCTGAGACAGGCACGCCGACATGCTCCGATTCAGCAGAAATGCGCTCCCCAGACCGCTACCTACCAGTAATGCCGTTCCCGCCAGCTTGTAAATTACCATCCGTTGCCTCCCGATCCGTAACCGTATATTCATAGTCTCTGCCTCCGCCCCGCCGTCGGATGCCCACATAGGCGCCAAAGACCCTTGCCCGATGCAGAGCCAACAGACCCGTCCGCCGCAAAAGCCCCGAAACCGATTCCCCGTGAGCCGATGCCAACAGCGGCACGCCGCAGTTCTGCGCCGCCAGCACCGCCTCCGCCTCCTCCACGCCGCCCAGCTCGTCGCAGACGATCAACTGGGCGTTCATGGTTCGGGCGGCGATCTCAAGTCCCAGTGCCCTTGGATAGCCGGTCAGCACATCCACGGTCAGCGAAGGCTCCTCCAAGGAAAAGCCAAGCTCCCCTCTGGTATCCACCACCGCCACCCGCCAAGGATCATCGCCCGATGCCATCTGCGCCGCTACACAGCGAAGGAGTGTGGTCTTTCCCACCCCAGGCGGCGCATAGATCAGCACGCCCCCACAGCCCGCCTGCTCTCTCAGCAGACGGCAAACGAGTGCGCCGAAGCCCCGATGCCGACCGGGCAGACGGATGTTCAGCGAAGCAATATCATACACACCGATGACCTGCCCATCCTCGACCGATGCCCGTCCGCACAGCCCCACCCGAATTCCGCCGGGCAAAGACAGATAGCCCTTGGCTATGGCATCCCGATGGGCGTAGAGAGAGCCGTCGCACATTTGCCGCACCATCGCCTCCAGCTCATCACCCGAAAGAACGGTATCCAGCAGACAGGTGCGCCCCTCCACCGTCAACGCCGCCCGACGACCTCGCCGCAGACGAAGCTCCTCGATCCGTCCCTGTGCGGGACGCCATCCCTCCAGCTCCCGACAAAGCCGCCAAGGAAGCAGAGCAAGTAAGACCTCGGGAAGTGTCTGCGCCTGTGCGCAAGCCTCCCGCTCCCGAATCACCGTTGCCATGCTCCGCCCTCCCTTTTCCACGAAAACGGACGGTCTGTCCGCCGTCCGCTCCTGCGGTTTCTGCTAAAGCATATGAGCCGCTCTGCCCGATTATGCCCACTTCCCTTTCCTTTTTCAAAACCTACGACATTCTCCCTGCGATACCTACGACATTTTTCATACATTTTTTACATAAAAATCTTCAATGTTTATTGTTTGTTAACATATTTGTAATATTATATTCTTGTAAATAGAAAAAAAGTATGGTACAATATTATAGAATATAATGTAATCTGACATATTGGAGGTTTTTTATGCTTTTCAACACCCTGCATCCCGCCGCAGCGGGAGCTGCCGCCACGGCAAACGGCAGCGCCTCACGCCGCGCCGACGGAATCCTGTTTGACACGGGAGCCGGCGAGACCGAGGATTTTAACGCCTTCCATACCACCGAACGGAGCGGCGGTGAACGCCGTCCCCCCAGACGTCCCGTCGGAGAAAAAAAGCCTGCGGGCAAGCTGAGCCGTCCGTTGCTCATCGGTATCATTGCGGCGGCAGTCGTTCTGCTTCTCATTGTGCTGGTGGTCTGCGTGGCACTGTCGGGCGATAAGAACCTTACATACGAAAACAATGCCTACCTTGCCTATGCCGACGGCGACGGAAAATACCATGTCATGGTCAACGGCAAGATTTTGGATACCGATTTCGAGGGCGAGGTACAGCTCATCCCCGCCGCCGACAATTCCTTTGCCTATGTCATCGACAACGGACTGGAGGGCAAGCATGTCTATCTGCTGGAGGGCAAGGAGCTGACACAGATCACCTCCTCCGCTTCCCCCGCTGTTAATGTCATGGCGTGCGCAAGCCTGACCCCCGCCGTTATCGTCGAGGAGGACGACAGCTACCGTCTCTATGTAGACGACAGCGACTATCGGATCGTCCGTAAGAGCGCCTTCCCCGAAAACTTCACGATCTCGGCAGATGCCTCCACCGTGGCTTACACCGCCGTTCCCTACAATGCGGCGGAGAGTGCGGGTGAGCGCCGTCTGTACATCTTCCGTGACGGCTCGGCAGAGCCCATCAACACCGCAGGCGTTCCCGAGGCCGTTTCGGGAGGCGGTGACTATGTATATGTCCGTGTGACCAAGGAGGGTCAGAACGGTCTGTATGTCATTACCGCCAAGGATGGCGAGGCATACTATGTGGACAAGAGCATCGGCTTTGTGGGCATCACCGCTATGAACCGTGCAGGTGACGAGATCATGTTCCGCATCAGCAACGGCTCGGAAAGCACCTCCTATCTGTATCAGTTTGCCAAGGACGGCGAGGGTGTCACCAAAAAGCTCCGTTCGGGGCACGTATCGGTGCTTGCCAACGATCCCGATGTTGCTGTATACGATACCTTTAAAGAAACCTATATCAGCGTATACAACGATCTGGGAGAGGATCGGGGTGTGTACTATATCGACAAGGACTTTGACACTCAGCCCGTGGCTCCCGCACAGGGACAGTTTGCCCCCGACGGAAAGTATTTCTACTATGTGGGCGCCACCAACAGCGGCTTTGCCCTGAAGCAGGTCGATCTGACCGACGACAACTTCCCCTCTACCGCCATCTATGACGGTGTGGTGGATTTCGAGGTCACCGCCAAGGGTAATGTGTACCATGTGGATTTTGAGGGAACCCTGCGCTTCTACAAGCTCTCCGACGACAAGAGCTACCGCAAGGGTCTGAGCGATACCGTGGGCAAGCTTTCCTTCTACAAATATGCAAATGAGGCGTACTTCTCTGTTGCAGATCTGGAGGATGTCAGTGTATATACCTCCGAGGAAGGCTCGGAAAAGGAAACGGCAAAGCTGGATTCTACGCAGATCACTGCTGTTCCTTCCTTCTCGGCTCCCCACTCCAAGAGATGCTATGCGTACTACTATGACATTGAAAACGGCTGGATGATCTTCTATACCTCCAGCGGAAAGCGTTTTAATCTCATCACAAGCGATTGCCAGTCCATCAACGGCGTGGCGATCCCCGATAGCCTGTATTGATAGCAAATAAAAGCACCCGCCTCGGTGTAAAAACCGAGGCGGGATTTTTGTTTCGGACAGTCGAGGACGCCTGTCCCTACAGGTTTGCAAAAACATAGACAGTTCGCCCGTTGTACCAACAAAACGGTTTCGTTTTTATTTTGTTGTAGGGACAGTCGAGGACGCCTGTCCCTACAGGTTTGCAAAAACATAAACGGTTCGCCCGTTGTACCAACAAAACGGTTTCGTTTTTATTTTGTTGTAGGGACAGGCGTCCTCGACTGTCCGTTTCATTCCGTTTCGTTCCATTCCATTTCAATTTTCATTCTTTTTCGGCGGGAGCCAGCCCCCGCCCTACGGTGTAGGTATTGCCACTACGCCCGCTTTTTAAAAGATCAAGGCTTCGCTCTCATTTGCCTGCGCATGCGATTCAGATGCCGCTCAAAGCTTCCGCTTGCGATAAACTCCGCCAGCACATACTGCTCCATTACAGGCACGGAGCAGGAAAAATCCCCCAGCTTCTCCTCATAAATGGGCAGAAGTGCCTCGGGCAGGATCATATATCCGATCCGCATGGCGGGCGACAGACTCTTGGAAAAGGTGTTCAGATAGATCACCGAATCCGAGCTATCCAAAGAATACAGGGCTTCAATGGGCTGACCCGGCATAAAAAATTCGCTGTCAAAATCATCCTCGATGATATACCGTCCCGCCTTCTCCGCCCAGCTCAGATAGTCGTACCGCTTGGCAATGGAGGTGGTGACCCCCGAAGGGTAGCTGTGAAAGGGTGTGACATGCAATACGTCAAAGCCGCCCGACAGCAACGCCTCCTCCTCGATCCCGTCCGATCCCATACGCAGACGGCACACCGAAACGCCCATGCCCTCATAGACGGTGGGAATCTGTCCGTAGCAGGGCGATTCGATCCCAACCGTAAGCTCCCGTCCCAGCACCTTGATCGCCGTTTCGTACAGCTGCTCCGACCCCGATCCGATGATGATGCGTCTTGGATCGGCGTGCATGCCCCGATACCGACCCAAATATTCGGCAATGGCGTTCCGCAGTACGGCGCACCCCTTCCCCGGCGCCTTGACAAACAGACGGCTCCCCTGCTCTGAGATGACCTTCCGCACGGTCTTAAACCACAGCGAATATTCCAGCTCTCCCATAGGCTCCGCCGTATCCTCCGGCAGGCGAATGAGCGGCACAGCGGGCACCTCACCCCCTCGGGTACCGCCCGTCTCAATGCGACAAACATAGTAGCCACTCCGCTCACGGGGCAGAATATAGCCCTCATCCTCCAGCCGTCCGTACGCCGTCGCCACCGTCACCGTGCTGTATCCCGTCCGATCCGCCATGACCCGCTTGGAGGGAAGCTTCTCTCCTGCTCGGTATTCCCCCGATAAAATTTGTTCCTTCAGCTCCCGATAGAGCATGTCATATTTCTTTTTCATCTGGTTATAAAAAAAGTTCCTTTTCTGATTATTTACATCATACCACTTTTCTATTATACTATAAAAAAATAAGCTTGTAAAGGGGTTTTTACTATGTTCTATCCGAAAATTCTTACCATCCAAGACATATCCTGCGTGGGGCAATGCTCTCTGACCGTAGCGCTCCCCGTGATCTCCGCCTGTGGCGCAGAGACCTGTGTGCTTCCCTCCGCCGTGCTGTCTACCCATACGGCTGGCTTTTCAGGCTACACCTTCCGTGACCTGACTGAGGACATGCCTGCTATCAACGCCCACTGGCAAAAGGAGGGCATCTCCTTTGATGCCGTCTATACGGGCTATCTGGGCAGTACGAAGCAGATCGACTATGTGGCGGCGATCCTCGATACCGTCAAAAAGCCAGATGGCGTAACGGTCATCGACCCTGCCATGGCGGATAACGGCAAGCTCTACCCGGGCTTTGACGAAGCGTTCGTGGAGGCAATGAAGTCCTTATGCGCCAAGGCGGATTATGTTGTTCCCAATCTGACAGAGGCGTGCCTCTTGACGGGTATCGAATACCGAACCGACTATGACCGTGCCTATGTGGATTCGATCCTTACGGCTCTGCTTGCCCTCGGCGCCAAAAACGTGATCTTTACGGGTGTGTCCTATGCCGAAGGAAAAACAGGTGTGGTCGTCTTGGAAAACGGCGTGTACGCCTACTATGAGCACGATAAGCTCCCCAATAGCTGTCACGGTACCGGCGATATCTACGCCTCCGCCTTCGTGGGTGCCCTCGTGCGGGGTAAATCGGCATACGACGCCGCAAGGATCGCCGCCGATTATACCGTCGAATGTATCAAGGAAACGGCAAAGCTCGACGGACATTGGTACGGTGCTGCCTTTGAGCCTGTACTCGGAAAGCTGATTGGAATGTTAGAGAGATAAGAGGTGTTGTACTTTTTTCTTTTAAAAAAGAAAAAAGTACCAAAAAAGAAAACAAAACAAAAAATAATTCACGGTAGCCGTGAATTTCTAAAAAAGTGTTATGTTAGCACTTATATTGTAAGCCTTCCCCGCTGGGGAAGGCTTTTTATTTTTTGCAAAGTTTTCTTTTGCTTACTTTTCTTTTTTAAAAGAAAAGTAAGATGCGTCCTTCTTCACCACCAAAGCGCACCAGCCGTTTTCCTCGACCTTTTCGGCGACACGGAAGCCGTTTGCTTCAAAGCAAGCGATCACGTCCTCGGAGCGTTCGGTAATGATACCCGAAGCGAGCAAGACGGAGGATTCGTCCATCAGAGTTCCCACGTCGGGAGTCATACGGATGATGATATCCGCCACGATATTGGCGCAAACGATGCGATAAGGCGCATGGTGGGTATCCACCTGTCGCAAGAGATCGGACACGTCGCACGACACGGTATCGGAAAGCCCGCTGTCCTTAATATTCTCCCTTGCCACCTTCACGGCAACGGGATCGATATCATACGCCTTACAAAGACCTGCGCCCAGCTTGGCGGCGCAGATGGCAAGAATGCCGCTTCCGCACCCCACATCCAGTACACGGTCGCCCGCACGGACATGCTTTTCCAACAGCCCGATCACAAGGCGAGTCGTCTCGTGGGTTCCCGTTCCGAACGCCATACCGGGATCCATCCGCACGATGATATCCTCCGCCTGTGCCTCATACCGCTCCCAAGCGGGCACGATCACGATCCGCTCACCGATCCGCAAGGGCTTATAATACGCCTTCCACGAATTTGCCCAATCCTCCTCATTGATCCCGCTGATCTCGATAGACGCCACAATTCCAAGAGAGTCGAACCGCTCTCGCAGAAAGGTCACGGTATCGTTCACTCCGCCGTCGGCGGGCAGATAGACCGACACAGCTGCCACCGTCTTGTCTGCGTTCAGGATTGACTCGTCAATCAAGTCGCCGTAGCAGGTTTTGAGGTCGATGTCGCTGTAATCCTCGATCTGCAAGTAATTGGAGATCATGTTCATTACCGCCGTCACCTCGTCCAAAAGCTCCAGCTTTGCGGTCACCTTGATCTGTTTCCACTCGGCGACCTCTCCCCAATCCTCACAGGTATAGTCCTTATCCATGGCTGTCTCCCTTACTTTTTCTCAAAGATCTTCTTAAAAAATCCGCTTTTTTTGCTATAATTGGTCTCCTTGCAGGATTCGGCAAAGGCACGCATATGCTCCTTCTGCTTCTCGCTCAGCGAGCGGGGGATCTCCACCGTCACGGTAACGATCAGATCTCCCCGACGGTTGGCATTGTTCACATAGGGAATGCCCTTCTGCCGCAAGGTAAAGGAGGTACCCGGCTGGGTTCCCTCGGGAATGGTGAACTTCTGATTGCCCTCCAGCGTCGGTACGTCGATCTCCGCCCCCAAGGTCGCCTCGGCGACCGTGATCGGCACCTCGCAGTACAGATTGTAGCCGTCCCGCTCAAAGAAGGCATGCCGCTTGACCAGCACGGTAATAATGAGGTCGCCGGCAGGACCTCCGTTCCGTCCGTCACAGCCCTGACCCCGCAGAGCGATCCGCTCCCCGTCGTCAATGCCGGCGGGAATATTCACGCTCAGCTTCTTGTTGACCTTCACATAGCCAGTTCCCTTACAGCCGTTACAGGGGGTCTTGATGATCTTTCCCGTTCCCCGACAGGCATCACAGGTGGCGGTGGATTGAAACGCCATGCCGCCGATGCGCTGGGTGATCCGCTTCTGCCCCGAGCCGCCGCAGGCGGTACAGGTCTCGACCTTGGTTCCCTTCTGAGCGCCACTGCCGCCGCAATCGTCACACTTCTGAATGCGGTGGAAGGACACGTCCTTCTTCACGCCAAACGCCGCCTCCTCAAAGGTCACCGTCACACGAACACCGATATCCTCGCCCCGTGTGGGCGCATTTTTCCGCTGACTTGACGAGCCGCCAAAGCCGCCGCCGAAAAAGCTGCCGAAGATATCACCCAAGTCACCGAAATCCCCAAAGCCGCCGCCAAATCCGCCAAAGCCGCTATCGCCGCCTCCCATGGAGGGGTCAAAGGCAGCATGTCCGAACTGGTCATACTTCGCCTTTTTGTCGGAATCGGACAGCACGGCATAGGCTTCGTTGATCTCCTTGAATTTCGCCTCCGCCTCGGCGTCGCCCGGGTTCATATCGGGGTGATACTTCTTGGCAAGGGTACGGTACGCCTTTTTGATGTCGTTCTCCCCTGCCGATCTGCTCAGCCCCAAAACCTCATAATAGTCTCTTTTCTCTGCCATAGTTGCTCCTCACTCATACGACTTTGAGGGAAAGGGCAGAAATGCCCTTTCCCTCCTGTGACCGACCTTATTCGTTGGTCTTATCCTCATAATCGGCATTGTAGTAGGTGCCGTCGCCGCCTGCGTTGCCGGCGTCACCGCCCGCACCCGCATTCGGATCAAAGCCCTGTGCGCCGCCCTGCTGTGCATACAGCTTCTCGGACAGAGCGTAGAATGCCTTCTCCAGTGCCTCGGTGTCTGCCTTGATCGCTTCGGTGTCGTTGCCCGCCATGGTCGCCTTCAGCTTCTCGATGGCAGCCTTCACCTCTTCCTTGTCGCTTTCGGGCAGCTTGTCGCCGACCTCCTCCATGGTCTTTTCGGACTGGAATACCAGCGAGTCGGCATGGTTCTTCACCTCTACTGCCTCCTTCTGCTTCTTATCCTCCTCGGCAAACATCTCGGCATCTCTTACCGCCTTGTCGATGTCCTCCTTGGACATATTGGTAGAGGAGGTAATGGTAATATGCTGTTCCTTACCCGTTCCCTTATCCATAGCGGTCACGTTCACGATGCCGTTGGCGTCGATGTCAAAGGTGACCTCGATCTGCGGAACTCCCCGAGGAGCGGCGGGAATGCCGTCCAGCACGAAGCGTCCCAGTGTGGTATTGTGCGCCGCCATCTCACGCTCTCCCTGAAGCACGTGGATCTCCACGGAGGTCTGACCGTTTGCGGCGGTGGAGTAGACCTGGCTCTTCTTAACGGGAATGGTGGTGTTGCGGTCGATGATACGGTTGAATACGCCGCCGAGGGTCTCGATACCCAAGGACAGAGGCGTAACGTCGAGAAGGAGCAGATCCTTGACGTCTCCGCCCAGCACACCGCCCTGAATAGCAGCACCCAGTGCCACGCACTCATCGGGGTTGATGCCCTTGAAGGGCTCCTTGCCGAGGAACTTCTTGACTGCCTCCTGTACGGCGGGGATTCGGGTCGAACCGCCCACGAGCAGGATCTTATCGACCTGCGACACGCTCACGCCCGCATCCGACAGCACCTGCTTGGTGGGAGCCATGGTTGCCTCCACGAGGTCAGCCGTGATCTTGTCGAACTCCGCACGGGTCAGCGTTGCGTCAAAGTGCAAGGGACCTGCGGCGGTTGCGGTGATAAAGGGCAGATTGATGTTGGTGCTGGACATGCCCGACAACTCGATCTTCGCCTTTTCTGCGGCTTCCTTGAGTCTCTGCATGACCATCTTGTCATTGCGGAGATCAACGCCGTTCTCTGCCTTAAAGCGGTCTACCATCCAGTTGATGATACGCTGGTCGAAATCATCGCCGCCCAAGCGGTTGTTTCCTGCGGTGGCAAGAACCTCGAACACGCCATCGGAGATCTCCATCAGCGACACGTCAAAGGTACCTCCGCCCAAGTCAAAGACCATGATCTTCTGATCGGTCTCCTTATCCATGCCGTACGCCAGCGCTGCTGCCGTCGGCTCGTTGATGATACGGAGCACCTCCAAGCCTGCGATCTTACCCGCATCCTTGGTTGCTTGTCTTTGGGCGTCCGAGAAGTAAGCGGGAACAGTGATGACCGCTTGGCTCACACTGCTTCCGAGATATGCCTCGGCATCCGCCTTCAGCTTCTGAAGCACCATAGCGGACAGCTCCTGAGGCGTATACTGCTTGCCGTCGATCTCCTTCTTGTACGAGGAGCCCATTTCTCTCTTGATACTGATAACCGTACGGTCGGGGTTGGTGATCGCCTGACGCTTTGCCACCTGTCCCACCATTCTCTCGCCCGTCTTGGTAAATGCCACCACAGAGGGGGTCGTGCGTGCGCCTTCGGGATTGGGGATGACGATCGGCTCGCCGCCCTCAAAAACCGCTACGCAAGAGTTGGTCGTACCCAAATCTATTCCAATAATTTTTCCCATGATAAAATCCTCCTTATGGGTTATTTTTCAAATTTTTTCAAAATATTTTATCGTTTGTTTTCGGTTTCTTCATACAATGTGTCGGAGCCGTCCGACCTGCCGTCAGTTGGCAACCTTCACCATGGAATGGCGCAGAACCTTATCTCCCTTGGCGTAGCCCTTCATAAAGACCTCCACCACCTGATTTTCTCCCGCGCTCTCATCCTCCACATGCATTACCGCATTGTGTACATTGGGGTCAAAGGGCTTTCCCTCCGCTTCGATCTCGGCAACGCCCAGCTTGGCAAGCGTTTCGGCAAAGCTCTTCAGGGTCAGCTCCAAGCCCTTGCCCATGTTGGTCTCTGCGGTATCGGCGGTATTGTACTGTGCCGCCCGCTCCAGATTATCCAGCACCGGCAAGATATCGGTCAACGCATCGCACACGGCATCGGCATATATGCCCTCCCGCTCCTTGGCGCTGCGCCGACGGAAATTGTCGTATTCGGCGCAAAGCCGCACATACTTGTCGTTCAGCTCGGCAAGCGCTCCGTCCTTCTCAGACAGCGCACGCTTCAGCTCGGCGATCTCCGCCTCCGCCTTCTTCAGCTTCTTCTTTTCTCCCCGACAGACCTTTTCTTCCTTGTCCTCGGCACTGTCTCCCTCTGCCGCCGCTTCCTCGGCAGGCTCTGCGCAAGTCGCCTCGGCGGCTTCCTCTGCCGTCTCTGCCGTCTCTGCCGCTTCCGCCGTTTCGGTAACGGTCTCTTCCTCGGTCAGGGGGTTCTTGTTATCCTCCATCATGCTCTCCTTTTTCTCCCGAGTTCTTCTCGGTTTTTCCTTCAATTTGCTTGTACGGCGGTGCTCCCTCCCCTTCGATCATATCGGAGATATTCCCCGCCAGATCGTCGATGGTCTTCAGCACCTGCTTGTAATTCATCCGTCTCGGTCCCAGCACGCCGATGACCCCCACGGTCTTTCCGTTCTTTTTGATCGGCTTGAACACCAGTGCCGAATTGTTCATGACCTTCACGGGGCTTTCCGATCCGATCAGCACATTGATGTTGTCTCCGTCTGCCTCCGAAACCAGATCCAAGATCTCATCCTGACTTTCCAGTGTTCCGAGAAGCTGTCCGAATTGCTGTGTATCCGCATATTCGGGATAGTTCAGCAGATGATTGATCCCCGAAAGCCTCAGCTCACCGCCGTCGATCTCGTTCATGACCTGATACACGCATTTTACGGCGGGATTTACCAAGTGAGCTGCCTCTCCCATTGCCGTTTCCAGCTCCATGATGATGGGCAGGGTGATCTGATCGGCACTCACATTGCACAAATAGCTGTTGAGCAGCTCAGCAAGCCGCCGCAAGCTCTCCTCATCGGTCTCGCCCGCCGTCTGCACCTTCTTGGTCTGCACACTGCCGCCCGAGGTTATCATCACCATGGCAAAGTGGTGCGCATCCACGGAAACGATCTCGAATCGGCTCATGGTCACTGAGGAGGTCTTAGGCTTGATGGCGATACCCGTATAGTTGGTCATAGACGACGCAAGACGTGAGGCAGTCTCCAATATTTGGTCGATCTCCGCCATCTTCGCCTTCAGCAGTTGATTGATCTGCACGACCTCACGGGTCGTCTTGGCGTATTGCTCGACCAAGGAATCCACATAGAAGCGGTACCCCTGCTCACTGGGAATGCGCCCCGCCGAGGTATGCGGCTGTACCAGATAGCCCATCTGCTCCAGCTCCGCCATTTCGTTTCGGATGGTTGCCGAGGAGCAGGTCAACAGATTGTTTTGCACGATGTACTTAGAGCCAACCGGCTCACCGCCCTCAATGTGCGCTTCGACCAATGCCTTGAGTATCAGCTTTTTTCTTTCACTCAGCTCCTGACCCTTGCCGCTCAATCCATCTCCTCCCCTCAAAACCGAATTTTGGTTGGATTTTAGCACTCATTTTCTTTGAGTGCTAAATCACTGTAACAATTTTACCACTCTTCAGGACGTTTGTCAAGGTTTTTTTAAAAAAAGTTGTTAATTATTTGTAAACAGTGCTAATCTTTTTCTCTTTGTATAGTATATCCCACTCCGCCACATACAAGCAATGAAAATCATCAAAAATTTAAAATCTTTTTTATTTTCCAACAGTATAGTAGGAACGAACTGCGTTCGCCCGTTTAAACCGTTTCCAATTCCAACCTTCTCGGACAGTCAATTTGCGTAGCAAATATGGTCGCACTGTCCCTACAGGTTTGCAGAAACATGGTAAGCTCGCCCCTTGTACCGGCAAAACGACTTTGCTCCCAATTGATTGTAGGGACAGGCGTCCCCGACTGTCCGTTCCATTCCGTTTCAATTTCATCTTTTCGGCAGGAGAAAGCCCCCGCCCTACGGTGGGTCATCCCCACCATATTCGCATACGCATGGTCAGCCTTCCCCACCGGGGAAGGCTGAAGGATTCATCCGTAGTAAAGAACAAGCAACAAAAACGCCGCACGGGCATTTTGCCCGTACAGCGCATGTCAATCCGTTCTTATTCCTCGCTCTTGCTCTCCCGATACTGCCGCAACGCCGTTGCCAGCTGATCGGGGCAGGAGGTACTCTTAAAGCCGCACCGAATGCCGCCGAGACGCCGAATGGCTTCCTCTGCCGTCATGCCGACCACCAATGCGGCAACGCCCTGCGTGTTCCCCGCACAGCCGCCCTGAAAGCGAACCGAGCGGATCACCTCGCCCTCCAGCTCGATCTCGATCTTACGGGAGCATACCCCCCGTGTCATATATTCAATCCGTTCCATAGCATTTCTTCTCCTTACCTATTACCTGTTTTTTCCCATATAGGGGCAGATTCCGATACAGTTATACTCGGCGTACTCACAAACCAGAAACAGCTCCATCGCCGCCGCCATCGACGGACTCATGCGGAAGCGATAATAAAAGCATTGCATTCCGTCGCCATATCCCACAGGCAGAGAATCCAGCTTTGACAGTACCGCATCAAAGAGCGTTGCGACACGCAGCACATCCTCGGCACCGCCTCCGTGCTCGGCAGTAAGCGAAAATTCCAAGCCCCACGGCACGTCCTTGGGAATGCGGTCGGGCAGGTTGCGTCCCGCAAGAGCGTACAAGACCCGCTCACCCCGTTCCTCCGATTCCAAGGTACAGGCGGCGCAGACTCTCAGCTCATACCGATCCAACATGGCATAAAAGCCGAACAGCCTGCCATCGGTCTCGTTTTCAAGGGGAAGCACACAAAACTCGCACCGATTGTCATAGACCTCCTCGCACGCCTCCGCAAAGGAGGAGACATAGGAGCGCTTCGCTCCCGTGATCGCCTCGGAAAAGACCGAAAACGCCTCCTCGTTGTAGCGGGTTCGGATCATGGCGACCTTGCCGTGAGCGCCTGCCGCCGTTTCCTCCGCTCCCGCAGAGCGGCTCCGCCGAAGGAGCCCTGCGGCGGTACGGGCATCTCTCGCCATTTCGGCGCACAGCATGGCACGGTCGGTGCGGTCGGCATCGGGCAGAGCGGCACGGAACCGACGGTACAGTCCCTCCGCATCCGAAGCCTCACCGCTCCGCAGAAGGCGATCGATCAGCTCCCGCAGACAGATCTGCCGTTGCGCCTCCGCCCGTCGGCTCCGCTCGGTCAGCTCACCGATATTCTCGGACAGGATCTCCATGGCTCGCTCCTCGGTCATCGCCTCCGTGCTCCTTTCTCTTGCTTGCTCTTACAGCTTCATCAACAGCGCAAAGCTATCCTTCATAAAGCCCTGCATCTCCTCGGCAGAGAATTTTTTCTGCGACAGCATCGACAGCTTATACAGGTACGACGCCATCTCCTTCGCCCGCTCCTCGTCCTCCTTCGCCGTCTGCTCCAGCTTTTCGATCAGCGGAGAGGTCGTATTCAGGATCAGCGTGCTTTCGGTGGGAAAGCCTCCCTCTCCCATATTGTAAAAGCGCATCATTTCTTCCATCCGTCTCGACTCCTCGGTCACGTTGAGGATGGCGGGAACGCTCTCGTCCTTCAGCGCATCGAACTTCAGCGTGACCTTTTCGCCCAACACCTCGCCGAACACACGCTTCAGCTCCTCGCTCTCGCTGATCTCGCCGTCTCCCTTCAAAGCGTCTGCCACATCGGCATCGACCCGCAAAAACTTCACGCCCTCCCGATACTGCTCCATCAGCGTGGCAAACTGAGTATCAATCGGACGGTCAAAGAGTGCGACCTTGATTCCCTGCGCCTCAAACATGGCAATATACTGCGCCTGAAGTGCCTTATCGGTGGCATAGTAGACCTTGTTTTCGTGGGTCTCCTTGGCACTCTCCAGATAGTCGGAAAGGGTCACCGATTCGCCGTCGGTCAAGGTCAGCAGAAGTGCGCCATTGACACGGTCATAAAACTTTTTATCCTTCATGCAGGCATACTCGATAAAGGGACTGATATCCCGCCAGATCGCCGCATACCGCTCCCGCTCGTTGGCGCAGAGGGCGCAGAGCTTATCCGCCACCTTCTTGACGATGTGCGCCGACACCTTGGAAACGTAGGTGTTGGTCTGCAAATAGCTTCTCGACACATTCAGAGGAAGCTCGGGGCAATCCACCACGCCCTTGAGCATCAGCAGATACTCGGGAATGATCTCCTTGATGTTGTCCGCCACATAGACCTGATTGTAGTACAGCTTGACCTGTCCCTCGATCGTCTCATACTCGTTGGCAAGCTTGGGAAAATACAGAATCCCCTTAAAGTTCAAGGGATAGTCGGCATTGATATGGATGTGGAACAGAGGCTCCCGATAGTCGGCAAAGATCTTTCGGTAAAACTCCTTGTATTCCTCCTCAGTGACCTCCGAGGGCTGCTTCTGCCACAGAGGATGCGTGTCGTTGATCGGCTCGGGGGTCTTGTCCGCCTCTTCCTCCTTGGCGGCATCGACAAAATAGATCTCCTCAGGCATAAAGGCGCAATACTTTTCCAGCATCGCCCGAAGCTTGGATACCGACAGATACTCCTTCTCCTCCTCGGCGATATGCAAAATCACCGCCGTTCCCCGCTCGGTGCGGTCGGAGGCAAAGGTCTCATACTCTCCGCTCTCGGAGCAGAGCCACCGAACGGCGGGGGCATCGGTATAGGACTTGGTATCCACCTCCACACGGTCGCTGACCATAAAGACCGAGTAAAAGCCCAATCCGAAATGACCGATGATACCGTTCTTGGAGCCCTCGTTCTCGCCCTCATACTGACGAATGAAGTCCACTGCCCCCGAAAGAGCGATATTACACAGATACTTGGTCAGCTCCTCCTCGGTCATGCCAATCCCGTTGTCCTCCACGGTCAGCGTTCCCGCCTCGGCATCCAGCGTCACTGTGATCCGATAGCTTTCCTCTGTCGCCTCCCGCACACCGAGAGAGGACAGACGGCGCAGCTTGGTGATAGCATCGGCTGCATTAGAAACGATCTCCCGCAGGAAAATGTCCTTTTCCGAATAGAGCCACTTTTTAATAATGGGGAAAATATGCTCGGTATCCACCGAGATGCCACCCTTGGCAAAGGTTTTTTCTTGGTTGTTCATTGCTGTGTATACTTCTTTCTTAATTATTTTATTTATAAATTTATAATATAATTGGTATAGAAACGGGACGTTGCTTACTGCTTGTCCTCGGTATCCTCGGTCTGTGTCGGCTTCTCCTTCTTCGCCTTCGTTTTGCGGTATGCGCCGATACGGAACATCTTGCAGAAGGTGTCTCCGATGTTTTTGAAGATCCGCGCCGAAACCGATTCATGCTCCTCGTGTGGGTCTACCAAGGAATCGGCGGCATAATAATCCGCCGTATCCGCCGACAGCGACTTCTTCTTCAGCTTGGTGTCGATCAGCTCCTTGCCCAACGCCACCGCAAAGGCAAAGATCGGCACACCCACGATCATACCAATCACCCCGAAGAAATCGCCCATGATGATGATGGAAACGATGACCCCCAAGGTGCTGATGCCCGTGGTGTTGCCCAAGATCTTCGGGCCGATCACATTGCCGTCAAGCTGCTGAATGAGCAGAATGAGAATGAGGAAAATAAGTGCCTTGGAGGGGCTGACGATGAAGATGATAAAGAAGGACGGAATGGCTCCGATAATGGGTCCAAAGATAGGAATGATGTTGGTGATGCACACGATGGTCGAAACCAACAGCGCATAGGGCATGCGGAACAGGAGCAGAACCACCAGCGTGATCACACCGATAATCAGCGAGTCGATGATCTTGCCCAAGAAAAATCCGCCGAAGGTGCGGTGGCAAAGCCGCACATAGCGATAAAACCGACGCTTTCCCTTATGGGTAAAGAGAGCGGTGGTGATCTTCAGCACCTGCGCCTTCAAGCGCTCCTTTGCCGCCAAAACGTAGATCGAAATGAAGATGGCAAGGACGATGTTCTTGATACTGATAATCAATCCCATGCCGTACTGCACCACATAGTCCATCACGGTGTCGAACAGGTCGCCCGACTTGGACAGAAGACCCTGCACGGCGGCAAGGATGGCTTCCTCGTCCACGATCTCGGTACGCTTGTCCATCAAGTTTGAAAGGAAGCGGTTGATGTTGTCGGCGGTGTTGGCGAGATGGGTGTCAAAGTCCTTCACAAAGCCCATCACACTGTCGACCAGCTGCGGGATCACCAAGAAAAGAAATGCCGTCAGCACGGCAAATGCCGTAAGATAGGTCGCCAACAGCGACAGACTGCGAAGCAGATTTTTGTTTTTGATCTTCTTAAAAACCTTGAACTCAAAGAGCTTCAGAATGGGATTCAGGGCATATGCCAGCGCAAAGCCGAGAATGATGGGTGTCAGCACCGACATCACCTTGGAGAAGATGGAGGCAAACACCGAAATGTTCACGATGGCGTACAGTGCCACAAAGACAATGCCGCAGATCAGTCCGATGGCACCGAGGCTTTTTTTGGAGCGTCCCGAAGGGGGCTTGCCTCCGCCCGTGTCGCCTCCCTTGGCGGCATCCGTGGCAGTATCGGTGGCGTGTGTATGTTCGTCTTGATTCATAAGGTCAGATTCCTTTCACTGTGTTACAAAAATTCAGAACCGAAAAAATGCGATTCCTCGACAAATACTATTGTATATTTTTTTTGCCCGTAAGTCAAGAGAAAACAAAAAATTTAACATATTATAAATAATTTTTCTCGTTTTGACTTGAAAAACCTCCGTGACTATGGTATATTTTTATTGGTAAGACCAATTTACGAAGCAAAAGGAGACAGCGGCAATGACACGGCAGACCACTGAGCGAGGATACGCAAAGATCAACCTGCATTTGGATATGACGGGACGGATGGCGAACGGCTATCATCGGGTAGAAACGGTGATGCAGACCGTATCCCTGTATGACGAGGTGACTGTCACCCTCACGGAGGACGGCACGCTGTGCGCCTCATGCGCCATAACGGGCGTTCCCACCGACGAGAAAAACATCGCCGTTCGGGCGGCGGCGCTCTTTCTCGGACGGATCGGTGCCTCCGAGGGTGTTCGCATCCATATTGAAAAGCAGATCCCCATGGCGGCGGGCATGGCGGGAGGAAGTGCCGATGCGGCGGCGACCCTGCGCTGTCTGAACCGCCTGTACGGCGAGCCGCTGACCGTGGCGGAGCTGTGCGAGCTGGGTGCCACTCTTGGGGCAGACGTTCCCTTCTGCATCATGGGCGGAACGGCTTACGCCGACGGACGGGGAGACCGCTTACACCCCTTCCCCGCCATGCCCGACTGTCACATCGTTTGCGCCTGTGAGGGAGAGGGCGTTTCCACCCCGTGGGCGTATCGGCTCTTAGACTCCCTGTATGACAATTTTGAGGAGGGCGGCTCCTACCGCCCCGTGGATACCGACGGACTGAAGCAGGCACTTACCTGTGGCACTCTTACGGAGATCGCCCGCTCTCTTTATAACATTTTCGAGACCCCTATCCTGCGCGAGCGCCCCGTCGCCGCCGAACTGCGCTCGCTTCTCTTGGAGAACGGCGCAGTGGGTGCTATGATGAGCGGAAGCGGCCCGTCGGTATTCGGCTTGTTTGACTCGGAGTGTGCCGCCGAGAACGCCGCCGAAGCCCTGAGACAAAAGGGCTACCGCCCCTATCTCTGCCGACCGATCGTCCCCTATGAGACGAAGTAATAACCAACCTCTCTACGTTGCGGCGTGTTCCACCCGCAACGCTTTTCCTTGAAATTTTCGGAAATTTGCAAAAAACTCTTGACAAAAAAATTTTTTATGTTATAATAATTTATAATATGATTCGGCAATATACCGAACCAAGAAAAAGGAGAAAGTCAAGTGGACGGCGACAGTACCGGTCGAAGTACGTGTTTGAATCTTTTGAATAAAGCTGTTTGATGCATAACCTGCGTTCCGAGGACTCAGGCTATGCTTTTTTGCGTTTATTTCAAAAATCGTCCTGCCCCGCCCCGCCGAACTTCTCCCCATCCGACCGCACAGCGGCGGAAATACATTTTATTTTAAGGAGACATCATGCCTGACGGTAGTCTACTCAAAATCATTTTAATGCTCATCTGCCTTGCGTTTTCCGCATTCTTTTCCTCCAGTGAGACCGCATTTACCTCATTCAACCATACCAAAATGAAGAATCTTGCCTCCGAGGGCAACAAAAAAGCCGCCCTTGTGATGAAGATGTCCGACAATTACGACAAGCTGCTTTCCACCATTCTCGTGGGAAACAACATCGTCAATATCGCCCTGTCCTCCATTGCCACCATCTGGTTCATGCAGTTGCTGGCAAACGGTCCCGTGGCAGGCTATTATTCCGCCATTTCTACCATCATCACCACCGTCGTGGTGCTGATTTTCGGAGAGATCACCCCCAAGAGCCTTGCCAAGGATCGTCCCGAGGGCTTTGCCATGGGCGTCGCTCCCTTCCTGCGGGGCATTATCGTGATCCTGATGCCCGTCAACTTCCTGTTCATGCTGTGGAAAAAGCTGATGTCCAAGATCTTCAAGCCCGCCGAGGAGGAAGCAGTCACCGAGGGTGAAGTGCTGACGCTGGTGGACGAAGCGCATGAGGGCGGGAGCATCGACGAATACAACAAGGAGCTGATTGAAAACATCTTCGACTTTGACGACCTCTCTGCAGGAGAGATCGCCACCCACCGCACCGACATGACCATGCTCGCCGAGGAGGACTCGATCGAGGAATGGGAGACCATCATCAACAACAGCCGCTTCTCCCGCTACCCCGTGTTCGGAGAGAATGTGGACGATATCATCGGCGTGCTGGATGCCCGTGAGTACTTCCGCTTGGAGGATAAGAGTCTGGAAAGCATCCGAAAGAACGCCATCAAGCCCGCTTACTTTGTGCCCGAAACGGTCAAGGCGGACGTCCTGTTCCGCAACATGAAGAAGAACAAGGAATTTATCGCCATCGTGCTGGACGAATACGGCGGCGTACAGGGTCTTGTGACCTTCACCGACCTTGTGGAATGCCTTGTGGGCGAATTTGCCGAGACCGACGATAACGAGGAGCCTCTTGAGACCGTGGAGCAGCTGGAGGAAAACCGTTGGCAGATCAACGGAACCGCCACCGTGTCCGAGGTCGAGGATGCGTTGGGACTGGAGATCGCCGATTGCGATTCCGATACCTTCGGCGGCTTCGTGCTGGGTCTGTACGGTTCGATCCCAGAGGACGGCTCTACCTTTGAGCTTTCCACCGAGCAGATGGATATTTCGGTCTTGGAGATCAAGGATCACCGCATCGAAAAAGCCGTGGTCACCCTGAAGGAGCCCGCCGAGGAGGATGACGAGAAGGAAAAAGAAAAGGAACCCAAGCCCTCCAAGAGCGAAGCGGTTCAAGCATAAAAAGAGACGCTGTTGCCACGCAACAGCGTCTCTTTTTATCGGCTCATTCCCCGTCCTTGCGGCACTCGTGATCCAACCAGATCACACCCAGATTGAACGCCTCATACAGTCCGTCCTTGTCTCCCTGCCGCAAGATCTTGTTGGGATCCTTGGAATCCACCACCTGGATCAGGATCTTGCCGGGCAAGCCCTTGTCGTTGTAGGACATGATCTCCAGAAGCAGAATGCACTTCTCGTTCATGTCGCCGTAGCAAATGGTGTTATCCTCCCGAACCAGCGGCCATCCCCGATATTCCAAATACTTGCCGCTGACCTTTTCTCTTGTCTCTGCCATCATCAAACTCCTCTTTTCTTCCAATCTATCGTAGCGGAAAGCTCCGCATGAAACTCTTATTTATTATTATATCACAACTCCGACAGAAAGTCAACCCTATTTTTCAATCCTTTTTTTCGTCGTCCGCCCTATACGGACGGCACTTCAAAAAGGCATCCGCCGACCGTCCCTGTGCCAAGGTCACAACGGCATCCAGCCGTCTCGCCATGGCGTATTGCCGTGTGTCGGCAGGCGCATCGGCAGGCTTGGTCACCACCCGAACGGTCGGCGTCCTTCTCCGCTCGGCAAGCAAAGCCCGCCCACGCTCATTGGCGGCAAGCAAGGTCGTATACGCAGGCGGAGCCTCCAAGTCCTCGGGGTACACCCCCGCCAGACAGTACAGCATCACCCGACGCAAATGGGAATCGGTATACCGCTTGGTGCGGATCCGTGCCATCAGCTCCTCGGCGCTTCCTGCCTCTCTTGCCGCCCGACAAATGCGATTGGCAAGACCGCCCTCGGTTCCGACGATACCGGAAAAATCCGCCCCCTCATACAAGCGGAAAAAGGACACCAGTGCCGCCGACAGGATCGCCTCCTGCGGCATCAGCCCCTCTTCTCTCACACGGCAAAATACCTCTGCCGCCTCCCGTGGCAGATACCGCTCTGCCTCCTTGTACCGCCCCTCCCGCCATAGCCGACGGATCGCCAAGGCAGAGGCATAACTCTCCTCGCAGAGCGTCTCCTGACCGTACTCCGCTCCTCGGCGTTTTACGGTCAACGCCCGCAGCGGAACGCCAAGCTCTGCGGCGGCACGAAGATACTCCACCCCCAACCGATCGTTGGAGCCAAGGCACCCTTCGACCCGCTCTCCGATCATTCGATCGTACGCCGCTGCAGCAGGCTCTCCCCGCTCCAACGCCGCCCGATACGCCGAGCGGAACTCTGCCGATCCCGCCGCCTCGGCACAGCGGCGAAGCCGTTCGATGTCGCCGCACTCCGACCCAAATATCAACGTGTCACAGAACTGCCCCGCAATCGACACACCGCCTCGAGCGAAGCTCTCGGCACTTCCCGAGCAGTACGGAAAGGGCAGCTCCAGCACCAGATCGGCACCGCAGCGAACCAATGCCTCCGCTCTCGCATAGGCGTCCACCACCGCAAACTCACCTCTCTGCACCGTGTTTCCGCTCATCACGCACACGATCCGCTCCGCCCCCAGCCGACGAGCTTCCCGCAACAAATAGGCGTGTCCCTCATGCAAAGGATTCACCTCGCAGATCAAACCAAAATCGGACATTTTCCATCCTTCCTTTCGCCAAATCGAAATCCCGCCGAAAAAACTTGAAATTCTGTCAAATAACCCTTGCAATATTTCGAAAAAAGTAGTATAATAAAGGGGATAAACATATTTTCAATTTTTGGAGGACTATACCATGAATATCTTAGTTGTAAACGCAGGCTCCAGCTCCCTGAAATATCAGCTGATCGACACCGATACCGATACGCTGTATGCCAAGGGTATCTGCGAGCGGATCGGCGGTGATGGCTCCCTCATCGAGCATAAGCAGACCGTCAAGGGTCTGAAGGTCAAAAAGGAGCATCCCATGCAGAACCATGCCGATGCCATGAAGCTGGTGGTCGAGCATCTGACCGACCCCGAGGTCGGCTGTATTTCGGGCATGGACGAGATCGAAGCCATCGGACACCGTGTGGTGCACGGCGGTTCCTACTTCTCCGAGTCCATTCTGCTGAGCGATGACGTACTGGAAAAGCTGAAGCTCTGCCGTGACTTCGCTCCCCTGCACACCGACGCCCACCTGATGGGCATTAAGGGATGCCTCGATACCATGCCGGGCAAGCCTCAGGTATTGGTGTTCGACACCGCCTTCCATCAGACCATGGCTCCCGAAGCGTATATTTACGCCCTTCCCTATGAGTATTACGAAAAGTACGGCATCCGCCGCTACGGAATGCACGGTACCTCTCACCGCTATGTCAGTGCCGAAATGGCGAAGCTCCTCGGCAAGCCCGTGGAGGAGACGAAGATCGTCACCTGCCACATCGGAAACGGCTCGTCCATCAGTGCCGTAAAGGGCGGTAAGGTCATGGATACCTCCATGGGATTCACTCCCTTGGCAGGAGTGGAAATGGGTACCCGTTGCGGCGATATCGACCCCGCCATCGTTCCCTATCTCATGGAAGCGGAGAACCTCAGCCCTGCCGAGATCAATACCGTCATGAACAAAAAGTCGGGCTTCCTCGGTGTTTCGGGCTTCTCCTCCGACTCCCGCGATCTGGAGAATGCCATCGCCAACGGCCCCTCCGACCCCAACTATGAGCGTGCCAAGCTGGCAGTCGATATTCTGAAGCATAACCTGAAGAAATATATCGGCTCCTATGCCGCCATCATGAACGGACTGGATGCCGTGGTCTTTACCGCAGGCATCGGTGAGAATAACCCCAACCTGCGTGAGCTGGTCTGCGAGGACATGGAATTCTTCGGCATCGAATTTGACAAAGCCGCCAACGACGCCGCTCCCCACGTCTCCGAGAATACCCGCATCTCCAAAGCATCCTCCAAGGTTGCCGTATGGGTCGTTCCCACCAACGAGGAGCTGGTCATCGCCAAGGATACCGCCGCACTCGTCGCAGGCAAGTAAGACTTACATAGAATCAGGGAATCCACACCGTGGATTCCCTTTTATTATAGCATAAACAGGAAAAAAAAGCAACCCCTTCTTTCAATTACGCCAAAGGCGTAACATCCATTGTAGGGCGGGGCTTGCTCCCGCCGTTCCATTCCGTTTCGATTTTCATCCTTCTCAGACAGTCGGGGACGCCTGTCCCTACGGGTTTGTAAAAACATAGCAAGCTCGCCCGTTGTACCAACAAAACGGCTTCGCTTTTATTTTGTTGTAGGGCGGGGCTTGCTCCCGCCGTTCCATTCCGTTTCAATTTTCATCCTTCTCGGACAGTCGGGGACGCCTGTCCCTACGGGTTTGTAAAAACATAGCAAGCTCGCCCGTTGTACCAACAAAACGGCTTCGCTTTTATTTTGTTGTAGGGACAGGCGTCCCCGACTGTCCGTTCCATGTTCGCACAAACTTCGTAAGCCTTCCCCAGCGGGGAAGGTGGCACGAGCCTTGCGAGTGACGGATGAGGAGATCGCCTGATGTACAAATCAAATATAGAAACGAACCGTTTATTTTGATTTAAAAGATTCTTTTCGTTTAGAAACAAGCATACCCACACCTTAATCTACCCTGCAAACGGCGATCTCCTCATCCGTCTTGCCTGTCGGCAATCCACCTTCCCCGCTGGGGAAGGCTTACGAAGTGAGTGCAAACATAACAAAAAATCACTCCCCTCATTTACGCCAAAGGCGTAACATCATTTGCCGAAGGGCAAACATCATTGCCGTCAGGCAACATCATTTTGCAAAGCAAAACATCATTTGCCGAAGGCAACATAACAAAAAATCCTCCCTCCTTCGCCAAAATCCGCAGGAATGGTTGCAAAAGGCGGAAAAATATGGTATAATAGAGAAAAGAATTGTATTTTGGGAGAGAACCATGGCAAACAATACGGCATTATCCAAGGCAAAAGATGCAAAAAAGGACGAATTTTACACAACATACGAAGATATCCAAGCCGAGCTGAATCATTACGAGGAGCATTTCCGAGGAAAAACCGTTCTTTGCAACTGCGATGACCCGTTCGAATCGAATTTCTGCAAATTCTTTCTGCGTAATTTCAACTATCTCGGCTTGAAACGCCTGATTTGCACATCCTACGGCGATTCTTCCATGGTGGGTCAGCAGATGTCGATCTTCGATGACGAGGAACAGCCCGTCACCCCCGAAAACGGCTATGTCATGGATATCCGTGAGGTACCGATGGCAAACGGCAGGGGGGTCTCCGATGCCGATATTCACAATCTTCTCACCTCCAAAAAACGGGGTGTCAAGCGTCTGAAGGACAGCGGGGATTTTCGCTCTGCCGAATGTATCGAATACCTGAAGCAAGCGGACATTGTGGTAACGAATCCGCCTTTTTCGCTTTTCAAGGAATATGTTGCCCAATTGATGGAGTATGGAAAGCAATTTTTAATTATCGGCAACCAAAATGCGATTACTTATAAAGAAATTTTTCCTTTGCTAAAAAAGAATCATATATGGTTGGGACATCATTGTGGAGATATGGCATTTACTGTTCCTGCTACATATGAGCCAAGAGAAACTCGTTTTTGGGTTGACGAATCGGGTCAAAAATGGCGTAGTTTAGGAAATATATGTTGGTTTACTAATCTGGATTTAAAAAAGCGTCATGAAGAAATCATTTTGTATAAACGCTATTTTGGAAACGAGGAAGAATACCCATATTACGATAATTATGACGCAATCAATATTAACAAGGTTTCCGATATTCCTAACGATTACTTCGGGTATATGGGTGTTCCGATTACCTTTATGGATAAGTACTGTCCCGATCAATTTGAAATTATCGGGGCAACCGAAAGCGAGGGGAAAGGCTTTTCGGAAGGATTGTGGAATGCGGAAAGCAAAGTCGCTCAGCCTCTTGTGAACGGAGAAAGAAAGTTTAAGAGAATCTTTATCAGGAGAAGAAACAAAGTATGAACATCACGCAAAAATTGATAAAAGTCAGCGATGTTTTCGAGCAATACGCCGACAACGGCGATGACGGCGTATTTGCCTATGGCGGTCGGCTTGCCGTCCGTCCCCCTTATCAACGTGAATTTGTCTATGACGAAGGTCAATCCGAGGCGGTCATCCATACCATTCTGAAGGGCTTCCCGCTGAATGTCATGTACTGGGTCAAGGTCGGAGATGACCGATATGAGGTGCTGGACGGTCAACAGCGTACCCTCTCCGTCATGCAATTTCTCACACACCGCTTTTCGGTGCGGTTGGACGGACAAAAGTATTATTGGGATGCTCTGCCCGACGACAAATACGAGACTATTATGAATTACGAATTTATGGTATACATCTGTGAGGGAAGCGAATCCGAAAAGCTGGAATGGTTCAAGGTGGTAAACATTGCGGGAGAGCGGCTGACCGAGCAGGAGCTTCGCAATTCGGTTTACACGGGTACGTGGCTTTCCGATGCCAAACGCCACTTTTCCAAGAGAAACTGTGCGGCAAAGGGCTTGTCGGATAAATACATCACAGGCGACCCCAACCGTCAGGAACTGCTGGAAAAGGCACTCAGGGGAATTTGCGAGTATCAGGGAATCAAAGATATTACCGAGTATATGTCTGCACACAAATCCGATGCCGATGCGGACGAGCTATGGCAGTATTTTCAGGATGTCATTCACTGGACGGAAAAAATATTCCCCAAGTATTACGCCGATATGAAGGGCTTGGATTGGTGCCATCTGTACAACAAATACGGAGAGAACAAATACAACGCCACCGCCATGGCGGAGGAGGTCAAACGCCTGCATGAGGATGATGAGGTGCAAAAGCCAAAGGGAATTTATGAGTTTTTGCTGTGTCGGGATTCCGATCCCTTTGCGGGGCGGCTGTTGAATCTGCGAGCCTTCGACAAGCGGGAAAAAATGGCGGCGTACAGTCGGCAGGACGGAATTTGCCCCATCTGCAAAAAGCACTTTGAATTCGATCAAATGGAAGGCGATCATATCAAGCCATGGAGCAAGGGCGGACAAACGATTCCCGGGAACTGTCAAATGCTCTGCCGAGATTGCAACGGCAAGAAAACCGATCAATATTAACCCATACATCGTTTGCCGAAGGCAACCATCCCCGCCATGTTCGCACGCACTTCGTAAGCCTTCCCCAGCGGGGAAGGTGGCACGAGCCTTGCGAGTGACGGATGAGGAGATCGCCTGACGTACAGAATCTAATATAGAAACGAACCGTTTATTTTGATTTAAAAGATTCTTTTCGTTTAGAAACAAGCATACCCACACCTTAATCTACCCTGCAAACGGCGATCTCCTCATCCGTCTTGCCTGTCGGCAATCCACCT
>SVTY01000009.1 GCA_015063535.1 Oscillospiraceae bacterium
TTGCGCTTACCGACGTCGAGAGCGGGAACGAGTATAATACGCTCGTCGTAGCGCTCCTCTCCGTTGACGCAAAGGTAAGAGAGGCAGAGGAAGCGATCGCGAACGCGAACGCGGCTACAAGCGCCGCCAACGCCGCGGCAAGCAGAGCGAACGGCGCCGCAGATCTCGCCGACGAAAAAGCCGCCCTCGCCGATGAAAAGGCAACGGAAGCGAATAACGTCAATATTTCCGCAAGAGCGACCGAAACCGGAGCGGATATTACCGTAACGGATAGATACGGCGTAGAAACTACGGTACATATCGACACGCTTACCGCCGTCAAAACGTGGGAGGACGTGAGAAACGCCGTTCGCCTCGGTATCGCCCCGAGCCTCTTCCCGGTTGGATATGAGTTCACCGTTGAGAGGGAAGGAAGCGGATCTCATACGTTCGTCGTCAGAGGACACGACCACCACGTAGCCGCGAATAAGAAGCTCACGCACACAATGACGCTCGAAATGAAGCACGTTTACGGCACCTCAAGCACACCCTACAAGGGATTTGTATTTGACGCTACCGAGGCGCTCTATTACGCAGAGACGGAGCTCCCGGCGGGAACGTATAACTTTACGCTTCTCTCGGGCTACGACGCGACCTACGGAGGCGGAAAAACGCTCTCCTTCACGCTCGCGAATCCCGTCCCGGCGGGCGGCGTAATTATGTTCCCGTGGGGCTATCAAAAGCAAAGCACAGAAACGAAAATCAGCACTTACGCGAGCAACACCGCGACAACCGCGATCGAGAGCGTTTCTGTAACCGAGGGAGCTTCCGGTACCAACCTCGGAACCGCCGACGGAAATACGCCGAATATGAACCATTCCCACAGAATCCGCTACGGATCGAACAACTACGCGCAGAGCGCCCTTCGTCAATGGCTTAATTCCGACGCCGCTCGCGGTGCCGTATGGACGCCTCAAACGGTATTCGATCGCCCTCCGTCTTGGCATACCGGAACGGACGCGGCATACGCCGGTTTTTTGAATGGACTTGAGGCGGAGTTCCTCGCGGTCGTTCAGCCCGCGGTCGTTCCTTGCCGCACTAACTCGATCTTTGAGGTAAACAGCCTCGACGGTACAGAGTTCGTTATCAATCAGACGTACGATCTCGAGGATAAATTTTTCCTCTTGTCGCGTCCCGAGATATACGGCACGTGGGACAGCACTTCCTATAAGGACGGCGAAAGGTTGGAGTTCTACGAAGGTTTGACGGACACGGAGAGAATCAAGTACGACTCCGCGGGTTCCGCGCGGTACTGTTGGCTTCGCTCGCCGCACCCCTCGAACGCCGGCAACGAGCGCTACGTGGCCACCGACGGCACGTTGAGCAACTACCACGCGGGCCACACTTACGGAGCCGCCCCCGCTTGTATAATCGCATAATCTCAAGATCCGCCTCGGTAGAGGCGAGAGAAAGGAAAAGAATATGAGCGTAAGAAAAGGCGACAGGGGCGAAGGAAAATTACAAGTTCTCAACAAAGCCCGGGAATTGAAGAAATACTCCCTCGGGATCGTCAGATCCGAAAAGCATTTTCCGAAATCTACTCGGTGGCTCTACGCCTCACCGATCGCCGAAGAGATACGCGAGGCTTGTATTTGCATAAGGCACGCTAACTCGGTTTACGTCTCGAGCGAGGACGAATACCGATACCGCCGTATGGAGCAAACGAAAGCACACGCGCACCTCGACGCTCTTCTCGATTTGATAGACGACGCCTACGACGCCGGATATATCGAAGGGCGTCAAGCGGAATATTGGACGGGCTTAATATTACAGACCGACGATCTCCTCAAGGCGTGGATAAAGTCAGATCGGGAAAAATATCAAGAAAACAAATAAAGGGCGGTTGCTACTCTATTCGGTTCCGCGCGGTACTGTTGGCTTCGCTCGCCGAACCCCTCGAACGCCAACAACGAGCGCAACGTGAACACCGACGGCACGTTGAACAACAACAACGCGAACAACACTAACGGAGCCGCCCCCCGATTGTGAGAATTGCCAGTATCAAGTAGTCAAAAGACCAAAGCAGAGCACCTCACACAAGGAGCGACCGTCCTATCTCCAAAGGAGGGAAAAATGCGGGCGACGAAGGTATCTTGCGAGATAGCCCTTTTAACAGCGCCCGCGGCAATTATGCCATACGAGAAAGTTATTTCATTCGACGCGCTATATCGCGGCTTGAAAATGAGCTGTAAAAATATACGGTGGAAAGATAGCACCGTAGGCTATGAAGGTAACGCCCTCAAAAACACGTATAGGCTCCGTCAGAGCTTGCTCAAAGGAACCTATAAAATTGACCGCTACCAACATTTCACCATTTACGAGCCGAAAAAGCGCGAGATCGTAGCTACCCGAATCAAAGATCGTCAATTTCAAAGGGCGCTTTGCGATAACGGTTTCTATGACGAAATCACAAAATCCTTTATCGCCGATAATTGCGCTTGTATGAGAGGAAGAGGAGTAGACTATACCCTCGACCGAATTACAGCGCACCTCCGGCGATACTACGCAAAGAACGGCGCCTCGGGGTGGGTGCTGAAATGCGATATTCACCATTATTTCCCGAGCATACGGCACGACGTAGCAAAGGCGGCTATTTGTAAGCGGGTTAAAGACCGCGAAATAGCTTTCCGAGCTTGCGAGATAGTGGATAGCTTCGGAGATATAGGGATCGGGCTCGGTTCTCAAGTATCGCAACTCGTAGCGCTTGCGGTTCTCGACGATCTCGATCACTATATCAAAGAGCGCCTCCGTGTAAAGCATTACGTGCGGTATATGGACGATTTTGTGCTTATACATCACGACAAAGAATTTTTGAAACGCTGTAAAACGGAGATCGAGGAGTTTCTTTCCCGGATAGGGTTAGAGCTCAACAAAAAGACCTCTCTTTACCCCTTGCGGCAAGGCGTAAATATGCTTCAATGGAAATTTATCGTAACGGAATCCGGAAGGATCCTTCGTAAAATGAGCAAAAAGAAGCAAGGAAAGCAACGTCGAAAGCTCAAGAAGCTTTACGCAAAAGAGCAAAGCGGCGAATACGCGCAAGGAACGGCGAGAGAATCTCTTACCTCGTGGATCGCAAACGCCGCCCGCGGCGATACGTACCACGAACAAAGAAAAATGATAAAATTCTATAACGATATGGAGGAAAGCTATAATGAAAAACGACAACCATAAGCGCCTCGCGAGGATCGAGGCTATGACAAACGCGCAGAGAGCCGAGCTAATGGAGACGCTCAAGGCGGGCTATGAAAAGGCTTGTGAGGAGAGAGACGAGGAAGGCGCGGCGGAGTTCGCTCGCAAAATCAGAAATAAGCTCCTCGAGGAGAGCGATAATCAAATGATTTTCGACCGAATGGGGCTCGACGTTCCGAACGGTAGCACGTTCGGCGCTTGGCTCGGTTTCCTTCAAACGCTCGGAAGGATTCTCCTCGGATCGTGGGCTTTGTATAGAAAAGCCCTCCGAGATCTTCCCGAACAAGAGGGATTCCCCTTCGATGTTAAATTCCCCGAAAAACCGAACGAGGAGGAGTAAAAATTGTCTTTATTGGAAATAATCGAGCGCCTTTGCGAAATTGCTCGCTTGCAAGCCGAGATCATAAGCAAGCAAGCGGAAGAAATCGAGCAAGCAAAGATCGCGGATTCTGTATCGGAGGAGCTTCGCGAAATGCGAAGCCGCGCCGAACGCGAGCTCGCTACCGTTTTCAAGGAGTACAATTAAAGAGTATGCTTGAAAAAATTTTACCGCCTATTCTTTCGATCCTCTTCGGTTGGCTCGCTTCGTTTCTGACGATCGCAAAATCCAAAAGCAAAGAGCGAAAAGACAGAGACCGAGCCGTAGAGGACGGGCTCGAAGCCCTCCTCCGCGCCGAGATCATACGGCAATACGAAAAGTACAGCGAGAGGGGTTTTTGCCCTATCTACGCAAAAGAAGCGCTCAAACGAGAATACGGCTCGTATCACGCGCTCGGAGGGAACGACGTCGCGACGGAGCTCTACCATAAGATTTTAGAGCTTCCCACGGATCCACCGCGCGACCACGATCCCACAGAATACAAAAAACATCATAACGAATAAAAAGGAGATTTTCAAATGAAAGAGTTTTTTATGAGTAATTGGGCGAGCCTTCTCGTGATCCTCGTCTTTGTAGCTACCCTCGTAATTCTTGCTATCAGAGGCAAGAAGGATATTGTAGCGAAGATCCTCTACGCGCTCGTTACCGAGGCGGAGAAGATCTACGGCGGCGGTACGGGATCCGTAAAGTTCGCCTACGTCGTCGAGAAAGCCTATTCCTATCTCCCGGCGATCCTCAAGGTATTTATTACATACGAACGACTCAAGACAATGATCGAGGACGCCCTCGCCGCCGCTAAAATCAAGTGGGCGGAAGAGGCGGGGATCTCCGATTATTTGAAAGAGCCCGAGCTCCTCGTAGGTGAGCCTGTCAACGTGGACGCCGCCTCCGATAACGAAAAGTAATATTTGAACAACAAAAAGCCGCTCGACAATAACGCCGGGCGGCTTTTTTCTATTTGGAATCCATTTGGAATCTATTTGGAATTTGAAAGGAAAAAGCAGAGGCTTTTAACCTCTGCTTATTACCGCACCGAAACAGCCGCCCGTAAATATAAAATAGACGTGTTCGGATAGGTGGGGTTTTGGTGGAGCATAGGGGATTCGAACCCCTGACCCCAACACTGCCAGTGTTGTGCGCTCCCAACTGCGCTAATGCCCCGACATGCAATATTATACCTTATAATCCGTTGCTTGTCAAGGTGTTTTGAAAAAATATTTAAAAAAGAAAGCGAGAAGAGAACCCCCCTTTCCCGAAGAAATATCGGGAAAGGGGGCGTGAAAAAGTTTTATTTTTTGTATTTTGCCAGGAAATCGGCACTCATTTGCAGACTGTTGAAGGGAGTGCCTGCCCAAGAACCGTCCTGCTCGACCACATAATGCTTGACACCGATGCGCTCGGCAGTATCCATGATCTTATCCCAAGACAAATTGCCGTTGCCTACCTCGGTCACATCGGGAAGCAGCTTGCCGGTGGCGGCATCCTTCTTCAGGTACATGTCCTTCAGATGCAGAATGTCGATTCGTCCCGCCAGCTTTTCCATCCAGTCTATCACATCAGCACCTGCGGCGGCAACCCAGCAGGTATCCAGCACAAAAGAAATATTGTTGGGATCCAGCTCCTCGTACAACAGATCCATCAACGTCTTTTTGCCGTCGATCCGCATAAATTCAAAGTTGTGGTTGTGGTAGGTCAGCTTGAAGCCTTCCTTGGCATATTGCTCGGCGGCGGTGTTGTAGGCTTGAATAAAATTTTTTAAACCGTCCAGATTTTCACGTGCCTCTTTCGGCATGCCGCCGATTCCGATATTTTTTGTGTTCCAAAGCGTGTGAAGCTCCATGGTCTTGGCGGGATCATTGATGATCTGAGTGTAGCTGTAATGTGTGCCGATGATGGAAATGCCGTGCTTGGAAAGCAGCTCTGCAAAACGCTTTTCGTCAAAGGCGCAGCCTGCCGTGTGCGCCTCGGTATAACCAAGCTTTGCCAGCTTTCCAAAGGCTACATCGGCAAAATCCTCGTCCTTCATGTAGTCTCTGATTGTGTACAACTGTACGCCTAATTTGTTAAACATAATCATTTCTCCTTAAATTTTATAATTTATTCATCTATTGTTTATACAATTCTTTTTGTTCGGACACACCTTTGTTACAAAAAACGGGAAAAAACTATGTATTTTGGCAAATTTTTTCTTGTTTTTGGTAAAGTTTTCTTTTGCCTACTTTTCTTTTTTAAAAGAAAAGTAGGACGCATCCTTATACATTGAACATCAGATCGCCGTAGGTAGGCAGGGGCCAATATTCGGAGGAGGTCAGGGTCTCCATTTCATCCACAGTCGAGCGGAGCGCAGTCATTGCCGGTAAAACCAGATCTCGGTAGGCTTCTGCTTTTTCTGCCATACCGCAGACGGCGGCTGCCTTTCGATCGACGGATTTGAGCATCTCCAGTTCCGTAAATGCCCGATCGTTGAGGATCGAGAGCCGGCGGAGAATCTCCTTTTCCGCCTTACAGGAAAGGTCGGGCAGAACCGACTGCTTGGCACTGACGGCACTTGCCAGATCGGCAAGGTAGGCACTGACGGCGGGGATGATATCCCGACTTGCCATTTCGATCATGGTAAGGGCTTCGATGTTGACGGTCTTGGCGTAGTTCTCAAAGAGGATCTCCTCACGGGAGTCGATCTCGATCTTACTCATGACCCCGTGACGGGCAAACATCTCTACATTTTTGGGCGCATTGAAGCACTTGAAGGCATCCACCGAGGTGGGCAGATTCAACAGCCCTCTGCGAGCAGCCTCCTCCGTCCATTCCTTGGCATATCCGTTGCCGTCGAAGATGATGCGCTCATGGGTGGCAAAGGTCTGACGGAGCAATTCCGTAATGGCGGTATCCAAATTCTCGGCACCCTCCAGCGCATCGGCGAACTGACGGAAGCTTTCAGCAACGGTGGTGTTCAGTACGATATTGGGCATAGCGATATTCTGCGATGAGCCGAGCATACGGAACTCAAACTTATTGCCCGTAAAGGCGAAGGGAGAGGTGCGGTTGCGGTCGGTGGTATCCTTGCGGAAGGTGGGGATGGTAGGAATGCCCAGATCCATCACACCGGCACGCACGCCCTCATAGGTCTTTCCGTCGATGATGGCACGGATGATCTGCTCCAGCTCTTCGCCCAAGAAAATGGAAACGATGGCAGGGGGCGCTTCGCCGCCTCCCAGACGGTGGTCGTTGCCTGCATAGGCGACCGAGATCCGCATCAGATCCTGATAATCGTCCACGGCTTTGATGATCGCCGCCAAGATCAGAAGGAATTTGATATTTTCGGCAGGGGTCTTTCCCGCATCCAACAGGTTCTTGCCTTCGTCGGTGATGAGTGACCAGTTGTTGTGCTTGCCCGAGCCGTTGACTCCTTCAAAGGGCTTTTCGTGGAGCAGGCAGACAAGACCGTGCCGCTCGGCAATCTTCTTCATGTATTCCATAATCAGCAGATTATGATCCACCGCCGTGTTGGTGGTGGCATAGATGGGTGCCAGCTCATGCTGAGCGGGAGCCGCCTCGTTGTGCTTGGTCTTGGAGTTGATGCCAAGTGTCCAAAGAGCCTCGTCCAGATCTGCCATATATGCCGCAATGCGGGGCTTGATGGGGCCGAAGTAGTGATCCTCCATTTCCTGTCCCTTGGGAGCGGGCGCACCGAACAGGGTCCTGCCCGTAAAGCGGAGATCCTTCCGCAGATCGTACAGCTCCTTGTCGATGATGAAGTATTCCTGCTCGGCGCCCACGGTGGTGGTCAGTCGACGGCAGGTGGTATCTCCCAGTATGCGGAGCAGCCGCAACCCTTGATTACTGATGGCATCCATAGAGCGGAGCAGAGGGGTCTTGGTGTCCAGTGCCTCACCCGTATAGGAGCAGAAGGCGGTGGGGATGTAGAGGGTACCGTCCTTGACGAAGGCATAGGAGGCAGGGTCCCACGCCGTATAGCCTCTTGCCTCAAAGGTGGCGCGCAGACCGCCGGAGGGGAAGGAGGAGGCATCGGATTCTCCCTTTATCAATTCTTTTCCCGAAAATTCCATGACGACCTTGCAATTGCCGACGGGGGCAATGAAGGAGTCGTGCTTTTCGGCAGTGACGCCCGTCAAGGGCTGGAACCAATGGGTATAGTGGGTGGCTCCCTTTTCGATTGCCCAGTCCTTCATGGCGTTTGCCACAACGTCAGCAACCGATTTGTCAATGGTTCGTCCCGTGGCAATGGTCTTGGTCAGGGATTTGTAGACCTCTCTGGGAAGCCGTTCCCGCATGACATCGTCGTTAAAGACCATACTGCCGAAGATTTCGGATACTCTCTTTTCCATGTTGTTTTACCTCATTCTTTTAGATTCTTTCATTATATATCATAATAGGGGTGTTGTCAAGGGGATTTGACGAATTTTCTTTTACGGACAGTCGAGGACGCCTGTCCCTACGGTTTTTTATACATAGTACAAATAAGTAAACATATTTTTTGTCGTGTTTTCTTTTTTGGTACTTTTTTCTTTTTTAAAAGAAAAAAGTACAAGTTCCTTATTCTCTGAAATATTCCTCCATCACACGGCTGACGGCAAGGGCGGCACGGGAGCCGACGGCACCCTCCTCGATGATACAGGAGACGACCAGCTCTGGATCCTCCAAGGGAGCGAAGCCGCAATAGATGGCGTATGCCTCCTTTCCGTCCACCTCGGCGGTACCTGTTTTTCCGCCTGTGGCGCAGGGGAGGTTTTTGAAATAGCCGCTGAGGGTATCGCTCCCGCTTACCACCTGTCCCATTGCCTCTATCAGCAGGGCATAGGTGGGGTCGGAGATCGTGACCCGATCGGCGATCTGCGGCTCGGTGGTTTGCAAAATTTCGCCGGTATAGAAGGCTCTGACCGAATCCAACAGGTGGGCATTGTACCGTGTTCCGCCGTTGACCACGGAGGATACATAGACACTGAGCTGAAGGGGGGTATAGCCATGATCGGACTGCCCGATGGCGGCAGAGAGGTCATCACCCTTCTGCCAATCCATCAGTCCGTTTTCCTCCCGATAGGCGGAGCCTGCCACGATGCCTGTCCGTTCGGACAGCTCGATGCCCGTGTCCGTACCCAGTCCCAAACGGCGGGTATAGTCGGTCATGGCGTCGATGCCCATGGATTCGCCCAAATAATAGAAGAAGACGTTGCAGGATTCCCGAATGGCATCCACCACGTTCATTTCGCCGTGCTCGGCAAGACAGGTGGGGTTATGCAGATGGGGGTATATGCCCGTACAGGTCTGCGTGACCGATTCGTTGACGGCATTTGTTTCCAGTGCCGCCAGTGCCGCTCCGATCTTATAGGTCGAACCGGGGGCATAGACACCCTGCAAGGCTCGGTTGTAGAGAGGCAGATTGCCGTCTGCCAAAAGAGAGGCATAGTAGTCGGCATCGTCAAAGCGGGTCAGGTCATAGGTGGGGTAGGAGGCGATGGCAAGCACCTCGCCCGTATCGGGGTCAAGGACGGTGATCGCACCCGCATCGGCGGCTCTGATCTGCTCGACGTTTTCCTTTAAGCCGTCCTCGGCGGCACGCTGGAGATCTATGTCGATGGTCAGATACACGTCATTGCCGCTTTGCGGCTCGGTCTCGTAGTATTTTTCGATCTGATTGCCTCGGTCATCGTAGCGGATGACCATGGTGCCGTCCTTTCCGCGGAGCCATTCCTCAAATGCCGCCTCACAGCCCGACAGCCCGACAAGGGCATCCAGATCATAGTCATGCTCCAAGTAATAATCGGCGTTCTCCGCCGTGATGCGGCCAAGCTGTCCGAGAATGTGGGAGGCAACGCCGGGGTAGGGATAGACCCGTTCGGCTCGGATCTCAAAATTGACCCCCTCGATGTTGGATTCCTCCAAGCGGGTGATGATCTCTCGGTTGACATCCTTGGCGACAGTATAGGAGGCATAAGCACCGAAATCCGCCCGCTCCATTTCGTAGTAGAGCCGCATGAGATGGGTGATCTCCTCGTCGGTGTACAGGGTCTCCGATAGCTTATAGCGTTTTTTCAGATAGCTCATGACACCGTCGGCGGTGGCTTCGCATTCATTGCGCTCGCAGAAGCGTTCAAAATGGTAAAAATCGTTGGAATCCTTGTCCTTTGCCGCCGCTGTCAGCTTCATTTTGGGATAGGTTCCCTCCAGAACGAAGCAGTCAGCCGACAGCTTGTCCCCATTGCCCGTTTCAAGGATCGCCTCCACCGTGGCAAGCAGGGACAGATTCACCTCTCTGCGTGTGTCGGGCATGGCACCGTATTCGTAGATCAGGTCATAGCCCGTGGAGTTGCCTACCAGCAACACGCCGTTGCGGTCGTAGATCTCGCCCCGCACACCGGGTACGGTGTAGGTGCGGATGTAGCCCTCCTCCTGAGCAGCACCGCCTCCCTCCCGAAGCTGTACGACCGCCATCGTGATGAGAAAGGCGGCGCACAGCACGGCGAAGATCAGCCCAAGCGTCAGATATCGGGCGAATAAATGAGGGCGTTTGCCCGATTTGGGTCGCTGCATGTGCTTCTCCTTTCTGAGGGGGCGGTGGATTGTGGGGCTTTGCCCCACGCCCCACCAAAGAAACTTTTTGAAAAAAGTTTCTTTGGAATCTTCAAAAACATTCGAAAATGGGTGCTTATGGAAAATTCTTTGTTTCGTTTTCTTTTTTGGTACTTTTTTCTTTTTTAAAAGAAAAAAGTACGATCCGCCTCCCCTTATAACAGCGACAAAACGAAGATCAAGGCGAAGACGGTGAGGGCGGCGGCAGTGCCGATGTTACAAAAGACATTGGCGACCCGCCCTTCCTTGGGAGGCGGGAGCAAGCCGGGCTCCAGACGGAGCTTTTTTCTTCCTGTGATGAGGAATACGATACCGCAGACCGAGGCTCCCATCATGACAAGCTCATAGACACCGAGCAGAGCCAAGGGGAGAGTATAGCCGCCGATCAGCTCCAGTAAAGCAGCGGTATCCATACGGTTCAAGGCATCGGTCAGCGCAGTCAGGGCTTCCTCCTCAAACAGCGGAGCCAGTCTGTCCAAGAGCCAAGGGGCAAAGACACCGCCCAACAGATTGATCAGCGCATGGTAGAGGATCGTATAGCGGATCCGACCTGTTTTGATATAGATGACGGCGAACAGGGCACCCAGCAAAAAGGCATAGAAAAATTGGAACAGGTTGCCGTGCACCAGCCCGAAGATGGCGGCGGACAGCACAACAGCATAGCCCTCACCGAGAGGCATGAGGCGGTCGCACAGAATTTTGCGGAACACCAGCTCCTCCAAGATGGGAGCGATGATCGCCATAAAGAGCAGATTGATCCACCACGCCTGCCCGGAGGTTGCCGCCGCTACGGGGTTGGTCAGACTTCTGCCCAGTGCCATTTCAAAGGAAAGGATGATGAATTGTCCGATGTAGTTACCCGCCATCATCAGCGTTACGGCTACGCAAAGTCCCGCAAACCAGTTGCCTGCTCCCATTTTGTCGGGCTGTACCCGATCGCGGGGGAGGCGGGACAGGATAAGATAGAATGCGGGGAAGGCGAGTCCGTACAGGGGAAGAATGGACAGCAGATTGGATACGATCGCATTTTCTGCAAGATTGGGCAGAAAGCGAAGAACCAGATAGGACAGGGCAAAGTTGCCGAGGTAAAAGAGCAGCATCAGCGCAAAGGCAGCAAAGCCGACGGTGGAAAAATAGCGCTTGGCGTCTCGCTCCGAAAGCATGCCGGTGTCAAGCTCTCTGGTGAATTTCATTTTTTTGAAGGATGGATTGTTCATAGCATTTGGTTCCTATTTTGTATGGTTTTCTTTTTGGTTCTTTTTCTTTTTTAAAAGAAAAAGAACAATTTTGATTCGTTCTATCTTATTCCGTCCTGTCGCCGTTCCTTGGCGAGATGAGCGCACAGAAGGCAGAGCGCATACAGGGGCAGAGCGCAGAGGACGGTCAGCAAAAGCTCGGGTAAGAGGCTGCTCTTCAGGATCGAAAGAGGAGATATGCCGCCGAGTGCCGCCCGCAGGGCGGAATACCCCATTCTCAACAGAGCGGCGGGGAGCATCAGAAGCAAAAAAGACCAAAAGCGGGGGAGCATCTTTTCGGCAAGAATACCCGCAAGCACCACGGTCAACAGATAAAAGAGCGGTGTGAACGATACGCCCGTGCTACCGAGGGCATCGCACAGAAACCCTCCCGCAATGGCAAGGATCGCCACAGTGGGGCGATTCTCCAGCAGAGTCAGCGCCATGAGCGCACCGAGAAGCAGATCGGGAGTGGCGGGAAGGAAGGAAAGTCCCGTAAAGAAGGAGCATTGCGCCGCTGTCAGAAGCAGGAGCAACAGTCCGTAGATCAGGCTCCGTTTGAGCAGCTCGGGGCGGAAGCCTCCGCCCCGGCGGGAGGATCGGTGACGCATATCAGCTCTCCTCCCCATAGCCCAGCAGGATCATCATACGCACGGTCCCATCCTCTGCGGAAAGGTCTGCCGCCGGCTGAATGATCGCCGTCAGTGTGCGGGTGTATTCGTCAGCCTCAATGGCGGTGATCTCCCCCACAGGAAGCCCCGACGGATAGATGCTCTCCGAGCCGCCTGCGGTATAGACCAGATCGCCGATACGGAGGTCGGCACTGCTTTCGATGTAGGTCATGCGGCAAATGCCCTCCGCCCGCAGGGCGGGATCGCCCTCAACCACGCCGGTGACACCGGCTCGGTCGGTATAGACACCCACGGCGCCTGCCGTTTCGGCAATGCTGACCACGTGGCACCAATCAAGACCGACCTCCTTGACATACCCGAACACGCCCTTGGCGGTGATGACGGTCATTTTGGCTTTGACTCCGTGTACGCTTCCCTTATCCAAGGTCAGCACGGTGGAGTAGGCATCGGAGGAGCGGGCGATCACACGGGCATCCGCCATGGAGAAGCCGCCTGTTTGCTGTGAAATATTCAGATAGGTTTTCAGCCACGCATTTTCCTCCTGCAGGAGCGTGACATCCCGTTGCTGTTCCTTCAGCGCTTCATTTTCGGCTCTTAGGGCTTCGTTTTCTGCGGTCAGCCGTTTATGATCCCGAAAGACCGACACAAAGCCGTCCACGGCATCTGCCGCCCGTGCGCCGCAATAGGCGAAGGGCTTGGCGACCGTATTGACCGCCGCACGCAGAGGCCCTGTGACCCCAAAGGCGGCAAGGAGCGCCGTTGCCGCTGCCAAAAGTACAGCGAGGATCAGGCAGACGGCAAAAAATCGGGACTTGAGAAATTTCATTCCGAGGCACGCTCCTTTCTTAGTTTGTTAGGGTTTGATTACCGTTCCCGATAGCGGAGCAATCCGTCTCCGTCGGTCGTGGTGCTGATGATCCGCAGAATGCCGTTGCAAACGCTCTCCATGGGGCGTTTGGCGATCTGCGTTCGAACGCCTGTGCGCTCGGTGATGAGGCGGGCAAGTCCCGGCAGGAGCGCGCCGCCGCCTGTCAGCAGAATGCCGAAGTCGTACAGGTCGGAGGACAGCTCGGGGGGCGTTTGCTCCAAGGTTTGCTTGACGGTGGCAACGATCTGCTCGATGGCGGGGCTGAGAGCTTCGTACAGCTCTCGGCTTTGCACCTCCAAGGTCACGCCCATGCGCCGTTGCATGCTCATGCCACTGACCGTCAGGCTTCCTCGGTCAATGTCGGGGTGGACGGTTCCGATCCGTACCTTCAGCTCCTCGGCGGTCATATCTCCGATGAGGATGCCTCGGGTGGTACGGATATGCTCCACAATGGCGGCGTCCAGCTCATCTCCTGCGATCCGCAGAGAATTGGAGGTGACGATACCGCCAAGGCTGATGACGGCGACCTCGGTGGTTCCGCCGCCGATATCGACGATCATTTTTCCCTTGGGACCCGTTACACGGAGTCCACTGCCAAGTGCCGCCGCCAAAGGCTCCTCGATGAGCGAGACACGACGTGCGCCCGCCCGAAAGACAGCCTCCTCCATGGCTTGCTTTTCCACCTCGGTGACCCCGTGGGGAACGCTTGCCACCACGATGGGGCGGCTGAAGGTAGAGAGGGCGCCGATGTGTTGAAAATAGGTGCGGAGCATGCCTGCGGTGACCTCGGCATCGGTGATGACTCCGTCCTTTAGGGGACGGAATGCCTGAATGCCAATGGGGGTCTTGCCCATCATGCGCTTGGCTTCCATGCCTTGCGCCAAGATCTCTCGGGTCTGACGGTTGATCGCCACGGCGGAGGGACATCGGATCACAATGCCCGCACCCTTCATGCAGATCAGCGTATTGGCGGTACCTAAGTCCACCCCGACTGTCTTTGCCATCGGTATGCTCCTTTCTTTTGCAGTTTGTGTTTGAGTTTTTGGGGCTTTGCCCCAAACCCCACCAAAGAAACTTTTTGGAAAAAGTTTCTTTGGAATCTTCAAAAACTTTTGGGGAAATTACCCCAAATATTCTCCCGTGACCTCAAAAAAGAGGCGGTTGAGGGTATGGACGGGCAGCCCCACCACGTTGAAATAGCAGCCGTCAATGCCTCGGATCCATTTGGAGAACCGACCTTGGATGCCGTAGGCTCCTGCTTTATCGAAGGGATCGCCTGTGTTGATGTATGCTTGCAATTCCTCGGGCGGGATGTGATCGACCCGCACGGTCGTGCAACATGCGGCAGTCGCAGTGACGCCTCCGACGGTGATCCCCACGCCTGTGACGACGGTATGCTCCTTGCCCGACAGCAGGCGAAGCATCCGCATGGCGTCATCTGCATCCTTGGGCTTGCCGAGAATTTGAGTATCGGTCGCCACCACCGTATCGGCGGAGAGGATGACCGCATCGGCAGGCTCTCCTCGGAGCTGCAGTGCCTTCCACGCCGCCTGTCCCTTTCGCTTTGCCAATTCGGTGGCATAGGCACAGGGGTCGGAGAGGGTACAGCTTTCATCCGTGTCGGCAGACAGGACGGTAAAGGATACGCCAAGACCCGAAAGGATCTCCCTTCGTCTGGGGGACGCAGAAGCAAGAATGATCGTTGACATCGTAATAAATTCCGTTTCTGTTGGACTTGATTGGGGCAAAGTACCCCAAAAATGGGTATACCTCACCATTATCCTTATCATTATATCACAGATGGTCGTTTTTTTCAAGATATATTAAGAATTTGTAATAAAAAACCTACTTTTCTTTTGAAAAAGAAAAGTAGGCAAAAGAAAACATGAGCAAATTTCTCCTTAAAGTTCAGCAAAAAAGGAAGCAGGCAAAAGAAAACATGAGCAAATTTCTCCTTAAAGCTCGGCAAAAAAGGAAACAGGCAAAATTTTCTTTTTTGGTACTTTTTTCTTTTTTAAAAGAAAAAAGTACAATCCGCATCCCCGCATTCTTACAATCGTTCCAAATATTCGGCGATCCGCCGACAGGCAAAGCCGTCCCCATAGGGGTTGGGTGCCCGAGACATTACCGCATACAGAGCCTCATTCTCCAACAGCTCCCGAACACCCCGATAGACCGATCCCTCTCCCGTTCCCACAAGGCGCATACAGCCTGCCTCCAGGCCCTCGGGACGCTCGGTGGTATTCCGCATGACCAGCACCGGCTTTCCCAAGGCGGGAGCCTCCTCCTGCAAGCCGCCGCTGTCGGTCAGCACCAAATGGCACCGTGCCAAAAAATTATGAAAATCCAACACCCCCAACGGCTCGATCAGCCGCAGTCGATCGCAATCTCCCAATTCCTCCCATGCGATCTGGCGTACCGCAGGGCCCGGATGGACGGGATACAGCAGCTTCACATCGGGAAATTCCGCAAGGATCCGACGGATCCCCCGAAACATGCTCCGCATGGCACTGCCCCGACTCTCCCGACGGTGTGCGGTCAGCAGGATCAGCCGACTGTCCTTCGCCCATTCCAGCTCGGGGTGGCTGTATTCCTTCCTCACCGTGACCCGCAACGCATCGATCCCCGTATTTCCCGTTACGGCGATCCGATCAGACGGAACGCCCTCCCGACGGAGATTCTCCGCCGCCCGCTCGGTGGGTGCAAAATGGTGTGCCGCAAGCAACCCCACCGCCCGACGGTTCCACTCCTCGGGATAGGGAGCGGACAGATCATAGGTACGAAGTCCCGCCTCCACATGCGCCACGGGGATCCCGCAATAAAAGCAGGCAAGAGCCGCCGCAAAGGAGGTGGCTGTGTCGCCGTGTACCAAGACCAGCTCGGGCGACTCCCGCACAAGGATCGGACGAAGCCCCGCCAATACGCCGCAGGTCACGTCAAACAGATCCTGCCCCTCCTTCATCATGTTCAGATCCTCGTCGGGAACCACATCAAACAGGCGCAAAACTCCGTCCAACAGCTCCCGATGCTGTCCTGTTACACAAACAAAGCAGGAAAACCCCCGCTCCTTCAGCTCTCGGATCAACGGACAGAGCTTCACTGCCTCGGGACGTGTCCCGAATATCACCATCAGCCTTTTTTTCTCCCACATATTTTCTCTCCTTCTGTCAAAAGATGCTTTGCGGGTAATCGCCCGCATCTTAATTAGCCTATTGAGAAGAAAAAGCTTTTATGCGTGCGCTTGCCGAAATTTCCGAAAAATTATTTTTCAACGGCAAAAAAAACAGCACGGCTTTCTCCGAGAAATCACAACGTTCTCTTTGATGACCGTGCTGTTTTTTTTAATTTTAATTGTCTTTTATCGCACGATGTAATACATGCGATACCGCCCTTGCCGATCCTTGGCATAGCGGGAGCGCTTCATGTATTCGAAGGAATCCTCCAGATTGACTCGCTCCATGATCTCGGTTAGTCGCTCTCCTCGGATCCGTTGCGCCAGCGTATCGGTCGCCTCGGCTCGGGCAGAATCCTCCTCCAAGCGAACCGCCTTCAGATATGCCACCGACAAATGCTCTCTGGCAATGCGCCGCCGTACCTCCTCCTCGCTCTTTGCCGCTTCCTCCGCCTTGCGGAACAGCTCGTCACACTCATCGATCAGCTCATCGGTCAGATACTCGGCATCGGGATGATCGTACAACGTCATTTGGTGTCCCTTTACCGCCTCGCACATCCGTGCGATAAATGCCCGAATATAGGGAGCACCCTTGCCGTATACACCGTCGGTAAACTCGTCGATCACGGTCTGCACATCGGTGTCGGCACGCCACAAAAGACGGGCGATCAGATAGGATTTCAGATCATCCAGTGCCGCACCGCCGCCATAGGAAAAGTTCCCCTGCTGCAATACACCCTTGACACCGTGGGCTTTGTAATAGCGGATGTTCTCCGCCATCGAAAAGAAATTGGGAAAGGGCTGGAGGTAGTGACGGTAATTTACCGCATAATCCCAAATATACAAATGGTTACAGATCCTTGACCATTCCTCGATATTCTGTAAAAAGTCCGCACATGCGCCCTTCGGGTCACGTGCTGCCACCGTCTCCATGCCGTCACCCCATTCACATTCGATGTTGCACAGCCGAACGATGACGTTCGGGCGGGGCTTGACAAGCCTTGGCGCCCGTTTGGAATACTGATAGGCAAAGGTGTGGATCAGAACATCGGGATGCTCCCGCTCGACCTCCTCGGCAATGCGATTGACAAAACGAAGGATGCTTCCCGCAGGCGTTCCGCCCTCCTCCTCATCCACCGCCCGACAGGCAGGACAGGTACACCAAACCTTTTTGTCATTCTGTGCCACCGAAAATACCCGACATTCGGGATGCTCGGTGATCCATCCCTTGACCCGCTCGGCGGCGATCCGAAGCACATCGGGATGGCTCAGACAGGGCTGCTCTCGATTCCGCACTCCGTCCACCTCAGCAAAATACTCGGGATGCGCCTCAAAAAACTCGTTCGGGGGGATCAGATCGTCAAAGGAATGGTGGCAGTTGAAAAATTTGAAGCTCCCGCCCTTTTCCGCCGACAGATCGCCCAGCGTGGTATTCAGTCGATTCTTGGCGCAAAAGGCACCGTCAAAGGCAAAGCGGAAATAGGCATCCCGATATTCGAAATCGGGCACCTCTCTCCAATCCAAGGAGGGAACGGTCAGCGACTCGGTATGCCCGATGACCTCCACATCCTTGGTAAAGGCACGGAACCCCAAAAACCGCTCCAAAAAGGCATATACGCCGTACAGCGTTCCTCGGGAGGTCTTTCCCGTAATAAGAATATCCTCACCGCAGGTGCGGATGAGGAAGCCCTCCTCCCCCAAGGAATCCAGCTCCTCACGGCTTACATACGCTTTGCCGTTCCTCGTTTCATACCCCACAAGGATCTCGGCACTCCTCCGCTCACAGCGGTCGGAAAAGTAGGGAATAAAGGTTTCCGTCGCCTCATAGATGTACTTTTGCAGCTCCGATGCTGCATAGCGGTCGCAAGCGGTGGAGAGATTGGCACCCACGATGTGATAGAAGCACCGACCGTTCTTGATGATCTCATATTGCTTCATTGTTTCTCTTCCTCTGTGCGGTAAGCCGTCACCGCCGCCCGAATGGTAAAGCCGTTCTCCGCCAACAGCCGTTCCGAGGTCGCATAGTCTGCTCCCGTAATATCGCAAACGATACGGATCATCCGATCCCTCAGCTTAACATTGGTGGGTTGCAGATTCACCATCAGATTTTCATACACATGTCCCAGCTTCACCATCACCGAGGTGGAGATCATGTTCAGGATCATCTTGTGGGCGCTCCCCGCCTTCATGCGGGTAGAGCCGGTCACCACCTCCGCTCCCGTATCGGGATGGATACCGATGTCCGCTACCTGCTCGATAGGACACCCTTCGTTGCACGAAAGAGCCACACGCAGAGCACCCACCTCTGTCGCCAGATCGAAGGCACCCAGCACATAGGCGGCGCCTCCCGCCACCGAGATACCGACCACACAGTCTACCTCAGTCAGAGTATGAGCGGCAAGATCGGCGTAGCCGCTCTCTCGGCTGTCCTCCGCACTCTCTCCCGCACGGTAAAGGGCTTCGTATCCGCCCGCCATCACGCCGACCACCAGCTCATGAGGGACCCCATAGGTAGGAGGGCATTCGGAGGCATCCAGAACGCCTAAACGTCCCGAGGTACCGCAGCCTACATAAAAGAGGCGTCCGCCCCGACGCATCCGCTCGGCAATGGCATCCACCGCCTGTCCGATGGCATAAAGCTCGGTTTCCACCGCACGGGCGGCGTTCAGATTTTCCTCCTGCATGATCGCCAGCATCTCGGAGGTAGGCATGGTATCCAAATGTGTTGTTTTTTCATTTCTTCGTTCGGTCTTTAACATCGTTATTTCTCCTCACCTTTTTCGATTTTTTCATATTCGTCGGTCTTTTTCAAGCCCGCCACATATAATGCACCCCACACGGGAGCTGTTGTACAAATTCGCACGCAGAAGCGGCGACTGCTTTTTTGCGCCAATGCTTCACGGATCAAAGGCAATAAAATGCTTCCGTCTCCTACGGACACGCCGCCGCAAAGGACGACCGATATGGACGATTCGGCGGGAAGATAGCGGCTTGACCGCTGTATCAGCTCGGCGACCTCCTCCACATTTTTTTGAACGATCTGCCCCGCAACCGTGTCTCCTTGGCGGTATGCTTCAAAGACAAGGGGAGCAAACGAGGCGATCTTTTTCTTGCCTCCCGTATAAAAATCCGACAGAGAATCCAAAATTGTTTTTTTGTCGCAATGCGCTCGAAGAAGCTCGGTCAGCACCGTTGGCTCGCCGCTGCCCTCCTCGTGCCACAAGGCGGCAAGAATGGCATCCCGACCGAAGGCATAGCCGCTGCCCTCTTCGCCGAACAGATAGCCGTATCCGCCCACACGGTACCGAACCCCTTCCCGTTGTGCAAAGGCGATCGACCCTGTTCCGAGAATCACGGCAATGCCGTCGGAATCGCCCAATCCCACGGCAACGGCGTTGCGGGCATCACTCTCATTGCCCACTGCGCCAAACCGCAGCCGACGGAGAAATTCGCCGATCTTGACCTCCGCCTCGCCCGTGATCCCGCCGGAAAGACCGGCAAAGACCGAAATGCTCCGACGGGGACGGTCACCGCAGACGGCTTCGATCCCTTCCGACAGCAAGCGAATGGTCTCGTCAAGCCCCACATCGTTGGGATTGGAGCCGGACAGCACCGTGCGTGCAAGGACCTCTCCCTGCCCGTCGGTCAAAACAAATTCGGTCTTTGTTCCGCCACCGTCGATCCCCAAATAATAGTTGATCTCAAAGCTCTCCCGAAGCAGGCTGTCGATATCGATCTGCAAGCGATCTGCCAACAGGGGAAGCACCGAAGCGGGGGGCATCCCCCGTCCGCTTTCCCACTTGCTCACCGCCTTTTCCGAATAGCAAAGCGCCTCTGCCAGCTGCTTTTGGGTCAAGCCAAGCTCCCGCCTGCGTCGCCGCAGATTTTCGGCAAAGGCTTGCTCGGTTCTGTCCACTCTCTCCATCTGTTTCTCCTTTTTTTGCCAAGCTTTGTCAAATTTCTTCTGTAAGTATATTTTAGCAGATTTTTCTTTCATTTGCAACCTTCTTTTTGTGGATTTTTCGGAAGAAACTCTACAAATCGTAGAGTTTTGAAGAAAACGAAGCAGATATTGCGGTACAAAAAAACAAATGTTGCCCGTTGAAAATTCGGAAAAACCGCAAAACGCAAACAAAACGTTAACAATTCTATGCTACAATATGAATACCTGAGCATTTTGCAAGGAGGAAGTATGTTTAAAATTTTAGTTGTAGAGGATGATAGGGATCTGAACCGCAGTGTCTGCTCCTTTCTCAATCACAGCGGATATGAGGCAGTGGGCTGTCTCGGAGCGGAGGATGCCTATGACGAGATGTACAAGACCACCTTCGATCTGATCGTTTCGGACATCATGATGCCGAACATCGACGGCTTTGAGTTTGTGGGGACCGTGCGCTCCCTCAATCAGGAGATACCGATCCTTTTTATGACCGCCCGTGACGATTTTGCCTCCAAGCAGCGGGGCTTCCGCATCGGCATTGACGATTACATGACCAAGCCCATCGACCTTGATGAGCTGTTTTTGCGGATCGGTGCTCTGCTTCGCCGTGCCAAGATCGCCTCCAGCCGTCGGCTTGAGGTCGGCAATTTTGTCATGGATGCGGACGAGCGAAGCGCTACGCTGGACGGCGAGGAGATCTCCCTGACGGCAAGAGAGTTTGACCTCCTTTATAAGCTCCTTTCCTACCCCAAAAAGACCTTTACCCGCACACAGCTGATGGATGAATTTTGGGATGTGGATACCCAATCGGGTACCCGAACCGTGGATGTGTATATGACCAAGCTCCGCGCCAAGCTCTCCGCCTGCGATTCCTTTGAGATCCAGACGGTTCACGGACTTGGCTACAAGGCGGTGATCAAATGAAGGGGGAGAAGCGCTTTCGGCGCATTTTGCGTGCGGTCAGCCACTTTTTTATCTTCTTTTTGGTGTTCGGCTTTGTCATCACCTGCAGCACCATGCTGTTTGTCACGGTGCTGTCCGAAAGCACGGGGCTTGTGCTGACCGACGAAAACGTGAGCCTGTCCGCCAAGCTGACCTTTTGGAATGCCGTTCTGCTCAGCCTGCTGTTTACGGTTGTGGATACCGTCCGTCGGAAATGGACGGTAGACCGTCCCGTTCGGCAGATCACCGAAGCCGCCTCCAAAATGATCCAAGGAGATTTCCGTGTTCGCATCAAGCCGTCGGCTCACTTTGGCGCGCAGGAGCAATTTCAAGAGGTGATCGCATGTATCAATACCATGGCGGAGGAGCTGTCGGGCGTGGAGACCCTGCGAGCCGATTTTATTGCCAACGTGTCCCACGAGATGAAGACCCCCCTTGCGGTCATGCAAAATTACGGAACACTTCTGCAAGACCCCGACCTGCCCGAGGAAAAGCGGCTGGAATATGCCAAGGCGATCACCGAAGCCTCTCGCCGTCTTGCCGATATGATGACCAATATTCTCAAGCTGAATCGGCTGGAAAATCAGCAGATCTACCCCAAGGCAGAAACGTACGACCTGAGCGAGCAGCTTTGTGAATGTCTCCTTCAGTACGAGACCGTATGGGAGAAGCGGGGGATCGCCATCGAGACCGAGCTTGAGGAGGGCGTGAGCATCGTAGCCGACAGCGAATTGCTCTCTCTTGTGTGGAACAACCTGTTTTCCAACGCCTTCAAATTTACCGACGAAGGGGGAACGGTCAGCCTGTCCTTGTCGGCGGACGACCGATTTGCCGTGGTTCGTATCAAGGATACGGGATGCGGCATGACGCCCGAGGTAGGGGCGCATATTTTCGAAAAATTCTATCAGGGAGACCGCTCCCGTGCCACACAGGGGAACGGACTGGGGCTTGCCCTTGTGAAGCGTGTGGTGGATATTTTGCAGGGCGAGATCGCCGTGGAAAGCACGCAGGGGGTCGGTACGACCTTTACGGTCAGAATCAGGAGGACGGGCAATGAATTGGAAAAAACTCGGTAAAGCACTTTTGTTTCCGCACATCGCACTTATGATCGTCTTGATCCCTGTCTCTGCGGTCTTTTTGGTGTATGCCATGGTGTTTGTGGGAACCGAATCGGGCATAGCGTATATTTCCTATGTCCTTGCGGCGTATACCCTGACGGTCTGGTGCTGTAAGATACCCCATCTCATTCGGTTCTTTCGAACCTTCAAAAACGAAAACCGATACGCCAGACGGTGGCAGGAGGATGACCGCTTGCGTGTGAATGTCTCGCTTTTCGGTTCTCTCGTATGGAATGCGGCGTATGCACTTTTGCAGCTTTGGCTGGGATTTTATCACCGCACCTTTTGGTTCTATTCGATCGGCGGCTATTATATCTGCCTTGCCGTCATGCGTTTTTTCCTGCTTGTCCATACCAAGCGGTATGCCCCCGGGGAAAAACTGCAAGCCGAAATGGTGAAATACAGGATCTGCGGATGGGTATTTCTTACCATGAACCTTGCGCTGTCTCTGATCCTGTTCTTTATGCTGTACTGGAACAGAAGCTTTTCGCACCATATGATTACGGCAATTGCGATGGCGGCATATACCTTTACGGCATTCACGACGGCAATCGTCAATATCGTCCGATACCGCAAATATAACAGCCCCGTCTATTCGGCATCCAAAGCCATCAGCCTTGCCGCCGCCTGCGTGTCGATGCTGACACTGACATCGACAATGCTGACGACCTTCAGCGACGGTACGATGGACGCTTTTTCGCAAAAGCTCATGTTGGGCGGAGTCGGCGTGGCGGTCCTGTCCGTCGTGCTTGTAATGGCGATTGCCATGATCGTGCAGGGCACCAAAAAAATCAAGAAAATCAAAGCAGAGGAATGAAACAATGGAACAACGGAAGGATAACGAAGGCTTTCAGTATACCTATTCCGCCAAAGAGCAGGCGGAGCTGAAAAGGATTCGGGAAAAATATGCGCCCGCAAGCGAGACCGAGGATAAAATGGAACGCCTCCGTCGGCTGGATCGCAGTGTGACCCAAAAGGCACAGATCGTCTCCTTGGTGTTCGGTGTGATCGGATGTCTTATCATGGGCATCGGCATGAGCTTGGCAATGACCGAGCTTTCGGATATCTTGGGTTCGTATCAAGCGTATGCCATGATCATCGGGGTAGTGATCGGCGTTCCCGGTGCTGTTTTGGTAGGACTTGCCTATCCTGTCTACCAGTGGATCGTCAAGCGGGAGCGGAAAAAGATCGCCCCCGAGATCATCCGCCTTTCGGATGAGCTGATGAAATAAGGAAGCGGGGAAGCGAATGGTACTTTTTTCTTTTAAAAAAGAAAAAAGTACCAAAAAAGAAAACGAAGAAAAATATTTTTGCCCCTACAATTTTATATATACGAACAACGCACAAATTTCAAGATTTTCTCAAAATCGGTAGGGCGGGGGCTTGCTCCCGCCGAAAAGAATGAAATTTGAAACGGAATGGAACGGACAGTCGGGGACGCCTGTCCCTACAATCAATTGGGTGCAAAGCCGTTTTGTCTGTACAATGGGCGAGCTTGCTATGTCTTTACAAACCCGTAGGGACAGGCGTCCCGACTGTCCGTCTTATCATGTTCGCACTCACCTCATTTTTCCGTGTCATCCTGAGCGGAGTGAAACGAAGCCGAAGTTTTGCGAGGCGCAACGAAGTAAGCGAGCAAAACCGAGGAGCGACAGCGACGAAGGGATCTACAAGCACGTTTTGCTATCTTTTTTTCGCTAAGAATCATTTCTTACCGAGAAAGGGTCTGGCAAAATCCTCTCCGAGATCCCTGCGAGCCTTCGGCTCTTGCATTTTGACGAATGTTTTCGTCAAAATGTTCGACTTCGGGCTTCGCCCTTCGCTCAGGATGACACGGAAAAATGAAGAGAGTGCAAACATAGCTCACTTACAAGTTGTTATTATACTTGCCGTTTCTTCCTACACGAAAATTCCCGAACACCTTGACAAACCGCTCCGTTTGTGCTATAATAGGATTAATGCGGGCGCGGCTGCCGGAGAACAATTGAATATGCGGGTGTGGCGGAATTGGCAGACGCGCAAGATTTAGGATCTTGTGTCTATTCGTGCAGGTTCAAGTCCTGTCACCCGTACCAATCAAAAAAGCCACTTGTGTCTCAGGTGGCTTTTCCCATATCCGATCTTATCAAGAGCTAAAGGAGGCGCACTGTGATGGGAGAACCCTTGCATGAATCAACGATCAAACACGCCTTGGGCGATCGCCCCGTTTCGGTGCGTGTGCTTTCGGTGACCGATTCCACCAACAACGAGGCAAAGCGCCATGCGCTGTCGGGCACAGACGTTCCCACCGCCATTTTTGCCGAGGAGCAAACGGCGGGACGGGGACGGATGGGAAGGAGCTTTTTTTCTCCCCCTCATACAGGCATCTATCTGTCTCTCCTGCTTCCCGACAGTGGGGTGCTGACCGACACGGTGGACCTGACCACCGCCGCAGCCGTGAGCGTTCTGCGAGCCATTCGAACGGTCACGGGTATTTCCGTAGGGATCAAATGGGTCAATGACCTGTACCATCGGCAAAAAAAGGTCTGCGGCATTTTGGCGGAATCCTTTTTGGCGGGAGACAAACGCTACATCGTCATCGGCGTGGGGATCAATCTGTACACCGAGGAATTTCCCGAGGAGCTTGCCGAGCGGGCGGGAAGCCTCAGCCCCGCCGACGGATCGCTGAGAACCGCTTTGGCGGCACAGACGGTCGCCGAGCTGTACGATGCTTGGAAGCATCCGAACCGAGAGGAGCTGATGCGGGAATACCGTGCCGCCTCCGTGGTCTTGGGACGGTCGGTGATCTATACCGAAAACGGAAGGGAGCATCGGGGGATCGCCGAAGCCATCGACGAGCGGGGCAGATTGCTGGTGCGCCTGTCCGACGGCACGCTTGCCACCCTTGCCAGCGGAGAGATTTCTTTGCAAACAAATTGAAAGACAAAAGTTGTGAAATGCGGAATCTTATGTAAACAAATCGAGAATAAAGAGGGAATAAATTATGAAAAATACGGCAGAAAAAGGTCGATTCATCGTTCTGGAGGGAATTGACGGCGCAGGAAAAACGACGCAGGCGGCATTGCTGGAGGCGCATCTGATCGCATCGGGCAGACAGGTCGTTCGCATGGCGGAGCCGACCGCCTTGGAAAGCGGCATCGCTCTGCGGCGGGCACTCGGCGGAGCGGACAAAAAAAGCGAGTGGGAAATGGCGGCGCTGTTCGTTTTGGATCGCATTGCCCACAATCTGCACCCCACCGAGGGGATTCACGCGCTGACCGAGCAAGGGGTCGACATTATTTGCGACCGTTATTACTATTCCACTCTTGCGTACCAAGGACATTCTACCGATTATGCGTGGGTCAAGGCAATGAATTTGGCTTGCCCCGCCATTCAAAAGCCCGATCTCTGTATCTATTTGGATCTGACTCCCGAGCAGAGCTTGGAGCGGATCACGGCAGGACGGCAGACAGTGGAGATCTATGAAAACCGAGAGACCTTGGAGCGGGTACGAAACGCCTTTTTCCATGTCTTTCGGGATCTTTCGGATACAGACCGCATTGAGGTGGTCGACGCCTATCGACCCATTGAGGAGATCGCCGCCGATCTGGCAGCCTTAGCCGATTCCCTCTGACAGCAGTTATTTTCAGCTCAAACCGCAGTCTCCCTATCCGACAGCCGAAAAAGTAGGCACAAAAAACGAAAAAAATGACATCCTTCAACCAAAATTCAATCAAAAACCGCGGCATTCCAAAACTCAGCAATATTTGTCTCACAAAACATGCGATTTGACTTGAAAAATCATAAAATATACTATATAATAACCGTATAAAGTAAATTTTTATGGAGGTATTTACCATGGCATTACCCGTAGCGGTTCAACTTTATTCGGTTCGTGATGACGCAAAGGCAGATTTGCGCGGTACACTCAACAAGGTCAAGGCTCTCGGATATGATGGCGTAGAGTTTGCAGGACTCCACGGCAACACGCCTGAGCAGATCAAAGCAATGTGTGAGGAGATAGGATTGATTCCCGTTTCTGCTCACGTTCCTTATTTGGATATGGTGAAAGACCCTAAGGGAGTGCTGTCTCAATATGCGACCATCGGCTGTAAATATGTTGCTGTTCCGTATTTGAATGAAGAGTATCGACCCGGAACCGACAAGTTTCCCGAGGTCATCGAGAATGTGAAAATGATCGGAAAGGTGGCAAAAGAGCTGGGATTGCAGCTTCTGTACCACAACCACGACTTTGAGTTCGTCAAGCTGGACGGTAAATATGCGTTGGATATCCTGTATGAGGAGGTTCCCGCCGAGTATTTGCAGACCGAGTTGGATGTTTGCTGGGTCAATGTGGGCGGAGAAAATCCCCCTGCGTACATCAAAAAGTACAGCGGACGTGCGCCTGTTGTTCACCTGAAGGACTTTTACGGCGAAAAGTCTGAGGATATGTATGAGCTGATCGGTATTGAAAAGAAGGCTCCCACAAGACCGGGCAATTTCGAGTTCCGTCCCGTCGGAAGCGGCGTGCAGGACTTCCCCGCCATTCTGAAGGCTGCCGAGGAGGCAGGTGCCGAGTGGGTCGTAGTAGAGCAGGATCAGGCAACCATGGGTCTGACTCCCATGGAGAGCATTGCCAAAAGCAGAGAATATTTGAAAACCATCGGCTATTAAGTCGGTTGGAAATGAATTTTTATTAAACGGAGGAACAAGAACATGGCAGACAAGTCTATGGACGGATTGAACACCTTTACTGCGGAAGAGCAGAAGGTCGTCGACACCACCAAAAAAATGAGAGTCGGTATCATCGGATGCGGATGGATCGCAGATTCTCACGCAAGATCCTATCTGAACCAGCCCGACGTAGAGATCGTGGCAGGCGCAGATCTGATTCCCGGCAAGGCAGCCGCTTTTATGGCAAAGCACGGCATTGAGGGAGCCAAGACCGATTACGCATCCCACAAGGAGATGCTGGAGGACAAGAGTCTGAAGCTGGATGCGGTATCCATTTGTACCTATAACCGTCAGCATGCACAGCCTGCGATCGATGCACTGAACGCAGGGGTTCACGTCATGCTGGAGAAGCCCTTTACTGTTACTTTGGATGAGGCAGTAGAGGTCATGAGAGCAGAGAAGAAGAGCGGCAAGGTTCTTTCGATCGGCTTCCAGCCCAGAATGGACGAGAATATGAAGATGATCAAGAAGATCGTCGACTCCGGCGAGCTGGGTCAGATCTACTACATCCAGACCGGCGGCGGACGCCGTCGCGGCATTCCCACGCCTTTCGGTACCACCTTTATTGAGGACAAGACCGCAGGATTGGGTGCACTTGGTGACATTGGATGCTATTCTTTGGATCTCGTGCTGAATGCCATTGGCTATCCGAAGCCCTTGACGGTTTCGGGCTACAAGTCTGCTTTCTTCGGAACCGATCCCAAGTATTCGGGCTATAAGGCAGGCAAGGGTGAGGAATATTCCAAGCTGTTCGGCGTGGATGACTTCGCAGCCGCATTCGTTCGTTTGGAGGGCGGGATCATTCTCGACTTCCGTATCGCTTGGGCGATGAACCTCGACACTCCCGGTGACACCATCATCATGGGTACCAAGGGAAGCCTGAGAGTTCCTTCCACCGAATGCTGGAACGGAACCTTCCATGCTCCTATGACGGTGTACCACGAGGTGGCAGGTGCTCAGGTTGCTACCGAGATCCCGCTGAAGAAGACCAACGAGGGTCTGTTCGATCTGAAGATCCGTACCTTCCTGGATGCGTGCAAGAACGGAACGCCCGCTCCCGTACCCTCTTCTCAGATCCTGTACAACCAGGCGATCATCGACGGAATTGCCAAGTCCGCAGAGGCAGGCAGAGAAGTAGAGATCGTGATCCCCGAGATCTGAATCGGAGAATAAAGGTCTACCGATGCCCCCATCGCAAGCGATGGGGGCATCTTTGTCTGAAAGAAGGATCTTCTTGCATTTTTTGTCGCTCGTTCTGTCAGTTGAGGTGAGAGAAACTCGGAAAAACGGGAAAAAATTGCAAAGTTTTTGAAATTTTTTCAATTCCCTCTTGCAAAATCGCAAAAATAATGGTATAATAAAAAAGATATCATCATGGAGGAGCCAAAATGGAGAAAAGAAATATGGAAGAAAAAACCGAGCTTGCGCAAAAACGGGTTTTTGAGACCTGTTTGGAGGCGGCTCAGGAGGCAAATACCATTCCGCAGGAGGCGATCTCTAACTTCCGTGTGAAGCGGGGCTTGCGGGAGCAGGACGGCACCGGCGTTTTGGCGGGTGTGACGAAGGTCGGCAACGCCCACGGCTATGTGCTGTATGAGAACGAACGGATCGCTGATGAAGGAAAGCTGGAATATCGGGGCTTCAATATGTCCGCCTTGGTGGACGGCGTCAGTGCAGAGAACCGCTACGGCTTTGAGGAATGTGCCTATATTTTGCTGTTCGGGAGACTGCCGAGCCGAGAGGAGCTGGCGGATTTCACCGCACTTCTGGCAAGCAAGCGGCATCTGCCGCCTCGCTTTACCGAGGATATTCTGATGAAGGCACCATCGCCCTCTATCATGAATAAAATGTCGATGGGCGTTTTGGCACTGTATGCGTACGACGAAAATCCCGACGATACCGAGCTGTCCAATATGCTCCGTCAGAGCATAGAGATCATTGCCCGCTTGCCGCAGATCGCCGCTCATGCCTATGCGGTGTATCGCAGCTATTTCTTTAACAAGAGTCTGAATCTGCATACGCCCAAGGACGAGCTGAGCACGGCGCAAAACTTCTTGCGGATGCTCCGTCCCGATAAGCAATATACCGAGGAGGAGGCGCATTTGCTTGATCTTTGCATGATGATCCATGCCGAGCATGGCGGCGGAAACAACTCCACCTTCTCTTGCCGTGTGCTGTCCTCATCGGGAACCGATACCTACTCTGCCATCAGTGCCGCCATCGGTTCGCTGAAGGGCCCCTTGCACGGCGGTGCCAATATCAAGGTACAGCAGATGTTCGATTGCATGAAGGAGGATCTGCGGGATATCCGAGACGAGGAGGAGGTAGCGGCATACATCCAAAAGCTGCTCAACAAGGAAGCCTACGACCGTTCGGGTCTGGTATACGGTATGGGACATGCCATCTACACCAAATCCGACCCCAGAGCAGTCATGCTGAAGAAATATGCAGAGGAGCTGGCGATCAAAAAGGGCTACGGAGACGATTTTTGTCTGCTGGAGACCATCGAGCGGCTCACACCTTCTCTGTTCAATGCGCATAAGGGAACCAACAAGCCGATGTGCGCCAATGTGGATCTGTATTCGGGTCTGGTCTATCGGATGCTGGGGATCCCCACCGAGCTGTACACGCCGCTGTTCGCCATCTCCCGTGTGGCGGGCTGGTGTGCTCATCGCATTGAGGAATTTCAGACTGCCAAGAAGATCATTCGTCCCGCTTATAAAAATATCGAAAAGCCGAAGGAATATATTCCACTGGAAAACAGATAACGAACAAGGCGACCTGCTGTGGCAGGTCGCCTTGTGATTTACTTATAGAAGTCGTGATTTCCGATGGTGAAGGCAAAGGGGCGGTTCTTGGAGATCCAGTTGCTGGTGGCAATACGGGGATTCATAAAGAACAGAATATCCTCCGAAATGCGGTAGCCGTCCAGACAGATCTTCGCCGCAATGATGGCAGATGCGGTGGGTTTTTTGTAGATCGTTCCCATGGCAACGGGAGAAAATTGCGTTCCGCCGACCCTGTCGAAGATCACGCCGTAAACCGTGTTGGGGAACTGTCGGCTTTCTACCCGATTCAGCACCACGTTGCCGACCGCAATTTGTCCGTACAGGCTCTCTCCGCCCGCTTCGGCACTGATGATGCGAGACAGCCAGTACAGATCATTCGCATTGTAGTAGGCAGAGCCCGACTGTAAGGTCTTTCCCGTTGAGGTCAAGACCACGGTTCGGGTGGCATGATTCCATTCCACCTCAACGCAAAACGCCTTGGCAATGGGGCGGATCGGCACAAACAGACGGTCACTGATGTTGCGTACCTTCTGATTGAAATAGAAGTATCTGCCCGAGGCAACGATATAATATCCGCCGTCGGTGACCGTCACCGTGGTGTTACCCTTTTTGACCGTTGCCGTAGCGGTCTTGGCATCCCAGGTGATGGAATCTGCGCCTACCAGCTCCGAAAAGCTCCGAAGCGGAACATATGTAACCGAGTCCAAAATGACCGCTTCGTTTTGCAGAACACGTTTGGAATCCATGGTTACCGAAACCGAAGCCGCTCCTTCGGGGAATTGATAGCCTCCCGAAGCCGCTGCGGCAGAGATCGTCATGCCTGCGGCAAGCAGAGCGGCGATCACTCCCACGTTCACACGCTTCCATAGCCGTTTGATGTTGGTTGCTTTCATGAAGTTTACCTCCTGTCATAACTTGCCGAGTGTTACCCGACTGTGCTTTTATTATACAGGAAATCGTCACGAAATGCAACCCTCAATATTTTGCAATACAGGAATAATTCTCCACATTGTCAAAATGTTGATTAAAAAACATCATTTATATGGAAAGAGTGGTGTGCTTTGTATGGGAAAGCACACCACTCTGTGATGAAGCTGTGAATGTTTTCAAAAGTTCTTATCGTTTTGGAAAGTGCGGTGCATCCAGTACGACCGAAGGAGCATCATATAAGATCGGAGCGGATAGATCGGCAGAGCCGCCGATGGCGAGGAGCTTCCGTCCGGCAACGAGTGCCACTTCGGTGGCACTTACGGTCAGCTTGCCGTCCGATACCGTCACAAGCCCTTGGGCGGTCTCATCCTTGGCGGCAACGATCCCACGCTCAGCGGCGGTTACGGTCAAAGCACCGCCCGACAGGATCAGCGCATCCCGCACCCAAAGCCCCATGTCGGGGGCGGACAGTGTCACCGAGCCGCTTTCCACGGTAACGGTCTGCGTGCAGGAAAGAGCGGCTTGTCTTCGCCCGCTCAGGATCAGCGAGCCGCTTCCTCTCAAAACCAGTTGGCAGGATGCCTCTAAGCAGGCGGCAGGAAGCCGTTCCTCCTTGGGCGCAGCATCGGTATCGGTCAGACGGTTCACCGTTCCCTCCGCCGTTTCCAGAATGACACAGGCGGCGGCTTCGATCACAAGAGGCGTGGTACGGGAGGAGGACAGGGAAACGCCGTCAAGGATCAGATGAAGGGTTTCGTGTGGCGCAGAGATGCGCAGACAGCCGTCGTTCAGCGTGCCGGATATCCGATAGGTACCGCCCCTTTGAAGGGTCAGAATGTCCTCCTTGGCAGAGATATCCTCTGCCTTGCCGGTGTAGGTATACCGTCTGCCCTCCAACAGAAGATGTCCTTCTTCCGCATCGGATGTGTCTGCGGGATCGGTGAGTGCCATCTCGGTCGGTACCGAGCCGTCGGAGTTGGGCGCACAGGCACTCAGACAGAATAAACAAGCAAACAGGACGAAAAGAAATCGACGGTTCATGTAGCCTCCTTTTGCCCATATCGGGCGAGTCGGGTCTGCGCTTGGCAGAGAAGCAGCTCCGTATCTTTTTTCGTCCTGATTTTTATGATGGCTTCACGGCATCCTCCGAGGAGGTTTGCCGTTTTTTGGTTTTGGTCTGCACGAACTGCTTGACCGTGCTGTAAAGAACCGAGGCGATGGGAACGCCCAGAAGCATGCCTGCAATGCCGAAGGAGGAGCCGACCGTCACGGCGATCAGAACCCATATGCCCGGCAAGCCCACCGACCGCCCTACCACACGGGGATAGATCAGATTTCCCTCTACCTGTTGCAGAACAATAATGAAGATCACGAACCAAAGCGCACGGAGGGGATCCTCCATCAGGATCAGAAAGGCGCCGATGCCCGTGCCGATCAATGCGCCGAAGATCGGGATCAGGGCGGTCACGCCCACCAAGACCGAGATCAGCAGAGGGTAGGGCATTCCAAACAACAGCATCCCCGCAAAGCATAGGACGCCGATGATGACCGCTTCGGTCAGCTGTCCCGTCAAAAATCGAGCGAAGGTGCCCTCACACAGACGGAAGAAGCTGAGGAGCCTTTCGGCGTTTTTTTCGGAAAACAGCGAGTACAGCAATTTTTTTGCCTGTCCGCCCAAACGCTCCTTTTGCGCCAAAATATAGATTGCGATCACGAAGGAAAGAAGGACGTCCAGAGTCAGAAGAAAGGTGGATAGGAGCCACTCAAGAGAAGCCCCCAAAACACGGTGTCCGTGCTCGGCAAAATACTCTGCCAAAAGTGCCTCCAGTCCGTCACCGCTCAGATTCAAGGAGGGAAGGGAGATCGGGACAGAATGTGCCGCCAGCCAATCGGAGAGGCTCTGAATGCCCTTTTGAAGAAGGGCGAGGTAGTCGGGAATGCGAGACAACAGCTCGCTGACCGTCTCAAGCAGCCGAGGAATGACGGCGGCGCACAACAGGATGAGAAGCCCCGCCAAAAGCAGCAGACAAAGGGTCAGACAGCTTGCTCGCCGCAGCCTGCGCCTGTCGCCGCCCCATCGGCGGATCCACAGACCTTCAAAAAAACGCAACGGAAGGTTGAGAACAAAGGCGACAGCCAGTCCGCCCAAAAGGGGAGCAAGCACACCTGTCAGCCATGTCAGCAAAAGAAGCAGAGCATCGTGATGAACCAGCGCAAAGACGATCAAAAAGCCCATACAGAGCCACAAAAAATGTCGGGCAGACGGCTTATGATCCATATGTTCTCCTTCCTGCGTTTTGAGCAATGTGCCGTATGACGCTTTCGGTAGCGGCACTATCCATATATACGGATAGTGTTGCCGATTTATGACAAAGAATTTGTAAAAAAATTGTAAAAGCATACGGCGGAGATATTGTTGAAAAAGGGAAAGGAGGGAGGTGGTACGGCTTCGCCCTGCAAAATAATAAAAGAAACGCACCGCAAAAGCGATGCGTTTGTTTTGGTGACCCGTACGGGAATCGAACCCATGTTTCCAGCGTGAGAGGCTAGCGTCTTAGCCGCTTGACCAACGGGCCATTGCTTGACAGCTTGATTATTATACCACATTCTTTTCAAAAATGCAATACCTTTTTGAAAAAAAGTTTAAAAATTCTTGAAAGTTTTTGGAAATCATAAAACCTTTTTCCAAAAAGGTTTTATGTGGGGTGTGGGGCAAGCCCCACAAAAGAAAACCAAAAGGCTGTTGCAAACGCAACAGCCTTTATCTTTGTTCACTCAATACTCCGCCTTGATATGCACCGTATACAGCGTACCCATGGCTTCCTCCACCAAAGCGGCGAAGTCCAGCTTGTTTTCCTGCACGAGAACCTTCGCAAGCTCAGGCTTCGTTCTCGGATGCTTAGGCGTAAACACCGTACAGCAATCCTCATAGGGCTGAATGGACGTCTCAAATGCCCCAATCTTGCGGGAGATCGTCACGATCTCCTCCTTGTCCATGCCGATACAGGGACGGAACACGGGCATGCTCACCGCCGCATCGGTCACGCCCAACGCCTGCATGGTCTGCGACGCTACCTGCCCCAGGCTCTCGCCCGTGATCAGTGCCGCACAATTCTTTTCCTTCGCTACCCGTTCGGCAATGGTCATCATGTACCGACGGAGCAGCAGCGTAAAGTAATCCTCCTCGCATGCCCGCACCAGCTCCTCCTGAATGTGGGTCAGCGAAACAACATGCACATAAATATCTCCCGCATATTCCGCAACGATCCGAGCCAGCTCCAAAACCTTGTCTCTGGCGCGCTCACTGGTGTAGGGGAAGGATTCAAAATGAATCGCATCCAACCGCACGCCCCGCTTTGCCATCATCCAGCCCGCCACGGGCGAGTCGATGCCGCCCGACAGAAGCAACAGTCCCTTGCCGTTCGACCCCACGGGCATGCCGCCCGCTCCCTTGAACTGTCCGGCGGAAATGTATGCGCCAAACTCTCGGATCTCCACCTTCACGATCACATCGGGATGATGCACGTCCACCCGAATGCGGGGGCATGTATCGAGAATCACCCCGCCGATCTCTCGGGATATCTCCATGGAATCGAGAGGAAACGCCTTGTCCGACCGCTTTGCCTCTACCTTAAAGGTTCGCTTGCCCTCCAAAAAGGCGGGAATATAGTCTGCCGCCGTGCGTGAGATGTCCTCCATGCTCTTCTCGCATACGGCGGCACGGGAAATGGCAACAATGCCGAATACCTTGGAAGCCGCCTCAAACATGCCGTCCATGTCGGCACTGTCATCCATCGGCTCAATGTAGATGGTGCTCTGCGCCCGATAGACGTCAAAATTGCCGTAGCACGCCGCTCGCTTTTTCATTTCACGGCTCAGCATGTCCTCAAAGCTCTTTCTGTTGGCGCCCTTCAGAACGATCTCGCCGTATTTGCACAGCAAAATTTCCTTCGTCATTCGTCCTCATCCTCCTCGGTTTGGTCGGAAGGTGCGATCAACGCCAAAGCAAGCTCCAGCTGCTCCTTCCGCACAAACAGATCGGTGCCGAATACCGAAAATCCGGCGATCACCTTCATCATGGTGCCGCTCCCCCGCTCCTTTTTCAGATACGGGATCTCGGCATCGGTCAAAATGCTTTCCAGAATCATCAATTGTGTCGGATCATAGACCGTCGTCAAAAGTGCCAACGACTCGTCGTGGGCACTGACCCGATCCAAGCCAAACAAAGAATCCATGGTCGTCTCCTTCTCAGTTTGCGTAATAATTGGGGAAGAGAACCTCCCATACCTTCATGCAGGCGACGGTGTCGGCGGCAGAGGTGTGGGCGATGCCGTCCCATTCGATCTCAAAGCACGCCATGGCGTCGGTCAGCGACGCATGGGACAGATCGGGACGGTGCTCGGTGATGTAGCGAACGTATTCCTGTGCACAGCAACGGATCTTTTCGTGCAATGCTTCCCGCTCCTCGGCGGTATCGTAGATGTACTTGATGTGGCTGTAATCGGTCGAAACACCGTAGGCGATGATGTTCTCCGCCTCATCGAAGATCGCACGGATCTTCGGCCCCAGCTCGTCCATCGTCGGCGCATCCACCACCATGTCGGGGGTGATCCCATGGATCTTTTCGGTGTTCTTCCACTTTTTCTTTTTCTTGGGACGAACCAGCGTGTCCATGATCAGCTTACCCGTCGCATCCACAATGGTCACCGACAGAATTTCGTCATGATCGTAAAAGCCGGTCAGCTCCAGATCGAAGAACAGAACCTTTTCACGGGGCATGTTGTATGCCGCCTGACGGTGCGCATCTCCCTCCGCGCGGCGAACGGCAAGCTCCGCCTCATAGCAGGCACGGCACAGCTTCTTCTTGTATCGGATGTCCTTGCCGCACTTGGCGCAGTTCAGCGGAAGCCGCTTGGCGGTGCGCTTGTCGAAGAAATAAGTCACGCTCTTGTCAGACTTCAGCGTATACGCCACAGGCTCCTCTACTACCTCATAGTGCATACGCCCCAGCCGCTCCTCCGTGTAATAACCGTTGGCGGCGGCATTTTTTGTGCTCATGCGCTCAATGACCGTTCCCGAGGGAAGGGTCATTGTGTCATGCTTTGCCTTGGGGAAATACCAGTTTTCGGGCGGAGCTTCGACCACACGGGCAGGATCAAAATAGTAAATGATCTGCCCGTCTGCCGTGATGTCATAGGCGATGGGCTCACCCGAGGGCATCAGATGCATTTTAGAAAGAGTCTGTCTTGTCAGATAATTCTTTTTATTTGCTTCTTCGCTTCCGACCTGTCTGATCTTTGCGCCGGAACGAAGGGTCATTTCATTTTTCAAGGAATGCCTCCGAATTTCGCAATGAAATAAAATCAACAAATTTTATTATATCACAGTTTGTCGAATCTGTCAAGATACAATTTGGAAAGAGAGCGAAGAAAAAGCACTTTCTTTTGCGAAAGGATAACAGCCTTCCGTGCAGGCTTGGCGATTTTTTCAGCTTTCTCGCAGCGGGATTTCCAACCCTCCCATAAAATTCACGATTTTTCAAAAAAATCCGTCTTTTACATTGACACGGTTTCATTTATCGTGTATAATATACCATGAGGCGGTATGCCTTCAAAAATTCTTAAACATCATAGAAATGGAGTGGAACTCATGTCAAAGCTGACCTATCCCATGACCATTGCGGGCGTAAAGAGGGAGTTGCCCCTTTGCCCCCTGAATGATACGCTGATGATCGGTGCCTTTGTTATCTTCGGAGACCCCGAGCTGACCACCGCCTGTGCCGAGGCACTGCTCAAAAAAGCTCCCGCATACGACTACCTTATCACCGCCGAGGCTAAGGGCATCCCGCTGGTGCATGAAATGGCAAGACTTGCCGGCAATCAAAAATATTTTCTGGCAAGAAAAGCCCCCAAGCTGTACATGGACGGCGTGCTTGAGGTAACGGTGCATTCCATTACCACCGCCAAGGAGCAAAAGCTGTACTTAGACGGCGCCGATGCCGCCCTCATGAAGGGAAAGCGTATCCTCATCGTCGATGATGTGATCTCCACGGGAGAATCTCTCCATGCACTGGAATCTCTTGTCGAACAGACCGGCGGCGTGATCTGCGGAAAAATGGCGATCCTTGCCGAGGGAGATGCGCAGAACCGAGAAGACCTTATCTATCTTGAAAAGCTCCCCCTCTTCGACCGCAACGGCAACGTGATCGAATAAAATTTTTGAAAGTTTTTGAAGATTTTCAAGAAACTTTTTTCAAAAAGTTTCTTGAATGGGGTTTGGGGCAATGCCCCAAAATAACCAATCCCCCCAAGAAAGGATAATAAAATGGCAGAATTATTAAGAGAGACCGATAAGCGTACCCACTATTGCGGCACGCTGTCGGCAAACAATGTAGGCGAGCGTGTCTGCGTCATGGGATGGGCGCAGAAGCAAAGAGACCTTGGTGCGCTCATTTTCATCGACCTACGGGACAGAAGCGGTATCGTCCAGCTGGCGTTTGACGATAAGACCGACCCCACGATCTTTGAGGCGGCATTCGGCGTGCGTGCCGAATTTGTCCTGTGCGCCAAGGGAACCGTCCGCCGCCGAGGCGAGGGAGCGGTCAATCTGAACCTTCCCACGGGTGAGATCGAGATCGCCGTCGATGACTTTCGCATCCTGTCGGTTTCCGAAACGCCTCCCTTTGAGATCGTGGAGGATAGCCGAGTCAACGCCGAGCTTCGTTTGAAGCACCGCTATTTGGATCTTCGCCGTCCCGATATGCAGGGACGGATCATGGCACGCTCCCGCATCTCCAAGATCGCCCGAGACTACTACGCCGACAATGGCTTTGTCGATATCGAGACCCCCAATCTCTGTAAGCCCACCCCTGAGGGAGCCAGAGACTATCTCGTCCCCTCCCGTGTGCATAAGGGAAAATTTTACGCACTGCCCCAATCTCCTCAGCTCTATAAGCAGCTGCTGATGGTCGCAGGCTTCGACCGCTATTTCCAGATCGCCCGTTGCTACCGCGACGAGGATCTGCGTGCCGACCGTCAGCCTGAGTTTACGCAGATCGACACCGAAATGTCCTTCGTCACGGCAGACGACGTCATGAAGATGCACGAGGGCTTCCTCAAAAAGGTCATGAAGGACTTTTGCGGCAAGGACATCACCGAGGACTTTATCCGTATGCCCTATGCCGAGGCAATGGAGCGCTTCGGATCGGACAAGCCCGACATCCGATTCGGCTATGAGCTGACCGACCTGTCCGAGACCGTGAAGAATTGCGGCTTTAAGGTCTTTTCGGGTGCTGTCGAGAACGGCGGCTCGGTACGAGGGATCAATGTCAAGGGCGGTGCCAAATTTTCCCGTAAGGAGATCGACGCCCTTACTGAATTTGTCAAATCCTACCGTGCCAAGGGACTGGCGTGGCTCAAGTGGGCGCCTACGGGCGAAATTTCCTCCTCCTACGCCAAATTCCTGACCGATGAGGAGAACGAGGCGATCAAAAAGGTCATGAACGCCGAGGCAGGCGACCTGGTGCTCATCGTTGCCGACCGCAACCGTGTGGTGTTCGACTCTCTCGGAGCTCTTCGCTGTGAGTGCGCCAAGAGAATGAATATTCTTGATCCCTTTGACTTCAAATTTCTGTGGGTCACCGAGTTCCCCCTGCTGGAGTACAGCGAGGAAGACGGCAGATTTTACGCCATGCACCACCCCTTCACCTCTCCCATGGACGAGGATCTTACCTACCTTGACAGCGACCCCGGCAGAGTCCGTGCGAAAGCCTATGACATCGTGCTGAACGGCACTGAGCTGGGCGGCGGTTCCATTCGGATCCATGACGGTGCGATCCAAACCAAAATGTTCGAGGTGCTGGGACTTAGCAAGGAGGAAGCCCAAGCCAAATTCGGCTATCTGCTGGACGCCTTCCGCTATGGCGTACCGCCCCACGGCGGACTTGCCTTCGGCTTTGACCGCCTTGTGACTCTCCTTCTCGGTCTGGAGGATATCCGGGACGTCATCGCCTTCCCGAAGGTGCAGAACGCCTCCGAGCTGATGACCAAATGCCCCTCCGAGCCCGACGCAGGTGCCCTTGCCGAGCTGGGAATTCAGATCGTTAGTGACTGATGAGGAAGTAAGGGACGCGATGGGGAAACTTCTTGCAAGAAGTTTCCCCATACCCCTTCAAGAACCTTCAAAAAATAATTTTGTTTTCTTTTTGCTTGTTTTTTTGCAAATAAACAAGAATATTTTTGTTCAGTTTTCTTTTTGCTTACTTTTTCTTTTTTAAAAGAAAAAGTAAGACATCTTTCCCACCGAGGTAACTATGAACCATTTTTTTGCCTACATGGCACGCATGAAGCTCATCAAGCGTTGGAGCCTGATGAAATCGGTCAGCGAAGAGAATATTGCCGAGCATAGCGCGCAGGTAGCGCAGATCGCCCATGCGCTGGCGGTCATCAAAAACCAAAAATTCGGCGGCACGCTGAATGCCGACCGTGTAGCCACCCTTGGACTGTACCATGAAACGTCGGAGGTGCTTACCGGTGATCTTCCTACACCCATCAAATATTATAACCCCGAGATCCGCAAGGCGTATAAGGACATCGAAGCGGTTGCCAACGAAAAGCTCTTGTCCATGCTGCCCGATGAGCTGACGGCGGCGTATCGTCCCTTGGTGTGTGCCGAAGAGAATACCTATGAATATCGGTTGGTCAAGGCGGCGGATAAAATTGCGGCGTATATCAAGTGCATTGAGGAGAGCCGAAGCGGCAATCGGGAATTTGCCCGAGCAGAGGAAGCTCTGCGGGCAGAGGTTGAGAGATATTACGAATACCCCGAGGTCAAATATTTCTGTGATACCTTCCTTGATACCTTTCGCAAGACATTGGACGAATTGGAATAACAAAATAAACAACAAGAAACAGGACAATTGTCATGAAATACGGATTACAGCTTTACAGTGTGCGGGATGTAGCTGCACAAAACTTTGAGCAGACCCTTAAGCAGGTTGCCGAAATGGGCTACAGCATGGTCGAAACGGCAGGCTTTTTCAACCATAGTGCCGAGGAGGTGAAGGCGATGCTGACACATTACGGCTTAACGATTTGTAGTACACATACCGGCTACAAGCAGGTATTCAATGATTTTGAGAACACCTTGGATTACCACAAGAAGGTAGGCTGTCAGAATATCATTCTGCCCGGCGCCCCCTTTTCCACAAAGGAGGAGCTTGACTATACCGTCGATGCCATCAATCGCTGTCAGCCTATCATCGAAGCCGAAGGCTTACGGCTTCATTATCATAATCATTCTGATGAATTTTTGCCAAATAAAGACGGTCTTATCGCAGAGGAGGAGCTGGCAAAGCGTACCAATATTTTGTTTGAGATCGACACCTTTTGGGCGTTCAATGCAGGCTTGCGAGCAATTGATGTGATGGAAAAGTATCGTGACCGATTGGCATTTATCCACCTCAAGGATGGCATCCCGCAGGAGCGAAGCGACCCGAACGGACATGCGCAGGGCAAGTCTATCGGAAGCGGCGAAGCGCCAATCAAAGAGGTACGTCAAAAGGCAAAGGAGATGGGGCTGACGATCGTGGTCGAAAGCGAGGGCTTGGAGCCGAACGGACTCGCAGAGGTCAAGCGTTGTATCGACTTCCTTAAAAAGCTGGATGCTGAAGAAGAAATGTAAATAAAAAAGGCGCGAGAACATCGTTCTCGCGCCTTTTTTATTCCAGTTCCAAGCTGTCTGCGTTCAAAAATTCGTGTGCGCTGATGAGGGAATCGGCAGCGATCAGCTTGGTCGCACCGCAGCGATTGCAGGTTACCCGCACTCCGTCTCTGCCGATCTCGGCATCATAATCTCCTTCCACACCTTCGGGACAGCGGCAGCGGATCCTTCCTTCGGCATCCAGCTCCTTGATCACGTAGGTCACGATCTCGGTCACCTGCGGATCGGAAAGGATCTGCTCTCCCTGCAAGGCGTCAAAGCTCTCAAGACCGCTCTTTTCCAGCATATCCAACAGCTTCAGCTCCGTGCGGGACAGCTCCGCCTTTACATGATTGCAGTCCCCCATCATGCAGATATTGATATCCGAATAGGGGCAGGGAAGAGCAAACAGCTCCTTGCTGAAAAAGACCGACGAGCTGACCGAAAAATGATGTGGGGTCGGACAGAGGATGCAGGGAACGGTCAGACGTACCTTGCCGTCCTTGCCGAAACGAATCGTCATTTCGCTTTCGCCGCAGGAGCATTTCAGCTTTACCATATCGGCACTGAGATTAAAAATTCCGACCGCGCTCATAACCCCTGTGCCGCAGTGCGGACAGCGATATGCCACGGTGGTTTGTTTTGCTTCCAATATCATATAGCTTCTCTTTTCTTTCAGATTGTGAGAACGGTTGGTTGTAAGGAAGAGGGCGCAGACCTTGTGCCGCGCCCGTTCCTGTTCTTATTGTATGCGCCTTATGCGTCAACCGCATTGCAGGCAGAGGTATTTACCTTGATCTTTTCATCCTCGGCACCCGCATAGGTTGCCTCCATATCAGTATAGTATGCCTCAAAATCCTCGTTCAGCAGAGCGGTCTTGACCTCTACATACCAAAGCTCATTTCCTTCGCCGTACCAGTAGGCAACGGCAAAGGTTCCGTCGGCAAGCTGGATGTAGCTTTCGGTCAGCGTACCCACACTGTTCTTTTCATCGAACAGCCACTTGTCAAAGGCATCGCTTCCCAGCGTACCCTTGGTGTAATCCTCTATGTGGGTGTGACCCGTAGCACCGTTTTCATCGGCATAGGCTTCAAAGTCAGCCAAAGACAAATTGTCCTTGGTTATCAAAGCGGAAATTGCTTTGGTAGCATCGGTGGTAGAATTAAAGAGCATGTATGCTACGTTCCGTGCCTTTTCGGTATCCCGATACTGAGGAGCTCTGAGCAGATATACGGTAACGGAGTAAGCATCCACGGTGGCTTCGCTGTCTTCGGGAACCGCCGTTTCACTGCCCGTGGTCACGGTCTTGACCTCTCCCGCCTTTCTGCCGTCGGCAAATGCCCAGTCGGAGAAGGACTCTTCGTCTGCCTTTTGGTCATCGGTAAAGCTTGCTTTGTCGGACTTGGCAGAGCTCATGGCGGAGGTCAGCTTTGCGAACAGATCGCTCTTGGCTTGATTCAGAGCCTCGGCGTAGGCAACCTTAACCGTGATCTTGTTGATCTCAACGGTGGCATTCTCGTCCGGCTCCTCGGTCTCCTCCAGCTTGACTACCTCTGTGACTTCGTCCTTTCCGTCCAAAGCTTCCTTCACGGCATCTGCGTAAATCTTGTTTTTCAAGGTCTCCTCCTGCCCCTCGCCTGTAGGCTTTTCTGCATCGCCCAGCGCATCGGTATACAGATCCTCAAAAACATCTGCCGCTACATATTCGACCACATATTTCTCAAATGCCTCGGCATCGGTCAGCTTTGCCAGCTCCTCGGCAGCAGCCTTGGCTTTTCCGATCTCGGCAAGATAAGCATCATCGGCTTTCTTCTTGTTGTCGGCATTCTCCAATACCTCGGACAGCTCCGTATCCTCGGACAGCAGATCGGCGAGTACCTCCTTTGCCACGGTGTCATAGTCTACCGTAAAGGCATAGGACGAATAATCGATACGGTTGTAGGTCTTGGTTCCCGCATTGTAGGCCTCCTCAATGCGGTTGCTTTCTACCAGATCAGCTTCCAGCTCCTCGGAGATGGCATTCATGCACTTGGTTGCCAGCGCCGAGTATTCCATTGCCTTGCGTACATCGGATATCGTTACACCCTCACCGTACATGGCGGAAATATAAGCATTCAGCGAATAGCCGTAGGAGGTAGCGGATTCATTCAGCTCGGAGATGGATTCCTCAATGGCTTCCTTATCCTCATCCTCTAACTCAATGCCCCGCACATCGGCTTCCTCACAGTATACGAGAACGCCCTTCACGCTCTCTACGGTCTGATCCATAAAGTAATCAAACCAAGAGCCCTCAAATTCACCCAGCAGCATGGTATCGTAGTAGGTCACCGCCGTTCCGTCCTCATTGGTCTCGGTGGTATCCCCTCCGCCGAAGGGCTGATCCTTCAGCGAGGGTGCGCCCTCGGATACATCTAAGCTGAGCATGCTTATGTAGCTGCTGTAATTGTTATGGAAGCTCTGATACTGATTTCGGAAATAGTAAGACATCATGTTGACGTTTACCTTGTAGTTTTCGGTTGCCACCGCAGTTCTCATCCGATTGAAAACGCCGTTGGCGGACAAAAGACTAATTATCACTGTCAGCAGGACGGCAACAGTGACCACCAACGTGATCAGGGTCATCAGCCAACTGGGCATCCCCTTCTTCTTCTTTTGGACATTCAGGGTCATTCCTTGTGTCTTTGCTCTGTTTACTCTGATTCTGTTTGACTTTCCCATGATATAGGATCCACCTTTACATTTTTTGATTTTCAAGTTTGATTCTATCGCAAGGAGGGCAAACGCCTCCTTGCAATATTATAATCGTATAGAATGATAAAAGATTGAATATTTCGTGAATAGTTTATGAATTTTGAAGAAAAACATGCAAAAATGAGAAAAAACTTCCCAAAATCCGTCAAACATTCATAATGACGGGCAAAACCATCGGCTTTCGCTTGGTTTTGGAGTACAGATATTTGGATAGGGTATCCTTTACGCAGGTCTTCAGCTCCATGCGATCGGTTCGGTCTCTGCGGTCGAGACAGTCGTTGATCGCTTGAGCCGCCAGCTGGCGTACCTCCTCCATCAGCTCCTCGGACTCACGGACATAGACAAAGCCTCGCGAGACGATATCGGGACCCGACAGAAGCAGACGGGCATCGGTATCCACCGAAGCCACCACCACGATCAGCCCATCCTGTGCCAAATGGCGGCGGTCACGCAGCACGATGTTGCCCACATCTCCCACGCCGTAGCCGTCCACCAAGATCTTGCCGGCGGGAACCGTACCGCCCCACTTGGCGCTCCGCCGATCCAGCTCCAATACCTTTCCGATGTCGGAAATAAAGATGTTCTTGTCCGACATGCCCATATCCAACGCCAACTCCCGATTGGCGGCAAGATGGCGGTATTCTCCGTGTACGGGCATGAAGTATTTGGGCTTGATCAGTGCCTGCATGAGCTTGAGCTCCTCTTGGCAGGCGTGCCCCGATACGTGAACCTCCACGAGGGCATCGTGCAACACACTGACCCCGTTTTTGGAAAGCTCATTGATGATTCGTCCCACCAGCTTTTCATTGCCGGGAATGGCACTGGAGGAAAGAACGACCAGATCGTTGCGCCCCAGCGTGATTTGGGAGTGATCGGCAAATGCCATGCGGTAGAGTGCCGACATCGGCTCTCCTTGACTGCCGGTCGTAATCAGTGTGAGCTGTTCGGGCTTGTAGCGCTTGATCTCGTTGATATCGATCAGCACGCCGTCGGGAACTGTCATATAACCAAGCTCCACTGCCGCACCGATGATATTCAGCATACTGCGCCCCGTAATGGCGACCTTCCGCCCATGGTGTGCGCTGACATTGATAATTTGCTGTACCCGATGTACGTTCGAGGAGAAGGTAGCGATCACGATCCGCTTGTCGGGATTGGTGGTGAAGATATATTCGAGGGATTTTCCCACCTTCTTTTCCGAAGGGGTATATCCCGGTCGCTCCGCATTGGTCGATTCGCACATCAGAAGCAGAACGCCCTTTTTTCCGATCTCCCCAAGTCTTGTAATGTTCATCATCTCCCCGTCGATGGGAGTGATGTCCAGCTTGAAGTCTCCCGAATGGACGACCGTGCCCACCGGTGTGTTGATGGCAAGACAGCAGGCGTCGGCGATCGAGTGGTTTACATGAATGAATTCCACCGAGAAGCAACCCAGCCGCACCGTAGAGCCGGCGTGAACGCAGTGAAGGGCGGGCGTGTGGGGAAGCACATGCTCCTCCAATTTATTTTTGATGATGCCCAAGGTCAGATTGGTTCCGTAGATCGGCGGATTGATCTGACGAAGTACATAGGGAATGGCACCGATGTGGTCCTCATGCCCGTGGGTCAGCACGATGCCCCGAATTTTTTCCCGATTGGCTTCCAGATAAGAAATATCGGGAATGACCAGATCGATCCCCAGCATATCCTCATCCGGGAAGCCGAGACCGCAGTCAATGATAATGATGTCGTCCGCATATTCCAGAACGGTCAGATTTTTTCCGATTTCATTCAGACCGCCCAAGGGAATGACACGGAGCTTGCCTTTTTCATTTTTTGGCATAAAATCTCCTGTTTTTGTTGAATTTTGATCGTAATTTGTAAAAAAGCGAAGAAGAAATGACGAAGAAGCAGTGAATAAAGAATGAATAAAAAGCAAACAAGGAAAGCCTTCCCCTCTCAGACGGTACCGCTCCCCGCCGAGCTGCGCAAGGCATGTATGCTTATATTTTAATAAAAGTAATATTATTATACCACAGAACCGCCGCCTTGTCAAGTAGATTTTACCACTTATGCCAGCAATAATACGGCAAGCCACAGCAAGGCAACCACCGATGCCCCCACAAGCAGACCGTACAAAAAGCTAAGAAATCTGCCGCTTCCCGCCTTTTTTTTCTTGTGTCCCGACGACAGCAGATTGCATTCTGCCAGAATGCGGTTGGCTTCCTTTGTCATTTCATTGTCTCTGTCTTTTCCTCTCCCCCGTTCCTCCGACAGCTCGGGGCGCAGAACAAAAAACGCCGTTTCAAAATATCGGTTTTTCCGAATTTGAATTTGAATCATATTTTTTTGAATTCCTCTGAGCATCTCGCTTCTCCCAACGTTTGGCAGTGTTTGTAGTATTGCCCAAAGCCGTCTTTTTCAAACTAAATGTCTTCGAAAAACGAAAAAATTCTGAAAAAAACCAAATTTTCATAGAAGTTCCAGTATTTGGTATTGACAAGATTCGGGAAATCGTGTATAATAAAGATGTCATTCGACAGAAAGAGATGAGAAAATCTGTCATGTATGATCGAAAATGATCATTTTTAGAACTCAAAAGAAAGGAGGCACCTATGAAGTCAACGGGAGTGGTTCGTAAGGTGGACGAGCTGGGACGTATTGTGTTGCCCATCGAAATTCGTAAAACCTTGGATATTCAGCAAAAGGATGCAATTGAAATTTTTACCGACGAGGATCGCATTGTGCTGCAGAAGTATCAGCCTGCCTGCATTTTCTGCAACAACATCGAGGATGTGGTGTATTTCAACGGCAAGCGGATCTGCCGCCAATGCGTAGAAAAATTGAAGAACCAGCTGTAAAAAAAGCAGGTCATCGTGCGATGACCTGCTTTTTTCTTTAAGAACTGCCTTATGCCTTGTTCATTTCCAGCGTTGTGCATACGGGGTAATGATCCGAGATATAGATGCCGTTTACGGGGATGTCCTCTACAAGATGTGCCTCAAGGGGTTCGGCATTGGTAAAGATATAGTCGATCTTGGATTTTGGATCCCGTCTGCCGTAATCGTGGAAGGTATAGGGAAGAGATGCGGTGGCGTCCTTGATATTGGGATAAGCCATTGCCATCGCAATACAGGCGGAGTCGGGTTGAGCATTCATATCTCCGGTCAGCACAAACTCTCCTTTGCATTCTGAGATGCGTTGTAGGATCTGTGTCATGCCGAGTACCATCGCCGTATGTCCCCGATGATCCAGATGGGTGTTGAAAAAGTGGATCGGTTTTTCAGGGCAATCGTTATGGCTCAATTCGGCATGAACATACTGACGGGAATAATGGCTCTGATCGCTTCCCGCGTATTGGCTGCCCGGAACCGAGGGCGTGGTGGAAAGGAATTTTGTTTCGTACGAGATCAGCTCAAACGAATCCTTGCGGTAGGCAAGAGGACAGCTCTCGCCACGGTAGTTTTCGGTTCGCCCACAGCCGAGGATCACATAGGTATCTCCTAAATTTTCTTGCAAAAAGGCACGAGCCGCGTCCTTTGCCTCCTGAAAGCCGATGAGATCGGGCTTTTCCGTTCGAATGGTTTCCAAAATTCTTTCGGTGCGGTTGGGGAATCGGTTGATCCCGTCAATTTCCACATCGACACGAAGGTTAAAGGTCATAATTTTTAATTGCATCGTCATTATTCCTTTCTCTATTTGCAGCAATACGGTCAGGCATTCAGTTTCAGTGTTTCGCCGGGGGCAACAGAGTGATCTGCGCCGTTGCAACGGAACCATATTGTGCGGGCAGTGGGATTTTTTACGATCGAGCCGTCTGCCGACCAGATCAAACGATTGTAGTCTTCGATGTACTCATAGATCTCGATGTTGGTCGCATACCAGATCTCGTCTTCTTTTCCCGCCATACGGTCGGTAAATTCTTCGATCACGTTCCAGTTGTTGTGATCGTCAAATTCATAGCTGTGTCCCCATAAATAGAACAATTGCGGATGATTGGATACTGACATGGTGATGAATTTGTCTGCCAGCTCCATCAGACGAGGATTGTTGTGATGACAGGTGGCAGGCATGCGCAACCAGTCGGTGGGGATACCGAAGCGTTCGGTGCTGACGGTGGTACGGGCATACACGATGCCGCAGTTGCGGAGCACCTCCACCACGCTGTTGCTGTGCGAACCGTACGGATATGCCATGCCGCGGATCAGGGTGCCGAATTGCTTCTCCAAGGCTTCCCGATCCTTGAGGATCTCCCATGTGATATTGGCGGGAGAGAGAGTCTCTAAAAACGGATGGGTGTAGGCGTGAACGGCAACCTCATGTCCGCTGTCCTTGAACAGCTCGGTGATGGCTTGTTCGGTCATACGGCGGTGAACCTGTCCCTCCGGCGCATATAAGCCGCTGTTGACATTGAAGGTACCTTTCATTCCGTGTTTGTTCAAGATCTCCACCAAACGGATATCCTGCTTCACACCGTCGTCATAGCTGAAGGTCAGTGCCTTGGCTCTGCCTTCGGGAAAACGCATAAGAATTTTCATATTGTTTTACCAACCTTTCTGAAAAAATAGTAAGAGGATTGCGGGGCTTTGCCCCACACCCTATTTAAGAACTTTTTGAAAAAAGTTCTTAAAAATCTCAAAAACTTAAAAGATGGGGGATATCGTTCGATCTCTCGGAGTGAAGATCCAGTCTTATCGGATTGAAAAAGTGCGTGCAAACATGCGCATGTTTTCTTTTGCTTGCTTTTCTTTTTTAAAAGCTTTGAGCACGACTGCTGCCCAAAGGCAGATACAAGGAGTGCGAAAAGGGAAAAAGCAACGAGCATCACAACCGGCAGGGCGTGAGGCGACTATGCTTTTGACCGTCCGTAAGTCGCATCCTCCGCACTCAATCCTCGCTGTCGCCCAAGGTTCCGTCCATCACACGGCGAGAGTATTCCTCGGCAGTCAGGAGAACACGGCGGGGTTTATTGCCGTCTGGCTTGGAGACATAGCCCATTTGCTCCATGGTATCAATGATCTTGGCGGCACGTCCGTAGCCCACGCCCAAGCGGCGTTGCATAAGGGAGGTAGAGATCTTTCCTTCCTCCACGGCAAGTTTGACGGCATCGTGGAACTTGGAATCTCCGCCCTCGCTGTCTGGCAGAGCATCCATGCCACCGCCACCGGCGGCACCCTTCTTGCCCATGCCGCATTTGGCTGCTTCTTCCTCAATGCGGTTGATAAACTCGGCGTTATACTTAGCTTTGGAGTTGTTTTCCTTAATAAAGGTCACGATATTTTCTACCTCGGTCTCGGTGACGAAGGCACCCTGAACACGAAGGGGCTTTGCCGCACCGACGGGAGCAAAGAGCATGTCTCCTCGACCGATGAGCTTTTCCGCTCCCGCAATATCAATGATGGTACGGGAGTCTACCTGAGATGCCACGGTGCAGGCAATACGAGAGGGGATATTGGCTTTGATCAGACCCGTGATGACATCTACGGACGGACGCTGGGTACCGATGATGATATGGATTCCCGCCGCACGAGCCTTTTGTGCCAAACGGCAAATGGAGGATTCCACCTCATCGGGGGCGGTCATCATCAGATCGGCAAGCTCGTCGATGATAATAACCATGTGAGGCATATGTTCCTTATACGGATCGTTCTCGGTCGCCGCATTGTAGGAGGTGATATCCCGCACGCCGACTTCTTCGATCAGCTCGAAGCGGCGTTCCATTTCCGCAACGGCGGAAGCCAAAGCACCTGCTGCCTTTTTCGGCTCACTGACGATAGGAGCATACAGATGGGGAATATCCCGATACAGAGCAAATTCCACCTTCTTGGGGTCGATGAGGATGAGCTTGACATCCTCGGGTCTTGCTTTATAGAGGATACTCATGATAACGCAGTTGATGCAGACCGACTTACCCATACCGGTAGCACCCGCAATGATCATATGGGGCATCTTTGTAATATCAAAATAAATGGGATTTCCGCCTACGTCCATACCGAGAGAGGCGGTCAGCTTGCTTTTTGCCTCAGAGAACTGCGGATTGTCGATCAGATCCCGCAGATAAACGGTAGCACGGTTGCGGTTGGGAACCTCAATACCCACGGCGGGCTTGCCGGGGATGGGTGCCTCGATCCGCACGCCGGAGGTAGCAAGGCTCAGAGCGATATCGTCCACCAGATTGGCGATGGAGCGAACACGCACGCCCGCCTCGGGCTTCAGTTCGTAACGGGTGATGGTGGGACCTCTGGAATAGGTGATCTCTTTGATATTGATCTTAAAGCTTTGCAGGGTATTGACCAGCTGACGGGCATTCTCCTGAAGCTCTGCCGTATGATCCTCGTTGTCCCGATTTTTATTTTTTGCCAACAGATCAATGGGCGGGAATACGTAAGGAAGTACGGGCTCCTCCTCTTCCACAGCACCCTCCTCGGGTGCAACGACGGAAAGATCGGAGAGCAGCTCCTCGGCACCCAGCTCCGACAGATTCAGGGGAGCTGCGGGTGTTTCTTCGCTCGGTGTGGGAGCGGGTGCAGACGTTGCTTGGGGAGCGGCTTGGTTCATTGCCTTGAAGATATCGTCCAGACTGTCGTATTCGTCCGAATCGAAGCCCGGCTCGCCGCCGTAGTCCTTGCCTGCGGGGGCTGCTTGTTCTCCCAGCATTTGAGATACGGGATCGGCGGTCATCTGTACGCTGTTTGCTGCGGGGCGAATGGGGATCTCCTCTGCCGTCGGCTCGGTGCGATCCTCTGTGATGTCCGCAATATCCTCCGCCGACATGCCCTTGGCTTCGGCGGTCTCCTTTTTTTGGAGCTTGTCCTGCTTGGCGGCAACAGCGGCAGCCGCTGCGGCGGCGGCTGCCGCCTTCTTTGCCTCCAAACGGCGTTGCTCCTCGGCATCCCGCTCCTGCTCGGCCAGGATCATGCGCTCCTCCCGACGGCGTTCTCGGTTTTCCTGTATCTTGGAAATGATATAGTCGGGGGTAAAGCCCAACGCAAGGATCGTAAACAGCAGCAACAGAATGATGAGCAGGATCAGGGAGATCGCAGTCTCAAATGCCATGACCATCAGCGTTCCCAGTGTGCTTCCGATGACACCGCCTCCGAGGAACAGCTCCTCGGCACTGTCCTGCCACATGTCGACCAGTTCAATGTCGCCGTAATCCTCGATGACACCGAAGATCATCGAAACGGTCAGACAAACCAAAAACGCCATGATCGCTTGCAGCATCAACCGCTTTTTTGCTTTTTTATAATCCCGAAAATTCTCGGAGGAGGGAGACATGTCGATCTCCTTCCATTTTACATTGTACAGGCACCATTTGATGCCGATAAAGCCCAGCACGAGGGGGAGAAGAGGCATGCCGCCGCCCAGCAATCCGCCGAAGAACCACTGGATGCCATAGCCGATCACACCTGCGCCGTCCTCCATCTCCAACGCATGGACGATGACCAGACAGACTGCTAAGATCAGCGCAAAGATGATAAACACATACGGCAGGATCTTATATGCTGTTTTTCTTTGCTTGACGGGCTGTTTTTCTCCTGTTTTATTGGCGTCCTTCCATTCTTTTTTGACGTCTCTTGCGGCGCCCTTGACTGCCTTTTTGGCGGTGGAGCGTCCCTTCTTTTTCAGTTCGTTTTCCAGCTTTTTCTTTGCCATGGCTCGATGAAGCCCTCCTTATATTGACCAAAATCGGATTATTTTGACGGGGGTTGGGTATCCTATTGTGTGAAGCAGACAGGAATACAACTTATATTATAGCATAAAACCTGTCTGTGTGCAAGGTTTTTTGTATTTTTTATCATTGTTTTTCGAACGAAAAAGGGAGGATCGGCAATGGCACAACAGTGGGAGTCTGTGGAAAAGAGCAAAAGAAGGCTTCGTCCCGCTTTGCGGTTTTTTCTGTTGGCATTGGCAGGGCTTCTCGCCGGCTTTGCCAATGGGCTGTTGGGCGCCGGAGGCGGGATCGTGATTGTGTTGGCTCTGGCAAGACTGTTGGAAGGCTCGGAGCTGGAGGGACGGGATCTGTATGCCAATGCGCTGTGCATCATGCTTCCCATCTCGGCGGTCTCCTGTCTTCGTTACGCCTTGGCGGGAAATCTGACCACGGAGGGCTTTGGGGTCTATGCGCTTCCCGCTATCGTGGGAGGCTTATTGGGGGGTGTTTTGCTCTCAAAGCTGAAGGCACCTCTTCTGAAAAAGCTGTTTGGTACGTTGGTCATCTGGTCGGGAATCTTGCTGATCCTGCGATAGAAAGGGATGGAAAGGAAGGAACTATGATCGTAGCTATGCTGGCGGCACTTGTGATCGCCGCTTTGTCGGGAATGGGCGTGGGAGGCGGCGGATTGTTTGTGATCTATCTGTCGCTGTTTACCGATACTCCTCAACTTACGGCACAGGGAATGAACCTGCTGTTCTTTTTGTTTTCGTCGGGTGCCTCTCTGCCCGTGCATTTGCTGCGGCGGAAGCTGTTGCTTGGCGTGATCGTTTTGATGGCATCTGCCGGGATCGCAGGGGCGTTTTTGGGAACCCTGTTGGCACGTGTGGTGGCGGGGGGACTGCTGAGGAAGATCTTCGGGGCGATGCTGGTGGTGAGCGGGATCTATTCTCTGAAGCGGAAGGAGACGGTACCCGCTTTGGCGAAAAAGTGATCGACCGAATTGAAGATTCCCCGATCTGTCCCGAGAAATTTCGACCGAAGGGTTGCCCGTATGGGAGACTTTTTCGGTCTTTTTTTCGAACGATGGCGAACGATTTTTTGAAAAAGAAAATGCTCTGCGACGGAATGCGACACGTCTTTTCGCAATCATCTGCTACAATACTTATGACCGCTTGAAAAAGCGAGATCGGATGGAGAAAGGAAAGGACGGCTGACATGAACGGAAATGAAGGAAAGCTGAAGTCGGCGGCAGAAACGGAGGCACTTCCCAAAGAGGCGGTGCCGAGCAGGGAGCAGAGCGGGGAAAAAGAGAAAAAGGGCATGTCCGTTTTTTTGACGGAGCTGTTGTTCGGCGTGATGTACGCCCTGTGGGGCTATTTGTTGGGAGGCGCCGCCTTGCCCTTTGGCGCAAAGCCTTTGGGGATCGCTCTTTTGTGCAGTGCGGACAGGAGGGTATTCTATATTTTTGCGGGGCTTTGTGTGTCGGCATGGAATACGCAGGAGAGGATATTTTTGCTTGCGGTCTATGCGGCGGCACTGCTGATTCGTATCTTGGTTCGCTTGGTTTTGGATACGCCTCGGCTCCGAGCCGATCGAGAGAGGGAGGATGCGGTAACGCTGGGGCATTTGTACCCGCTCTTTTTCTCGGAGCATCTGAGCCTGCGGATGGCAACGGCGGCAATTGCCTCTTTTGCAGTGGGACTTCGCCGCTTAGCGGTGGGTGGCTTTTTGTACTATGATCTGTACGGAACCCTGTTGGCAATTTTAGTGGCACCTGTGGCGGTGCTGTTGTTTACCGGGTTTTTTGGAGAAAAAAGTACCAATCTCTACCGTCGCTTGAGCGGATTTTTGGCGATTGCCTTTGCGTTGATCTGGGCAACGAGGTCGATCACGCTCTACGGCGTTTCCGCCTCTGTATTTGGATGTATGTTCGTTACCCTGTATCTGACAAGAAAGCAGGGGATCGTGGTGGGGGTTCTGACGGGAACGATTTGCGGACTTGCCGTATCGCCGAGTCTGGCTCCGCTGTTTGCCTTTGCGGCACTTTCCGCAGGCCTTTTGTACGGCGTATCGGTTCTGTTTGCGGCGACCGCCGCCTTTTCGGCGGGGCTGTCGTGGGGGATCTATGTGAATGGGCTGGGAGCCTTGAACGGGCTGTTGGGCGGATTGCTGACGGCGGCGGTGCTGTTTGTGGTGCTGGACAAGCTGTTTTTTACCGTGGCGGAATCGGCAGAGGAGGAAGCGGCTGTTGCCCCCGCCGTTGCGGAGGAGGTAGCGCTTGTCTGTTCTCCCGAGGGTGGTCCGTCGGAGGACAGTCTGCGGTTGGATGACACCAATCGGCGGATCAAGCAGCTATGCGAGAGCTTTTCCTCACTGTCCGAGGTGTTTTATGCGTTGAGTCGGAAGATGCAGACGCCGGGCGCCGCCGATCTGCGGCAGATCTGCGACAATGCCTTTGATGTGTCCTGTACCGGCTGTCCCGATCGCTCGGTGTGCTGGTCGGAGCGGTATCATCAGACCTGTGCGGAGGTAGGAAATCTGAGCGCTTTGCTTCATCGGAACGGACATTTGACGCAGAGTGATCTGCCCGAGGGGATGGCATCTCGATGCGGACGGAGCAAGGATATTCTTGAGGCCATCAATCACAATACCGCCATGCACCAAAAGCAGATCTTGCAGGGAGACCGAACCGAGATCTTTGCACTGGATTACGGAGCACTGTCCGATCTGTTGTCGGCATCTATGGTGTGTCGGGATGAGGATTATGCCTCCGAACCGACACTGACCGAACAGCTGTGCGCCGCTTTGACCGAACAGAAGCTGTCGCTACGGGGCGCACGGGTATACGGCGACCGTCGCAGACGGGTGACGGTGTGCGGGGACGATCGGGAGGCACTGATGCGGGAGCGGGATGCGATCGAGAAGACGGTGTGTCGGGTCTGTCCCTTTCCCGTGGAGGCGGGTGTGCTGACGGATCGGGAGCTTCCGACCTTGGAATTTACCGAGGCTCTTCGGCTGACGGCGGTGTGTGCAGGACGGAATTGCCTCGCCGACGGAGAGGAAAAATATTGCGGAGACACCACGGGAATGTTCCGCCGATCGGACGGATTCTTTTATGCCTTGATCAGCGACGGCATGGGCTCGGGCCGGGAGGCGGCGCTGACCTCCGGGGTCAGCGGTCTGTTTTTGCGGCGGCTGTTGGAGGCGGGGGCATCCTGTGAGACGACCCTCGGGATGCTGAACGGATTTTTGAGGAATCGGGGCAGCGGAAGCCTACACGAATGCTCCGCAACGGTCGATCTGATGGAATTGGATCTGCTGGGCGGCAAGGCATCCTTTTACAAAAGCGGAGCGGCTCCCACTTATGTGTTCCGAAACGGAAGCCTGTTCAAGCTTCGCTCTCATACCGTACCAGTGGGGATCATCCGAGAGCTGGACACTCGCCGTATCGGATTTGATGTTAGCTCGGGCGATGTCATCGTGATGGTCAGCGACGGTGTGACAAGGGGCAAGGAGGAATGCCCCTGGCTCTTTGATCTGCTTCGCAGTCAGGGGGAGACAGCCGCTCCCGACCGTCTTGCCGATCTGATCGTCAAATACGCCAAGAATGAGGGTGCCTGTGATGACATTTCGGTTTTGGTTATCAAACTGAAGGAAGTGGATGTATAAAAAGAAAAGCACAGAATGCCGATCGGCATTCTGTGCTTTTTTCACATATAGAGAAAGATCAGTTGTCGTCATCCAGCTTGAGGACAGCCATGAAGGCTTCGGGAGAGACCTGCACCGAGCCGAGCTGGCGCATCTTCTTTTTACCCTCCTTCTGCTTTTCCAAGAGCTTCTTCTTTCGGGTGATATCGCCACCGTAGCACTTGGCAAGCACATCCTTTCGCATTGCCTTGACCGTCTCTCTGGCGATGATCTTGGAGCCGATGGCGGCTTGGATCGGAACCTCAAAGAGCTGACGGGGAATGTTATCCTTCAGCTTCTCGGCGATCTTACGTGCCCGTCCGTACGCCTTTTCCTCGTGGACGATGAAGGACAGGGCATCCACCTGCTCTCCGTTGAGCAGAAAATCTAGCTTGACCAGCTTACTGGGGACATATTCGCCCAGCTCATAGTCTAAGGAGGCGTAGCCTCGAGAGCGGCTTTTCAAGGCATCGAAGAAATCGTAAATGATCTCGTTGAGGGGTAGGTCATAGTGAAGCTCCACTCGGGCGGTATCAATGTATTTCATATCGAGAAAGACCCCCCGTCTGTCCTGACACAGATCCATCAGTCCGCCCACGTACTCGGTGGGGGTGATGATATTTGCCCGAACCAGAGGCTCATAGGCGACCTCGATCTCGTCGGCGGGAGGGTAGTTGGACGGATTGTCGATCCGAACCATTTCACCGCCCTTACGCTTGATCTCATAAATGACCGAAGGGGCGGTGGTGATCAGATCCAGATTGAACTCTCTCTCCAACCGTTCTTCGATGATCTCCATATGGAGCAGACCCAAAAATCCGCAACGGAAGCCAAAGCCCAGTGCCACGGAGGTCTCGGGCTCGAATACCAGAGCCGCATCGTTCAGCTGAAGCTTGTCCAAGGCATCCCGCAGATCTCCGTAGCGGGCGCCGTCGGCGGGGTAAATACCTGCATAGACCATGGGCTGTACCGCCTTAAAGCCGGGGAGTGCCTCGGCGGTGGGTGTGGTATCTGATGTGACGGTGTCACCGACACGGGTATCTCCCACGCTCTTGATGGAGGCGGTGAGATAGCCCACCTCTCCTGCCGAAAGGCTGTCTGCCTTTTGCAGTCCGAAGGGGGTCATATAGCCCACGTCCACCACGTCAAAGGTGGCACCGTTGCTCATCAGACGGATCCTGTCCCCGCTTCGCACCGAGCCGTCAAAGACCCGCACGTTGACCACCACGCCGAGATAGCTGTCATAGTAGGAGTCAAAGATCAATGCCTTCAGAGGGGCGGTCTCGTCTCCCGACGGAGCGGGAACCTGCTCTACCACCGCCCGAAGCACCTGCTCGATATTCAAGCCTGTTTTTGCCGAGACGGCGGGACAGTCCTCGGCGGGAATGCCGATGATATCCTCGATCTCGCCTCGCACACGGTCGATATCGGCAGAGGGCAGGTCGATCTTATTGATAACGGGAATGATCTCCAGATCGGCATCCACGGCGAGATAGGCATTTGCCAAGGTCTGCGCCTCGATGCCTTGGGTGGCATCCACCACCAACAGCGCTCCGTCGCAGGCGTTGAGAGAGCGGGATACCTCATAATTGAAGTCTACATGCCCGGGGGTGTCGATGAGATTGAGCTGATAGACCTCGCCGTCCTCGGCGGTATAATGCAACCGAACGGCGCGTGCCTTGATGGTAATGCCCCTCTCCCGTTCCAGCTCCATACTATCCAACAGCTGCTCCTCCATCTCTCTTGCCGAGACGGTATCGGTGGCTTCCAGAATGCGGTCTGCCAGTGTGGACTTTCCGTGGTCGATATGGGCGATGATCGAAAAATTTCGTATATGCGTTTGCTTTTGACTGTTTGTCATATTTTACTCCGTAAGCATGTAATTCTTTATAAGGGTACCTTAACTAATATTATATAATATTTTGCTTTTTTTCACAAGTAGGTTTTTGAAAAAAATTCAAAAAGAGAGGGGAATGGGCAAAAAAATCCGAAAAAATGCAAAATCAGCAATATTTGTCTTGAATAAAATCGAACTTGACTTGAATTTTCGGAGAATTTGGCTTATAATGACAGTGTATTCTACATAGAGTGCGATGAATAGGGAAGGAGCATCACTATGAGTATGAACAAAAAACGAGTTGCCGTGATCGGATACGGCGGAATGGGCGGATGGCATGTAAAGCATCTGCTGGCGAGCGATGTCTGCGAGCTGGCGGGTATTTGTGATAGTAAGGAAGAGAGAAGAGCGTTGGCTCGGGAAAGGGGACTGCATGTATATGAGTCCTTTGAGGCGGTGCTTGCCGATCCCACGGTGGATCTGCTGACCCTTGCCGTTCCCAATGAGCTGCATATGCCGATGGCGGTGCAGGCGATGGAGGCGGGAAAAAATGTGATCTCCGAGAAGCCCGTTACGATGAGCTCTGAGGATCTGCAAAGGATGATCGACACGTCCGATCGCACCGGCAAGCTCTTTACCGTGCATCAGAATCGCCGTTGGGACTGCGATTATCTGATGATGAAGCAGGCGTATGCCTCCGGCGAGCTGGGTGAGGTGTTCGGCGTAGAATCCCGCATTCAGGGGTCTCGAGGAATCCCCGGAGACTGGCGAGGTAAGAAGGAGCATGGCGGCGGTATGATCCTTGACTGGGGCGTTCATCTGATCGACCAGATGCTGGGTATCGTATATGATCGCAAGATCGAGAAGGTATATTGTCGCTGTGATCACATTACCAATTATGAGGTGGATGACGGATTCAAGCTCGATTTGTATTTTGAGGGCGATCTGACGGCGCGGATTGAGGTGGGAACCTCTCACTTCGTTTCCATGCCTCGCTTTTATATGACAGGAACCAACGGTAGCGCCATCATTCAAAACTGGCAGGAAAATTGCCGTGTGGTTTGCTGTAAGAACTGGGAAGAGAAGGATGTCATTCCCGTGGTTACCGCAGCGGGCTTGACCAAGACGATGGCCCCCAGAGACGAAAAGACGATCTCCGAGCACGAAATTGTGCGTCCCGAGTCCGATGTGCATAACTTCTACCGCAATGTTTGCCGTGCCTTGGACGGTAAGGAGGAGCAGATCGTGACCCATGCGCAGGTCATGCGTGTCATGAAGATCATGGAGGCTGCCTTCCGCTCCGACGAGTTGGGTACGCCCGTTGCCATCGACGACAAGATTTGCTAATCACCAAATATAGTCCTCCCTCATACTATGATATCGAAGGGCAACAGCCCTCGATATTACAAGGGAGGACTTTTTTATGAATAACTGTCTGTGCAACCTGTTCGACGATAACTGGATCTGGCTGATCATCATTGCTTTGCTGATCATCTTCTGCTGCTGCGGCGGCTGAGACCGAAGAAACAGGGGTGCCTCCTTGGGGGCACCCCTGTTCTTTATGCTTGGGATTGCAGGCAGAATTGTCGGATGATCTCGGTCTCGCTGAATTCCTCCCGCACGCCGCAGACGATCTGGTAGGATTCGTGTCCTTTGCCCGCCAGCAGAATGATATCCCCCTTTTCCGCATGGGAAAGGGCATATTCGATCGCTTTTTTGCGGTCGGCGATGGCAACGTAGGGACAGGCACCGTTGGTGAAGTAGGTGGCGATCTCGCTGATGATCGCCGATGGCGCTTCTCGGTCGGGATTATCGGAGGTGAGGATACAGAAGTCGGCATCCCGTGCCGCCACCAGCCCCAGCTCCGCACGGCGGATCTGTGTCCGCCCACCCACCGAGCCGAACAGACAGATCAGCCGTTTCGGCTCATACGCCCGCAGGGCTTGCAGTGCCGCCTTCAGGCTGACGCCGTTGTGGGCATAGTCAATGACCGCTGTCGCCCCACTGGGAAGCTCATGGGTCTCAAACCGTCCCTTGATGCGGATATTCTTCAGCTTTTCGGCTGCTTCCTCCGGGGTCAACCCCATACGGGAGCAAACGGCAATGGCTGTCATGGCGTTATACACGCTGAATTCTCCCGGAAATGCCACCGAAACAGGAATACTTTTGGCTCCGTATGTACAGGTGAAGCTGACACCGATCTGCCCGGGAGAGCGGAAATAGGTGATCTCGTCGGCACAAAAGTCCGCTCCCTTTCGCAGAGAGACACCGATCTTTTCGCAACGGTTGCCGCTGATCATTTCCTCGGCGTATTCGTCATCCGCATTGTAGACGATCTGCTCGGCACCGTAGTCGGTGAACAGGGAATGCTTACAGCATTTGTAGTCGTCAAAGTCGGGATGCTCATGCTCGCCGATGTGGTCGGGCGACAGGTTGGTAAAAATACAGATCTTGAACCGAATACCGTGAACCCGTGCCATCTTCAATGCCTGAGAGGAGACCTCCATGACCAATGTCCGCACGCCGGCGTTCAGCATTTTTCGCATATAGAAATGCAGATCGTAGCTTTCGGGGGTGGTGTTGACCGTACCGAAGGCATACTCCTTGAAATAAATTCCGTTGGAGCCGATGTAGCCTGTAGGGATCCCGCCCGCATTAAGGGCGTGATAGATCATCAGAGAGGAGGTGGTCTTTCCCTTGGTTCCCGTGACGCCGATGACGGTCATCTCGTCGGCGGGGTTGCCGAAGAAGGCGGCAGACAGGCGGGCAAGAGCAATTCGGGTGTTGGGGGTAACGATCACAAAGGCATCGTCGGGAAGCCGTACGGGATGCTCGATCACAAAAACGCGACACATCCGATTGTACGCCGTCCGTGCATAGTCATGCCCGTCGGTGAGAGAGCCGGAGATGCAGACAAAGAGCGAGTCAGAGCCTGCTTTTCGGGAGTCGCTGCACAGAGACAGCACCTCCGTCTGCTCGGGATCCAACCCCGAGCGGTTGATCACCTCGGTAAACGGGATGACCTTCATCAATTCACTCAGCAACATATCGCAGTTCCTTTCATAGGAAAAAATTTCATCAATCGGTCGTCAAAGCCCACAGGCTCCTTGCCGCACAGGCGGAGACAGGCGCAGGCGAGAACCTCCAGGGAGTCGGTCAGCTCCTCCCCCAAGCCAAGATCCCGTTTCAGCAGGGAAAGCTCGGTACAGCCGAGGATCACCGTGTCACACCCCCGATGGCGGAGCTTGTCCGCAATGCGGAGAAAGGGCTCTTTTTCGGCGGGTCTTCCTTGCTTGATCTGCTCGTAGATCATGTGGGAGATCACCGCTTGATCCTCCGAGTCACAGGTAACATAGTCCAGTCCTACACGGCGGCAGACCTGTTCATAAGCACCTGAGGCGACGGTCCCCTCCGTGGCGAGAACGCCCACACGGCGGAAGCCGCAAAAGCGGCAAAAGTCTGCGGTCTGGTCGATGATGTTGATAACGGGAACCTCCGAGACGGCAGACAGACGGTCATAAAAATGGTGCGCTGTATTGCAGGGAATGGCGATGAGGGAGGCGCCTGCTTCGATCAGCCGACGAACCTCCGCCTGCATGGCGGGGACGGGGTCGGCACAGGAGCGCCCCAAAATAAAATCGGTGCGGTCGGGGGTATCGGCACGGGAGGAAAGCAGGAAATTCAGATGATCCTGATCCTTTGCGGCTTGGGTGTGAGCGGTCAGAAGCTCACAAAACCGAATGCCGGACATGGGACCCAGTCCCCCGAGGATCCCGAGAGTTTTTGTATTCATTCTTCAAAGCACCTTTCCGAGAGATAAGACCGTGCGAGGGGCGGAGGCAAGCAGACGGCACGGTTCTGTCAGGATAAAGCGGCTTTCCAGCTCCCGACAGTAGGGAGAAAGAAGTGTGCGCTGTCCGTCGCTTAAAAGCACCAGCAGGAGCAGACTATCCTCGCTGTGATCGGCAAGGTCGATCAGCTGTTCGGTAAAAAGCCGTCCGTCCTCCGCCGACATCAGCTCCAAAAAGCCGCATCCGGGATGGAGGCGATCCCACAGACTGACACGGGTTCCACAGAGGAGGGAGGACATCCCGTAGTGTAGCCGCAGACGCAGCGCCAGACGGTGCGCAGCAAAACCGTTTCCCAAGATCACGGGAAGGACAGCCTCGCTCAGCAATTCTTTTGGTATGTGTTCCGCTTGCGGATTTGCCATGAGCCCTCCTGCTTTTCTGTACGGTTATGATGGGGGAAGTGTTTCGACAAACACTTCTGTCATTCTATATTGTAACATAAAATCACAAAAAAATAAATAGGATATGCAAGAATATTTCAAAAAAACTATTGAAAAATTCTTGGAAATTGATTATAATGGTATGGATTGAAAATCAACGAAAGGGGAGCGGCATGAAACGAGAAACGATTTGTAAAATTTTTTCCGATCTTCCCACCCTGCATACGCCTCGTTTGCTCCTTCGTCCCATGCGGGTATCGGATGCCGAGGATATGTTTTGCTATGCCTGTCGGGAGGATGTGACCACCTATCTGCTTTGGTCTCCTCATCCGTCAATGCGGTATACGGAGGATTATCTGCGGTACATTCAGGGACGGTATTCGCTGGGAGAATTTTACGATTGGGCGGTGGTGGAAAAGGAAAGCCGCCGCATGATCGGTACCTGCGGCTTTACCCGATTCGAGTTGCCGCACAATAGCGGAGAGCTGGGGTATGTTCTGAATCCCGAATATCACGGAAGGGGATACGGCACCGAGGCGGCGGACAGAGTGCTTCGCTTTGGCTTTGAGGTGCTGAAGCTCCATCGGATCGAAGCCAAATTTATGCAGGGAAATGAAGCATCGTTGCATGTAATGGAAAAGCTTGGCATGACCCTTGAGGGGTACCGACGGGAGGGAATGCTGGTGAAAAGCTCCTATCGAACCATCGGCGTTTGCTCGATCCTGCGCCACGAGTTCGAGGCGGGAAGGCATCGTCGGGATAATTTGTAGAAAAGAGGAAATACTATTATGAAGAGATATCCGTTAAAGCTGAGGTATATTGCCAAATCTGCCATCTGGGGCGGCACACGCCTGAAGGAGCAGTGGGGCAAAGAGATCGAGGGAGATATCATTGCCGAGACATGGGAGCTGACGGTTCGTCCGAAGGAAATGGCGGTGATCCAAAACGGAGATGCCTCAGGGCGGACGCTGGAGGAGCAGATCGCCGCATGGGGCGGAGACTGTGTGGCTCCCTCCTATCGGGTGGGAGACCGTTTCCCCATGCTGGTCAAGCTGATCGATGCTGCCGACCGTCTGTCGGTGCAGGTGCATCCCGACGACAGCTATGCCTTGCGTGTGGAAAATGACAGCGGCAAGACCGAGATGTGGTATATCGTGGATGCCGAGCCGGGTGCTTCGATCATTTACGGCTTGGCGGAGGACATCGGACGGGAGGAGTTTGCCCGTGCGGTTGCCGAAAAGCGTATAGACGGTGCCATGAATACGTGTCCCGTGAAGGCGGGCGAAAGCTATTTCATTCCTGCGGGGATGCTTCACGCTATTGGTGCAGGGATCCTTATTGCCGAGATCCAACAAAATTCCGATCTGACCTATCGGGTCTATGACTATGAACGCCGTCAGGCAGATGGCTCGCTTCGTCCGCTTCACACCGAAAAGGCGTTGGAGGTGGTGCGCCCCTTTGCCGAAGCGGAGGTGGATGCGCTTCGCTTTGAAAGAGGCAAGGGCGGTGATGAGCTGCTGGCAAACAGCCGCTATTTTAAGGTGCGGCGGCATGTGCTGAAGGATGAGCGGATCGAATTGTCACGAAACAAAGACAGCTTCACCTCTTTGCTTTGCGTGGAAGGAGAGGGCGTTCTTTGTCACGACGGAACAGAGTATTCCCTTGGTCGAGGAGACAGCTATTTTATCCCTGCGGGAATGGGAGCATACACCCTCTGCGGCAGGATGACCGTCCTTTGCTCCGAGCTGTGACCGAACCCTGAGTTTAAGAATTGCCAAAAAGTATAGACTGCCAGAAAAGAGGAACCATTATGCGAAAAACAAAAATTGTATGTACCATCGGTCCTGCCTGTAACAATGAGGAGACGCTGACCGGCATGTGTCTTGCCGGTATGAATGTGGCTCGGTTGAATTTTTCTCACGGAACCCATGAGGATCACGAAAAGAGTATTGAGCTGATAAAGCGTGTTCGCCAAAAATTGGGACTTCCCATTGCCATTTTGCTGGATACCAAGGGTCCCGAATATCGGATCGGAACCTTCCGTGAGGGAAAGGTGATACTGAATGAGGGAGATCCCTTTGTGTTTACCTCCCGGGAGGTAGAGGGGGATGAGCGGTGCGTTTCGGTCAATTACAAGAATCTGCCCGAGGAGATGGGGCGGGGCGATCGGATCCTTTTGAACAACGGTCTTGTGATCTTTGAGGTGGAGGAGATCTGTGATACCGATATCCGTTGCCGTGTGATCGTGGGTGGAGAGCTTTCCAATCGCAAGAGCATGAGCTTTCCGGGGAAGGTGCTGAAGCAGACCTATCTTTCGGAGTACGACAAAAGCGATCTGCTGTTCGGAATTGAGCATGAGGTGGATTTTATTGCCTGCTCCTTTGTGTCGGTGCGGCAGGATCTGATCGACGTCAAGGAGTTTTTGAAGGCGCACGGCGGTGAACAGCTTGACATCATCGCCAAGATCGAAAATCGGTCGGGTGTGGACAATATCAAGGACATCTGCAAGGAATGCGACGGCATTATGATCGGACGGGGAGACATGGGAGTGGAGATTCCCTTTGAGGAGCTTCCCGCTATTCAAAAGCATTTGATTACCACTTGTCGACTGCTTGGTAAGCGAGTTATCACCGCCACCGAAATGCTGGAGTCGATGATCCATAATCCCCGCCCCACCAGAGCCGAGATATCCGACGTTGCCAACGCCGTATACGACGGCACCAGTGCCATCATGCTGTCGGGCGAGACGGCGGCAGGAAAATATCCTGTGCTGACGGTGGAGACCATGGCAAGGATCGCCTCTCAGACCGAAAAAAATATCCGGTATACCAAAATTTTCAGGGATTCGGATTTTTTGATCAAAAATGCGGCAGATGCGATTTCCCATTCCACCTGCGGTATGGCGATCGATTTGGATGCCAAAGCTATCGTGGCATGCTCTCTGTCGGGAATGACCGCACGGATGGTCTCCCGCTTTCGTTGCCCCGTGGATATCATCGGTATGACCACTGATGAGCGGACATGGCGCAAGCTGGCTCTTTCGTGGGGCGTGCTTCCCGCCATGAGCGAGAAGTTTTTTTCTACCGATGTACTCTTTTATGAGGCGACCAAGCTCGCCAAGCAGAGTCTCGGTCTGTCGATGGGGGATCGGGTGGTCATTACCGGCGGTATGACCAACGGTGCTTCGGGCAATACCAATATGATTCGGGTCGAGACGATCTGACTCTTCGGCTTTCTTCAATTTTTAAAATTTGAAGAAAGCCGAATTTTTTATGCCAAAAAAAGAAAAAATCTGAAAAAAACGTCAAAATTATGTGGTTTTGTTTCCGAGAAGGAGCAAAAAAACACGGGGGTCATATTTACAAACGAAAAAATTTCTGCTATAATAAATACAAATAAATCTTGCAAAGCAGGTTTCACAAACGGAAAACAGGAGCGTGAGGTATGGAGCGTGAATTGGCAAAGCCCATGCGGCTGACCAAGGCAGAGCTGTTAAAAAGGCGTCCTATCTATCATGATGTGGTGCTTCATAAGACCGTATATGAGTCGGAGTCCTCGTTTGTCCAGATGTACACCCATGAGCTGATAGAGATCAGCATGGTGACCTCGGGCGGCGGAGTCCATCGGATCTTGAACCAGGAGATCCCCTGCAAGGAGGGCGACATTTATATCGTTACCCCCGATATTCCTCACGGCTATTTTGTCAATGCGGCAGGGGAGTGTATGACGGTCCGTCGGTTTCTGTTTGACATTCGGGATTGGTTTGAGGGGGAGGTTCTGATCCCCGGGCATCCCCGATACTGCTACGGTGTTTTTCGGGACAATGCCGTGACTGCCTATGCCATGCTGAATGCGCAGACGCAGGAAAAGCTGCAAGGCTTGTTTGATGCTATCGTGCGGGAAATGCTGCATCAGAAGCAGGAATGGCGTGACGGCGTTCGCGCCAATTTGACATTGCTGATGATTACCCTGGGAAGGTATGTCAACGGTGCCATCAAAAATATTCCGTCCTCGCCGCCCAAGGATTGGGGACTGGTGTCCTATACTATCCGTACTGTTACCGAGCAATTCGGTAAGACCGATCTGACACTGGAGACCATTGCGGACTCGCTGTATGTCAGCAAATCTCATCTGAGTCGGGTGTTTAAACGCCTGACGGGCGAATCCTTTTCCGACTATCTGCGAAAGATCCGTATGACCCACGCCTGCAATCTGCTGCGGGAGACCGATCTGCGGGTGGAGGAGATCGTGCGGGAATGCGGGCAAAAGGATATCCCCTATTTTTACCGAGCCTTTCACTGCTATATGGGTATGACGCCTCATCAGTATCGTACATTGCAAGCGAGTACGCTGGAGGCAAAGGATCAAAAGGAGCGGAATCGTTTGTTGCTTGACAGTATTTCCGAGAATCTGCGAAAGGGCAGGGCTGTCATGGTCAAGGAATTGATCGGGCAGGCACTGGAGGGAGAATGTGCGCCCGAAGCCATTCTCAATGACGGAATGCTTCGAGGCATGAGCATCATCGGCGAACAATTTAAAAACAATGAGGTCTTTGTTCCCGAGGTGCTGGTGGCAGCAAGAGCCATGAATGCCGGTATGCAGATGCTAAAGCCGTATTTATCTGCCGACGGGATATTGGCAACGGGCAGAGTCTGTATCGGTACGGTGCAGGGGGATTTGCATGACATTGGAAAAAATCTGGTTCGGATGATGATGGAAGGCAAGGGGCTGGAGGTCATTGATCTGGGGGTAGATGTTCCCCCCGAGGTGTTCGTACGGACAGCGATCGAACAGGATTGTCAGGTGATCTGTTGCTCCGCACTTTTGACCACGACCATGAGTGTGCTTGCCGATGTGGTCGAGGAAGCCAAGAGGGCGGGCATTCGGGACAAGGTGAAGATCATGATCGGCGGTGCCCCGGTCAGCGAGGCTTTTTGCCGACGGATCGGTGCCGATTGCTACACCGTGGATGCGGCGAGTGCCGCAGAGGCGGCGGTTGAATTATGTTGCTCTTAACGCAGTTGCGTTATGAAAAATAAAAAATAAAAACAAAAAAGGAGAAAAAAGTTATGGTAAACATGAGCGAAATTTCCGAAACTCTGCAGAAGGGTAGAGCAAAGCTGGTCAAGGAGCTGGTTCAGCAGGCGCTGGATGAGGGTACCGCACCCGCAGTCATTCTGAATGAGGGATTGCTGCACGGTATGAACATTATCGGAGAGAAATTTAAGAACAATGAAGTGTACGTTCCTGAGGTTTTGGTGGCAGCAAGAGCAATGAATGCAGGAACTGAGCTTCTGAAGCCCCATTTGGCGGCTGAGGGCGTGAGTGCAACGGGTAAGGTTTGTATCGGAACGGTACAGGGCGACTTGCATGACATCGGTAAGAACTTGGTTCGCATGATGCTGGAGGGCAAGGGCTTGGAGGTCGTTGACTTGGGTGTTGACGTTGCTCCCGAGACCTTTGTTCAGACGGCGATCGAGCAGAATTGTCAGGTCATCTGTTGCTCCGCATTGCTGACCACCACTATGAGTGTGATGGCAGATGTAGTGAAGGCGGCTGAGGCTGCCGGCGTTCGGGACAAGGTGAAGATCATGGTTGGCGGTGCTCCCGTCAATGAGAACTTCTGTCGTGAGATCGGTGCTGATTGCTATACTACCGATGCGGCAAGCGCAGCGGATGCGGCTGTGGAGCTTTGCAAGGGTTAATTTCGGATCGAATAACAATAGGGTATCCTTTTTCCTTCCCGAGGAAGGATATCCTTTCCTTTTATAAGATTTTTAAATATCAAAATATGAAAGAAAAGGAAATAATATGGCAAAAAGAAATATGAAGGCGTGGCTCGATGAGTTGCGATCCAATCCGAAAAAGAAAGCTATGCCCGTTCTGTCCTTTCCCAGTGTCAGTTTGATGAATGTGACAGTAAAGGAATTGATCGCTGACAGTACTCTGCAAGCGAAGGGTATGAAGATGGTTGCCGACGCCACCGATGCGGCGGCATCGGTCAGTCTGATGGATCTGTCGGTGGAGGCAGAATGCTTCGGTGCTACGGTGCGCTTTTCCGACAGCGAGGTTCCCACGGTAACGGGACGGCTGATCAACGATATGGAGGAAGCCGAGGCACTGGCAGTTCCCGCTGTGGGAAGCGCCCGTTCCGGCTTGTATATTGATGCTATCCGCAAAGCTACCGACCTGATTCAGGATCGTCCGGTCTTTGCCGGAATTATCGGTCCCTTTTCCTTGGCGGCTCGGCTTTTGGATGTGTCCGAGATCATGATGGATTGTTATGACGATCCCGATATGGTGCATTTGGTTTTGGAAAAGGTCACGCAGTTTTTGATCGAATACGTCAAGGCTTACAAGGAAGCGGGCGCAAACGGTGTGGTCATGGCAGAGCCTGTTGCCGGCTTGCTTTCGCCCTCTCTCGAAGAAGAGTTTTCCGCACCGTATGTCAAGAGAATCGTCGATGCGGTTCAGGATGACAGCTTTCTTCTGATCTATCACAACTGCGGAGACAACATTCTTTCCATGGTGGATTCCTTCCTGTCCTTCGGTGCGGCGGCATATCATTTTGGAAATGCCATTAACATGAAGGATATGATGGAGCGGTTGCCTTCGAATGTAGTGGCAATGGGCAATGTGGATCCCGCCGGTGTGCTCCGTATGGGAACGCCCGAGACGGTTCGCACTGCCACACTTGCAGTCATGGACGAATGCTGCGGTTATCCCAACTTTGTGATCTCCTCCGGCTGTGATATTCCTCCTATGACGCCGTGGGACAATATTTATGCATTCTTTAAGACGGTGGATGAGTTTTATGGGGAAAAAAACAGTTGAGGGGAACAAAAAAGATGACAGCTTCCGAACGGATAAAAAAATATTTGTCGGGACAACCCGTTGACCGTTGCCCTGTAATTGAGTGGGCTCCTTGGTGGAATTTGACGGTTAACCGTTGGCACGGCGAGGGCTTGCCCGCTGAGCGAAAGACGGTGGAAGAGATACAGGACTACTTCGGTCTTGACAAGTGTTTGCAGACAGGGATAGGATATCATACCCCAGACACGCCCAAATCCGCAGGGCATGGACAGGGGATCGTTGCCGATGAAGCGGATTGGGAAAATGTGAAAAAGACTTTTTTTCCGCCCTTGGATAAAGAGTATTGGGACAAAAAATTTCAGCGGTTGCAGATGACGAGAGAGAGAGGAGATACGATAAATTTCTTGACGGTGGAGGGATTCTTTTGGTACCCCCGTACGCTCTTTGGTATCGAAAATCATTTATACAGTTTTTATGATTATCCCGAGTTGTATCATGACATGTGTGAGGCGTACTCCGATTGGTTAATCAACGTGTTCCGTTACGTTTTCTCTCATTTTCAATTTGACTTTATGAGTTTTGCAGAGGATATGAGTTATAATTTGGGACCGATGATCTCCAAGGAATGCTTTGATGAGTTTCTTGCTCCGTTTTATAAAAAGGTGATTCCCGTGATTCATGAATACGGCATTCCCGTGTTTATTGATTCGGACGGCGATATTACCCAAGCGGTCGATTGGTATGCCGAGGTGGGGGCTGACGGGATGTTCCCCTTGGAGCGGAAAGCGGGCGTGGATGTTTCGATGTACCTTGACAAGCAACCGCAAATGGCATTTATCGGTCATTTCGATAAAATGTGTATGAAATACGGTTCTGCGGCGATGCGCGAGGAGTTTGAGCGGATTCTTCCGTCAATGAAGCGGGGCAAGGTGATAGTATCGGTGGATCACCAGACGCCGCCCGACGTTTCTATTGAAAACTATAAGGAATATGTGAAACTTCTTTTTGAGTATTGTGAAAAAGCGACACACGAAAATACCGACATCAAGCCGTGTCCCGTATTTGATAATTGACGGGCAGTAGGTTCTAAACACTGCCAAATTTTTTCTGGTTTAAGGTTACGATTGAGGAATAATATGAAAAATAAGATTTTTGATGAATTGGTAGCCGTTTCCTTGGAAAACGGTGCGACGAAAGCGCAGGTTATTGCCACGGATGCGATCGAGACAGACCGAGCGTTTCGCGATATGTGTGCCTCGAATGCGTGCGGAATGTACGGCAAATGCTATATGTGTCCGCCCGATGTGGGAGAGATCGACACGCTGATGGCAGAGGTCAGGCAATACGACTATGCTCTTGTGTATCAGACGGTTACCGCACTGGAGGACAGCTTTGATTTTGAGGGAATGGTAGAAGCCAAAAAGAAGACCTATCCTTTGGCACAGAGGCTACGCACGATCGTTCAGGATATGAAGCTGTCAAAGGTACTGCATCTCGGTGCGGGCGGCTGCGGCGTGTGCCCAAAATGCGCCAAGCAAACGGGAGAGCCTTGCCGTTTCCCCGATCGGGCTCTGCCGTCCTTGGAGGCTTACGGCATTAATGTATCTCAGCTTGCCAAAGCGGCAGATATGAAGTATATCAACGGAGTCAATACCGTGACCTATTTCGGAGCGGTGCTGTTTTCTCTGTGACGGAGGCACTATGAATGCGAACAAACAAACCGTAACTCTGACGGTGGACGGAGGTTTGAGACAGATCACACCGGGACAGCGGCTGTCCTCCTATCTGACGGGAGAGCTTCCCTGCGGCGGTCACGGAAAATGCGGAAAATGTAAGGTGATCGCCAAGGGTGAGCTGTCTGCGGTGAGCCAACGGGAAAGAGAGCTGCTCAGTGAGGAGGAGTTGGCGAGAGGTGTTCGCCTGTCTTGTCTGACCGAGGTGTTGGGAGATTGTTTGGTCGAGACCGATTCTCCCCCCAAGGGAAGGGTACAGATCTTGACCGAGGGATGGATGCCCGAGGTGGGAAAGGATCCCTTTTTTACCCAATACGGTATTGCCATAGATATTGGCAGTACGACATTGGCGGCACGGTTGTATGATACCGAAGGGACGCTGTTGAGCGAGGTCAGCCGCCTCAATCCACAGGCTTCTTTTGGTGCGGATGTGGTGTCTCGGATCGAGGCAGCACTGGACGGAAGGGGCAATGATCTTAAGCAGGCGATTCTTGCGGCACTGGATGAAATGATCACACAGCTTGCCGAAAGAGCAGGCGTTTCTGCCGAGACGGTGGATGGAATCGTGATAACGGGAAATACGGTGATGCTTCATCTGCTGACGGGGACTTCTCCCGAGCCGCTGTCTCACGCACCCTTTGTTGCCGAACGGCTGTTTGGGGAGGAATGTACGGCGGCAGAGCTGGCACTTTCGGCTGTTTTGCCCGAGGCAAAGGTGTATCTTCCCCCCTGTATTGCGGCATTTGTGGGAGCGGATACGGTCTGCGCTCTGCTTGCTACAGGGCTTTGTGTCGGGGATCAGACCAAGCTGATGGTGGATATCGGAACCAACGGAGAAATGGGGCTGTGGCATAACGGTGCTTTGTTCGTTTGCTCCACGGCGGCAGGTCCCGCCTTTGAGGGCGTGGGGATCTCCATGGGCATGCGGGGAACCGACGGTGCCATTGACCGAGTGTGGGCAGACGGAGAATCCTTGGCTGTTCATGTATTGGGAGAGACCCAAGCCAAGGGGATCTGCGGAAGCGGGCTTGTCGATGCCATTGCGACCTTGTTGAAGCTCGAATGGTTGGATGAAACAGGATATTTGGATGACGCTCCGATCTCTCTGACCAAAGCGGTGACTCTAACCCAAGAGGATGTGCGGATGGTTCAGCTTGCCAAAAGTGCCATTTGCGCAGGGATCGGTACGCTGCTGCGTGTGGCGGGAGCGGATGCCGCCGAAGTGCCTGTAACCGAGATCGCAGGCGGCTTCGGGTATTATCTGAACATGGCAAATGCCGCCGCTATCGGCTTGTTGCCGCCCGCACTGGAGCAAAGCGTGCGTGCGGTGGGTAATGCCGCTTTGAGCGGTGCGGCGATGCTGTTGCTGGACCGTACCCTTCAGGCAGAATGCGCCGAGCTTGCCCACAAGGCAAGGGTCGTGGAGCTTGCCTCTAATCCGATTTTTTCGGAGTTGTACATGATGGGTATGATGTTTGAATAAGCAAAACAAGGAGCTGTGCGACATGAGTTGTGTCGCACAGCTCCTTTTCTTAAAAGATCTCGTAATTGAACAGATGAGCGGTGGCGCATCCGTAATCATTGTTTTTTTGCTCACTGTGATAGGTGCTTAACGGAATGAAATGTACAGCCTTAACGGTGACATTCAGCATATGCTTGACGAAGCGCAGGTGATTGTCGGTTACTTCTACCGCCACTCGGCGGACTCCCGTTTCATCCTCTATCTCAATTCGGTAGTGCTTGATCAGACAGCGGGGAAAGCCGAAGGACGTGCCATTGTGATTGAGTGGGAAGAACAGGACGGAGGAATGGTTCAAGCCATCCGGGTTTCCGTCGGTGTATTCCCGATCCAGATCGCTGTCAAAGACCAAGCGAACACCCTTTACATGCGTCGGACGGTCAAAGGTATAGGTGATCGCCTTGTTTGTCTTCCCGAAATAGCCGTTGTCGTTGCCCCATATGCGGCGGTCGATCCCGTTCAAAAGTCGGGAACAATCCCCGTACTCGCAGGAAAGGATGGCGCATTGCGCCAAAGGGGACACGGTGCGATGCAGACCGGGCAAGAAGCAATCGTCCTCCATTAAGGTTTGCTGGATCTCTGCAATTTTTTGATCTGCTGTCTCTCTCGGGGAAAGACCGTATCGCACGGCAATAGCGGCGGCGGTTCCCGCTGCTTGTCCGATCACGCCCACGGTTCCCATGACACGGGTGGAGCTGAAGGCAATGTGGGAGGCACTGATATTTCTGCCGGCAAACATCAAATTGTCGATGTTTTTGGAATAGAGTGCGCGCAACGGAATTGAATACGGCTCACAAAGACGGCGCTTTTGCTGATGCTTTCCGTCGGCGGAATCTATGTAAAATCCGCCGGGCAGATGGTTGTCGATCGGCCACCCGCCGTACGCAATCGTATCGGGGAAGGGAGTGCATTGTTCTACATCCTGTTGCGTTAGGACATAGTCGCCCACATAGCGGCGGCTTTCTCTTTTTCCGGGGAGGAAGCCGACCCATTCCAGCTCCCAGTTTTCGGCGCCGTGATCTCCGTGGTTTTTGATATGATCCCATACACCGAAGGCGATCTTTAACAGCTCGTCCCGAATCTCCTCTGTGTCTTCAATGCTGTTTTGCAAGCCGCCCAGCTCGATCCAGTAGAAATTGGTATTGACGGCGTAAAGATCGTGCGGCTTATGACGCATGGCGGCATCATCGGGAAAGTCGTATGCCCATGAGGGTGGGGAATAGGAAATAGGATGATCGGTTTCTCTGCATTGAAGCATCAAACTCATGCCCATGGTATGCGTATCTGCTTTTTCTACGGCAAATTCCTCCTGAAATTCACTTTTTGCTTCTCGTCCCACTCGATATTCCGCACCTGTCAACGGTGCCAGAATGCTATCGCCCGAGCAATCCACAAAAATTTTTGCCCGAACTTCATGCCAGAGATACGTTGTCAGCTGAAAGCCCTTTACGGCGGTGATGTGTCCGTTTGCCTCGGAGGCATCACAGCAGGTACAATTCAGGATCAGGTCAATATTTTCCTCGAAGCGTACCATTTCATACAGCAATGCATCCCATGTGCTGAAATTTCGGGTGGGGTTGCGGTGCATGTTTTTTAAAAGCAGTTCTTCCATGATCCCGGTTTCTTGCAGATCCCGAATGCGGCTTCCCGCTCCCGAGATCCACATGCGGATCTCACTGCTTGCATTTCCCCCGAGAACGGGTCGGTCATGCATCAGAACGACCTTGGCACCGTTTCTTGCCGCCGAAATGGCGGTAAACAGTCCGCCGATTCCTCCGCCCACCACACAAATATCTGCCTCATGCAGCTTGATTTTTAATGGCTCTTTTCTCATTTTTTTCTTCTCCTCTTGCAAAGTTACACAGAATGTGATATGATAATTATAACGGTCATAAAATAAAAAATCTTGTATGTTTGTGACCTATAATTATGAATTTGTGACACAATTAAACGATAGGAGGAGGACGATGCAACGAAAAACCTTTTATCCGGAAACCGGAAAGAGAACCTTTCCGGCACTGATTAACTGGACAGGTCATGATCTGAATGAATGCTTGTTTTATTCGTATCGGGATACGGTCTATGATCGCAGTACCTACCCTGCGGATCTGCATTATCATGAATACTATGAGCTGGTGATCTTTTTGGAGGGGAATGTTCGGTATATTTGTGAATCTTCCGTTTATGTTCCTCAATACGGCGATGTGATCTTGGTGCCGCCCGGGCAATTACACATGTCTGTGCTGCAAGGGAATAGAACCCGATATCGCCGCCATGTGTTCTATCTGACACAGGATGCCTTTGACGGGGCAAGGTGCGGTGCTTTATCGGAATTGTTGAAGAAATTTACAAAGGTTCGCTTTTTGTGCGTGCCCGAACGAGAAGCATTTGGAGAGATGATCGGGCTGTTGGAGCGGCTGAGCGGAATTTTGGGAGGAGAGGTGGAGTCGATGGAGCGGGCATTGGGATTTGGATACACCGTACAGCTTTTTTATCTGTTGAATCGCTGTGCGGCCCCCACTGAGGAGCGAAAGCAGCAATTGCCCGAACCGATCCGCCATATCAAGGAATATGTAGATTCGCATATTACCGAGTTTTCTACCGTGAACGAGGTTGCGGAGGCGTTATTTTACAGTAGAGAGTATATATCTCGGGCGTTTAAACGGTATTTTCATACCACCGTATCAGACTATATCCGAAAGAGGCGGATCGCTATGGCACGGGAACTGATTGCGGCGGGAGTTCCTTTAATCGAGGTCTGTTACCGTATCGGTTTTGGCAATATGTCTACGTTTATTCGCTCGTTTCATGCGGTGGCGGGCATGTGTCCGTCCGAATATCGGGAGATGGTGCGGAGCAAACAATAGCTTTTTGAAAAAAATTAAAGAATCTTAAAGAAACTTGCAAAAATCTATTGCAAAACGGGGAAGAGTGTGATATAATTTCTTTGTTAAAAAATTAACCATTCAAAAGGAGAATATCAATCATGGTCAAGACCAACATTGTCGATTGGGAAACAATCACCAATTTCGTAGTAGATTCGTTTGTGGGCTATGGTGTGCCCCGTGCGGATGCCGAGATCTGCGCAGATGTTCTGTTAGAGTCGGATAAGCGAGGCATCGAGTCTCACGGCTGTAACCGCTTTAAGCCCGTTTACCTTGACAGAATCAAGGCGGGTATTCAGAACCCCATCACCAATTTCGAGATCATCAAGGAGACCGAGACGACCGCTGTGGTAGACGGTCACGACGGTATGGGTCAGGTCATCGGCTACAAGGCGATGAGCATGGCAATTGAGAAGGCAAAGAAGTACGGCATGGGAATGGTCGTGGTTCGCAATTCCTGCCATTACGGAATTGCGGGATACTATACCTCTATGGCAACCAAGGCAGGCTGTATCGGTTTGACCGGCACCAATGCCCGTCCTACGGTGGCTCCTACCTTCGGTGTACAGGGTGCATTCGGAACCAACCCCTTGACTTTGGGTGTTCCTACCGACGAGGCGTTTGATTTTAACTTTGACGCCGCTTCTTCTACGTATCAGAACGGAAAGCTGGAATATTATGCCCGTATCGGCAAGGATGCGCCCAAGGGTGCTCTTGTAAATCTGGAGGGCGAGGCTTACGAGGGAACTGCCGATGAGGCTCTCAAGGCGATGGCACGCGGCGAGGCGGCTCTTTGCACGCTGGGCGGCCCCGGCGAAGAGGGCTGCGGCTACAAGGGATATGGCTTTGCGATGTTTGTCGAGCTGCTTTCCGCTGCTTTGGCAAACGGTCACTACGGTCAGTATCTGACGGGTAAGGATGAGAACGGACAGAAGCGTCCCTTCGGTCTCGGTCACTTCTTTATCGCCATCGACACCGAGCATTTCTTGGGCGAGGATGCCTGCCGTAAGAATGCGGGCGATATCATCCGTGAGGTTCGCTCCGTTCGGAAGGCTCCCGATGCAGAGCGCATTTACAGCGCAGGCGAGAAGGAATACGAGATCCGTTTGGCGAGACATGCGGGTGTTCCGATCAACGAGTCGGTACAGAAGGAATTTATCGCCGTTCGGGACGAGCTGGGTCTGCCCTACAAATTCCCCTTTGAGGACTAAAAGCGATGGCTGTCGTTTCGACGGATACGACAGCCACTTTGCCATTGTACATAAGAAAGGAAAATAGTATGAATATCAGAGAAGAATCGTTGCAGAAGCATTATGAATGGAACGGAAAGATCGAGGTCGTTTCCCGTGTTCCCGTACAGACCCGTCAGGATCTGTCCTTGGCGTATACCCCCGGTGTGGCGGAGCCGTGTCTGGAAATTCAGAAGGATATCAATAAGTCCTACGAGCTGACCCGCCGCAGCAACTTAGTGGCGGTCATCACCGACGGTACGGCGGTGTTGGGTCTGGGTGATATTGGGCCCGAGGCGGGCATGCCCGTCATGGAGGGCAAGTGCGTGCTGTTTAAGGAATTTGCCGATGTGGACGCCTTCCCGCTCTGCATTCGCTCCAAGGATGTGGATACCATTGTCAATACCATTACCCTGCTGGCAGGAAGCTTTGGCGGTATCAATCTGGAGGATATCTCCGCTCCCCGTTGCTTTGAGATCGAGCGGCGGCTGAAGGAGACCTGTGACATTCCCGTATTCCACGACGACCAGCACGGAACGGCGATCGTTGTTGCGGCGGCTCTGCTGAACGCCCTGAAGGTGGTCGGCAAGGAGCTTAGCAAGGTACGGATCACCATGAGCGGTGCGGGAGCAGCAGGTATTTCCATTGCCAAGCATTTGATCAACATGGGTGCCGATCCCAAGAAGCTCCTGATGTGCGACATCAACGGTATCCTTTGCGAGGGTGACGAGAGAATGAACCCCGCTCAGGCAGCCATGGCAGCCATCACCAACGGAGAGCATAAGCAGGGAACCCTGGCGGATGCGCTGAAGGGCGCAGATATCTTTGTGGGCGTTTCGGCTCCCAATATTGTGACCAAGGAAATGATCGCAAGCATGGCGCCCGATTCCATCGTATTCCCGATGGCAAATCCCACGCCCGAGATCATGCCCGATCTTGCCAAGGAGGCAGGAGCAAGGATCGTGGGAACGGGACGGTCGGACTTCCCCAACCAGATCAACAATCTGTTGGCATTCCCCGGAATTTTCCGCGGAGCCTTGGATTGTCGTGCCTCCTGTATCAACGAGGAAATGAAGGTTGCCGCATCCCGTGCCTTGGCATCTCTCATTCCCGAGGACGAGGTGAACGAGGAGAACATCATCGTGTCTGCTTTGAACAAATCCGTTGCCCCCGTGGTGGCAAAGGCTGTTATGGAAGCGGCAAGAGAAACAGGCGTGGCAAAGCTTTAATTTTAAAACAAAAATGCAGGACTTTTTGCAATAGTCCTGCATTTTTTATAAAAAAACGAAGTTTTTTTGGGAAAAGCTTACATACTACTTGACATTCACTGAATGGTATGATATACTGTAATTAGAAAAACATGGGCTAATTATCAAAGGGACATTTATGATATACAAGCTTGACGATTTTTATAGTGGTAATACAGTTTTTTCATCGAAGGAAGAACAATTCAAAGACAACATAAAATCAAAATATGATCTCAACATTCGCCAAACATGGAAAGCATCCCGTAGTGAAAGTGAACAATTTCACCTCTATGTTTGGATTGATCTCCCGGATGGTTGGAAAATTGAAAGAATGGTTGGAATCCGTAATACACAATTTGATATCGTATGCTCGAATCAAGAAATCATGATGTTGTATTTAGAAATATTCGGCATCAGTCAGAACAACCACAAAGAATTTTTTGTGGAGATAGATGACTATCATCAAAGTTTAGTAAGCTATGCCTACGGTCATGCAATTCTCGCAATTCGTGAATATATCCATAAATACTATCATTGCGAACAACGAAACGTCTGCCTGAATTATGCAGGACCGGATATCGTTGTTATCGGAAATCAAAAGCAATGTAAAACTTGGAATAAACACAAGAAAGCTATAACAGAAATTTGTTTTAAACAGCTCCAAGAATTTGATGAGTTAAACGAGCTTACCCCAGCCGATGTTCGAGTAACATTTTTAGATAAAGACAAGACGGATCCGATTATGCTTAATGACATTTATATAACCAATGGAATTTAACAACTAATCTAAAAGCATACAACTGCTGATTCCTATAAATATTCTATCGTGAGGTTTTGATATGAAAAAAATCATTTTTCTTTTGACCGTATTCTTCGCATTTGGACTGTACGGATGTAACGAAGCAAACAATTTACAGTACGCATCGTCGGAAATTCAAATTTCGCACAAGGAATCTGACATGCAATTCAAACTCACAGCAGAAGATACGCAAACAATAGTATCCCTTTTGAATGACGGAGATTGGGAAGATGATGTAACCAAAACATATTGTGATTATATTTTTGAAATGTCAAATGATAGTATTGATTATTCTTCCGAAGCAGGATTGTTTAATGATACCGTCAATCGTCGGCATCTTGTGCTTTCCGACGAACAAAAAAATTATATGGAATCTCTGCTTATGGCATCATCCAACGCATTGGCAACTGAAACCGTAAGCACCCAGCAAACAGAAAATCTTGCCGTTGGAATGACCTACGAGGAATTTCAGTCTCTCCATGCAGATGTAGACTTTCAAAAGTATCGCGGCTATATTTTTTATGTAGATGCTGACCAAAATAATATCGTGGTAAAATTAGATGCAGATGGGCAAACAATTGAAAAATTCGAGATCTTTCCTGCCATTCAACCAAACGCAGAAGCTTTCTTTGCAATTCGTAAGGGAATGAATGTTTTTGAGGTGGTTGAAGCCGTGGGGGTACCGTTTCAAAGTGTAACACACGGTATCTCTTCTTCGGATTTCAAAGGCACCGACGGTACGATATTCCGAGTACAATGGGATCAGAATATGCAAGTCATAGACATGGGTCAAGTCAATCCAAGTTAAATCACCTTTATGCACCTGACAACCGTTGTTCCGTGGTGGCAAAGGCTGTAAAAAGAGGGCTGTTGCGAGGCAACAGCCCTCAATTTTTTGAGAAAAGTTGACAGATGACTTGACAGATGTCAAAAAATGTGGTACAATAGGCATACTTTCGATCGTTTGCATGAAATTTACCTCGATCGAAGGTGAAAGGCTGTTATGAAAAACGAGACGATTCAACAAATCAATGAATGGAAACAAAAGAAAAACGCCGTGATCCTTGCACACTATTACGTGAGCGAGGAGGTTCAGGCGTTGGCGGATTATGTAGGAGATTCCTTTTATCTTGCCAAGGTGGCGAAGGATACCGATGCGAGTGTGTTGGTATTCTGCGGGGTGTCGTTTATGGGGGAGAGTGCCAAAATTCTCAACCCCGATAAGGTCGTGCTGATGCCCGATCTGACGGCGGATTGCCCCATGGCGCATATGGCGACGGCGGAGCGAATTGCCGAGATGCGGCGAAAATATGAGGATCTGGCGGTGGTGTGCTATATCAACTCCACGGCGGAGCTGAAGTGTCTGAGCGATGTTTGCGTGACCTCCTCCAATGCGGTGAAGATCGTTCGTGCGCTGTCCAATCGGACTGTCTTTTTTATCCCCGACCGCAATCTCGGACGGTATGTGGCAGAGCAGGTTCCCGAAAAGAACGTGATCCTGAACGACGGATGCTGTCCCATTCACGCCGCCATTTCGGCGGAGCAGGTTCGGGAGGCAAAGCAGCTACACCCCCGTGCGAGGGTCTTGTCGCATCCCGAGTGCGACGATGCCATTCTGTCGCTCTCCGATTATATCGGCAGTACGGCGGAGATCATTGCCTATGCCAAGCAAAGCAAGGAAACCGAGTTTGTCATTTGTACCGAGGACGGCGTTTCCTTCCGTCTGCAACAGGATAATCCCGACAAGCGGTTTTATTTCCCCAAGACCTGTCCCTGCTGTCCCGATATGAAGCTGAATACTCCCGAAAAAATTTTGCGGGTGCTGATGACTGAGGAAAATCGGGTGGAGCTTGACGAAAAGACACGCATAGCGGCGCTCAGACCCTTGGAGCGGATGCTGGAGTTGGGACGGTGATCGGATGAAAACAAGAAAGACCGATGTGGTCATTGTGGGCTGCGGTGTTGCGGGCTTGTACTGCGCATGGAAGCTGCCGAGGGACAAGCAGATCACGATCGTTACCAAAAGCCGAGCGGAGGAAAGCGATTCCTTTTTGGCGCAGGGCGGTATTTGCGTGCTGCGGGACGAGGAGGATTACGACTCCTTTTTCGAGGATACCCTGCGGGCGGGACATTATGAAAACAATCGGGATTCGGTGGAGCTGATGATCCGAGGCTCCCGTGCGGTCATTGCCGATCTGGTTGCCTGCGGCGTGCGGTTCGAACAAAAGGACGGCGCTTTTGTGTATACCAAGGAGGGAGCGCATTCCCGTGCCCGTATCTTATTCCATGAGGATATCACGGGAAAGGAAATTACCTCTCATTTGTTGGAAACGGTGCGGAGACTGCCGAATGTCACTCTGATAGAAGAATATACCATGGTCGATCTGCTGGAGGCGGAGGATGCCTGTCGGGGGATCGTGGGACGAACGGCATCGGGTGAGTATTCCGCCATTGAGGCGGATTATACCGTTCTCGCCACGGGCGGGATCGGCGGCTTGTTTGCGCATTCCACCAATTTTCCCCATCTGACGGGAGACGGCTTGGCGGTGGCGTTGAAGCACAATGTCCGACTTCAGAATATTGATTACATTCAAATTCACCCCACGACCCTGTACACCGAAAAAAAGGGCAGAGAATTTCTGATCTCCGAGTCGGTGCGGGGAGAGGGAGCCGTTTTGCTGAACGGAAAGGGGGAGAGGTTCGTTCATGAGCTGTTGCCTCGGGATGTGGTGGCAAATGCGATCTTCAAGGAAATGAAAAAAGAAGGAAGCAAGCATGTTTGGCTGTCTCTTGCGCCCATTCCCACCGAGGAGATCCGTACGCATTTCCCCAATATCTACAAGCGGTGCCTGGAGGAGGGCTACGACATTACCAAGGAGCCGATCCCCGTGGTACCCGCCCAGCACTATTTTATGGGCGGGATCGCCGTTGACCGACACAGCAAGACCGTTATGGAGAGATTGTATGCCGTAGGCGAGACCGCCTGCAATGGGGTACACGGAAAAAATCGGTTGGCAAGCAACTCCTTGCTGGAAAGTCTGGTGTTTGCCGGACGGGCGGCAAACCACATTGGTACCGAGTATATACCGAACGAGAAACGGTCGGTATGGCAGATCGAGCCGTCGGTCTATGAGGGGATCGAAGAACACTATCAACAAGCCGTCCTGTCGGCAATCGAAAAGGAGAAAGAAAGTCATGAATGAAATTACGATGAAAATGAATGCGGACGAGCTGATCCTGTTGGCACTCCGCGAGGACATTACAAGCGAGGATATTACGACGAACTCGGTCATGCCCGAGGCTTGCCCCGGTGAGGTGGAGCTGATCTGTAAGCAGGATGGCGTGGTTGCCGGTCTTGGCGTTTTTGCCCGTGTGTTTACGCTGTTGGACGAAAAAACAGAAATTTGTCTGACCTGTAAGGACGGCGACCGTGTGACTAAGGGGCAACGACTCGGCGTGGTACGGGGAGACATTCGGGTCTTGCTGTCGGGAGAGCGGACGGCACTTAACTATCTGCAACGTATGAGCGGGATCGCTACCTATACGGCAGAGATCGCCGAGCTGTTGAAGGGGAGCAAAACCAAGCTGTTGGACACGAGAAAGACTACGCCCAATATGCGGGTATTCGAAAAATACGCCGTCAAGGTTGGCGGAGGAAATAACCACCGCTACAATCTCAGCGATGGAATTTTACTGAAGGACAATCACATCGGTGCCGCCGGCGGCGTGAAGCAGGCAGTTCAAATGGCGAAGGCATATGCCTCCTTTGTCCGAAAGATCGAGGTTGAGGTGGAGACGCTGGACATGGTTCGGGAGGCGCTGGAGGCAGGTGCCGATATCATCATGCTGGATAATATGAGCGTGGAGGACATGAAGGAAGCGGTTCGCCTGTGTCAAGGAAAAGCCGAGACCGAGTGCAGCGGCAACGTGACACGGGAGAATATAGCACGCTTGTTGGATATCGGTGTGGACTACATTTCCAGTGGGGCATTGACCCACTCGGCACCGATTTTGGATCTGTCTCTGAAAAATCTTCATGCAATCTGAGGAGTTGAAAAATGAAGGCTGAAGCGAGAAGAAAGGAGCTGATCGGCATTCTGCTTTCTGAGGCAGAGCCTGTTTCCGGTGCCGTGCTGTCGGAGCGACTGGGGGTATCCCGTCAGATCATTGTGCAGGATATTTCCATGGTCAAGGCAATGGGATATGAGATCTTATCGACTCATCGGGGCTATCTTCTTCAAAAATCTCCTCTTTGTGAGCGAGTATTTAAGGTTCGGCACACGGGAGCGCAGACGGAGGATGAGCTTACCTGTATCGTCGGCTTGGGCGGGATCGTAGCGGATGTCTTTGTGTGGCATAAGGTATACGGACGTATCACAGCACCGTTGAATATTTGTTCTTTTCATCATATAGCACAGTTTTTGGAGGGAGTACGAAGCGGAAAATCCGTGGAGCTGATGAGTATTACGGGCGGGTATCATTATCACACGATCCGTGCGGAGACCGAGGAGCAGTTGGATCGCATCGGTCGGGTGTTGGACGAAAAGGGATATACCGTGCCAGAGCTGTGAGAGCGAGTAACGGGAATCAGAACCGGCTTTGCGCCAAGCTGTGCAAAAAGTCGGAACTGAGGTGAGCGCAAAGCAAACCAATCCTTGCGGATTGGTGGGGCTCCATTCGGTAAACCCATTCGAATGAAACAAGGTGATGTCTTGCAGACACCACCTTGTTTCATTTGGAGCGAGTAACGGGAATCGAACCCGCAGCATCAGCTTGGGAAGCTGAGGTTTTACCATTAGACTATACCCGCAAGTATCCTCTATATTGTACGCCTTTTTTGGCAATTTGTCAAGATACTTTGAGGGGATTTTTTGAAAAAACACCATTCTTTTTGTCATCCGTTCGGGAAAGGCTTGCTTTTTGTCGAACCGCCAAGGCACAGCATGCCTTGGCGGTTGATATTTTTTACCTTATAATTCAATGATCTTTTGCGCAAGCCAAATGACACAGGGCATGGTAAGGATGGAGAATAGAGAGGTCGTTCCCACCGCTTGTGCCGAATAGCCGGGAGAAATGTCATAGAGCTCCGCCAGCATGGATACGGTCGTTGCCGATGGCATGGAAACGACGACGGCGGCAAAAATGATCCAATCCGAGCTACACCCCAACAATCGCATCAGTGCGCAGACCAATAGAGGCGTTGCGATCAGCTTGACAAAGCACAGGTAGTAGATCTTACCCGACCCAAGAATTTGCTTGACGGTACGCTTTGCCAGCAGTGCGCCGATGATGAGCATGGAGATGGGAGTACAAAGTGCCGCCAAAAAGGAAAGTCCTTGCATGAGGGGCGTGGGGATAAAGAAGCCGTCGATTCCCTTCAAAAGGAAGAGAACGATGCCGATGGCACTGGGAACGGTGCCGAAGTTGACGATGACCTTTTTGGGCGTGATCTTGATATCCTTCCTCTTACGGGCAAGGATGATGATACCCCACGTCCACAGCACCAGCTGAAAGCCCACATTGAAAAACGAGCCCATAAAGCCGCCCTTGTCGCCAAAGACCGATTCCAAAATCGGGATTCCGATAAAGCCCACATTTCCGAAGATCGCAGAAAATTCCGAAAGCTTGCGTGCGTCGATATCCCGAAAACGGAGAAAGGCAAAATAAGAGACGGCGGCAAGAAAGATGTGTACGCCAAGGCTGAAGGCGAGGGTCAAAAATCCAAGCCCCAGATTTTCCGCCGAATAGCTCATTTTTACCAGATTGTAAATGATCATAGCGGGTTGACCGATCTTGATGATCAGTGCGGAAAGATTTTTGGAGGCGGTCTCGGTGATGATACCCATCTTTCCTGCGATATATCCCACGATCAGCATCAGAAACAGGGTGGCTATCATATTCAAAAGAGAGGTATAGTTCAGTTGGATCATTGTGTAAATTCCTCGGATAATAGATCTAATTTCTCCTTAATTTGCTTCATGTCCAACAGCATTTCTTCTTTTTTACGAGGATCCCGAAGCAGGAGAGCGGGGTGATAGACGGCGGTAATGAGAAAATTGCCTTTCTCAAACCAAATGCCGTGCTCCTTGGTAATGCGAAAATCGGGCTTAATGAGCCGCATGGCAGCGATCCGACCCAGACAAACGATGATCTTCGGTCGGATCAGGCGCACCTGACGGCGGAGATAGTCGATGCAGGCATCCTCCTCGGCAGGAAGCGGATCTCGGTTTTTGGGAGGACGGCATTTGAGAATATTGGCGATGTAAACACTGTCACGGGGGATATCCACCGCATACAGGTATTGATCGAGCAGTTGTCCGGCTCGTCCGACAAAGGGGGTGCCGGTCTTGTCCTCCTGCTCGCCCGGAGCTTCTCCCACGAACAGAAGATCGGCGTTTTTGTTTCCCGTACCGAACACACAGTTGGTGCGGGTCTTGTGTAGCTCGCAAGCCGTACAATCGGAGCAGGTACGAAGAAGCTGCTCCCAGGAATCGGTCGCTGGATTCATAGGTTACTCGCTTTCCGATGCGGAAGGAACGATCCTTCTGCATTCCATGTAATATCGTTTATCCTCCGCATGTCCCATGGAGAAGGTCTTACGGGGCAATGCTCCGTCAAACATGACGGTGGGGAAGAGCTGCTCCTTGGTCATACCCGAGAACAAAAATCCAATGGCACCCTGCCGCTTGGCAAGACGGGAGAGGGAATCCTCGCCGTGGATGTAGTCCACCTCTGCTTCGGGATGTTCCTTCAAATACGCATCAACGAAATCCTGAAGGGTCCCTACGGTCAATTGACGGCAAGGGGCGGAGACTGAGATCGTACCGCAAGAATTGGTACAGAGGTAATCTATGCTTTGCGGAGCGGCATTGCCTGTGAGTTGGGCGCAATATTCGGTCAATTTTGCGATCACATCGGCAGGATCAATGCCGAACAGAACACGGTAGATCGGTTCAAAGCGCAAAGCATCATCATGAATATTCACCACTTCGACAAGAGCATATCGGGTGGGATGGGAGGCGGCTGCCTCTGCACCGATCTTTTCCTTGATCTCCTCATAGGCAGCTTTGGCGGAGGCAAGGGAGTGATTCCCGTCGCCGACCGCAAACAGAAGAGGTGCGGCGGATGTTCCATACCGCTTTTCGATGGCTTTGGGAGTGATCAGCGCATCCAACGCCCGACCGACTGCCCGAACCTGTGCGCCATCCAAATACGTTCCCTTGATATGCCCGCCGCCCAGCATCAGGTCGGTCTCATAGGCAAGCTCTCCTGCTTCTGCCTGTGCCAAGGGCTCGATCACGGTTTTTTGCGGGTCGTCGATCAGAAGCATGACATGGGGGAGCTCGACCACCGCATTCCGTCGGATCGCCACTCTGGGGGGGATCCGCTCCAGCACCGTTGCTTCGGTGGCACGAATCAGAGAATCGGCTCCTTTTCGGTAATCGTAGCATTCCAGGTCAATTGCCATAACGATGCCTCGGCGTACCCGTCCGTCGGACTGCGTCCGTTCCACATAGATCATCGTATCGGAATGGGGTAAAAGAAGCGTGCTCAGATAGTCCTTCATGGCAAGATTTGCCTTGGGTATCCGCTCCTCGCTTTCGGAAAGATACACCTCGGGAAGGATCATCCGAAGGGTAGAGGGGGAATCCTTTACCATTTGCTCTGCCTGTTGCCAGTATTCGGGCTCGCTGGTAAACTGATCGCAGGCAATGACAGCCCATTTTTGGGGATCAACGGCTTGAAAGTTGGGCAGAAGGATATCTGCCGCCATATAACATTTTTTCATCATAAAATACCTTTCTTTGAATGTAAATTTACATGGAAGCGTTACGGACAAATCCGTTCAAAAATACAGTGCCAACCTTGCTTTCGGAGCTTTTGACGGTCTTGCTTTGCCCGTACCGTCCAAGCAAAGCAGGGAATACGAAGAATACGAAGGCAGAACCGATATACGGGTCGGCGTCGGTATCGCTCGTTGACCGAAAGAAAGTCGGGACGGGACAGGACGTTTAACAGTACATGGGAAAGGAGAAGGCTGATGAGCCGACTTCCTTTTCGTTGGTGCTTGGTGATCCGCGTGACCAACTGTCCTCGGGCATAGGTGGGGCGATAGTGCTTGAACCACCGCAGGATCAAAGGACTGAAGGACACGATGCAGAAGGGACCCATATAGGCATCCAACAGATGAACAGCACGCCGACAGAGTACAGGGTCTGTTCGTTCTCCCTTGATCTCGATCATTAAAGGAACTCTTCCCCGTACCAGTGCCAACACCTCTGACAGGGTGGGGATCGTTTCATCGGTTCCGACCAGTCGCAATCGCTTTAATTCAGCGCAGGTCATCTCACCAATGCGACCCGAAACACCGCACAGGCGATTTAAGGTATCATCATGAAAGACCATGAGCACCCGATCCTTGGAAAGCTGAAGATCCAGCTCAATGCCGTAGCCCCTTTGTACCGCTTCCGCAAATGCCGAAAGCGAATTTTCGGGAATACCGTTCCCCCAAAGTCCCCGATGGGCATAGTCACGGCAGAGCAACTCCATGTCCGCACGGCCCGTTACCCTTGGCAGGATCAAAAAGAGCCAAAGGAGGAGGAAAAGGGTCAGGAACAGAGTACACAGACCGAGGATAAAGGTCATTGTTCCGCCTCTGCGGGGCGCATTCTTGCCACACGCAAAACCGCCGCTTGCGTCTTCCCGTCGGGGAGCTCTCCCTTCATGACCAGCTCTACAAGCTCGGACAGGGGAATGCGGACGGTTTCCAAAAATTCATCCTCATCCGGCTGTGTTTCTCCGAAGGTTAGCTCCTCAGCAAGGTACATGTGGATCCGTTCGTCCAAAATAGCGGGCGAGCCCAAATATTCGCCAAGATAGGTCAATCGGTCGCAGACCGCACCGGTCTCCTCCCGAAGCTCCCGCCGGACTGCTTCCTCCGGATCCTCGTCCGGCGCATCCAGCTTGCCTGCCGGGATCTCCAGCAGGATCTTGCCGACGGGATATCGGTATTGACATACGCAAATGACCTCTCCCTCGGCGGTCAGCGGCAAAACGCAGACCGCACCCACATGGCGGTTATATTCTCGGGATGACGACTTTCCGTCGGGCAGAGTGATCTCGTCCAGAAAAAGACGCAAAATTTTTCCGTCGTAGATCAGTCGGGAGGATACGGGCTCTTCCCAAAGCTCCTCGGGTTTCTTTTTCATATAAGGGATCATGTTCGGCTCTCCTTTTGAGATGATTTTGCTTTCAACAGACAGGGAAGTGAACCCTATCTATTTATTATACATCAAAGTGAGCATAAAATCAAGATAGTAAAGGAAATTCACCGAATTTGTTTTTTCAAACCTTTGAAAAGAGAAATGAGGAAAGCCACTTGCATTCGAACAAAAAATATGATAAAATAATAGCAATGAGAAAAACGAAAGGAGCTTGGCAGAGGAATGAAGCATGTGGATATCTATACCGACGGCGCATGCCGGGGCAATCCCGGGCGGGGCGGTTGGGGCGCCATTCTTGTGTACGGCGAGAAGGAAAAGGAGCTGTCGGGCGGAGAGCCGATGACGACAAACAACCGCATGGAGCTGATGGCGGCGATCGCAGCCTTGGAAGCACTGAAGGAGCCTTGCGATATTACCTTGACCTCGGACTCCAAATATCTGACCGATGCGGTCAATAAGGGATGGCTTGCCTCTTGGAAGAAAAACGGCTGGGTGAAGGCGGATAAAAAGCCGGTTCTGAATGTAGAGCTTTGGGAACGGATCGATGGACTGCTGAACATCCATACCGTCCGCTTTGTTTGGGTGCACGGTCACAGAGGACATGTATATAATGAACGCTGTGATGTGTTGGCGACTACCTTTGCCGACTCGTTTTCGGAGTAAAATAAAAAGCTTGAACTGGCGATCTCTACCACCCCAAGACCGAAGAATTGGTGCCATCTAGTACCTCCAAATACTACCGAGCGACAACTAGTACCAAAGGTAAATAATCCCAACTGTACTGCCACATACCAACGAGTACCAATGAGTGACAATTAGTACTAAACAGTGACAATCAAAAATAGTGAGCAAATCATGTAACACTTGGTACTACGTGGTACAATTTGGTACAACTTCAATACCCCAAAAGCGCGC
>SVTY01000021.1 GCA_015063535.1 Oscillospiraceae bacterium
TCAACACACCCTCGGCTTCCTTTTTCACCTCAAACGACGCTCCGCTCGTATCGATCATAAGACCGCACCGCTTTCTGTCCTCTACAGGACAGGTCAGCGTATCCACGATCGGCAGATTTTCATAGACGGCATCGAAGGTAGTACACGGGTTTTCGCTATAAAAATCCTCTATGCTCTCATCAAAGAGGAACAGACTTCTGAAAAAGATCTTGTCCTCAAAGCGGAACAGATTTGCCGCATAATTTTTGCAATCGTAATACACGGATTGCACATCGGTGCTGTCAAAGTTACTCAGAGCCACCAAGGAGGTTGCGGGCGTTTCGTCGGAATAAAGAGACTTGAACAGCTCTCCCGTGTCTCCCATCTTCTTAAATTCCACATCCCCTCGCTCCAGTAGCTGCTCTATCTGCATTTTCATGCCGCCAAGCACGGTGTTACAACCATAAAAGCTGTTTTCCTGACCGATCTGCGAGTAGGCAAAGCCAAGAGATTCCTCGCCGTAGTAGCAATCGAACATCCATCTTGTCACCTCATCGGTAAAGCCCATATAGCATCCCGGTTCCATGGAAAAGACCTGGGTTCTGTCCGTAGTCCGAAATTCGTCAGAGCTATATTTATGATTATCATAATTGTGGATCGGGCAGGGGCCGAGCAGGCGGAACATAGGGACATTGATCTGCATTTCCTTGCTTTGGGCAGGGGTAAACATGTTGTTCTTCGACGGATAATATGCCTGATTAAAATATCCCCCCTTCAAGGTATAGCAGTCGGTATTCACCTGATCCCGACAGAGCGCCATTGCGGAAATATCATAGTGCTCCGACAGGTAATTGACCGTGTGGGTATCGATCAGCCAGCTTGCCACCGTTTTAGGATAGTGTCCGAAAACCTCCTTGAATTTCCGCATAGCTTCATCGATCAGCTGCTCGCGTTGCTCGGGCGTATAACCCATCGAAAAGCCGGGGATGATATGCCAATCCCATTTGAAACCCCTTTTACTTCTGTACGGCATGCCGCACGCCGTTGTCAGCGGCTCTACGATCTCATACCATAGTCCGATCTCGGTCTTCTCTGTTGCCTCATTCTTGAAAAGAGAGACAAAATCCTCGTCACATACCGCATCATATTGAAGCAAGAAGGTATTGTCAATCTCATATTGGTTTACAAGGCGAAGCTGTGTTGCTGTAAAATCCAACAAATGCTTTGTGGAATCCACCTTTCGCTCGTCAATACGCCGAACAAAATTCATCATATTTACTACTTTCATACTTATCCTCCGTTATTTAAAAGCAATCAAGATTTTTCTATTATCCATTTGTTAAATAAAATTCCAATATTCCACCCGATGTCAGCTCACCGTATGTAAGATAGGTTCGATCGATCCGTTTTCCGTTTAAGCATACCTGTTCAATATACGGATATTCCAACGGATCTTTGTCGCATATCAGCGTAAGCGTGTCGGATATTTCGCAGGAATGATACCGTGGATCCAGCTTTACGGTGATTTTGGGGAACAGAGGCGTATTGATATAATACTTATCGTCTGCCATACATACCTGAGCAAAGCCCATTGCCGACAGCACATACCAAGCCGAAAGCTGTCCTACGTCTTCATTCCCGCAAAATCCAAATACCCCAAGCCTATACGACTCTTTTTGAACCCGTCTTGTCCAATACTGCGTTCGCTCGGGCTTACCAAGCACCGTGAAATAATGTGTCAGATTATGACACGGTTCATTGGAGTGGTTATAGTTTTCATTCCACAAAGCACCCAGATCCGCCTTCTCAAACAATTCCTCCAAAAGCTGAAGCAATCTGTCCTTACCGAATAGCTGTGCCAATCCGTCCACATGATACGGAACGAACATCGACTGCTGATAAATATTGCTCTCGACACATCCCAATGTGTCATATCTGTCCTTCACGGAGAGAAAGTCGCCGTTTTCATCTCTCGGTGCCATAAAGCCAAGCTCTTTATTGAAATTCTTTACAAAACTGTTTGCCCTGTTGAGAAAATAGGTATGGTCCTCCGTCTTGCCAAGCCGAAGAGCAAGCTGTGACAGCGTATAGTCAGCTAACAAAAATTCGAGTGTGTCGCTTAATTCATTCGGGACATAGGCATGTGTTTGATATTGCTCCAAAACGGGATGCAGGTTTTTGAAAGGCTTTCCGTAAAGCTCCTTTGCCGCTGTGGCTGAAGCAAACGCAATATCATACGCCTTTTCTATATCAAAATCCCGAATTCCCTTCAGATATGCGTCTGCCATGACGATCATACCCGGATCGCCTACCATACAGCCCGAATCAATTCCCATCAGCTCCCATCTGGGTAACGATGAATTCTTTGCCAAAGCGATATTCAACAGACTGTTGACTTCATCATTGACCGTTTTGGGAGAGATCAGGGTCAACAGTGGAAACTCACTTCGGTATACATCCCATCCGCTGAACATGGTGCGATGCGTATAGGCAGCTTTGTGTATTTCTCCGTTTGGGTCCCTATATCTTCCGTCGGCATCTACCGCTGTTCGGGGATCTAAGAGGGCATGATACAAACAGGTATAGAACAGGGTCATATCCGTCTCATCGCTCCCCTCTGCCTCGGCACAGCACAGTGCATCCTCCCACGCCCTTGTAACACGGTTTAGCTGAGCGTCAAAATCAAAATTCGGACATTCACACGCCAAATTGTTTCTTGCTCCCTCCGCATCCACATACGATATCCCGCATCGGATCAGGATCGGTTCGTTTGGCTCGGTTTCAAAATTGACAAGCAGGTGCACGTCCTCACCGCATACCGTTTTGAGATCGGGAGAACAAAATTCCTCGTTTTCAAAAAAGCGTGCGCACTTCGGTTGCTTGGACAATTCCAAGCAAAAATACAGCTTGTAGTCAATCTTTCCTTCCCCTCTGCCAAAGCCGCCGAATGCATGGTCGCAGGTGATACATCCACTGACAAAATTGCCGTCCATGGCTATTTTTTGAGCATTGGAGCGACCCGCAATTCTTCTCGAAAAGTTAAAGATGATCCCGCTTTCCTTTCTTTGCGGATAGGTAAAGCGGAGCATTCCCGTATGACAGGATACGGTAGCTTCGCAAACGATGTCATATCTGTCCAGTCTCACGGAATAATATCCCGCCTTGGCGGTCTCATTGGCGTGAGAAAAAGGCGATCGCCAGCCTTCGGTTCCTTTGGTAAAAGGAACCTCCCGATTGCTTCCGCTTCGGAGATCGGTTTTGCCCACAATGGGCATCACCTGCAAATTACCAAGGTCGCCGTACCAACCGATCCCGCTCATATGGTTAAAGCTAAAGCCCTCAATGGTATTTTGACAGTAGTTATAGCCTGTTCCGTTATCTCCGCTTGTCGTGGTATCGGGAGATAACTGCACCATGCCAAAAGGAAAGCAAGCCCCCGGGTGCGTTTTTCCTCCGCCGTGAAAGCTATGCTCCTGCTCGTCTCCCACAGTTCCGATCATTGGATCAATATACTTGACTTTGCTCATACATCATGTTTCTCCTTTATGATACAATATACACTGCCTTCCCGACTCATTTACGGTGTATTAACAGTGGCGTCTCTGTTGGAGTCAATGCTTTGCTCGTATCCCTTGCGACCGTAGGGCAACAGCTTCTCATCCAGCTCCTCAATGCGATCTATCTTCCCGTTTACGTAATCCAAAATTCTCTTTCGGCAAGAATTTGTACGGCGAAGGAGTGCGCCGATACGGTGATCCTGAACATCAAAGCCGTGCGGCTTATTGTCCTTGAACCACTGCTTTTCAAATGCCCTTGCGAATACTTCGATCCGCTTCACGACCTCTACATATTCGTTCTTGGCAAGTCGCTCAAGCTCTGCCTTGTCCCCCGCCTCGTATGCCTTGCGGGTACGCAGACCAAGCTCATACTTAATTGCCATGACATCGCACAGCTTGGCGGCGGTGTCAAATACATACCCGTAGGTACGGCTCTTTTTCGCCGTTGCACGAAGCTGCTCGGCAAAGTCCGCATACCGATATCCCTCACCCAATTTCACTGTATAATCCAGAAAATCGTTGAAATAATCGGAGTACAGCATATATTTGGAAGGATTCTTTGGTCCACTATTATGAGGCACGACATCGTTGGGGCAGTCAATATTGATAAACTCGTCGAAGTCAATGCCGATCAGCCACTTGAAGCCTGCCTTGATCTTCTCCTCATCCGTGATTCCCTTGGCATACTGACCGAGATAATACAGCGACGGAAGCTGTGCAAAATGGGAGCATTCGCCGCCGTTGTCTCCCCACATAGCAAAGAATACATGGCGGATCTTATGCTTCCTGCAGGCATCCATAGCAGGGATCATGGATTTCAGGGTAAAGCGATTGTGCGGGATAAATCCGCACCAGCTCCAGTTTCCGCCCGCAAACCATGTTTTATCGGATATCTGCTGATGGTTCTCTATCATATCGCTGTAGGATTGTTCATCGCAATGATAATAGTCCCAATATACGGGTATCACCGAATCGGGAAAATTCTCAATGATCTCCTTCGGAACCTCACGCTTGGGAATATAGTATTCTCCGTTGTTCCAAGACTTGAAAAACATGTCCGACCAGATCATCAGCTCATAGTCATACTTTTTGGCGATCTCGGAGATTCGGTCAAGGTGGCGTCTCATCAGAACCTCAACAGGCTCATAGCCGTGCAGGTCAAGATGCTTCCCCCGTCCGAGCATGTGCGCCTCATCCATGCCAATATGAATCTTTCTTGACGCAAAGCACTCGGAAACCGAAGCGAACATGTGGTCGATCAGCTCATAGGTCCTCTCGTCGTCGATCGACAAAATGCCTTCGCATTCCACGGGAACCCGTCCGTCAAGAACATGAGGCGAAGTCCCCCATTTCAAAAAGGTACTGATGTGGGCAAGCGTCTGTATGCAGGGGATCATTGTGATCCCGAGGCTCGCCGCAAATGCATCAAGCTCTTTCAGCTCCGCCTTGGAATAACGACCTCTCATATACCCGAAGTACGGCTCACCGTCCACCTCATAGGTATCCTCCGTGTAAAGCATGACCATGTTATAGCCCATTTTTTTGAGCAGGGGCAGAAAGCGCTTCAGTCCGTCCATGCTCATCACAGCGTTTCTCGATACGTCAATCATCACGCCAACAGTTTCAAAATTCTTTTTCATAATTATATTTCCTTATTTTTCATATTTTCTCAAGTCAGTAAAATAGAAGGGATGATCCGACAAAGCCCTGTCGGGATAGTAATCCAAGCGGCGGTGGCTGACAACCTCCACCAGCTCCTTCGTTACCGTGATATGATCCAAGTACCACGGATTCCGCATCTGCTCCACCGTCATATTGCTGTTTTCGGTCAGCAGGGGGGCATCCTCCATGGGAAGCTCCTTTATCATCGTTTCGTACAGCTCGGTATCTCTGCCCGTGTTATAATCTCCCGTAATGGCGATCGGCGTATCGGGGGACTCGGTCAGTTGTTTTCCGATCTGACGGTTGATCTCTGAGGCAAGCCCTGTATGAAATTCGATCCAAGACGGATCCACGGACATAAAGTGTCCTACCGTATAATGAAGATTCATCACCGTGATCCTGTCGTCGGCATTCTCCTTGCGGGCAAAGGTTGCCCACACATAGCCCCAAGGATGGTGGCACTCGGTATACTCGCCCGTACCGCTCGCCACGACCGTCCATCTGTCCGCACGGTACAGGATCGGAAACCACTCGGCGTTTTGCTTGGGCGGGTCAAATTCCACATAGGCATAGCCTGCGTCCAGATGCGGATCCAGCGGCTCACGCATCATCAGGCGAGCCTCCTGCATTCCGACAAAATCGGGGCGGTAAAGATTGATACATTCCGCCGTTCGCTTCATACGGAGCGGATATTTCGTCATATCGGGGTCACACCCCTTATCCCATTTTGCATACAAAAGATTGGCGGTCATGACACGGATATCGGTATCCCGCTCCTTATCCAAGCAGTAATCGACACCCCTCAGCTCGCTGATCCGCTCGGCTGCGGCTCTTCCCGCACCGTCCAAGATTGCCGCCAGCACAGCCTGTTCATCCATATTTTTGTATTCCATTGTTTTTTCTCCTTTAGCGCATGTTATTTTTTCGTGCGTACAGCACGCCGCGGTACCATGCCATTATAGCATATTCTTTCTCTCAAAAAAAGGTCGTAATTTAATCTGTTGTGTGTCTTTTTTTATCGCATCTGTTTTGCAATCGTTCCCACCGTAGGGCGGAGGCTTGCTCCCGCCCCACGGGTTTGTACGTATTTCCCTCTATGTTCGCACACACATTGTGAGCCTTCCCCAGCGGGGAAGGGGGACCACGAAGTGGTGGATGAGGAGATCGCCTGCTGTACAAAATGCAATATAGAATCGAACCGTTTGTTTTTTCAAAAGAATCTTTCCGTTTGGAAACAAACATACCCATACCTTAATCTACCCTGCAAACGGCGATCTCCTCATCCGTCACTCGCAAGGCTCGTGCCACCTTCCCCGCTGGGGAAGGCTCACAATGTGTGTGCGAACATAGAGGGAAATACCCACAAATCGGTTTTCTGAAACCAAAAGGAGCATGGCTTTTATTGATCCGACCGATAAAAGCCATGCTCGTTGATTCTAAGCACGCATAGGGAATCGGAGGGGAAAGCTCCTATTTGACGGTCATGATACCGTGTTGATCGGCGTTCCCCTCCTCTGTTCCTTACTCGAACATGTTAAATCCGCCGAAATTGTCGTTGTCGTCAACCGCTTTCGCAATACCGGCAGGCGTGTCGATATCACCCGAAGCGGTGATGACATCCTCACTTCTCAGAGCAAGCAGAGTAACAGAAGGTTCCAAATAGTTTTTCATCTTTCTTCCCTCCTTAGATTGCATACTGCGCAACGACTGCGCCGTTTTCAATGACGATCATGACGGTGGTGCCTCTGACGACATTGTCATTCATGTCGGTCAGGGTAGCGGTCAGCTCAACCACCGCATTGGCGGACAGACCCGTGATCGTTACGGCAGACAAGAATTCACACTGCAGGTTGGCAGCCGTGATGGCATCGGCAACGCCGTTAGCCCTCAGGCTCGTATAGACGACCGTATCGTTGACGACCAAGGGATTGCCGTTCTCGTCACCCGCATGAGTGCCTTCCGCATCGGTAATGATCAGCTCAAAGCCGACTGCCTTGTAGCCTTCGATGTTGTTCATACCCGAAATAAAGCGGATGTTGCCTGCTTCCTCTGTCTCTGCCAAGCCAAGCTGATAGCCCTTGTAAACGATCTCCTTGTTGGTGTCGGGTTTAGCCTTTTCGCCGTCAAACAGAGCGGCGGGGATAGCGCCCTCTGCAGTCATGTGCCACTTCTCATCGAAGTCGAAGCCTGCGCTCCACAGCGTGCTCATCATCTCAGCGGCAGACATCTCAGCAACAGCTGCGGGAGTCAGAGCAACACAGCCGTTCTCAGTAACAGTACCGCCGTTAAGTGCTCCTACATTCGCCTTATCACTTACGTTCAGGCAAGAGGTCAAGGTAATCGACGAAGCAGCAGTATGGCTGTAACCAAAGATACCGCCCGCATTCGTTGCGTTTATGGAACCCAAATTGACGCTATTATCAACCGTTACCGTACAATTCGGTACTACACGCCCGAAAAGACCGCCTGCCCACGACGTAGCGGTAATCGTGCCGCTGTTCATACAGTTATCCATATTCACGCTGTAATAGTTCTCACCAATAAAGCCGCCGACCCAACGACCCGACACAGCCGCCGTATTTTTACAAGTATCAAATTTTACCGTGTTTGCGGTATTGTCGGTTCTGCCAATAAAGCCACCGGCATCAGTTCCCGTCGAGGCAACTGTATTCTCATTATCGCAAGCGGTAAAGGTAGCAGCTGCGTTCTTCAAGTATCCAACAAGACCGCCGGAATTACCTGTGCCTGTTACTTCACCCATATTCTTTGTGTTTGTAACAGTAAGAGATATTTGGGAATATCCTACAATACCACCCGTAGTTGAACCGGAGATCGCTCCTCGATTCTCACTGTTTCTGACAGTCAAGGATCCCGCATTACCATGACCAACAAGACCGCCAGCATTCAATTTTCCGATAATCGTGCCGTAGTTGACACAGTTCTCAACGGTAAATCCGGCACTAATTGCCTGACCGACAATACCGCCGTTATAATCGGAGGTTACCCCCGTGCCCGATTCAACTTTTCCGTTGAAAGAGCATCCTTTAGCGGTACCGGCAAAGGGCATTGCAGTGAAACCGCCCGCCATTGAATATCCGCCAGTGTTAGGCACACCAACAACATGGCAATTCGTCATATGAACGTTTTCAATTGTGGCTCCTCTGAGGTGTTGCGCAAGAATCGTTGTGTAATTGACTCCCTGAGAATAACAGTTTTCAAAGTTTATATTCGAGATATTACCGTAAGTATGCGCGAACAAACCGCCGTTCAAATACAGACCGCTGATCGTATAGTATTCAGCAGGCTGATCACCGCTTGCCGCCGTCTTCAAGCCATCCAGAGTTCCGTTGAAGGCATAAGGAGTCCAAGTGAAAAGTCCTGTTGTGGCGGAATTTTCGGTCAATGCCATGGCGTCCATGTTCTCGTTGAACGTAACATCGGCACCAATCTTGATATTGACCCCAGCAAGCGTGTTTCCGCCCGCAAGTGCTGCCGCAAACAGCTTCCAGTCCTCCTTGTTCATCAGCGTGATGGTCGAACCGCTTGTGGCATTGGCAAAGGTATCAGCCGTTACCGTTGCCGCCGGCTCGCTTGCAAACGTCGTGACACCCAGTGTCACTGCTGTGGAGAGGATCATGCAAAGGGTAAGAAGAATGGAAAGAATTTTCTTCATGCTAATTTTTCCTCACTTTCTTTTTTGTGTGTTTATGTATCAAAAGTCGGGCAGAGCGTTTGTCAGTCGGATTGGCAGATGTCCTGCCCGACATCTTGATTCGTTTCTATGCGATCAACCGAGAGCTACGTAAAGATCGTTAATGCCCTTGATCCATTGTTCAAAATTTTCTTGATAGGTAGTAGTCCAGCTTTGGGTCGAGTCACCCACAACATGACGGAAGATAAAGGAGTTCCCCCAGTTGTGCGTAAACACCCTACCCACGTCAAAGACCACCGAATTGTACAGGATCTCAAACATTCTGCCGCCTGCGGTATCCTCTGCTGCCGCATAGCGGGTCTGGAAGATGTCGTAGTAAACCACATCCTTCACCACACGGTGGTTCTGAGAAGCGATTCCTTCTACGATCATACCTACCATCTCCGTATTCTTCACATCCGCAGGAACGGTGATCAGACTGGAGGTAACACCCTCACAGGTGTAGTAATGCTCCTGGTCGGAGTCATACTTAGGCATAGGTAGCACCGAAAAATTCACGGTTCCTTCCGAAGAAAGCTCCTCTGCATAGGTCAAATGCTCGTCTCCGCCGAACAGCGATCTGCCCTCCTTGAAGGCAACACCGGCATCCTGCTTCGTATCTGGGTGAGTTTGAGTCAAGAGCTTCTGACATTCAGCAACCCATGTCACCATCCGATCGCTCTGCAAATCGTCGTTCAGTGTCAGAACACCGTTCTCGGTCTTGATCATGGAGAAGCCGCCCGAATACAGGAAGGCATCCCAATATTCGCCGTCTCTCCACGTTAAGCCGTAAATGTCCGCATCATTACCCGTGGTACCGAGCGCCATCGTCTGGAAGGTCTCGATCGTCCAATCGCCGTCCTCTACCACCTCATAGATGGTTCTGCCGTCCACAAGCTCCTCGATATGGTACTCCTCGTACATGTCAAGGTTGATGTAAGTGGCGCACATATAACGAATCAGATTCTCTCCGTTGATATCGCCGCCGCAGTAGTACATCTTCTCACCGATGGTCGCCGATGCCAGCAGGTGCTGAGGCCACCAAGGCTTTTCAAAGTCTACGTAAGGCAAGGAGTTCAGATCCATGCACAGCTTGTTGGTAATGGACTTTCCTGCGGAATCGGAATAGTTGCTCACCATGTCGTAGGTTCCGCTTCCTACCGCAACGGATGCCTCCAGCGCACTGGTGATTTCCGTTTGTCCCCAGCCGTCTGAAACCTCGTGAACCTTCAGCTTGACCTTGAAGCGTTCCTCTACCGCCTTTTGGCTTTGGAACTTCACTCGGTTGATGGCGCTGGTAGACGCCTCGGCGCCGACCACAAAGTCGTGACCGAGCTGCCATTGCAGGATATTGAAGTCTACGCCTTCCCAGTCATAGGTCTCGGGAAGCGTGTCCTTGACGTATCCCTGCTCATCGGTCTCGGGGCCGTTCTCCAAGGAGTCTGAGGCATCGCCCTGTGCCGCCGTGCCGCCGGCAACATCACCGGCTTGGGTTTCGGAATCGGCGTCGGTCGCCTCGTTCTTCTTACATGCCGCAAGGCAGGTAAAAAGCATCAGAAGCACCAACAGCATCGATATCAATTTCATTGCGTTCTTGTTCATTTTTGTTCTCCTTTCTTCTTTTAAACGCAAAATTTATCAAAATTCGGGCAGAGCATTTGTCAGTCGGATTGGCAGACGTCCTGCCCGAATTTGGATCATAAATTTGTTGTTTGTTTATTCGCCGTGAACAAGCAACCGCCCTACGGGTTTGTGCGTATTTCCCTCTATGTTCGCACACACATGAATGGTAGGGACAGACGTCCTCGGCTGTCCGTTTCAACCCGTTTCCATTATCACACATCGGGTCTCGAAGATTTTTACCACGATAGGTCGAAATCGGTGTATCTCAGCGGGTGGTCGGTCATTTCTCCATACTGTCCCAGCTTTTCGTTTTTCTTCGCCGTTACGTTCTCGCCCCAGTAGAACGTCCATTCAATACAGGTTTGTCCTTCATCGGCGGTCTGCGCTTCGGTCGCTGTGATGAAATCCTCCAAACAGTCTCTTCCTCGGGTCGCATTCCAGTCGCCCGTGAAGAAGATCGGAATCCCTGCGCTTTTCCATTCGTTGACGAAGGCAGTCGATTCCTCGGAGCAAATATCCTTTCTTGCCCCTTCCCAAGTGTCAACATCCCAGTGGGTATTCATCATAATGAATTCCTTTTGGCTGTCGGTCTTGGATTGCAGACGGCACATGGTAACACAGTTGCTGTCATTATGGGGAAACTCCCGTATATCCTCCTCCACACAGTCATACTTGTCGGAACGGTACAGGATCGTAATGTAATTGTCACTTTTCTTGGGAGTCGATTTATGGTGCAGGGTATATTCCAAGCCATACTCCTCTTTCAGAACCGTTAGCCATTTTTCAAGCTCGGTCTTCCAACGATCGTTCAGCTCCTGTATGCCGACCGCATCGGGCTGATAGTCCAACAGAACGCCCGCAAAGGCTTCCGCACGGCATACAACATCCTGTCTGTTGCCTGCCCACTCCGAGTGCAGCAGATTGGCGCACAGAATACGCAGATCCGCACCGTCTGTCAGCTCGGTGGGATTCGACAGCACCTTTTCTTTTTCGTGAGAGCCGTCCGTGAGGTTGACCTCTCCGTCCGCCAGCACACCGTATTGCATGTCTATGATGCACTGCCGAGCCGAAAAACATCCGCCGCTGAGGATCTGAAGCTTACTCCCCGATACCTCCAGCGAATAGGTCATAACATACTTTTGCAGATCGCTGTACAGACTCTGCGAAAACGAGCGGGCGGTTTTTCCGAGAAGGATCTCATGCTCATGCTCCTTCTCCGCATCCGAATAGACAGGTAGCTCTACGCCCATCTTGGACAGCACGACACTCTGTAACGTATCCGCAATTTTTTTGTACTCTACATCGTTTTTCGGATAGACAATCGAAAACTTGGAGATATCGGTTCCGTTGATCTTGCAGGAATTTCTGTCGATCCCCTCGGGAATGTAATGATATTCCTCCAGCACCAGCGTCCTTGCTCCCTCCTCGCCTGTTATGTTCGGGCTGAGCAGGTTGGAGTTATAGTATTTGATCGCCTTCACAACATAGGCATCGTCTAATGCCGACACGACCATTTTATTTCCCACCTGCACAATCTTGTATTCGAAGCGACCCAAGGTATCCAATACCGCTTGCGACTCCTCGTAATTGGTCCTTCCGATCAAGATTGCCTTCTCGTTTGGATCATGAGAAGCGGCTCCTCGCAGATTGTCACTCTTGCTTTTCAAGGTGACTCCCGTTTTTTCTTCAATTTTTTGGATCAGCAGATCCACCGCACCGAGAACAGCCGAAGATGCGTCATTGGGATACACCACAACGTACTCGCTCTTTCCGTTCTCTACCAGCTTCAACGCCTCCGTCTCGGAGCCCGTTTCCGCACTTCCCGACCCGCTTTCAACGGGAGCTTCGACGGTCTCCGATTCCTGCTCTCCCACATCCTCCTTGTTGCAGCTGAACAGCGTGACCGTTCCGCCAAACAAGAACAGAAGCGCAAGAATACAGGAAAGCAATTTCTTGATTTTCATATTTTTCTCCTTTTGGATTGAAGTCACCATACACGAATCGCCATACATACAAACGAAACGTTTCGCATTTCCTTCAAAAGCTCGGCTTAGCTATTGCTGGTTTTGACCGAGACGAAGTCCTCTTTGAGGTTCACCTTCATGCCTTCGCCATTTTCCGCCGTGCCCAGCTCTCGCTCCGTGATGGTTCCCGCAAGAGCGGCATCCGCAACAGCCTTCAAGTCATCGACAAATTCAGCGCCCTCTGCGTTTCGCAGACACAGGTAAACGCCATCCTGCTGTCCGCCCATTTCCTGACGGCAAACAGACTGAACGGTCTTGCTAAGGTCGCCCATCGACGCAGTGTACAGACAAACGAGCTTACAGTCCTCTCCGTTCTTGGCACGGATCGCAGTGAGCAATTCCTCATACTTCTCGGCAAAGGCGTTGGCATCAAGTGCTGTATCGGCTGCATCTACGGAGCCGAGATCCACCACAACCATGTCCGCCTTGCGAGTAAATCCGTACTTGGCATCAGCATCTCGTTCGGGAGATGCCAGCTCATACGCTGCCACCGCATCTGCTATCACAGCTTCCATGGAGATAATGGAATAGTCTGCATTCAATGCTTCGGCAAGCAGATAGCTGTATGCCTTGGTCACATCCTGTCCTGCATACGCATCGCCTGCGCTGATGCCGGAACCAACCGTCTCGGCACCGCCGATAAACTCAATGTACAAATCCTTATCTGCGGGAGCGGTTTCACGCAAGGTTCCCGTAAAGGTCAGCTTTGTCAGCTCTGCCGTTGCCAGTGCCTGATCGGTGATCTTCACCAAACGAACGGTAATATTGCCCAAAGGCAGATCGGTCAGCTCGATCTTTCCCTCTCCGAAGATTTCATGAAAATCCTCATTGAGATCATTCTTGGTCAGCTCGCCGTTTACAAAGACCTTAAACCGACAAGGATCGGAGCTCGTCAGCTCAACCGTCAGCGTGGATGCCTTGTTTTGCAACACAAATTCGATTCCCGAGCCGCTGTGGTCGCAGTTGATCTGCGAGTCGGACAAAATACCCCGCACACCTAAGTACTTGATACCCTTGGTATCCTTGTTCAGCTCCACAGTCGTGGCTCCGTTGCTGTCGGGGGGAGTTTGCTCGTCGCCGCCTTTGTTCTCATCGTCGGCGTTCTTATCATCGGATTCGTCATCGTCGGGTGTGGGCGCAGGTGTTGTGCCCGCAGGAGCGGATGATTCGGTTCCCGTCTCGGTACCGGCAGGGTCCTCGACGTCCTTTCCGCAAGCAACCAAGGAAAGGAGTAACAATGTCGTTAAAAGAATGGCTAATAATTTTTTCATGATCTTCTCCTCCTTAAATCGCATATTGATCCACGATCTCGCCGTCCTCAATGACAAGAACGACCGTAGAGCCGTAAGAGACCGACGAATCGCTGTTGGTCACATAGGGGGTCACCAACAGCTTGGCATTGCCCTCTACCGACAAGCCGTCAACCGTAATTGCGGAGAGATAAGCAACGCCCAACCCGGTTGCCGTTACGGGATCACTGACCGTGCCGTCCTCCGAGTACGCAACAAGAGAGGTATACACCGTTTCGGTAGTATGAGGCTCGGTCGTTGTCACCATATCGTCAGCGGTCATTACGTACAGCTCAAAGCCCGTGTTGGCATAGAGCAACTCGTTCAGACCTGCCACAAGACGCAGACTCAGCGTCGCATCGGTACCGTCTGTAAGCTTTTCCTGATAGCCCTTGTAGACGATCTCCTTGGTGGCATCGGGGGTAGCCTTTTCGCCGTCAAACAGAGCGGCG
>SVTY01000010.1 GCA_015063535.1 Oscillospiraceae bacterium
GTTGCCGTAATATGCTTGAACTCTCTGAAGAATGCGGTGGCTATGCCTTGGGAAGCGGAAACAGTATCTCACGCCATATGCCGCAAGAGAATTATTTTGCCATGCTTCGTGCAGCATGGGATATGCAATAAGATATAAAAAATACATTTCATTTTTGCAAACAAAAAATAAGCGGTTGAAAGTATTAACAAATATCAACCGAAATTTTAAGAGCATGAAAAAATGAAGTTGTAAGAAGGAGTTTACGATGGCTTTAACATCTCACGAACGCATTATGCGTATTTTTCAAAACAAGGAGATAGACCGTCCTGCACTGAAGCTCTGGGGACTGGGAATTCATACTGCTCGTCTGCTTCACCCCGCATATAAGCCTGTGGCGGAATTGGCGGCAAAGATCACAGACCTTTTTTGTGATTCGGGTTTTGGCTTTAATATGGATGTCGGACAAAACGCTGACCGCTATCTCGAAACGTATACGACAGAAACCAACTCACCTGACTGGGTGGATCGCCATATGGTGTATCATACCTCCAAGGGAGATCTGCACTCGATAAAGCGTCTCTCTACAAAGGGGGAACCCGGATATATCATGGAGTATATGATCAAAGAGCCCGAAGACATTGATAAGCTGCTTTCTATGGAATTTGCACCGGTTACCGTGAACGCAAATAAGTACAACGAACTGGTCGCACAGGTTGGCGATCGCGGCGTTGCTATGATTGCAATAGGTCACGCAGGATATGCCGTTCAAGAGCTGATGGGAAGCGAAACCTTGGCGTATTTCAGTATCGATGAGCGGGAACGCTTGAGCAATTTGATTCGGTTGTATTCCGAGCGATTGCTTGCACACACCAAAGCCATTCTCGATCTCGGTATCAAAGAGCCGATATTCCGTTGGGTCGGACCTGAGGTATATCTGCCTCCGCTTATGGGCGTAGATGATTTTAAGGAATTTGTTCACGATATGGACAAACCCATTTGCGATGCCGTTCACAATGCGGGTGGATATGTTTGGGTTCATAGTCATAACAAGGTTGCGAAATTTATCGATAGCTTCATAGATATGGGTGTGGATGTCCTGAATCCGCTGGAGCCTCCCAAAAACGGAGATATTGACCTTAACGATATTATTGCAAAATACGGCAATCGCATCGGTTGGGAGGGCAATATTGAAATACAGGAGATCATACAAGCCTCTCCTGAACGCCTGCGCAGCTTGATTGACGAATGCGTGGAAGCGGGGAATAAGAGCGGACGGTTTATTCTTTGCCCGTCTACGGGATATATGGAAATCCCTCAGCCAACGGAGCAATATATCAATAATCTAATGCTTTATCTCAGATACGGTCTTGAGGCAGTAGAGAGATGCGCTAAATAATCGAGAAACAATCAAAAAATAGGATCTCCAGAACACGCATTCTTCGCCTGCCGCAGGTAGAGATGCGGAATTGTAATTGAAAAATATATAAATTTCTACAAAAAACGCTTTTATTATCATTTTTTGATAATAAAAGCGTTTTTTTATGGAACGACAAGCATCTACTACTGAGTTTGTCAGCTTTGATTCTTGTTCGCCTATGGGAGAGCTGTGGTTTGCTATTCCATAACTGCGCTTCCAATCTCTTAAAGAATTGTAAATAACTGTAATATATTGGGTTTTTGTGGAAATGATTGTCACAAAAAACGAGAAATTTTCTTTTTTTGAAGAAATATTTGATAAGTTTTTCGGAATTTTTTAAGAAATTTTCAATTTCCTCTTGCACTATTTTCAAAAATGATTTATAATAATACCATCGCAGTGGTGAAAAATGGAGCGAAGTGTGGGGAAGTGTTGAAAAAATCACCGAAAAACCCCCTTCCTATTGAATACAACCGCAAAAACAACACCGAAAGGAGGCAACTTCCATGCTGTCGGGTGAATACAAGCATAGCCTTGATCCAAAAAACCGAATCTTTATTCCCGCTAAGCACCGTGAGGAGCTGGGCGAAAGCTTCGTCGTGGCAAAAAGCATACGGGAGACCTGCCTCCGTGTCTATTCCATGGAGGAATGGATGGAATATATCCGTCCTATCGAAGCACTGGATGGAAAAGACAAAGAACGGATCGTTCGAGCCCTGAGCAGAAACGCCGCTCAGGTCAGCCCCGATTCTCAGGGGCGTATCGTTCTGACCCCCGATCTGATCGGATATGCGCAGATCACCAAAAATGCCGTTGTCGTCGGATGCGGCAATTACGCCGAGATCTGGTCGGATGAAAATTACGCTGCTATGGTGGCAGACGAGGATCTTAACAGCATGAGAACTTTGCTGGAATCCTTCGGACTCTGAGAACGCTATGAAAAATGAAAACGAACAGGTAAGGGAATTTTCCCACCGCTCCGTGCTGTTTGACGAATGCATGGAGGGACTGAATATCCGTCCCGATGGAATTTATCTCGACGGAACGGCAGGCGGCGGAGGACATTCTGCCGGCATCGCCTCCCGCTTGGAGACAGGCAAGCTGATCGCCATTGATCAGGACGAAGCGGCGATCGCCGCTGCAAGTGCCAAGCTTTCTCCCTACGGAGAGCGGGCAGAGGTGGTTCGTGCCAACTTCTGCGAGCTGGAGCGGGTCTGCTCCGATTTAAATATCCAAGCCATTGACGGACTTTTGTTGGATTTGGGCGTGTCCTCTTATCAGCTGGATACTCCCGAGCGAGGCTTCTCCTACAACGCCGATGCACCTTTGGATATGCGGATGGATAAAAGACGGATCCTTACCGCATGGCACGTGGTGAACGAGTATTCCGAGGAAAAATTGAAAAAAATTTTATATGAGTACGGCGAGGAGCGATTTTCTCCTGCCATTGCGGCGGCGATCGTCCGAGCGAGAGAAACGCATTCCATTGAAACAACGGCAGAGCTGAGCGATCTTATCAAGCGAGCCATGCCCGCCTCGGCAAGGGAAGGGGGACATCACCCCGCCAAGCGGAGCTTTCAAGCGATCCGCATTGAGGTAAACGGTGAGTTGAACGTGATCGAGCCTGCGATTCGGGATGCGGTAAAATTATTGAAAAAAGGCGGTCGGATCGCTGTTATCACCTTTCATTCCTTGGAGGATCGCATTGTCAAGCAGACGTTTGCCGATCTTGCAAAAGGATGTGTTTGTCCGAGAGAGCTGCCTGTTTGCATGTGCGGGCGAGTGCCTGTGCTGAAGCAGATCACAAAAAAGCCGATTCTGCCTTCGGCGGCGGAGCTTTCGGAGAATCCCCGCTCCCGAAGTGCCAAGCTTCGTGTGGCGGAAAAGCTGTAAAAATCAAGTGGATTTTAACAGAAATGTCATAAAACAGTTGCGAATTTGTTACAAAATTGAATGATAAATCTTGAAAAAATGAGAGAAATTCCGTCAAGGCGGAAGAGGAGGTACAAAAATGGCTGTCCAAACGCAGGATTCCTACGATCGTTGTCTGACAGAGCTGAAAGAACGCTATCAATACAGAGGCGTTTCGATGAATGTCAAAAGCGAAATGCTCCTTCAGGCAAAGAAGGAAGAATCGACCCGTGCCATCGCCCCCGAGGCATATGTTCTGTTCGATGCGGGAAGCAAGATCGCAGACAGCTATCGGAGCGGCGACTATCAGGGCAGCAAGTACATGACCTCCAATGATTTTGTGCGGTACTTCAAGACCCGTCGGGCGTTCTACATGCCCGAGATCGTCAAGGAGGCAATGCCGGCGGAAGCACCTGCCGCAATGCCCGAACGCCGCAGAAGCGGCACTGCCGGACAGGGGACGGTCAAGTCCGAGTCCGGAAAGGAGGGTCATTTAGCCACCGCATTGTCGGCTATTAAGGAGTTGAAGGATAAGTGGCTTCCCGTGGAGCGTAAGGACGGACGGACGGAACGTACAAAATTCCGTTTTCCCGCAGCGGCGGCATCGGGGATCGCGGTATTTGCCGTGTCCTTGGGACTGATCGTCGGCGGTTCCGTTATGCTGGGCAATGCATCGGGTGAGGTCGGAGAGCTGAACAGCACGATCGCCGCCTTGGAGGCAAAGCAAAGCGATCTTCAAGGAAAGCTGGACTTAAAATACAACGTGGACGAGATCGAGCGAGATGCCAAGAGCCTCGGAATGATAAAACGTCAGTATGCCGACAGTGAATATTTGACCGTAAGCGGAGAGGAAGAGATCATCGTATATGAGGATGGCGAGGATGAAAATATGGGACTTGCCGCCCTGCTTGCCTCCTTCGGGATTGACCTGCATTGAAGAATATCACGGTTGAGCTTCTCATATAATGCTATCGTTTGATAAAGGAGAGAAGGAGAAGGTACTCACATGGCGAATAAAACAATCAGTACGGAAGCGGTCAGACGCTCGACTTGGCTCGGAATTCTGATATTTGCTGTGTTTGCCGTCCTTTTGCTTCGGATCCTTTTGATCCAAACCGTGGATTTTGAAAAGTATCAATCGAAGGTGTTGGGTCAGATCACCACCGAATCGCCCGTTCCTGCGGATCGGGGAAAGATCTATGACCGAAACGGCAATGTTCTTGCCACCAATATTACGACCTACCGTGTTTTTATTTCTCCCTCGGGGATCCAGAGCGCACAGCAGGATCTGGATGAGGATGACCCCACCGATTATGCGGATGTGATCTCGCAGGGACTGTCTGAGCTGTTGGGTGTCAGCTATGATTATGTACACAAGCAGGTGACCGAGTATACCAAGTATCTGGACAGAACGATCCAGCGGAAGGTGGATGAGAATACGGCGGATGCCGTGCGAAAATTCATTGACGAGCATAGTCTGGAGAGCATGGTCTACTTGGAGGCGCAAAGCACACGGTATTATCCGGGGGGAACCTTGGGCGCCCATATGCTGGGCTTTACCAGCACCGACGGAGTCGGACTTTACGGACTGGAATATCAATATGACGAATATTTGAGCGGAGTTGACGGATACTACATCAAGGCGAGAGATTCCTATGGGAATGAAATGCCCTTGGATTACGCAAGCTATATTGAGGCGGTTGACGGATACGATCTGCAGACCACCATTGACACTACTGTTCAAAGCTTCTTGGAGGAGCAGCTGGAGCAGGCGGCGGTGAACGCTGAAGCGGCAAACCGTGCGTGCGGTATCGTGATGGATGTCAAGACGGGAGCAATTCTTGCAATGGCGACCTCCTCACCCTTTGATCTGAACGATCCTTGGCAATTGGATGACCGCTCTGCGTATCTGTTACAGAACAGCGGATATGCGGAGGGCTCGGAGGAATACGCCGAGATTCAGCGGACACTTTTGACCGAGATGTGGTCGAACAAGGCGGTGACCGAGAGCTATATTCCCGGCTCTACCTTTAAGATCATTACCTCTGCTATGGCTCTGGAGGAGGTGAAGGAATCCATTCCTTCTTCCGTATACTGTCCCGGACACAAGGAGGTGTTGGGGCATGCGATCCACTGCCACAAGGTACAGGGGCACGGTTCTCTGACCTTTGCGGAGGGCTTACAGCAATCCTGCAACGTATGGTTTATGACGCTGGGCGAGCTGGTCGGCGTGGAAAACTATAACAAATATGTAAAAGCCTTTGGATATAAAGAAAAAACAGGCATTGATCTGCCGGGTGAGGGAAGCAGTATCTTCTCGTCGGAGATGACTCAGCTTGACTTGGCGATCTATGCCTTCGGACAGAACTTTAACGTGACCCCTCTGCAACAGATCTGCGCAGTATCCGCTGTGGCAAACGGCGGTACCTTGGTTACACCGTATCTTGTGGAGCAGGTGACCGACAGCGCAGGGAACGTGATCTACGATCATGAAACGCAGGTCAAGCGGCAGGTGGTCAGTGAGCAGGTTTGCCAAACAATCTCCCAGATGTTGGAGGAGGGTGTTTCGGGTAATGGCGGTGCCAAGAATGCCTATGTGGCGGGCTACCGTGTGGCGGCAAAGACCGGTACCTCCGAGAAGAAGGGGGCGGAATTTGCAGACCGAGAAGCCTACATTTGCTCGACGGTCGCTTATGCGCCTGCGGACGATCCCGAAATTGCCATTATCATTATTGTGGACGAACCGACAAAGGGAGTTCTGTACGGAAGCACCGTTGCCGCTCCGTATATTGCGGCGGCACTGGAGAATATTCTTCCGTATATGGGTGTTGACCCCATTCTGACCGAGCAGGAGCAGGCGAAGAGCGCAGTTTACGTCTCCAATTATCGGGGCGATACGCTGGCGGAGGCTGTCAATGCCATCACCGAGAGCGGATTGGAATACACGATCGTCGGAACGGCTGACCCGAATGCCTATGTGACGGCGCAAAGTCCTGCCGCCGGCTCCCGTGTGGAGAGGCAGTCGGGCAGAGTGTATCTGTATGTAGGCTCGGAAACGCCGACGGAGATGACCGAGGTTCCCGATCTTGTGGGAATGAATGCGGTTCAGGCAAATGCCATGCTGGTCGGGTCGGGCTTGAATGTCCGATTGGTCGGCTCCTCCGAGAGCATGACGGGAACGGGCTCTGTGGTACGCACCCAATCGGTTGCGGCGGGAAGCAAGGTGAAGAAGGGCACGGTAGTGACCCTGACCTTTGGCGGAGAGCCTGACGAAAATCCCGATTATAGAAATCCCATAAACTGACGCCTATGGCGCCGAGGAAGTGTAAAGAGATCACTTCGGAGGCGTTGTATGAAGGTGTCGGAGCTGTTCGGCAAAGCCGGACTGAGTTATCCTCCCGAGACGGGAGATATTGAAATTGACCAAATCGTTACCGATTCCCGAAGGGTACAGCCGGGATGCCTGTTTCTGTGTATCAGAGGCTTGCATACCGACGGACACGGGTATGCGGACGATGCGATAAAAGCCGGAGCGGCGGTTATAGTAGCCGAGCAAGTGCGTGACGTGTGTGTGGGTGGTGCCGCAGCATATATCATGCTTGAGAACACAAGAAAAGCGGCTGCTTTGCTCTATAACGCCCTGTACGGCGACCCGGTAAGTAAGCTGAAGATCATCGGCGTAACGGGAACCAACGGCAAGACCTCGGTCTGCGTTCTGCTGACCGAGCTGTTCCGTGCCGCAGGCTACCGTTGCGGTCTTGTGGGAACCGTGTGCTGTCAATCGGCAGACGGGGTGGCTTTGTCACCTCAAAACGCAGATACGCTTGCCAATATGACTACGCCCGACCCCGAGGAGCTGTACCGAATGCTGGCGCAGATGGTGCGGGACGGAGTGGAATACGTATTTATGGAGGTCACCTCCCATGCCTTGGCACTCTCCAAGGTGGATGCGATCCTCTTCGATACGGCGGTGTTTACCAATCTTACTCGGGATCATTTGGATTTTCACCATACAATGGAAGAATATTTTCTTGCCAAGCGAAGGCTGTTCAACATCTGCCGTCGGGCGGTGATCAACCGTGATGACGAGGCGGGAGAGCGATTGCTTTCGACGGTGAGATGTCCCGCTGTCAGCGTTTCACTGACGGAGGGGGACTATTGCGCTCTTGACATCGTGAAGCAAGGAACGGGCGGCTCTGTCTTTCGCTTCCAAGCTCCCGATGAGGAGATCGAAATTGCCTTGCCCATCCCGGGGGAGTTTTCGGTGATGAATGCTTTGACGGCGGGGGCGGTTGCCGCAGAATACGGCATTCCGCTTGCGTTGATCCGACGGACGCTGGAACAGACACGGGGTGCCGAGGGACGGATGGAACGCCTGCTCTTGGCAGAGAATGCGGGACTGTCGGTGGTGATCGACTATGCACACACGCCCGATGCTCTTGAAAAGCTCTTACAGAGTGTGCGGGGCTTTCGGCGTCAGGGGGAACGGATCGTGCTGCTGTTCGGCTGCGGCGGAGACCGTGACCGAGACAAGCGGAAGCAGATGGGGCAGATTGCCTCACAGCTTGCCGATCTGGTCATTGTGACCTCGGATAACAGCCGAGGCGAGGATCCCGACGGGATCCTGACGGATATTTTAAAAGGAATCGACAAGGAACGTCCCTATACGGTCATTCGGGATCGGCGGCTGGCAATCGAGACGGCGGTGCTGAGTGCCAAGCCACGAGACATTTTGGTGCTCGCGGGAAAGGGACATGAGCGATATGAGATCGACAGAAAGGGGAGGCACCCCTTTGATGAGCGAGAGATCGTAAGAGAGGCACTGAAGCGGCGGCATGCCGCCGGCGCCGAGGAATAGCCGCCCTTGGGCGGAGGAAAGGAAGGACAGAAATGAAGGTCAATGTAGGTTGTAATGGGCTGACGATGACAGAGCTTGCGCAGATCTGCGGCGGTATGCTGTGCTGTGTGGGCGGCGAAGTGAATCGGGATATGCCGTTCCGATATGTTTGTACCGATTCCCGTGAGGCAGAGCGCGGCTCCTTGTTCGTGGCTCTGGGCGGCGAACGGGTGGACGGACATGATTACATTGCGGCGGCTGTTTCTTCCGGTAATGAGTGTGTGCTGTGCGAGCGTCTGCCTGAGGTGGGGGATCGCAGATATGTTGCCGTGGTGGTGGACGATTCGCTGAAGGCGATCGGAGAGCTTGCCAAGGCATATGACCGCCGTTTGAGCCATCGGAAGGTGGCGATCACGGGAAGCGTGGGCAAGACAACCACGAAGGAATTTGTGGCGGCAGTGCTTGCCGAGGGCTTTCGCGTGCATAAGACAGAAGGAAACTATAACAGTACGCTGGGCATGCCCCTGTCTCTGCTTTCCTTGCAGAACGATACCGAGGCTTCGGTTTTGGAGATGGGAATGAGCGGCTTTGGCGAGATCGAGTATATGTCCCGTATTGCCGAGCCCGATATTGCCATTGTTACGAATATCGGTTCCTCTCACATGGAGCATCTCGGCTCTCGGGAGAATATTTGTCACGCAAAGATGGAGATCGTCAAGGGGCTGAAAAAGGGTGGCACGCTGTTGCTCAACGGTGACGAGCCTATGCTCCGTGCCTATCTGACCCCCGGGGTAGATCCTGTATTTGTCGGGATCGACGCACCTGCCGATTTCCGTGCGGTGAATATTCGGGAGGGGATCGGTCGGACCGTGTTCGATGTTTGCTACAACGGACGGACGGTTCAAAATGTGGTCATTCCCACTATGGGACGGCACAATGTCTATGCGGCGCTGTTTGCCTATGCCGTGGGCGTTCGCATGAATCTGGACGATCAGAGTATCCTTGACGGCTTGAATCGGTACAGACCCGTTGGCATGAGACAAAATGTTTACAGTATCGGGGATATAACCGTCATTGAGGATTGCTATAACGCAAGCCCTGAATCCATGCGGGCGGCGATCAATGTGCTGCAAAGCATGTCCTCGCAGAAAAAGGCGGGAAGAATGGCGGCGGTGCTGGGTAACATGTATGAGCTTGGAGAGAATGCGGAGCGGTTCCATGAGGAGATCGGTCTGTACTTTGCCAAGCAGGGGGGCAGTCTGCTGTATACCTTCGGGCAGATGGCAGAGCAGATCGCTTTGGGGGCGACCCTTGGCGGTATGCAGCCCGAAAATATTTATCGGAATGATGATACAAAGAATCCGCAGCTGACGGGTGAGATGCTCTTGCATTCTCTACGCCCCGGGGATACCTTGCTTGTCAAGGCGAGCCGAGGAGCGGCGGCAGAGCGGATATTGGCTTATTTGAAGGAAAACAGCGGCCGACTGAAGGGATAAGCGGTCACAGAATCGGGGGAGAGAGATGAAAGAGCTTTTGGTGGTGTTCGGTGTCGTTTTGGCGGCAAGCTTTTTGCTGACGGCACTTCTGACCCGTATCATCATCCCGATCCTGAAAGGAAAAAAAGCAGGACAGCATATTCTTGAGATCGGTCCCCGTTGGCATGCCGACAAGGAGGGAACCCCTACTATGGGGGGGATCGCCTTTATTATGGCGATTTTGCTTGCACTGACGGGTGCTTCAATCTGGTTTGCCGTTCGGGGCAAGCAGAGGGAGCTGATTCCGCTGGCACTGACGCTGGCACTTGCTGTTATGAACGGTCTGATCGGCTTTGTGGACGATTTCTGCAAGCTGATGAAAAAGCAAAATGAGGGCTTGAAGGCATATCAGAAGTCGGTTTTGCAGGTCTTGGCGGCGGCGGTGTATATCTTTGTGCTGAAGAGCCTCGGATATATTGATACCTCGGTGCATATCCCCTTTACCGAAATTTCGGTGGAGCTGGGGATCGTATATTATGTGTTTGCGTTGTTTGTGATCGTCGGTATGGTGAACAGTGTGAATCTGACCGACGGTGTGGACGGTCTTGCGGGTACGACGACCCTGATCGTATTCGGCTTTTTCGCATTTGTCGGATTCCAGTATCTGCACACCTCGCTTACCTTGCTTTCGGGAGCGTTGGTGGGCGGAATGCTTGGCTTCCTCCTGTACAATCTTCATCCGGCAAAGGTCTTTATGGGAGATACAGGCTCGCTCTTTTTGGGCGGTGCGGTGACGGGGGCGGCTTTCCTTGTGAACGACCCTATCATCGTATTTTTGGTGGGCGGCATGTTTGTGCTGGAATCGGTTTCGGTGATCCTTCAGGTGGGAAGCTTCAAGCTCCGCCATAAGCGGATCTTTAAGATGGCTCCCATTCACCATCATTTTGAGCAGTGCGGCTGGAAGGAAGGCAAGATCGTTGCCGTGTTCGGAACGGTGACTGCCATGCTTTGTGTGCTGGCGTGGTTTGGATTATAACATATTGAGTAGGGGAGGGACAGATTTTGAAGGATCAGGAAAACAATCAAGAACGGAATCTGCCCGAACAACAAGAAAAAAAACAGATGCTTCGGCTGAAGGGCGGTGTTACGCGGCTTCGCCAAAAGCAAGAGGAGAAACGGATCGAGCGGGATGCGGTCTTTGAGGAGCCGCTGACGCCCGCCCCCGCGGCGGATGAGACGGCTCCTCTGTCCCGCGGAAGTGTGGATATGTGGTTCCTGCTTTGGGCTATGCTTTTGGTGTGCTTTGGTGCGGTCATGTCCTACAGTGCCAGCGCGGTATATGCCCAGCGGGAATATGACAGCTCTACGTATTACTTATGGAGATACATTCTCTTTGCTGTCGTCGCTACGGTCGTTACCGTGCTTTTTGTCATTTATGCCCGTCCGTGGTTCTGGCGGATGTTCGGTGTGGGCGCTTATGCCGTGTCGATCTTTCTGCTGCTGATCGTGCTGGTGGTCGGTGTGGCAGAGGGCGTGGCGCAGCGGTGGATCAGCCTTGGCTTCTTTACGCTTCAGCCCTCGGAGATCGCCAAAACAGCGGTGGTCATGATGTTGGCTCTGTACATGTCCAAATATGAAAAGCCGATCTCGTCCAATGCCAAGTTCAGCGGCAGCTTCAAGCACGGATTTCTTGTTCCCATGTGTATCATCGGTCTTATCTGCGGTCTGATCGCCTTGGAGCGGCATATTTCGGGCTTGATGATCGTCGGTGTGCTGGGTGTGGCGGTGATGTTCCTTGGGGGAACACGCCCCAAGTATCTTGCGATGTTCCTTGGGATCATTGCGGTGGCGGGTGTGCTTCTGATCTTGGTGTCGGATTATGCGCAGACCCGTGTGCTGAGCTGGATCAATCTGGAACAGGATCCCTTGGGCTCGGGCTGGCAGACCCTTCAGGGGCTGTATGCCATTGGGTCGGGCGGATTTTTCGGACTGGGGCTTGGCTTCAGCCGACAGAAATTCGGCTATGTTTCACAGCCGCAGAATGACTTTATCTTTACCATCATTTGTGAGGAGCTTGGCTTTGTGGGCGCATTTCTTGTGGTGCTTCTGTTTGCCATGCTGATCTGGCGGGGCATTCGGATCGGTCAGCGTGCCCCCGATAAATTCTGCGCTCTGACGGTGTGGGGGCTGACCTTTAAGATCGCCTTGCAGGTTGCCATGAACATTGCGGTGGTGACCAATATGATGCCGAATACGGGCATCTCCTTGCCCTTCTTCAGTACGGGCGGATCGTCCTTGATGATCCAAATTTTTGAGATCGGGATCATTTTGTCGATCTCCCGATTTTCCACTCAGAAAAAATAAGAAAGGAACATGAATGCGGCGTCTTGTCCGCACCCTGCGAAATGTTTTTCAAGTTTTTTAAGTAGGGTTTGGGGAAACGCCCCATTCATGAATTACGATATCATGCGTGTATTGATGACAGGCGGCGGCACGGGCGGGCATGTGTATCCCGCACTTGCCATTGCCGAGCTGATCCGTCGGAACGATCCTTCCTCCGAGATCGCCTTTGTGGGAACCGAGAAGGGAATCGAAAACCGATTGGTTCCTGCCGAGGGATATCGGCTGTATCATATTCCCATTCAGGGCATCCGACGGTCTTTGTCGCCGTCCAATTTCAAGACGGCGTATCTGGTGCTGACCTCTCCCCACAAGGCAAAGGTCTTGATACGGGAATTTAAGCCCGATCTGGTGATCGGAACGGGGGGCTATGTTTGTTGGCCCTTGCTGAAGGCGGCATCCGCCATGGGGATCCCGTCGATGGTGCATGAATCCAACGCATTGCCGGGGGTTGCCGTCCGTCAGCTTCAGGGAAAGGTAGATGTGATCCTGACCAACTTTGCCGAGACCGAAAAGCTTCTTCGGGCAAAGGAAAAGGTGGTCAATGTGGGAAACCCGTTGCGGGGGGGCTACGAAGCCCCCGACCGTATGGAGGCAAGACGCCGTTTGGGGATTCCCGACTCGGTTCGCTTTGTGATCCTCTCCTTTGGTGGCAGTCTCGGTGCCAAGCGTCTGAATGAGGCGGCGGTGGCACTGATGGGAGAGCTTGCGGCAAAGAAAGAGGATGTGATGCACATTCACGCCACGGGAGCGAGGGGCTATGAGGCGGCAAAGCGGATGCTTGCCGAGCGAGGCGTTGCCGAGCAGGAGCGGATCGTTGTGAAGGAGTATATTTATGACATGCCTCTGTATATGGCAGCGGCAGATCTGATCCTTTGTCGGGCGGGGGCAATGACCCTGACCGAGATCGCAGGAATGAAAAAGCCCGCAGTTTTGATCCCGTCGCCCAATGTGACCGACAATCACCAATATAAAAACGCCAAGGTGCTGGCAGATGCGGATGCCGCTGTGCTGATCGAGGAAAAGGATCTGACCGAGGAGCGGCTGCTGGCGATTGTGACCGAGCTGTCGGAGGACGATTTACGCCGTCAGCATATGAGCGAGCAGATCGCCGCCTTTGCCCGTAAGGATGCGGGACGGCGGATCTATGAGGAGATCACGAGCTTGCTTCGCCGCAGGGAAGTGATCAAGAGAAGGGAGCCATAAGCTCTCACAGAATCAGGACGAAAAAAGAAAGGAGATGCCGCCATGGAGCGACCGAAAAGCAAGCAGACGCCGAGGCGTTCGCATTCCGTGTCGAAAAAAAGACCGAATGCCGCAGCTCTGCGGACGGTGCTTTTGATCGGCTTGACCGTTGCGCTGTGTGTATTGGCGGCGGTATCTGTCTTTTTTGCGGTTCGGCGGTTTATGAAGGTTCGCACCGTTCAGGTGGTGGGAATCTCCCAATATGAGCCGGAGGATCTGATCGGTGCTTCGGGGATCAAGATCGGCGATGCCCTGTATGCGGTGGAGGAGTCTGCCGTGGAGGAGCGGATGCTGAAAAGCTGTCCCTATTTGGAATCGGTACGCATCGAGCAGAAATTCCCCAACAAGCTTCGTATCATTGTGACCGAGAAAGCTCCCCGTTGGTACTTGGAGATATCGGGAAGCAAGTATGCGTTGGACAACGATCTGGTGGTGCTGACGCAGACTGCCAAGACCGACGGCATGACAAAGCTGGTCCTTCCCGACGTGAAGAGTGTTCTGTACGGACAGCTTCCTACCTTTGGGGACAGTGAGACCACGGTGCGAAAGACCCTGGAGGTCATTTCCGCCATTCGGCAAAGCCCCTTTCGGGATCGGCTGACCGAGGTGGACTTGGCAAGCCGATGGGATATTCGGATGGTGGTGGATGGACGGTTTTCTGTATCCATGGGGGATATGACCGATTTTGAAGCCAAGCTGAAGGCGGTGGAGGAGATCCTCGATTCCGACCGCTTGTCGGGGTGCGTGGGAGGCGAGGTGGATGTTTCGGTTCCCGATAACATTGCCGTGCGCCCGATCTATGCCGAGGAAAGGTTGCCTGACGGCAAATGATGTTACGCCAAGGCATACGCTTCGGTTTGTCAAGAATAGCAAAAAAGTCGATAGGGAGTTTTTCTGTATCGGCTTTTTCTTATTGGCGGGCATTCTGTGTTCGCCTGTTTGAGCCGATTCAAATTTCAAGCTACTCGGACAGTCGAGGACGCCTGTCCCTACGGGTTTGCGGGGTGTTCCAAGCCGATTCAAATTTCAACCTTTTTTGGCGGGCGTTCGCAGAACGCCCCTACGGGTATGGCGGATATTCCTTTCTCTCCGTAGGGGCGAACTGTGTTCGCCCGATTAAACCGTTTCAAATTTCAAGCTTCTCGGCGGGGGCTTGCTCCCGCCGAAAGAATAAAATTACTGACGAAGGGAAAGCCAGCAAAACGTGTTTGTAGATCCCTTCGTCGCTGACGCTCCTCGGTTTTGCTCGCTTACTTCGTTGCGCCTCGCAAAACTTCGGCTTCGTTTCACTCCGCTCAGGATGACAGGTTGGAGTGAGGTGGATGCGAACATAAAGGCGGATCGTGAGCGCCTACCCCTACCGAGTTTTAGGAGATTTTAAAAAAATCAGGCTGTCTCAAATGCTTTGTTTTTGGCATTTGGGACAGCCCTATTTTATTTTTCTTCCGAGCCGGAATATTTGTTATACTTTTCTAATGCTTCGGATAAAGGCATATGATTATCCTTTGCTAATATGCGTAGAACTTCCATGTAATCAGGGTCATCTGCCTCCGCATACAAGCGGTTCAATTCCGCTCGTATTTGTTTGATTTGGTTGTTTATTGACATGTTTGCACTTTCAAAGCTTCTTGCCAAGGCATTTAGTTCCAATTGCCTTGTTTCCGATGCAGGGGAAGACATTGCTTGTGCTCGTTTTCTATTATATTCACGGGTAAGCTCTGCTCTTTCCGTTTCCAATTCTTCGATTTCCTCGTACAAGGGTTTGGTTTTTTCTTCAATACTATCCATGTATTCCATTGTCGCCGCTAGATAAAGATCAAAAAACAATTGTTTTTCATATTCTTCGTCCACAGCTTCGCTCGTTTCTGCCGCAACCGTTTCGGTAATCTCGGTGGTTTCCTGCTCTGTTTGTTCTTGCTTGTCCGATTCGCTGTCACACGCCCACAAAAGGGGAATGCTTGCCGTTACCAAAAGTATCGCAATTAGTTTTTTCATGTTTCTTTCCTCCTAAAGTAAAAAATAAAAAGGTGTGCACAACCGAAGTTATACACACCGAAAAACGCAAACTCCGATTGTTGTCACACAAACGAATCGGAATATAGGGATAGAATCTCTACACTTCAACATCCGTGGAGTTTGCATTTTTGCTAAACTCAGGATATTGAAGTGTTGACAAAAAGAGGGTATAGTATTCCCGTAAACAGAAAATACCCCTGTTATCCGATATTCAGTTTGTGTGACAGGAATAGTATACCACATTTTTTGCCGTTTTGCAATAGGTTTTTGAATTTTTTTGGAAATTTTGGGCGAATGGGGGGAGCCTTTTTTATAAGACCCATTCCGAGCCGATTCAAAATTTATTCTTTCGACGGGCGAACGCAGTTCGCCCCTACGGGTGCCGAGGTTCTTGGTTATCTTTCGTAGGGGCGATCTGTGATCGCCCGTTCCGAGCCGATTCAAATTTCAACCTACTCGGACAGTCGGGGACGCCTGTCCCTACGGGTTTGCGGGGTGTTCCAAGCCGATTCAAATTTCAAGCTACTCGGACAGTCGGGGACGCCTGTCCCTACAGATTTGCAGAAACATGGTAGGCTAGCCCGTTTCAACCTGATTCAAAATTCGATCTCGCAGGCAGAGGAACAGGTTGACCACAATATATTGTGGTCAACGCAGAAGAAAGAGTCAAGATGTCGGGTAAGGAAAATTTTTCCACCCGACATGGCTTTTTCTTCTTTTTTTGCCCCAAAAGGGAAAAAATATACAGAGAAATTGTAAAAATATCATTAAAATTTCAAAAAAGCTATTGCAAAATTCCCGAAAATATATTATCATATATATATGTATATGCGTGCCTGCACCTGCGCCGCATTTTGAGGCGGTGCGGAAGGACAGAAGAAGCGGCGGTACAACGAACGATGTAAAAAATTTTGGAGGATATAAAAATGACTTTTGAACGTGATGAAAGCCGTGAGTGCGGCGTGAAGATCAAGGTGATCGGTGTCGGCGGAGGCGGCAACAATGCAGTGAACCGCATGATCTCCGCAGGAGTACAGGGTGTGGAATTCGTAACCATCAATACCGACCGTCAGGCACTGAAGCATTCGGTGGCGACCAATCAGATCGTGATCGGTGAGAAGATCACCAAGGGCTTTGGCGCAGGCGCCAATCCCGAAATCGGCGAGCGCAGTGCGGAGGAGTCGATCGACGCCATCAAGACCATGCTGGCAGGTACCGATATGGCATTCATTACCGCAGGCATGGGCGGCGGTACGGGAACCGGCGCAGCACCCGTTGTGGCAAGAGTGGCGCATGAGATGGGCATTCTGACCGTGGGTGTTGTTACCAAGCCCTTTGCCTTTGAGTCCAAGCGCAGAATGGATCAGGCACTGGCGGGTATTGACGAGCTGAGCCAGTATGTGGATTCCTTGGTGGTGATCCCCAACGAGCGTCTGAAGCTGGTATCCGACACGAGAATTACGCTGTTCAACGCCTTCTCGGTTGCCGATGATGTGCTTCGCCGTGCTGTTCAGAGCATTTCCGAGCTGATCAATGTGACCGGCTTTATCAATTTGGACTTTGCTGACGTAACGGCAATCATGACCCGCTCCGGTCTTGCCCATATGGGTATCGGAAGCGCATCGGGCAAGGATAAGGCAGAGAATGCCGCCAAAATGGCAATTTCCAGCCCGCTTTTGGAGACCTCCATCAAGGGGGCGATGGGCGTTATCATCAGCATTTCCGCCTCTCCCGATGTGGGGCTTGAGGATATTGATCTGGCGTCCCGTATGATTACCGATGAGTGCAACGAGGATGCCAACGTGATCTGGGGTGTGGCATTTGATCCCGAGCTTCAGGACGAAATGCGGATCACCATTATTTCTACCGGCTTTACCAAGGAATCGAACAGCGTTCCCCTGAAGGCGGCGGTGCCTGCGGAGGCGGCAGAGGTTGCGGAAGCAGAGGCTGTCTCGGAGGAGGTCAAGACGGAGCCCGAGGCTCCCAAGGCGGCTCCGAAGAGGGCTTCGGATGACTTGGATCTGGACGATTTCTTCGGCAGCATGTTCGGAAAATAATCGGACTGCGTTCGATTGAATACAGACCGCCGTTGACGGACGACCCAAGGCGGCGGTCTTTTAAAAAAATTCGGCGAATCCTGTAAAATTTTTGAAAAAAGTATTGAAAAAAATCGAAAAATATATTATCATATAAGTAATAGAAATATGCGCCCCGAAACGGCGCAAGGATGTAGGAGGAGAATGCTTCATGACCTTTGAACATGATACGGCTGCGAATGAATACGGTGTAAATATTAAGGTGATCGGTGTCGGCGGAGGCGGTAACAACGCCATCAACCGCATGATCGCTTCGGGCGTAAAGGGTGTTGATTTTATTGCCATCAATACCGACAAGCAGGCACTCAAGAAGTGCGTGGCTCCCACTCAGCTTGTGATCGGTGAGAAGATCACCAACGGATTTGGTGCCGGCTCCAATCCCGAGATCGGTGAGAGAGCGGCAGAGGAAGCGGTCAACGAGATCAAAAAGCTTCTGTCGGGCGCCGATATGGTGTTTATTACCGCAGGTATGGGCGGCGGAACGGGTACCGGCGCGGCTCCCGTGGTCGCAAGACTGGCGCAGGAGCTGGAAATTTTGACCGTGGGTGTGGTCACCACTCCCTTTGGCTTTGAAGGAAAGCGGAAGATGGAGCGTGCAGAGGAGGGAATCAGCGAGATCTCTCAGTATGTGGATTCCTTGGTGGTTATCCCCAATGACCGTTTGCGTTTGGTTACCGATACGAGGATCACGTTGCTCAATGCCTTCTCCGAGGCGGATGAGGTGCTTCGCCGTGCGGTACAGAGCATTTCCGACCTGATCAACATTCCCGGATTTATCAACATCGACTTTGCCGATGTGACTTCGATCATTGCCAACTCCGGTGTGGCATACATGGGTATGGGTAGCGCAACCGGCAAGGATAAGGCGCAGATCGCCGCCAATATGGCGATCGCCAGCCCGCTTTTGGAGACCTCTATCAAGGGTGCAAAGGGCGTTATCATCAGCATCTTTGCTTCCGCCGATGTGGGGCTGGAGGATGTGGAGCAGGCTTCTTCGATGATCTCCGAGAGTTGCAGCCCCGATGCCAGCGTCATTTGGGGTGTGGCATTTGATCCCGATCTGGAGGATGAGATGCGCATTACCATCGTTGCCGCCGGCTTCGACAAAGAGGAAGAGGCTGTCGAGGAGGCTCCTGTTGTGGAGCAGCCCGCAGAGGAAGAGGTTGTGGCAGAGGAGCCGAAGAAAAACGGCGATCTGTTGGATGATTTCTTTGGAAATATGTAAGTCTTTATAGGAAAACAAGGCTGTTGCGTTGCAACAGCCTTATCCTTTTGGCGGATTTTTGTCAACTCAGTTTATCAAAGCGGATGGTGTCGTCACGGATGTTGGCTCGGATGCGGTCGCCTGAGACGATGCGTTTTTCCAACAGCTCGGCGGAGAGGGGATCCTCTAAGAGCTGAACGACCGCTCGGCGCAGGGGGCGGGCACCGTAGGAGGCGCTGAAGCTCTTATTTGCCAAGAAGGAGGGGATGGCAGGGTCGATGGTAAGGGTGATCCCCAGTGCTTGCGCCCGATCGGTCAGCTCCCGAAGCATCGTGTCGGCGATCTGCTCCAGATCCTTGACCGAAAGGGCGTGGAACAGAACGATATCGTCTACACGATTGAGAAATTCGGGGCGGAATTTTTCCTTGAGGGCGCACAGCAGTCGTGCCTCCTGTGCTTTGGTCTCATACTCGCTTCCGCTGTCGGAAAAGCCCAAGATGTGATGGCGTTCGGCTTCATCCGCTCCCGCATTGGAGGTCATGATGATGACGGCGTTGGAGAAATCAACCCGTCTGCCCTGAGAGTCGGTGAGTGTGCCGTCCTCCAAGATCTGCAGCAGCAGATTGAACACATCGGAGTGGGCTTTCTCCAGCTCGTCAAACAGCACCACCGCATAGGGGCGGCGGCGGATACGCTCGGTCAGCTGTCCGCCCTCCTCATAGCCCACATAGCCGGGCGGGGAGCCGATGAGACGGGAAACACTGTGCTTTTCCATATACTCGGACATATCCAAGCGGATCATGGCGGAGGCACTTCCGAACAGGTGTCGGGCAAGGGCTCGGCACAGCTCGGTCTTACCTACGCCTGTTCGTCCCAAAAATATGAAGGAGCCGATGGGGCGTTTGGGATCCTTCAGCCCCATTCGCCCGCGGCGGATGGCTCGGCAGACGGTACTGACGGCGGCATCCTGTCCGATGACACTGCGGCGCAGGGTCTCCTCCAAGGAAAGAAGCTTGCGGCTTTCATCCTCCAGCAGATTGCCCACGGGGATCCCTGTCCAATCGGTGACCACCTGTGCCACATCCTCCGCCGTGACAGAAGGTTGCTTTGCCTGCTCCCGCTCGGAGCGTCGCTGTCGGCAGGTATCCAATTCCCGTCGCACGATCCGCTCCCGATCTCTCAATGTCGCCGCCCGCTCAAATTCCTGAGCGGTAATGGCGGCTTCTTTTTCTTTTTCCAACGCCTTCAGCTCTTCTTCTCTTGCCTTCAGCTCGGGGGATACGGTCTGGGCGGCAATGCGTACCTTGGATGCCGCCTCGTCGATCAGGTCGATCGCCTTGTCCGGTAGAAAACGGTCGGGGATATATCGCACCGAGAGGCTGATCGCCGCACGGATGGCAGCCTCCTCGATGGTCAGCTTATGATGTGCCTCGTATTTTTCTCTCAGCCCAAACAAAATATCTGCCGTTTCCTGTTCGTTAGGTTCTCCCACGGGAACCGATTGAAACCGCCGTTCCAGTGCGGCATCCTTTTCAATGTGTCCCCGATATTCGGTAATGGTGGTAGCACCGATGACCTGAAGCTCGCCCCGTGCCAGCGCCGGCTTGAGGATATTGGCGGCATCCACCGCTCCCTCTGCCGCACCCGCTCCCACCAAAATATGAAGCTCGTCGATAAAAAGGACGATGTCGGGATTCTTTTCTACCTCCTCCATCACGCTTTTCATACGCTCCTCAAATTCTCCCCGATATTTGGCACCTGCGATCATGGAGGGAATATCCAGTGTGATGATCCGTTTGTCCTTCAGCGTATCGGGAACCGCTCCGTCCGCAATGCGTTGTGCCAGTCCCTCGACCACGGCGGTCTTTCCCACGCCCGGCTCTCCGATCAGACAGGGGTTGTTTTTGGTTCGGCGGGAGAGGATCTGAATGACCCGCTCGGTCTCCCGTTCTCTGCCTATGATGGGGTCGATGCGCCCCTTTTGCGCCGATTCGGTCAGATCCCGTCCATAGGAGCTGAGTGTGGGCGCTCCCTTGATCCTGAGCTTTTCCTCGCTTTGGCTCCGACCTTCCTGCCGTCTGCTTTTTTCGGTGGGAGCGGAGAGGTAGGCGGAAAGGTCGCTTTTCAGCTCTGAGGCGGGGATTCCCTCTGCCTCCAGCAGGCGGACACCCACGCAATCCCGCTCGCAGAGCAGAGCAAACAGAAGATGCTCGGTTCCGATATAGTGATTGCCGCACCGAACCGATTCGGCGGCGGAGGCTTCGATGATCTTCTTGGCTCGGGGGGTCATATCGGCGGGGGTAACATGGCTCCGAGAGCCCTCTCCCGCAACATCCACAATGCTTTTGCGGAGCCTTACGGCATCGGCACCCCTTGCCAAAAGGAGGCGGGAGGCAATGCTGTCTTTTTCTTGCAACAGCCCCATCAGCAGATGCTCGGAGCCGATATAGGTGTGTCCCAGCTCTTGTGCGGCACTCAGGGCTCGGTTCAGGGTGTTTTGCGCTTTTTGTGTGAATTTGTTTGACATAGATACCTTCTTTGTTTTTTATTACGATTCTGCTTTCCGATAAGGAAAGTATTGCCCAAAGCGGTGGCTTTTAGTCGGAGCGGGACATTTTGCTATGTGGCGTATTGGTTGTATGCCTCGGATAGTCGGTTCCACGTATTTCGGTTGACCTGTCCCGTGGCGGGCAGGCGGCTGAGCCGTTGAAATTCCGCTACTGCCCCTGAGGTTGCCGTATCCATGCTGCCTGTCAGCTCCAATCGGGGAAGGGTCTCATGGATCAGAGCCAGCTCGTTGAGCATGAATTGCAAAAGGGTGATAAAGGCGTGGGCTTCTCCCGCTACGGTTTCGTAATTCAAGGGCGTGCGGGGAAAAAGATCGGGGGAGATGCGACGGTCTGCCTCCTGTTGCAGGCGGGTATATTCGGCAAACAGAAGCTCCCATGTACGACGGTCGGCAACGCCTGTGACGGACAGCCCCATCATTCGCTGAAATTCTTCCAGCGCTTCCTTGGTTCGAGTGTCAAAAATGCCGTCGATGGGAACGGCAGGCAGATCGTTTTCTTCAAAGGAAAGCCGTCGCAAATATCGCTGAAGATTGCGAACGGCGTCGGCTGTGGTGGAATGGTTTGGCATAGATATCTCCTTTTTCACGGATGGATAGACGGTCATGCGCCGACCTCATAGCCCGGATACTGCCCCTCATTCAGACGGGATCCGTTGTACAGGTCGCTGTACAGGGAGGTAATGGCGTTCCATGTGACAGCGGCGACCGTGCCTGTTGCCGGGATGCCTTGTAGCTCTTGAAAGGCGAGAACCGCCTGCCTTGTCTGTGTGCCGAAATAGCCTGTGACCGAGACAGAGGGGAGTTCATCAAAAAAGCCTGCCAGATAGTTCAGATATTCCTGAAGAACCCGTACCGAATCGTCCTCTGAGCCAAGGCGAAGGGGAACACCCGGGTAGGGGAGGATATTGCCTTCGATATATCGGAAGGGGATGGTCTCGATAAAGCCAAGGTAGGTGCGGTATAGGACATCCCACGTATCAAAGCTTACCTCGCCCGTAACGGGAAGCTCGAAGGTCTGCTGAAAGGCAGAAACGGCGGAGGCGGTGGCGGGACCGTACACGCCGTCGATGGCGACGGAGGGAATGGTGTTATAAAATTCTGCCAAGTAGGATAGCAGATATTGAATATTTTGCACCTCGCTTCCCGTAGAGCCGATGCCAAGACCGGGGGTATATTGTTGGGTGACCTCCGACAGAGTGATCCCCTCGGAATCCAGCTCGTTGAGACGCTTGACGGCATTGTAGATGAATTGGATGGCATACCATGTGGATTTTCCCACGATCCCATCCTCAGGCAGAGAAAATACCTGCTGAAACTGTCGGACCGCCGCCTCGGTGTCGAAGGAAAACACACCGTCGGGAATGGCGACTTTGGGAATGGAGGGGTAATTATCGGAGATCCGATTCAGACGGATCTGGATCTGACGAACGTCATCCCCCGCCGTTCCCAAGCGAAGCAGACGGTCGGGCAGAGAGGCGGTAATATCCTCCACGGGCGTATCGGTGACGATGTTGATATCGTCTCCGTAATAGTATTGCAGGATCTCATAGGGCGTATAGCCTTGATTGGCGAGGCTGACTGTTCCCCATTGGGATAGCCCCGGGCAGGTGACGGTGGTGCCGTTGCAGTATTGGGCAAACAACGGCTCCACACTGCCTTGGCGGACAATGTAGCTGTCGAACAGCTCGGAGACAAGCTGAGTGATGTTTTCAAACAGGTCTCTGCCGTTGACAAAATACTGATCGTAGGCGGTGTCGTTGGTAATATCGAAGTTGTAGCCACGGATTCGGTAATATTCGGTGTAAATCCGATTGAGAGCGAAGGAGATCTGTGCATAGATATTGGCACGGATGGCGTTTTCGGGCCATGTGGGATAAATTTCGCTGGATGCCACGTTGGCGATGTAGTCCGTAAAGGGAACGGTCACATTGGGCGCATTGGAATTTGGGGAGCCCAAATGAACCGTAATGGAGGAGGGGATGACGGGCAATCTTGCGTTCATAGCCGCTCCTTTCTCTCAAAGCCCATTGCCCGCCGATTCGGGAATGACCGTGGCGGCGTTGCGGTGGGCAGAGTCGGTATCAAAGGCGGAGGCGGGAACCATGACCGCCGGCTGAATGGAGACGACGGTGGGAAAGACGGGGACATTCTGAAAGCGAAGGGGGACATAGCCTTCCCGAAACACATCAATGTTGTAATTGGCGTAGGGAACGGTGCTGTTGGGGGATTGCGAGATCGAGCGGGCAGGCGTGGGCAGGGCGATCCGCTCGGTCTGTCCGTCCCGATCGGTACGAAGGGAGTACGTAATGCCGCTGTTTGCCGTGTCGCCGCCTTGGATGGTGACGGAGGCACCCTCCAAGGGGATGGCGCCTCTTGCCGTGGAGACCTTGACGATCAGATAGCCCACCGAATCGGGGCGTTCGGGTGTAGGATTCATAGGATACCTTCCTTTCCTCTGTGCTGTAACAGTACGTTTTCAAGGAGCCGTTCTTACTTACTATATGCAAAAGGCGGCGGTTTTGCCATTAAAAGGCGGATAGGACGCCCAATTGCTCCACCGCTCCCGTTTGGCAGATCGGCTTGCCGTGCTCGCTCAGAAAGCGGCGTAGCGCCTCTAAATTTTCCCGTGTTCCGTACTCGGTGATGAAGGAATATTCGTCCAAGGGCAGATAGCCTGTGGTGTCCAAGCCCTCCAAAAACAGATAATACCGACGGTCGTCACCCAGATAAGCGGCACTTTTTCCTCCGTAGCCGATGCTTCGGAGGCGGTGGCAGACCGTCAGCATCCGTCCCATACGGTCAAAGCCGAATGCCCCGGGCCCCACTGTTCCCGCATCGGTACGGTGAGAGGGCTTGTAGTGAAGCTGGGGCTGCTCGCTGTCTCCGCTCTCCCGTTGCTCGGTACAGCCGATGCCCAGCTTGGTGATGTACATTTCACAGCCTCCCGCCCGTGAGGGGAATAGCTGGACCAGCACTCGCATGCCGTCGGTATTGAAGCCAACCGAGTGCTTGGCACGGCTGAGGATGTCCCAAAACAGTCGTTTGGTCTCGGTGTTGCTGTAATCCAGCTCCTCCGCCTTCAGCGCAAAGTCCTCCAGATCCTCCTCGGTGAGCATGACCTTCAGCTTGCTCTCGTTGACCAGTATCAGTTCCATTTGAATGCCTCCGTTTCCGTTTGCGATGCCCTATGGGCGTGTATATTACAATTATAATCCCGAACATGAAAAAATGGTACCCCTAAAATAATGGAAATTTCGCCGAATCGCAAAAGGATATTGACGAGAGGAGGCGATCCGTGGTATAATATAGTAGATGGAGCGTTCGGCTCCGTTGTATCTTGTCGAGAAGGAGGCTGCCATGCGATATCATCAAGAGACCTGTTCCGTTGAGCTTTCCGTGGAGCTCCTTTGCGAGACGGCATGTAAGAGCGGCGATTTGGGAAGACGGAGCCGTGTTGCTTTCGGTGCACCGCAGGACGGTGCGCTGCTGCAAAAGATCTGGGAGCAGGCGAAAGGCGCATATCTTTCCTTGGTCGAGCTTTCCAACACGGTCAAGTACGGCGAGCTGTATTATACGGTGAGCGGAAAAGCGGACGGGATCATTCGCCATGCCGACGGACGGGTGGAGGTCGAGACGGTCTGTTGCGTTCGGGGATATGAATTTTTGGCACCGCCTGCCGAGGTGGCATTGGCGCGGCTTTGGTGCTATGCCTATTTTTTGGCGGTGCGGGATGAGCTTGACGAGGTGGGCGGACGGCTGACGGTCTGTAACACAGACAGCGGAAAGCTCCGAACCACTCGGTATCGGTTTACGGCGGAACAGCTTCGCCGCCGATATATGGAGCTGATTCAGCGGCTTTCTTGGCGTGCGGAGGAGGAGGCAGACCGTAGGCTCCGACGCTTGCCTTTGGCGGCATCGGCTCGCTTTCCGTATGCGGAGCTTCGGGAGGGGCAGGAGCTGATGATCCGAGAATGCCACAGTGCCATCAAGCAGGGAAAACGGATCTTTGTGGAAGCGCCGACGGGTACGGGAAAGACCGTGTCGGCGTTGTATCCCGCCGTTCGTGCGCTGGGCGAGGGACAGGCGGATAAAATATTCTATTTGACGGCGAAGGCAAGCACACGGCGAGAAGCCTATCTTGCGGCGGGAAAGCTGTTTGAGGGCGGTGCCGCTTTGCGCTGTGTCGTTGTCACCGCCAAGGAGCAGATCTGCCCCTGTGTGGGTCACGGGGCGGGACAGCATCGGTGCGACCCTGCCGAGTGCGCCTTGGCGAGGGGGTATTACGACCGTGCGGAGGCTGCCTTGCGTGAGCTGATGGAGGTAGCGCACGGTTATCCGAGAAGTCTTATCTGTCAGGTGGCAAAAAAATATGAGGTCTGTCCGTATGAGCTGTCCTTGGATCTGTCGGAGCTTTGCGAGATCGTGATCTGTGACTATAACTATGCCTTTGATCCTTCGGCGTATTTTCGTCGGTATTTTTCTGAGGAGGGGAAACGGGAGCGGTATCTCTTTTTGATCGACGAGGCGCACAACCTTGCCGACCGTGCAAGAGATATGTATTCCGCCTCTCTGCGGTATTCGGAGCTGGAGCGGCTGGCTCAGGTGGCGAAGGCGGCGGATGAGAAGCTCTGTTCGGCGGCATCGGGGGCGGCTCGTGCCGTCAGCCGTCTGAAGCGTCTGTGTCGGGATGATCTTGTGAAGGATGCGGAGGGGCAGGATCGGGGCTTTTACATGAGCCGCACGCCTGCCGAATCGTTGGATCGGGAGCTGGAGCGATTGGAAAAGATTGCCGACGGTTGGCTCAAGAAGAATCGGGAGCATCCCTTGGCGGTGTCGATCGCCGAGCTGTTGTCGGGGGTCAGACGGTATCGGTCGGTCAGGGACTGCTTTGATCGGGGCTTTCTCTTTTATGTGGAGGTGTCGGGGGGCGATGTTTTGGTCAAGATCTATTGCTTGGATCCTTCGCCTACCATGGATGCGCTCTTGAACCGAGCCGTGGCGTCGGTGCTGTTTTCGGCAACACTGACCCCGACGGAATATTTTTGCGATGTACTGGGCGGTACTAAGCAGGCACTCAGCGTGACACTGCCGTCTCCCTTCGATCCGGAGGGGCTATGCGTGGCGGTGGCGGACTACCTCAGCGTCCGCATGGAGGACAGGGAAAAGAACAGCGCACGGTATGCGACGGTCATTGCCGCTACCGTCAGCGCAAAGCCCGGAAATTATATTGCCTACTTTCCGTCCTATTCCTGTCTGGAAAGTGTGCTGACGGTCTTTCGGAAAAAATATCCGAAGGTCGAGGTGGTGGTACAGCGGCAGGGAATGGGCATGCGGGAAAAGGAGGAATTTCTCAGCGCCTTCAAGGAGGATGCGGGACATTTGCGGGTTGGCTTTTGCGTGCTCAGCGGCGCCTTCTCTGAGGGCGTGGATCTGCCGGGAAGCCGTTTGATCGGTGCCATCGTGTTCGGTGTGGGCTTGCCAGGGCTCTCCAATGAGCGCAATATCATTCGGGAGTATTTCGATCAGAATGAGGGGCAGGGCTATGAATATGCCTATACCTATCCCGGTATGAATCACGTGCTTCAGGCAGTGGGGCGGGTCATTCGCCGAGAGGAGGATCGGGGTGTGGCGGTATTGGTGGACGACCGATATGCCGAGCCCAAATACCGTGCTTTGTATCCTGCTCATTGGTCTGCGGTTCAATATGCAGGAAATGCCTCCTCTCTTGCAGAAATTATGAGAAGATTTTGGGAAAAGTGGGAATAAATCGAAAAAAATGTGAATTTTTTGCAAAAAGAGAAAATAATTCTTGCTTTTTGGAAAAGTTTATGGTATAATATACGGGATTAGTTGCAACGCCCCTCTTTTGGGGGCAAACGGAGGCTTTTTTACTATGAATTATTTTCAGATGACGACCGAGGAATTGAAGGCGGAGCAGGCTCGGCTTCAAGGACTGTATGAGGAGAAAAAGGCGCAACGCCTTTCTTTGGATCTGTCTCGGGGAAAACCCGGGGCGGATCAGCTGGATCTGATGACCGATATGCTGGCTTGCTTGCGGACGGCAGAGGATTGCTTTACCGAGGCAGGGATGGACGGACGGAACTATGGGATCCTTGACGGAATCCCCGAGGCAAAGCGGCTGTTTGCCGAGCTGTTGGGGCTTTCCCCCGAGTCGATCCTCGTGGGAGGAAATTCGTCTTTAAATTTAATGTATGATGCCGTTGCCCGTGCTATGCTTTACGGCGTTGTGGGGGGAGAGGCTCCTTGGGGAAAGCAGGGGACGGTCAAATTCCTTTGTCCCGCCCCCGGCTATGACCGCCATTTTGCCATCTGCGAGTCCTTGGGAATTGAGATGATCCCCGTCACGATGACCGCTGCGGGCCCCGATATGGATACCGTGGAGCGGTTGGTTGCGCAGGATGCGTCGATCAAGGGAATCTGGTGCTGTCCCAAGTATTCCAATCCCGACGGCTATACCTACTCCGAAGAGACGGTACGCCGTTTGGCAAGCATGAGGACGGCGGCACCCGATTTTCGGATCTTTTGGGATAATGCCTATGCCGTACACGAGCTGTATGCCGAAGGGGGAGATGTGTTGGCGGATATCTTTGCCGCCTGCCGTTCGTTCGGAACCGAGGACAGAGTGCTGTATTTTGCCTCTACCTCCAAGATCTCCTTCCCCGGTGCGGGAGTTGCCATTTTGGCGGCATCCGAAGCCAATCTTGCGCAGATCAAGAAGATCATGAGCGTGCAGACCATCGGACACGACAAGCTCAATCAGCTTCGTCACGTCAAATATTTCGGCAATGCGGAGAATATCCATCGGCACATGCTGAAGCTTGCCAAGGTCATCCGACCCAAGTTCGAATTGGTGGAGCGTAAGCTGAGTGAGGAACTGTCGGGAACGGGTGCGGCGACATGGACTCATCCGAAGGGTGGATATTTTATCAGCCTGTATACGGCGGAGGGGTGCGCCAAGCGTACCTATGCTCTTTGCCGTGAGGCGGGTGTGACCCTGACAAATGTGGGCGCTACCTACCCCTATGGAAAGGATCCTGCGGACAGCAACATTCGGATCGCTCCCACCTATCCCTCCATGGAGGATCTGGCGGCAGCAATGGATGTGTTGGTCATTTGCGTGCGACTGGCGGTGCTGGAGAAGCTGTTGGGATAAAATAATGCGTTCCATAAAGCGGAGTCTCGTTTTTACGGATTCCGCTTTCATTTTATGATGGATGGGCAAGAAAGGAGCGGCGCATGAGCAAGAAGGTGACCCAAAAAGATCAAAACCCGTATGCCTTTACCGACAGCAACAAACGGTATTATACCTATGACTATTATCTGCGTCGTACATTCGGCGGCAAGTGTGCAAAAATTCCCTTGGATGCGGGCATGACCTGTCCAAATATTGACGGACGGTGCGGTGTGGGCGGCTGTATCTATTGCTCGGGGCGGGGAAGCGGCGATTTTGCCGAATCTCCTTTGCTGGGCGTGGGAGAGCAGTATCGCCGTATGCGGGAGAAGCTGTCCGCCAAATGGTCGGTGGAGCGGTGTATTCCGTATTTTCAGGCGCATACCAATACCTATGCGCCATTGGAACGGCTTCGGGGCTTATATGAGGAAGCACTGGCACAGGAGGGTGTGGTCGGGCTGAATATTGCCACACGGGCGGATTGCCTGGGAGAGGGGATCCCCGAATATCTGGCGGAGCTTGCCGATCGGACGGTGCTGACGGTGGAGCTGGGGCTTCAGACTACCTGCGATGAGACGGCAGAGCGGATCAATCGGGGGCATACCTTTGCGGAATTTTGTCGGGGCTATGAGCGGCTGCGGCGGGCATCGGACAGGATCGGGATTTGCGTGCATCTGATCTTCGGTCTGCCCGGGGAGGATCGGGATACGATGCTGGAAACCGTTCGGCGTGTGGCGGAGCTTCATCCCGACCAAGTAAAGCTTCATCTTTTGCATGTCCTGCGGGGAACGGCACTTGCCGAGGAATATCTGGCAGGGCGGTACACGCCGATGGAAAAAAGCGAATATGTATCGGTGACCGTCGATGCTTTGGAGCTGTTGCCGAGTGACACTGTGATCGGGCGGTTGACGGGTGACGGCATGGCGGAGGAGCTTTTGGCTCCCGACTGGAGCCGCAAAAAGGTTTCGGTCATCAATGATATCGACAAGGAGCTGTACGAAAGGGGAAGCTATCAGGGAATGCTTTGTAAGGGAGACGGAAGGCAATGAATATCGGTGCAACGCTTTTATATGCCATTGAGGCGGTTTTGCCTGTGGTGTTGATTATCTTTTTGGGATATTTTTTCAAACGTATCGGATTTTTTTCCGAGCAGTTCGTGGCGAGCGGCTATAAATTTTCCTTTCGGGTAGCCCTGCCTTGCTTGCTGTTTTGCAACGTATACACGATCGAAAGCATGACAGCCATTGATTTTCGGACGGTGATCTATGCGGTGCTTGCCGTTTGTCTGATGTTTGCGCTGGGTGTGATCGCCGTTCTTTTGTTCGTTCCCGACTCACGCCAACGGGGCGTTGTGGTACAGTGCTTTTTTCGCTCCAACAGTGCCATCGTCGGTATTTCTCTGACCGAGGCGTTGGGCGGTTCGTCGGCACTGCAATGTGTTGCGGTGCTGACCGCCTTTACCATTCCCTTGTTCAATGTGCTGGCGGTGGTGGCATTGTCGGTCTTTTCAGAAAAAAAGGAAGGAAAGCGGGGCGGTTTGTCTTCTGTCAACTGGAAGCGGATCGGGATCAATATCTTGAAAAATCCATTGATTATCGGCATTGCTCTTGGGTTTGTCTGCTTGGCAATTCGACAGATGATCCCTACCAACGCATTTGGCGTACCCGTATTTCAGCTCTCCCGTCAGCTCAAGGTTTTCTATACCGTGGTGGAATGGCTTGCCAAGATCGCCTCTCCCTTTATGCTGCTCATGCTGGGAGGACAGTTTACCTTCTCGGCGGTAAAGGGCATGAGACGGCAGATCGTTTTGGGGACGGTGGGACGGATCCTGTTGGCACCGATCCTCGGGATCGGCATCGGGGCATTTTTGGCAAAGCTGGGGCTGATCCGCTTGGGGGCGGCGGAATATGCATCCTTTATCGCCCTGTTTGCCTCCCCTGTGGCGGTATCCTCGGCAATCATGGCAAGAGAGATGGGGAACGATGACGTGTTGGCGGGACAGCTGGTTGTTTGGACCAGTGTAGGATCGGTCTTTACGCTGTTCCTGTTTGCGTTTGTATTTCGCATGCTTGGGATATTGTAAAGTTACTTTCGTTACGATATTTCGGCTAAAGAGGCAGAGAATAAGAAATGGGCGAGCACATTGTGCTCGCCCGCTGATTTATCTTTTATGAAAAGTACGGTGTGGAGAGATAGCGGTCGCCGGTATCGGGAAGCAGGCAGACGATGATCTTTTCGCTGTTCTCGGGGCGGCTTGCCAAAACCGTAGCGGCGTGTAGTGCCGCTCCTGAGGTGATCCCGCAAAGGATCCCTTCGGTTCTTGCCAGCATTCTTCCTGCCCGATACGCCTCTTCCTCGCTGACGGGAAGGATCTCGTCGATGACCGTGCGGTTGAGATTGGTGGGAACGAAATTGGCACCGATGCCTTGCAGACCGTGTGCGCCTGTCCGTCCTTCGGACAGGAGAGGGGAGGCAGATGGCTCGACCGCCACGATGCGGATGGCGGGATTTTGAGATTTCAGATACTCTCCCACGCCGCTTAGTGTTCCGCCTGTTCCCACACCTGCAACGAACAGATCAATTTTTCCGTCGGTGTCCCTCCAAATTTCTGGACCGGTGGAGGTTCTGTGCGCCGACGGATTGGCGGGGTTGTCGAACTGAGAGGGGATGAAGCTGTGGGGCAGAGAAGCGGCAAGCTCTTCCGCTTTGTCAATGGCTCCCTGCATTCCTTTCGCCCCTTCGGTAAGAACAAGCTCCGCTCCGTACATGGAGAGCAGCTTGCGCCTCTCTATGCTCATGGTTTCGGGCATGGTGAGGATCACGCGGTAGCCACGTGCGGCGGCAAGGGCGGCAAGTCCGATCCCCGTGTTGCCGCTGGTGGGCTCAATGATGACAGAATCCTTCGTCAAAAGCCCTCGCCGCTCTGCATCGTCGAGCATTGCGGCGGCGATACGATCCTTGGCACTTCCGGCGGGATTGAGATATTCCAATTTACAAAGAATGCGGGCGGACAAATTGTTTTTTTGGCAATAGCGTTCTATATCGAGCAGGGGCGTGTTGCCCACCAGCTCGTCGATGCTTCGGCAGATCATGGGATAACCTCCTGTATGGAAAATGAAAGTAAAATAACCGTACATAGCGGTGAGAACTATGTACGGCTATCATTACATATTGTTCAGGGCCTTTGTGAACTGGCTCTTTTTGCGAGCGGCAGCATTCTTGTGAATGATTCCGCGAGCGGCAGCCTGGTCGATCTTCTTGACAGCGATCTTGTAGGTCGTCTGAGCAAGAGCGGTATCGCCTGCAGCAACGGCAGCCTGATACTTCTTCATATCGGTCTTCAGCTGAGTGCGGAACATTTTGTTCTGCATTGCCTTGGTTTGGTTGACCAGAACACGCTTCTTTGCACTTTTAATATTCGGCATTGATTTTCACCTCCGTTAAAGATGTTGGACCATGACGGTGCGCATGAGAGGGTACGCTCCGTATCATTCATACAGTTATATATGATACCACAAATCCGATTCGATTGCAATAGGTTTTTGAAAAAAATTCCGAAAATTTTAAAAAAAGAAAAAATACATGCCTCGAAGAGCGACTCTCAGGAGGCACAAGGAAAGGAAAATGAGAGGAAAAGGAGATGAATTTGGCACGTTTTCTGTCGAAATAAAAAATTATTCGTTTTTTTTGAAAAAAGAACTTGACAAACCTTGACAATCGTGCTATAATTATAAACTGCATTATAATTGCTTATTATGCCCTGTTGAAGATTTGACGTATAAATGGCGGAAAAATTTTTCGATATTTATATAATACACGGTCTTGGCGGGACAGAGTGAGCGGAACATTCGCAACGGGTCGAATACGGGGCGGATGATTACTTTGAATGGAGTGATTGAAAGAATGGTCAACGTAAAAGAGCAGAAGCTTGGTCAGAACACGAGAAAGAGTTTTGCAAAATCCAATTTTTCGTGCGAACTTCCGAACCTGGTCGAAGTGCAAACCAAATCCTTCAAGTGGTTTTTGGAAGAGGGATTGATGGAGGTGCTGCGGGATGTATCGCCGATCACGGACCACTCGGATAATCTGGTGATCGAGTTCGTTTCGTATTCCATCGATCAGAAGCCAAAGTACACGGTAGAGGAATGCAAGGAGCGGGACGCAAACTATGCGGCTCCTCTGAAGGTCAACGTCCGTCTGACAAATAAGGCAACGGGCGAGGTCAAGCAGACCGATATCTTTATGGGTGATTTCCCCATTATGACCGAAACGGGTACCTTTGTCATCAACGGAGCGGAGCGAGTGATCGTTTCTCAGATCATCCGTTCTCCCGGTATGTATTATGCCGATGCCATCGACAAATCGGGCAAGGAGACTTACAGTGCAACCATTATCCCCTATCGGGGCGCATGGTTGGAGTATGAGGTGGATGCCACAGGTGTTATGTATGTTCGGATCGACAAGACCCGTAAGGTTCCGCTGACCATGTTTATCCGTGCCTTGGGGATCGAATCCCGTGAGGAGATCTACGGACTGTTTGGAGAGGAGGAGCTGCTGTCTCTGACCTTTGACAAGGATGAGAGCGAGATGCTGGCACTGCACAACAATTCCACGCCCGGCGTGGAGGCTCTGAAGGAGATCTACAAGAAGCTCCGTCCCGGTGAGCCTGCGCTCATCGAGCCTGCTCAGGCACTGATCCGCAACTATTTCTTCGATGCCAAGCGGTACGACATTGCCAATGTGGGTCGGTATAAGTTTGACAAGAAGCTGGCTCTTCACGCCAGAATTCGCGGACATGTGCTGGCGGAGGATGTGGTAAGCCCGCTGACCGGCGAGCTGCTGTATGAAAAGGGAACTCTGCTGAACAACGAAATGGCACATGCCATCGAGAGCGCCGGTGTCAATGTTGCGATGCTTCAGATGGACAACGGTCAAATCGTGAAGGTCTTCTCCAACAACACCATTTATCCCGAGGATGTGCTGGGCTATGATCTGAAGGACTGCGGTGTAAGCGAAAAGGCGAAGCTGCCGGTTCTCTTGGAGATCATGGAGCAGTGCGGACAGGATGAGGAAGCCGTCAAGGCGATGGCGAAGGAGAGAATTGCCGAGCTGTGTCCCAAGCATATCACCAAGGACGATATTTTTGCTTCCATCAACTATATGCTGAACTTGGTTCACGGAGTGGGCTCGGTGGATGATATCGACCATTTGGGCAACCGTCGGATCCGTTCGGTCGGTGAGCAGCTTCAGAATCAGCTCCGTATCGGCTTTACCCGTATGGATAAGATCATCAAGGAGCGCATGACCATTCAGGACAACGAAAAGTTGACCCCCGGTGCGCTCATCAATATCAAGCCTGTGACCACGGTCATCCGTGAGTTCTTCGGCTCCTCTCAGCTGTCTCAGTTCATGGATCAGAACAACCCGTTGGCAGAGCTGACCCACAAGCGCCGTTTGTCGGCACTGGGCCCCGGCGGTCTGTCCCGTGAGAGAGCTTCCTTCGACGTTCGTGACGTACACTATACCCACTATGGCCGTATGTGTCCCATCGAGACCCCCGAAGGTCCCAACATCGGTCTGATCTCGTATCTGACCACCTATGCAAAGATCAATGATTACGGCTTCATCGAGGCCCCCTACCGCCGCATCGTGGACGGCGTGGTGACCGATGAGGTGGTATATATGACCGCTGATAAAGAGGATAACTTTATCATCGTTCCCGCCAACGAGCCGTTGGATGAAAACAATCGGTTTGTTAATGCCCGTGTGACTGCCAGAGACAAGGGTGAGTTCGTGGAAAAGACCCCGACAGAGGTAGACTTTATGGATATCTCGCCCAAGATGGTCGTTTCGGTGGCAACCGCCATGATCCCCTTCCTGGAGAACGACGACAACTCCCGTGCGCTGATGGGATCGAACATGCAGAAGCAGGCAGTGCCGCTGATGGTGACCGACAGCCCCATTGTCGGAACGGGTATGGAATACCGAGCCGCTGTGGATTCGGGCGTTGTGATCCTTGCCAAGAACGACGGCTACGTGGAAAAGGTCGATGCGACCAAGATCGTAGTGGCTTGCGAGGACGGACACAAGGATGTATATGAGCTGATCAAGTTTAAAAAGACCAACCAGGGAACCTGTTTCAATCAGCGTCCCGTGGTCAAGTTTGGCGAAAAGGTCACGGCAGGGCAGGTCATTGCCGACGGTCCCGCTACCAGCAACGGAGAGATCTCCTTGGGTAAGAATGCTCTCATCGGCTTTATGACGTGGGAGGGCTACAACTACGAGGACGCCGTTCTGCTGAATGAGCGGTTGGTCAGAGATGACGTATATACCTCTCTCCATATTGAGGAATACACCCATGAGGCGAGAGATACCAAGCTCGGACCGGAGGAGATCACCAGAGAGATCCCCAATGTGGGCGAGGATGCCTTGAAGGATCTGAATGCCGAGGGTATCATCAAGAAGGGTACCGAGGTCAGAGCCGGGGATATTCTGGTCGGAAAGATCACGCCCAAGGGCGAGACCGAGCTGACCGCCGAGGAGCGGCTGCTCCGTGCGATCTTCGGTGAGAAGGCAAGAGAGGTGAGAGATACCTCCCTCCGTCTGCCTCACGGTGAATCGGGTATCGTTGTGGATGTCAAGGTGTTCTCTCATGAGCATAACGATGACATTCCCGCCGGTGTGAACAAGGTCGTTCGTGTGTATATCGCACAGAAGAGAAAGATCTCCGTGGGAGACAAGATGGCAGGACGTCACGGAAACAAGGGTGTCGTTTCCCGTATCATGCCTCCCGAGGATATGCCCTTCCTTGCTGACGGTACCCCGCTGGATATCGTGCTGAACCCCTTGGGCGTGCCTTCCCGTATGAACATCGGACAGGTGCTGGAGGTTCACTTGGGAATTGCCGCCAGAAAGCTTGGCTGGAAGATCATGACCCCTGTCTTTGACGGAGCCAACGAGAAGGAGATCATCGAATGCCTGCGGATGGCAGGCAATTGCAGACGGATCCTTCCCGGTGAGAACGTGGACGGCAAGGAGCTGTTTATGGAGACCGAGGATGCAGAGGGCAACAAGGACTTGGTTCGCATTGATGCCGAGGATCGAAAGGATCCCGAAAAGATGGCAGAGCTGATGGCGACGGGTCTTGTGCGTGTCATCGACGGTAAGACCATTCTGTACGATGGCCGTACCGGCGAGCCCTTCGATAACCCTGTTACCGTAGGTATCATGTATTATCTGAAGCTGCATCACCTGGTCGATGATAAGATCCACGCCCGTTCCAACGGTCCGTACTCTCTCGTTACGCAGCAGCCCTTGGGCGGTAAGGCTCAATTCGGCGGTCAGCGGTTCGGAGAGATGGAGGTCTGGGCACTTGAGGCATACGGTGCCGCATATACGTTGCAGGAGATCCTGACTGTCAAGTCCGACGATATCAACGGACGTCGGAAGGCGTATGAGGCAATCATCAAGGGACAGAATATCCCCACGCCCGGTGTACCCGAATCCTTTAAGGTCTTGGTCAAAGAGCTTCAGTCGTTGGCACTTAATATCCGTGTGCTGGATAAGAACGGCGAGGAGATCCAGTTGTCTACCCTGTGTCAGGAGGAGGAGGTCACTCCTTACGCAAACCGCGCAGAGGAAGCGATGCTGGACGATATGCTCGACAACACGGTGGAGACCGATGAGCTGGATGATTCCTTCCTGATCGACGATGCCGAGGACGGCGATTCGATGTTCGGGGATGAGGACGATCTGGACGACGTATTTCAGAAATACGATGACGATGAGAATATGTAATGAATGAAGGAGAACAGCTGTGGAGCATACTGAATTTGATTCAATTAAAATAGGTCTGGCATCTCCGGATATGATCAGAGAATGGTCTTATGGTGAGGTCACCAAGCCCGAGACCATTAACTACCGAACCTTGAAGGCAGAGATCGGCGGACTCTTCTGTGAGCGGATCTTCGGGCCGACCAAGGACGGTGCCTGTATGTGCGGAAAGTATAAAAATTCCCACAACAAGGAGCCTCACAAGTGCGAAAAGTGCGGCGTGGACGTGACCACCAAAAAGGTGCGTCGGGAACGGATGGGGCATGTGGAGCTGGCGGCTCCCGTCTCCCACATCTGGTACTTCAAGGCGATCCCTTCTCGGATGGCGTTGGTGTTGGATATCTCCCCCAAGTATTTGGAGCAGGTGCTGTATTTTGCCGACAATGTAGTGCTGGATCCCGGTTCCACTCCCTTGGAAAAGGGAACCGTGCTCAATGAAAAGCAATATCAGGAAAACCGTGAGCTGTACGGAAACGATTTCCGTGTGGGAATGGGCGCTGAGGCGATCAAGGAGCTTTTGTCTCAGATCGACATCGAGCAGCTTTCCGCTCAGCTCAAGACCGAGCTTGCTACGGCGTCGGGGCAGAAAAAGACCCGTGTCATCAAGCGTTTGGAGGTCGTGGAGGCTTTCCGCAAATCGGGCAACAAGCTGGAGTGGATGATCTTGGATGTGATTCCCGTCATTCCTCCCGATATCCGACCCATGGTACAGCTGGACGGCGGACGGTTTGCGTCCTCCGACCTGAACGAGCTGTACAGACGGGTCATCAGCAGAAATAACCGTTTGAAGAAGATCATTGAGATCCATGCTCCCGAGATCGTCATTCGCAACGAGAAGCGGATGCTGCAGGAGGCGGTGGACTCTCTGATCGACAACGGACGCAGAGGAAAGCCCGTTACGGGTCCCTCCAACCGTCCGCTGAAGTCTCTGTCCGAGATGCTTCGCGGTAAGCAGGGACGCTTCCGTCAGAACCTCTTGGGTAAGCGTGTGGACTACTCGGGACGTTCGGTTATCGTTGTGGGTCCTTCCTTGAAAATTTATCAGTGCGGACTTCCCAAGGAAATGGCACTGGAGCTCTTCAAGCCCTTCGTGGTCAAGAGACTGGAAGAGATGCAGAGAGTCGGCGTGAAGGATGCACTGAAGAAGATCGAAAAAGCGCATGAGAATCCCTGTGTATGGGATGCGTTGGAAAACGTGATCAAGGAGCATCCCGTGCTTCTGAACCGTGCACCTACGCTGCACCGTCTGTCGATTCAGGCATTCGAGCCCGTACTGGTGGAGGGCAGAGCTATTAAGCTGCACCCGCTGGTTTGTACCGCATTTAACGCCGACTTTGACGGCGACCAGATGCCGGTACACGTGCCGCTGTCCGCAGAGGCACAGGCAGAGGCAAGATTCCTTATGCTGTCTGCCAACAACCTGTTGAAGCCTATGGACGGTCGTGCCGTGGCAGTTCCTTCTCAGGATATGATCCTCGGTTCCTACTATCTGACGATGGATAAGGCAGGTGAGCCCGGTGAGGGAAGAGCCTTCCGTGATTTCAACGAGGCAATGATGGCGTATACCAACGGAGCGTTGGGATTGCATGCGCCCATCAAGATCCGTGTGACCAAGGAGATCAACGGAGAAAAGAAAACGAAGCTGATCGATGCGACCTTGGGACGGTTGATCTTCAATGCGCCCATTCCGCAGGATCTGGGCATGATTGAGCGTGTGACCGAGGATGATCTCTTTGAGCTGGAGATCCAGACGGTGGTCAAGAAGAAGGAGCTGGGTCGGATGATCGACCTGTGTATCAAGAAGCACGGCTCTGCGGTCTGTGCGGAAATGCTGGATCACATCAAGGAGATGGGCTACAAGTATTCCACCAAGGCGTCCTTCTCGATCTCGGTGTACGATATGACGATTCCCGCCGAAAAGGAGGAGTATATCGCCGCCGCACAGAAGAAGGTCGATGCCATCAACAACAGCTACAACGAGGGTCTTTTGACCAACGATGAGCGGTATAACAATGTTATCAAGATTTGGGGCGAGACCACCAATGAGGTGACCGATGCTCTGCAAAAGGGCTTTGATGCCTACAATCCAATCAAGATCATGTCGGATTCCGGAGCCCGTGGTTCCATTGCGCAGATGCGTCAGCTTGCCGGTATGCGCGGACTGATGTTTGCGACCAACGGTAAGACCATTGAGCTTCCCATTAAGTCCAACTTCCGTGAGGGCTTGAATATTCTTGAGTACTTCATGGGTGCGAAGGGTTCCCGTAAATCCCTGTCGGATACGGCACTCCGTACCGCTGACTCGGGATATCTGACCCGTCGTTTGGTCGATGTTTCTCAGCATGTGATCGTGCGGGAAGAGAAGTGCGATACCACCAAGGGCGCATGGATCGAGCAGATCATGGACGACAACAACGGAACCGTTCTGGAGCCGCTGTCCGACAGAATCGTGGGCAGATATACCATTGGGGCGGTTCAGAATCCCGTCACCGGCGAGGTGATCGTGGGTGATGATGAGATGATCACCGATGAGCAGGCGGCAGAGATCGTAAAAGCCGGCATTGAGCGTGTGTACATCCGTACCGCCATTCAATGTCATGCCAAGCACGGTATTTGTGCGCATTGCTACGGTGCAGACCTTGCTTCGGGCAATCCCGTTAAGGTCGGCGAGGCGGTGGGTATCATCGCTGCGCAGTCCATCGGTGAGCCCGGTACTCAGCTGACCATGCGTACCTTCCACTCGGGCGGTGTCGCAGGCTCGGATATTACGCAGGGTCTTCCCAGAGTTGAAGAGCTGTTTGAGGCGAGAACGCCCAAGAAAACCGCTGTTTTGGCAGAGGTGGACGGCGTGATCCAGGAGATCAAGCAAGGAGATACGCCCAACACCTATGTCGCAGAGCTTCGCAGTGCGGAGAACGATATGGTGGTGCCTCATCAGATCCCCTTTGGCAAGCGGTTGATCGTTTCCGAGGGTATGGAGGTCAAGAAGGGCGATGCACTGACTGACGGAAGCAAGGCTCCCGCCGATATCATGCGGATCTTTGACGACCCCAACGATCCCAACAATCGGGATTATTTGGATAAGGTGTACGACTATATCATTATGGAAATTCAGAAGGTATACCGTTCCCAGTCCTGTAATGTTAATGATAAGCATATTGAGATCATTGCCCGTCAGATGACCAGACAGATTCGTATTTCCGATGGCGGAGATACCGATTTGTTGACGGATGCACTGGTGGATGCAGGCGAATTCGAGGAAGAGAACAATCGCATTCAGGCGAGAATCGACGCCGGCGAGGCAGGACTTCGCATGGCAGAGGGTAAACCCATTCTGTTGGGTATTACCAAGGCTTCTCTCCAGACCGAATCCTTCCTGTCTGCCGCTTCCTTCCAAGAGACGACCAAGGTGTTGACCGAGGCAGCCATCAAGGGCAAGGTAGACCACCTGCTGGGCTTGAAGGAAAATGTTATTATCGGTAAGCTGATCCCCGCAGGAACGGGTATGGCGTGCTATCACAATGTGGATGTCGTGAAGAAGGATGAATCGGCAGACACAGGCAGCGATACGCTTGTGGGCTGATCGGACAGCTTCTGACTATCAATCCAAAAGAACCCATTGCTTTGGCAATGGGTTCTTTTCTGTTAATTCAAAAAAAACTCTTGACAATGTGACGGTTTTGTGATATGATTAAAATAACTACTACATACAATTGGGAGGAATATCATGTTTAGCAAGGCTTTGGCACGGGTATTGCCCGGGAAGGTATTGATGTTCATTCAGAATATCGTTTGTCTTTTGTTGATCTTGGTTATGTGCGTTATGAGTTTCGGTACGATCTTTACTGTTCGGATCGAGCTGAGTGACGGTATGCAGGGAACCTTGGACGAGATCATTCGAGTCGCAACCCCGGAGGGCAGTGAGGCAAGTCTCGTAATTCCCGAGAAAATTGATGTGAGTCTGCCTTATATTGTTCAATCGACGGGCAAGATCATTGGCAGCGCCAAAAATCTGATGACGCTGTGGAATGATGTGCAGGAGCTTCAACGGTCGGCAAACTCCCTCAAGGACAGAAAGGATGAATTGGACAGTACGGCAAGTGATCTCAATAGCGCCAAGGAAGAGGGGCTTGCGGGGGCAGAGGGCGTTCAGAACGAGTTGACGAACGTGCAAAATGAAATGGACGGCGTTCAAAAGGATCTGGACGAGGTAGAGGCAAAGCTGGAAAAGGTAAAGAATGATCTGCGGAGCATGATTACGCAGGAGCTTGTCAGTGTTCTTGCGTTGGCATTTACCTTGGTTTCGTGCTTTGGCAGCAATATGCTTCTTGCTCTCAGTTATATTTTCTTGTTGTGTATGGTTGTCACCATTCCTCTAACGGCGGTGATTCAGACCCTTATTGCGCTTATTTCCTTCTTTTCGAGAGTGACTCGTCCTGAGCGGGCGTTTCACCGTGTGGCACGCTCCTTTGCGGGGATCTTCGGTCTGCTTCCCTTGATTCTCATTGTGAAGCTATTGGTGCCGAGCGTACAGTTAGGATACGGCGTATGGGGCGTTTTGGCGTGTGTCGTTGCGGGGCTGGTCATCAGTCTGATGGCGGCGAGACTGAAATATTACGAAAAGTCCGATTTCAAGTATCTGAATGTGTTGCAGATCGTTTCGGCATGCAGTGTAGGCGGCTTTTTGCTGTTCTTCTTTACGATGCTGAAGTCCGGTGTGGTAGGAGGGATCGTAGAGCGATTCGGAACCTATCAGGCAAGCACATCGACCATGAAATATCTGACTTGGGGAATGATTGCACTGTTCTTTGTGACGTTGGTCATGACCTTTGATTACATGATCCATGTCTTTACCCGTTTTGCCTGCATGTCCAAGAGCCGTTCGGACAAACATATTGTGCTGGCATCCATTCATATGCTGACGGCGATTTTGCCGATGGTTCTGATGCTGACCGAATTCGGTTTGGCTCTGACGGGACGTGCGCTGGTGTATTTCATTTTGGCATCGGTGGGTCTTGTGCTGATGCTGGCGGCGGAGATCGTTCAAACGGTGCTTGACAAAACCATGTGCGGTGAGGTCAGTAAGGAGCGCAAGCGTGCCATTGTGACAGGCGGATATGTCTATGTGGAGGAACAGGGCGCGGAGGCGGAAGAAGCCCCTGCGGAGGCGGCTCCTGAGGAGGTACCTGCTGCGGAGCTTCCTGCTTCGGAAGATGCTGTGGAGGAATTGCCTGCTGAGGAGATTTCCGAAGAAGCTGTGGAGGAAACGGCGGAGGAATCTGTTGCGGAACCCTCGTCTGCCGACGAAGGCTTGGAGGAATCATCGGAAGAAAAAGCTCCTGTTGAGGAAGAAAATACGCTGTAAAATCTATAAAAAGAGAACTCCCTGCGATACGGTTTTGTATCGCAGGGAGTTTTTACACCTTACGGCAATGGTCGGGGGTGGCTTCTGGCATGCCGTTGGCAAGAGAGAGCTGGGCAAAGCCGTATTTGCCGCCGCTGTTGAGCGCCGACTCGATACGCAACAGGCGGTTGTACTTGGCTACCCGCTCACTGCGACAGGGGGCTCCTGTTTTGATAAAGGGGGCGTTCATGGCAACGGCAATGTCGGCAATGGTGGTGTCCTCGGTCTCGCCCGAACGGTGGGAGAGGATGAAACGGTAGCCCGCATCCTTGGCAAGATGGATGACATCCATGGTCTCGCTGAGAGTGCCGATCTGATTGGGCTTGATAAGAATGGCGTTGGCGATTCGCTTTTCAATTCCTTGGCGGAGCCGCTCGGTGTTGGTGACGAATAGGTCGTCTCCCACCAGCATGATGCGATTGCCCAGCCGCTCGGTCAGCTCCTGCCAGCCGTCGGTATCCCGCTGATCCAAGCCGTCCTCAATGGAGAGGATCATGGGGTACTTGTCGCAGAGCCGCACCCAATAGTCGATCAGCTCACGGCGGCTGTACCGCTTTCCTCTTTTGGGGAGCAGATAGGAGCCGTCGCTTTGGTACCATTCCGAAGCGGCGGCATCCAGTGCGATCTTGATTTCGTCGGTGGTATAGCCTGCGGCTCGGATGGCTTCGCAAATAAGCTCAATGGCTTCCTCATCAGTAGTAAGGTTGGGGGCAAAGCCGCCCTCATCTCCTACGGTGGTGGTCAGCTTTCGCTCCTTCAGAAGGGAACCGAGTGCGTGGTAGACCTCACTGCCCGCCCGAAGGGCATCCGAAAAGCGTTTCATGCCCACGGGGACGATCATAAATTCCTGAATTTCTACGGTATTGGAGGCGTGCGCACCGCCGTTGAGAATGTTCATCATGGGAACGGGCAGGCGGTAGGCATCTGTGCCGCCCAAATAGCGGAACAGGGGCGTATGGTACCAGTTCGCCGCCGCTCTTGCCGCCGCAAGAGATACGGCGAGAATGGCGTTAGCACCGAGTGCTGATTTATTATCGGTTCCGTCCAGCCGAAGCAGGACACGGTCCAGCTCCGCCTGCTCGGCGGCACTGATCCCCGCAATGGCAGGAGATATGATACGGCAAACGGCTCCTACCGCATCACACACTCCCTTGCCTCCGTAGCGTTTTTTGTCGCCGTCCCGCTTTTCGTGGGCTTCATAGATTCCCGTCGAAGCACCCGACGGCACACTTGCCATCCCCACGGTGCCATCGGACAAAAAGACCGATGCCTCCACGGTGGGATTTCCTCTCGAATCGAGAATTTCTCTGGCGCAGCATTTGATAATTTGTGGTTTGTTCATCCTGTGTTTCCTTTCTCTGTCATAGGGTACGAGGGTAGTATTTGCGTTTCGGCGGAGGAATATGCTCCGAAACGGAAAAACTGTCAAAAAAATCCTTCCCGCCATATACTGATACCGATTCCCGTAAAACATAAAAAGGAGAAGGCTATGGTACTTTATACGGTGCAAAACGGTGACAGTCTGTACAGCATTGCAAGGCGGTACGGAACCGAGGCGGAGCTGATCGCAAGAGACAATGAATTGCCGAGCGGAGGGCTGCTGAGCGTGGGGCAGACCTTGGTGATCTTACAGCCGAGGACGGTCTATACGGTACAGGAGGGCGACACGCTGTATCGGGTGGCGGAGCGGTTCGGGCTGACCCTCAACGAGCTTTGGCGGAACAATCCCTTTTTGGGCGGTAAGACCGATTTGCAGGTGGGGCAGATTTTGACGATCGTACCCGAGGAGAAGCGGTTTGACAAGGAAATTGCCGTCAATGCCTATGTGTATCCAAATGTGGATCGGGCAATATTGCAAAAAACATTGCCGTTTTTGACCTATTTGACCCTGTTTTCCTATCGCTTTGAGGAGGATGGGGAGCTGATCCCGCCCGTGGGGGATGACGAGGCGATCGTGGAGCTGGCACGGCAGTACGGTGTCTCTCCCATTATGCTGATCGCGTCCTTGGGAGAGCGGGGAACCTTTGACAGCGAGCTGGTGAGTGAGCTGTTGAACGATCCGACCGCACAGGATCTGCTGATCGAGGAGATCGCCATGACCCTGACGCAGAAGCGTTATGGCGGCGTGGAGGTGGATTTTGAGTATGTGGAAGGAGCTGACGCCGAGGAATATGTGGCGTTTGTCCGCAAGCTGCGGGAGCGTTTGGCACCGCTGGGGTATGTGACCTTGGTCTCTTTGGCACCCAAGACCTCCTCCGATCAGCCGGGGCTTCTGTATGAGGGGCATGACTATCGGGGCATGGGAGAGGCGGCAGACAAAGCCTTTCTGATGACCTATGAATGGGGCTATACCTACGGGCCGCCTATGGCGGTCTCGCCGCTGAATAAGGTGACCGAGGTGGTGGATTATGCCGTGAGTCAGATTCCGCCCGAGAAAATTTTGTTGGGCGTTCCCAATTACGGCTACAACTGGACGCTTCCGTTCGTGCAGGGGGAGAGCCGTGCTCGCTCCTTGGGCAATGTGCAGGCGGTGGAGCTGGCGGGGGAGAAGCGTGTCGCCATTGAATACGATGAGGTGGCAGAGGCTCCGTTCTTCCGTTATTTCGACCGTGTGGACGGACGTCCCGTGGAGCATATCGTTTGGTTTGAGAATGCGAACAGTGTTCGTGCGATGCTGGAGCTGGTGGAGCGGTACGGTCTTGACGGCATCGGCGTATGGAATGCCATGCGGTATTTTCCTCAGCTTTGGCAGGTGCTGAATCATACGTATCGGATCCAACGGGTATTGGCATAGAAGTAGAAGGAAACGCTTTGCAAAAAATTGCAAAGCGTTTCCTTTTGCATACGAAGCCGTTTGCTTTGTACAAGTGGCGAGCTTGCTATGGGGTGAGGGTGAATTGTAAAAAAATTAACAATAATTGTGAATAAAATGTAACCTTTTGGAAAAAGCTCTTGAAAAAAAAGGAGAAGTGCGATACAATATAATGGGAAACGGTTTGGCTTTCCATTCTCACTTTTTTGTGCGGTCGGTCATCGGACAGGGAGCGAGGGAGCTCTTTCCGTTTTTCAGACAAAGGATTGTCAAAAATTTATTTATCATAAAAGAGGAGAAAAACCATGACCAACAACAAGTACGTTCTTGGCTGGATCGATGAGATGGCAGCCATGACACAGCCCGACAAGATCGTATGGATCGACGGAACCGAGGAACAGGCAGAGGCACTGCGCGCCGAGGCTTGCTCTACCGGCGAGATGATCAAGCTGAATCAGGAGCTGCTTCCCAACTGCTACCTGCACAGAACCGCTGTCAATGACGTGGCTCGCGTAGAGGGCAGAACCTTTATCTGTACCTCCAAGAAGGAGGATGCGGGTAACATCAACAACTGGATGGATCCCAAGGAGTGCTATGCCAAGCTGTCTAAGCTGTATGCCGGCTCCATGAAGGGAAGAACCATGTACGTGATCCCTTACTCCATGAGTATCGTCGGCTCTCCCTTTGCCAAGTACGGCATTGAGCTGACCGATTCGATCTATGTCGTTCTGAACATGCTTATCATGACCCGTGTCGGCACCAACGTGCTGGAGGCACTGGGCGAGAGCGGCGACTTTATCAAGGGTCTGCACGCAAGAGCCGACATTGACGAGGAGAATCGCTACATCTGCCATTTCCCCGAGGACAACACCATTTGGTCGGTGAACTCCGGCTACGGCGGAAACGTGCTGCTGGGTAAGAAGTGCTTCGCTCTGCGTATCGCTTCCTATCTCGGTCGCAAGGAAGGCTGGATGGCTGAGCATATGCTCATTCTCGGCGTGGAATATCCCGACGGCGAGACCAAGTATATCTGCGCCGCATTCCCCTCTGCTTGCGGAAAGACCAATCTTGCCATGCTCATTCCGCCCGAATTCTATAAGAAGCAGGGCTACAAGGTATGGTGCGTGGGCGATGATATCGCTTGGCTGCGTGTCGGTCAGGACGGCAGACTGTGGGCAGTGAACCCCGAGAACGGCTTCTTCGGCGTGGCTCCCGGAACCAACGAAAAGTCCAATCCCAACGCACTGCACACCACCATGAAGGATACCATCTTCACCAACGTGGTACACAACAAGGCAAACAACACGGTTTGGTGGGAAGGCCTTGACAAGAATCCTCCCGCAGACGCCATCGATTGGAAGGGCAATGTTTGGGATTACACCAAGTACAACAAGGCCGACAAGTCCACCTGCGGCGCACATCCCAACAGCCGCTTTACCGCAAAGGCAACCAACTGTCCTTGCCTGTCCTCTGAGTTCAACAATCCTCAGGGCGTGCCGGTATCTGCAATCGTATTTGGCGGACGTCGGGCTAAGACCGCTCCGCTGGTATATCAGTCCACCTCTTGGCAGAACGGTGCCTTCGTCGGCTCTATTATGGCGTCCGAGACGACCGCTGCCGCCGCAGGCGCTGTCGGCGTTGTTCGCCGTGACCCCATGGCAATGAGACCCTTTGTGGGCTACGATATGGGTGACTACTGGGCACACTGGCTGAAGATGGGTACGCTGATCCCCAATCCTCCGAAGATCTTCCACGTTAACTGGTTCCGTACCGATGCCGAGGGCAACTTCATTTGGCCCGGATTCGGCGACAACATGAGAGTGCTGATGTGGATCTTGGCTCGTTGCGAGGGCAAGGTCGGTGCTAACATTACCCCCATCGGATATGTTCCCAACGCAGAGGATATCAACATCGAGGGCTTGAAGGATGTGTCTCTTGACACCATCAAGGAGCTGTTGACCGTGGATGTGGATTCTTGGCTGTCGGATATCGAAAACATTAAGGAGTTCTATGCACAGGTCGGAAACAGAGTTCCTCGGGCTATGCACTATGAGCTGGATGCTTTGGAAACAAGATTGAATGTCGCAAAAAATAAGTAAAACTGCAAAAGACCGCCGCTTTGTCGGCGGTCTTTCCTTCTTTAGCTCGGTAAAGCAGTAAAATAAAAGCGAAAATAAAAAAGAAAATTGTGGTATTTTCTATAAAAAATCGGCAAATAATAGCAGGAGAAACCCGATTCCAATTGTGCAAAAGAGAGAAAATGCGAATCAATTCCGCATACTCTTGACAAACCGATTGGAAAATGGTACAATATACTGTGTCCGTTTGCGGAAAAATGAGCCGCAAGCAGACAAACAGTAAACATCAGATATTACAGAGAAGGAGGAAAATGGAGAATGCCAACTTTTAACCAGCTTGTCAAGCAGGGTCGTCAGGACAAGGTCTACAAGTCTAAGGCTCCCGTTCTTCAGAAGGGCTTTAACTCGTTGAACAACGTTCCCACCGACCAGGCGTCCCCCCAGAAGAGAGGCGTTTGCACGAAGGTTTCTACCACCAGCCCCAAGAAGCCGAACTCTGCACTTCGTAAGATCGCAAGAGTCCGTCTGACCAACGGTCTGGATGCAACCACCTATATTCCGGGAATCGGACACAATTTGCAGGAGCACTCGGTCGTTCTGATCAGAGGCGGAAGAGTTCGTGACCTGCCCGGTGTGCGGTATCATATCATCCGCGGAACCCTTGACGCACAAGGCGTTGCAAACCGTAACCAGAGCCGTTCCAAATACGGCGCAAAGAGACCCAAGAAGAAGTAATTCGGGTCAAAAAAGAGGTATAAAGCAAAATAAGCAGCACGTTCCGTTCGCAGTAATTTTTGATGTTTATTGTCTGCGGCCGCCTTGTGCGCTACCAGAAGAATGCTTTTGAGTACCTATGATTTCATATTATTAATGAAGGAGGGAAGTACAGTGCCGAGAAGAGGTCGTATATCCAAAAGAGACGTATTGCCGGATCCTATGTACAATTCAAAGCTGGTGACTAAGCTCATCAACAACATTATGTACGACGGCAAGAAGGGCGTAGCCCAGAAAATCGTTTATGACGCATTTTCCGCAATTGAAGCAAAGACCGGAGAGAATCCGTTGGATGCTTTCCAGGCAGCTCTTGAGAATGTCATGCCTGTCCTTGAGGTCAAGGCTCGCCGTGTAGGCGGTTCGACATATCAGGTGCCTATGGAGGTAAGAGCAGAGCGCCGTCAGACCCTTGGTCTGCGTTGGCTGGTCGCTTATTCCAGAAGCCGCGGCGAGCGCACCATGGCGGAGCGCTTGGCTGCCGAGATCATCGATGCCAAGAACAGTATGGGCGGAGCCTTCAAGAAGAAGGAAGAAACCCACCGTATGGCAGAAGCAAACAAGGCGTTTGCTCACTACAGATATTGATCTGTCATTAATCGTAGAAAAATAAGGAGAAACCGTTAATGGCAAGAGAATATTCACTTCAAAAAACAAGAAATATCGGTATCATGGCTCACATCGATGCCGGTAAGACTACTACCACCGAGAGAATCCTGTTCTATACAGGTAAAACTCACAAGATCGGTGAGACCCACGAGGGTGCTGCTACCATGGACTGGATGGCACAGGAGCAGGAGAGAGGTATTACCATCACTTCTGCCGCTACCACCTGTTTCTGGGCGCACACTCAGTATCAGAACGACCCCGCCGCAATGAAGGAAAACACCCACCGTATCAACATCATTGATACTCCCGGACACGTTGACTTCACTGTAGAGGTTGAGCGTTCGCTTCGTGTATTGGACGGCTCAGTTACCGTTCTGTGTGCGAAGGGAGGCGTAGAGCCTCAGTCCGAGACCGTTTGGCGTCAGGCTGACAAGTACGGCGTTCCGCGTATGGCATATATCAACAAAATGGATATCACCGGCGCAGACTTCTTCCGTGTTGTTGGAATGATGAAGGAACGGCTTCGCGCCAACGCAGTTCCGATCCAGTTGCCCATCGGTAAGGAAATGACATTCAGAGGCATTATTGACCTGATGAACATGGAAGCCGATGTCTATTACGACGATATGGGTAAGGATATGAGAGTCGAGGAGATCCCCGCAGATATGAAGGATATGGCTGAGGAATACCGTGCAGCCATGATCGAGTCAATCTGCGAGACCGACGAAGACCTCTTTGAAAAGTACTGCGAGGGAGAGGAGATCTCCGTCGCAGAGCTGAAGGCTGCTCTGCGTAAGGCGACCATTGCCAACAAGATCGTTCCCGTTGTTTGCGGAACCTCTTACAAGAATAAGGGCGTTCAGAAGCTGTTGGATGCTGTCATTGATTATATGCCCGCTCCTACTGATATTCCTGCGATCAAGGGTGTGAATCCCGACACCGAGGAAGAGGATGTGAGACATGCTTCCGACGATGAGCCCTTCTCTGCATTGGCATTCAAGATCATGACCGACCCCTTTGTCGGAAAGCTTTGCTTCTTCCGTGTGTACTCCGGTTCTATCGAAGCAGGTTCTACGGTGTATAACCCCGGAAAGCGTCAGAGAGAGCGTATGGGTCGTATTCTTCAGATGCACGCCAATGACCGTCAGGACATCGACGTGTGCTACAGCGGTGATATCGCTGCCGTGGTCGGTGTGAAGAACACCACTACGGGTGATACCTTCTGTGATGAGAAGCATCCCATCATTCTTGAGAATATGGAATTCCCCGAGCCCGTTATCCGTGTTGCAATCGAGCCCAAGACTCGCGCAGGACAGGAAAAAATGGGTATCGCCTTGGCAAAGCTGGCAGAGGAGGATCCCACCTTCCGTACCTATACGGATGATGAGACCGGTCAGACCATCATCGCCGGAATGGGCGAGCTTCACCTGGAAATCATCGTAGACAGACTTCTGCGTGAGTTCAAGGTCGAGGCAAACATCGGTGCGCCTCAGGTTGCCTACAAGGAGACCGTCCGTGCGAGGGTCGACCACGAGTGCAAGTACAAGCGCCAGTCCGGTGGTTCCGGTCAGTACGGTCACGTTAAGATCATTCTCGAGCCCAACGAGCCGGGTGCAGGCTACGAGTTCGTCAACGCTGTTACCGGCGGTGCGATCCCGAAGGAATTCATCGAGCCTGTTAACCAGGGTATTCAGGGTGCAATGCAGAGCGGTGTTCTTGCCGGCTACAACGTAGTAGACGTGAAGATCACTCTGTACGATGGCTCCTATCACGAGGTCGACTCCTCCGAAATGGCGTTCAAGATCGCCGGTTCTATGGCGTTCAAGGAAGCAATGCGGAAGGCAGACCCTGTGCTTACCGAGCCGATCATGAAGGTCGTTACCGTTGTACCGGATGATTATCTGGGCGACGTTATCGGCGGCTTCAACTCTCGCCGCGGTCAGATCCAGTCGATGGATCCCGTGAGCGGCGCACAGCAGATCACTGCAATGGTACCTCTGTCCGAAATGTTCGGTTACGCAACCGACCTGCGGTCTATGACACAGGGAAGAGGACAGTATTCCATGGAACCCAGCCACTTTGCTGAGGTGCCGAAGTCCATTCAGGAAAAGATCATTACCGCTCGTGCAAAGAACTAATTAAAAAATTAAAAAAATAAAAAAATTAAATTTGGAGGACATTCAAAATGGCAAAGGCTACATTTGAAAGAACAAAGCCCCACGTAAACATTGGTACCATCGGTCACGTTGACCATGGTAAGACCACGCTGACTGCAGCAATCACCAAGACCCTCGGTCTTCAGAACGGTAACGTTGAGTTCATGGCGTATGACCAGATCGACAACGCTCCCGAGGAGAGAGCAAGAGGTATCACAATCAACACCAGACACGTTGAATACGAGACGGAATCCCGTCACTACGCACACGTTGACTGCCCCGGCCACGCTGACTATGTTAAGAACATGATCACCGGTGCCGCTCAGATGGACGGTGCGATCCTGGTTGTTGCAGGTACCGACGGACCTCTTCAGCAGACCCGCGAGCACGTTCTGCTTGCTCGTCAGGTAGGCGTTCCCGCAATCGTTGTATTCATGAACAAGACCGACCTCGTTGATGACGAGGAGCTGTTGGACCTCGTAGAGATGGAGATCCGTGATCTGCTGTCTTCTTACGATTTCCCCGGCGACGATACTCCTATCGTTCGCGGTTCTGCTCGTGATGCTCTGGAATCCACCAGCACCGATATCAACTCTCCCGAGTACGCTCCTATCCTGGAGCTGATGGGTGAGGTTGATGCATTCATTCCTACCCCCGAGCGTCAGGCAGATCTTGACTTCCTGATGCCCGTCGAGGACGTATTCTCCATTTCCGGACGTGGTACCGTTGCAACCGGCCGTGTTGAGCGTGGTACCGTTAAGGTTGGTGACGTTGTTGAGATCGTTGGTCTGTCCGACGAGAAGAAGAACACCACCGTTACCGGAGTTGAGATGTTCCACAAGCTCCTGCCTCAGGCAGAAGCAGGCGACAACATCGGTGCTCTGCTCCGTGGTGTTGCTAAGGACGAGATCGAGCGTGGACAGGTTTTGGCTAAGCCCGGCTCCGTTCATCCTCACACCAAGTTTGTAGGACACGTTTACGTTCTGACCGAGAAGGAAGGCGGCCGTAAGAAGCCCTTCTTCGCAGGCTACAGACCTCAGTTCTACTTCAGAACCACCGACGTTACCGGCGTGATCGAGCTGCCCGCAGGCGTTGATATGTGCCGCCCCGGCGACAACGTTGACATGACTGTTGAGCTGATTACCCCCATCGCTTGCGAAGAGGGTCTGCGTTTCGCTATCCGTGAGGGTGGCAGAACCGTTGGTTCCGGCGTCGTTTCCAACATCCTTGCATAAGTTGTTTGCATAAGTAAACAGTTGATTGCATAAGCTTCAGCACCGAGAATAGCAATATTCTCGGTGCTGATTTCAAATCAAGAGAATCTTTGGGGATTGGTGTAATTCCATACCGGCAGTATAGTCTGCGAACTCCTGTGGGAGCCGATCGGGTGAAAATCCCGAACCGACGGTATAGTCCGGATGAGAGAAGATAGTGGATAGTCCCCGAATGTATTGCGTTCGGGTTTTTATTTTGATCGATAGGCTGTCTTCTCCCGATGAATGAATCAAGGGAGAAAGAAAATGAAACAAACAAACAATATAAGCAATATCAAGCGAATTTCCGTGATCGCCATGTTTGGCGCCTTGGCATTTGTTCTGACCTATCTGAAGCTGCCGGTGATGTTTTTGTCACTGGAGGTCAAGGATTCGGTCATCGTTCTTTGTACTCTGCTGTTTGGCCCTATGGCAGGGCTTGCCATTGCGATTTTGGTTCCGCTGTTGGAGCTGATCTCTCACAGCAGTACCGGCGTTTACGGTCTGATTATGAATATGCTGTCCTCCGTTACCTTTTCCTTGGTGACGGGTGTGATCTATAAATATAAAAAGAGCTTTTACGGTGCCATTGTGGGGCTTTTGTCGGGTATCTTTGCTGTGACGGCGGTGATGGTATTGGCAAATCTGCTGGTGACACCCTATTATATGGGTGTTTCGGTGCAGGAGGTAGCGGTACTGATCCCCAAGATCCTGTTGCCCTTTAATCTGATCAAGGCAACCTTAAACGGAGCAATCGTGTTGCTGCTCTACAAGCCCTTGTCAACGGTTTTGAAAAAAGCAAGGCTGTTGGAGACAACGGTACATACGGCGGAAGAAGGGGAAAAGCCAAGCCCTGTGCGGTCGATTTTTGTGACGGTGATTGCAGTGGGGGTGATTGCACTGTCTCTTGCTGTGATTTTTTTTGTGTTGAAATAATGGCCGAAGGAGAATAAAGGAAGATGAAAAACAAACGGATGTGGTGCCTTGTCGGCGTGCTGTTGATCCTGCTTTGCGGCTTGCTGCTGACTGCCTGTGGCTCGGATACCGAAGCGGTTGACGGAGCGACGGAGGCGGTAGAGGAAGAGGGCTTCCTCGATAAAATAACCAACGGTATCAAGAATTTCTTTTTGGAGACTGTCGGAGAGGAATGGTGTGTGTTCTTCTGTTCTATGATCCCGATCATTGAGCTTCGGGGTGCGATTCCCATGGGCTTTGCCTTTGGAATGCCTATGTGGCTGACCTATCTGCTCAGTGTACTGGGAAACATGCTGCCTGTTCCGTTTATTCTGTTATTTATCAAGGCATTTCTCGGATGGGCGGCGAAGAGCAAGATCAAATTTTTCAATAAGCTTGCGGCGTGGCTCAATCGACGTGTGGAGAAAAGACGGGATAAGATCGAAAAATATTCTTTTTGGGGCGTTTGCCTGTTTGTGGCGGTTCCGTTGCCCGTGACAGGTGCATGGACAGGGTCGTTGGTCGCCGCAATGATCGATATGAAGTTTTGGAAGGCATTTTTGTCCTGCCTGTTCGGTGTGATGATCGCAGGTGTCGTCATGACGGTTCTTTCCTATGGCTTGCTCGGCTTGATTTTCTGATAAAAAACCCGACTGATTTCAAAAAACTACTTGAAATCAGTCGGGTTTTATGATATACTATACTGGATAGATAAAATTGCATAGTTGATCTTATCAAGAGTGGCGGAGAGACAGGCTCAGTGAAACCACGGCAACCTGCGCAGATGCGTAAGGTGCTAATTCCGGAAGATGAGAACCCAAACGTCTCCGGAGTGATTCGGAGATTTTTTTGTGAAAAAGGAGAGAAAAATGAAAAAAATGCTGTTTACCTCGGAGTCGGTGACCGAAGGACATCCCGACAAGATCTGCGATAAAATATCGGATGCCATTTTGGACGAGCTGTTGCGGCAGGATCCTATGTCCCGTGTGGCGTGTGAGACCTTTTGTACCACGGGACTTGTGACCGTGATGGGAGAGATCACGACCAATGCTTATGTGGATATTCAGAGCATCGTTCGGGAAACGGTGCGCGAGATCGGATATACCCGAGCCAAGTATGGCTTTGACTGCGATAGCTGTGCCGTGATCAGCTCCATTCACGAGCAATCGCCCGATATTGCGATGGGAGTCGATAAGGCGTTGGAAGCCAAGGAAGGCGAGATGAGCGATGGCTTGGATACGGGAGCAGGCGACCAAGGGCTGATGTTCGGATATGCCTGCAATGAGACCGAGGAGCTGATGCCTTTACCCATTTCTTTGGCTCATAAGCTGGCACTTCGGCTGACCGAGGTTCGGAAGAACGGTACGTTGGAGTATCTCCGTCCCGACGGAAAGACCCAGGTGACGGTAGAATATCATGACAATGTACCTGTGCGAGTGGATACGGTGGTCATTTCCTCTCAGCACAGTGCGGAGGTGACACTGGAGCAAATCCGTGAGGATGTGATCCGAGAGGTCATTGCGCCCACGATCCCCGCCAAGCTTTTGGATGGAGATACCAAGATCTATGTGAATCCCACAGGGCGTTTTGTGGTGGGCGGTCCCGCAGGAGATACGGGTCTGACGGGACGGAAGATTATTGTGGATACCTACGGCGGATATGCCCGTCACGGCGGCGGTGCCTTCTCGGGAAAGGATCCTACGAAGGTAGACCGCTCTGCCTCCTACGCCGCACGGTATATTGCGAAGAATATCGTAGCGGCAGGTCTTGCCGAGCGCTGTGAGGTACAGGTGGCGTATGCCATCGGGGTGGCAAAGCCTGTTTCGGTCATGATCGATACCTTCGGTACGGGCAGGGTAGAGGAATCGGCAATTGCCGAGGCGGTGGACAAGCTGTTTGATCTTCGTCCCGCCGCGATCATCAGCCGCTTTGCGCTTCGCCGTCCCATCTATTGCCAAACGGCGGCATACGGTCATATGGGCAGAGAGGACATTGATCTGCCTTGGGAAAAGACCGATATGGCAGAGGCGCTGAAAGCGGAATTGATGTGCTGATCTCATAAAAATGATTTTTTTCACCTCCTTACCGATATTCTCTGCATATACTGAGGTAAGGAGGTGGCGATATGAAGTATGTGACACTGGCATTGGATATTTTGGTGGCTTGCTTTGCGGTTTTTGGTTTTTACGGCTTTATTCGTTGGATCGCAGGCAAGCTGTTTGCTCCCAAGAATCTTCTGACGGCGTTGGAGGTTCTCACGCCTCGCCAAGCCGAGTGCTCAGAGGAGCTGATCCGAGACACCCTGACAGGGTATCTTTCCTTGCCGTCGGGGCGGTTGATCGTGCTGACAATAGCCGAGCTTTCCGAGCATCCCGCCTTGCTTCGGGCGATGAACACCTACGGCATTGATTGCTATGTCATGGAAGAATGCCAAGAGGAAGGTGCCAAGGAGTAGCTTGTCGGAAATCGAACCATAAAAAAGAAAGGAATCGCTATGGCAGAGGAATCTATTCTCATGACCCACTCCGATCTGCAAAAACTGGAAGGCAGTGTGGAGCGGGTCATTTATACAAATGAAGAAAACGGCTATACCATCTGCGACATGGCGACCTCGGAGGAGGGAGAGATCGTGACCGCTGTGGGGATCATGCCCATGATCGGTGCGGGCGATCATTTGTGCGTGTACGGAGCATGGACGCATAATCCCAAGTACGGCAGACAATTTTCGGTTTCGCAATACGAGCGGGTCATGCCTGCGGACACCGCTTCCATGCTTCGCTATCTGGCATCCCGTGCCATTAAGGGGATCGGTCCCAAGACGGCACAACGGATCATCGAGGAGTTCGGAGAGGATAGCTTTGATGTGATCGAAAACCATCCCGAATGGTTGGCGAGCATTAAAGGAATTTCCATGAAAACTGCTCTTGCCGCCTCCGAAAGCTTTCGGGAGCAGGCGGGAATCCGTTCGGCAATGATGTTCTTTCGGGAGTATTTCGGCGTTGCCACCACCGTAAAAATTTATAAGGCGTGGGGAAGCAATGCAGTAGAGCTTGCCAAAAAGAACCCTTACCGCTTGTGCAATGAGATCGACGGGATCGGCTTTGAACGGGCAGACGTTATGGCGAAGAGCCTCGGCTTTTTTGCCGATCATGCCGAGCGGATCATGAGCGGCTTGCTTTATGTGCTGTCGCAAAACGGCATTCAGAACGGACATGTTTGTCTGCCCCGTGACAAGCTGCGGGAAAGCACGGCACAGCTTCTGCGGGTGGATGCGGAGAAGGTGGAGGAGGCGATCTCCACATTGCTTCAATGCGGTAAGCTCTGCTATGTGAGGAAGCAGGATCGGCAAATGATCTATGAGGCGGAGGTCTACCGCTCGGAAAAATACATTGCTGAAAAGCTTTTGCTGTTGGAACGCTCCTGCGCCGCTATCAATTTGGAGGATATCGACCGCTTTATTGAGGGCGAGGAACAGAAAAGCGGCATTCGCTACGCCTTTTTGCAGAAGCAGGCGATCTCCGATGCCTTGCGGTACGGCGTGATGGTACTGACGGGTGGCCCCGGTACGGGAAAGACCACCGTCGTGCGGGCGCTGATCCATATTTTTGACAGCATGGGCTATGATATTGCGTTGGCGGCACCCACGGGACGAGCCGCCAAGCGGCTCTCCGAGGCGACCTCCATGGAGGCAAAAACCTTGCACCGTCTCTTGGAGATGACCTATGATGCAGGGGGACAATATGTGTTCTGCCGCAATGAGCATGAGCTGTTGGACGAGCAGGTCATTATCGTGGATGAAGCATCCATGATCGACAGCGCACTGATGTGCGCTCTGCTGAAGGCGGTCAAGCCCGGGGCAAGACTGATCATCATTGGCGACTCCGATCAGCTTCCTTCGGTGGGAGCGGGGAATGTTCTGCGGGATCTCATCGACAGCCGCCGCTTTTCGACGGTACGGCTGAACGAGATCTTTCGTCAGGCGCAGGAGAGCCTGATCGTTACCAACGCTCACGCCATCAATCGGGGAGAGATGCCCGATCTTTCTGTTAAGGACAATGATTTCTTTTTCCTTCGTCGGGGACAGGATCGGGATATTGCGCTGACGGTTGCCGATCTGTGCAAAAACCGATTGCCGAGAACCTATGGAGAGATGGCAAAGAACGGAATTCAAGTGATCGCTCCCTCCCGAAAGGGAGAGTCGGGAACCGAGTCTCTCAATCTGCTGCTGCAGCAGATGCTGAACCCCCCCGCAGAGCATTTGCGGGAGCATCGGTTTCGGGATCGTGTCTTTCGGCAGGGAGATCGGGTCATGCAGACCCGAAACAACTATGATCTGCTGTGGACACGGCTCTATGACGATAAAACGGGAAGCGGGATCTTCAACGGAGATATCGGCGTGGTCGAGGAGATCAACGAGGCGGAAAATGAGATGACCATTCTGTTCGATGACCGACGGGTGCTGTATGATTTTTCTATGCTGGAGGATCTGGAGCATGCCTATGCCATCACTGTCCATAAAAGTCAGGGAAGCGAATATCCCATCGTCATCATTCCCATGTGTACGGCAGCACCCATGCTACTCTCCCGCAATCTGCTCTATACTGCCGTTACCCGAGCGCAAAGCATGGTGATTTTGGTGGGACGGGAGGAGATCGTCGGAGAAATGGTGAATAATAACCGTCAGACCATGCGCTATACGGGGCTTTGCGATTGGCTGTCGGAGGAGAAGCATACCGTATGACACGCAGAGAATTTTTAGACCGTTTTTTCTATGTTCGAACATGCGGCGGATGCCGACAGATCCTGTCCTATGAGGACTGTCATTCGGCGTTTTGCTCGGCGTGTCGCAAAAAATGGAAAATCGCCAAGGTCGAGACCTGCCCCGACTGCTTTCGGGTAACTCCCGAATGCGCCTGTATGCCAAAGGAGCTGTCTCGGGCAGGGGCATTGACTCTGCGAAAGCTGATCTTTTATGATCCAAGCCGAACTCGGGAGCCGCAGAATCGATTGATCTATTTCCTCAAGCGGCATCCCAACCGTCGGATGGCGGCGTTTGTGGCAGAGGAATGGAGACGGGCTGTGGAGGAGGAGCTGCTGACGCTTGGCATACAGAATGCCTCCGAGCAGGTCTTGCTGACGGGGGTGCCGAGAGGACGGCGGGCAAGAGCAACCTATGGCTTCGATCAATCGGAGCTGTTGGGAAAGGCTCTGTCCGATGCCATGGGAATCCCATACCGTCGCATCCTTCAGCGGCGCTTTGGCGGTGCCGAGCAAAAGACACTGAGCGGAAAGGAGCGGTTGGCAAACGTCCGCCGCTTGCTGAGCTTGAGAAAGGGTGCTTCCGCTGAGGGGCGTTACGTGCTTTTGGTGGATGACATCGTTACCACAGGTGCCAGTATGGCAGTTGCCGTCTCTCTTTTGCAAAGGGCGGGTGCCGCCGGTGTGATTTGCCTGTGTATTGCGCAGGATTGAGAGAATTTGACAAAATACCCCCTTGCAATTTTGTGGGAAGTATTGTATAATATAAGTAAACAAACGGATAAGCTCCGAATACCCTGAAGGAAAGGGGTCAAGATGTTTCAAAAAAAAGCAAAGCAAATGTTTTCCAAGGATATCGGGATCGACCTCGGTACGGCAACGGTTCTGGTGTATGTGGACGGAAAGGGAATCGTGCTGAATGAGCCGTCGGTGGTCGCAGTAGATAAAAACACGGATTGTATCGCTAAGATCGGTAAGGATGCTCAGCTGATGCTGGGACGGAATCCCGGTAATATTGAGGTGGTTCGCCCTTTGCGTGACGGTGTTATCAATCGGTATGACGTGACCGAGCGGATGATCCAGTATTTCATTCGCCGTGCGTGCGGAAGCACCGTGATCCCGCCCCGTGTGGTGATCTGCATTCCCACGGGAATCTCCGACGTAGAGCAAAGGGCGGTGATGGATGCCGGTACCAACGCAGGTGCTCGCAAAACCTATTTGGTCGCCGAGCCGGTTGCTGCCGCTGTGGGAGCGGGGGTCGATATTTACAGCCCAACGGGACATATGATCGTGGACATCGGCGGCGGAACCACCGATGTGGCGGTGGTATCCTTGGGAGGAATCGTTGTGTCTAAGTCGATCAAGATCGCAGGCGATAAATTCGACGAGGCGATCATGCGCTATGTGCGCCGTAAATATAATGTTGCCATCGGAGAGCGAACAGCGGAGCAGATCAAGATCCGTATCGGTGCCGTGTATGAGCATGGGGAAGCCAAGACCATGGAGGTCAAGGGGCGTTGCCTCGTTCAGGGCTTGCCCAAGGTGGTGGAGCTGTCCTCCAAGGAAATGCTGGAGGCAATGATGGAGCCGATCACGGCGATCTTCGATACCATTTGCTCGGTGATCGAAAAAACGCCTCCCGAGCTGGTGGGCGACATTCTGAAAAACGGTATCATTCTGACAGGCGGCGGCAGTCTCCTGTACGGCTTGGATCGGCTGATGGCAGACGTGATCGAGATCAAAACACGGGTGGCAAAGGATCCCATCAAGTGTGTTGCCATGGGAACCGGACAAATTTTGCAATATTTGGACCGTATGCCGGACGGCGTGGTCGATTTATCCAGAATCCGTCGGAGCATGTAAGCGCCGACGGCAGACGGAAAGGAGTAAAAATGATAAGCGAAGGCTTTGCGTATCCTTGCTTGATGCGCTATTTTGAGGAGATCTCGGCAATTCCGAGAGGCTCCTATCATGAAGAACAGATCTCCGATTATTTGGAGCGTTTTGCCAAGGAGCGGGGGCTTTCCTATGAGCGGGATGCGCAGGGAACGGTTCTCATCCGCAAGGCGGCAACGCCCCAAAAAGAGGGATGCGCTCCCATTCTCCTTCAGGGGCATACCGATATGGTGTGCGAGAAAAACGAGGGGGTGGCGCATGATTTTTCAAGGGATCCGTTACAGCTCTATGTGCAGGACGGATGGCTTCGGGCAAAGGGAACGACCCTTGGCGCCGATGACGGTGTAGCGGTCGCCGCTATGCTGGCGATCTTGGACGGTGCGGCAGAGGAGCATCCTCCCTTGGAGTGCTTATTTACCGTAAGTGAGGAGGTCGGGCTGGACGGAGTGAAGGCATTCGATCTTTCTCACATTCATGCCAGACGGATGATCAATATGGATAGCGCCGATGAGAACGGCATTATCGTGGGCTGTGCGGGAGGTCTGCGCTCCTCTATGGTCATTCCCGTTGAACGGGAGACATGCGATCTGCCCCAATTTTTAGTCAAGCTGACAGGGTTGGCGGGCGGACATTCGGGGGAGGATATCAACCGAGGACGGGAAAATTCCTGTAAGGTGATGGGACGGATCCTGTGGGCTTTGCAAAAAGCGGATCCTGCCTTGCACCTTGTGAGCCTGAAGGGCGGCAGTAAGGATAATGCCATTCCCAGAGAGGCAGAGGCGGTCATCGCCGCTGCCGATGAGAATGCGCTTCGCTTGGCACTGACTGCTGTGACCCAAGAGATCATTGAGGAGCTTGGCAAGGATGACCGAGCCTTTTCGGCTTGCCTTTCCTCCGCTGATTCCAAGCTGCCCGTTATGACCCAAGCCGACACGGCAAAGCTTTTGTTTTTGTTGTCTACCGTGGCAAACGGTGTGTTTGCCGTCAATCATGAGTTGAATGGCTTGGTAGAGTTCTCCCGCAATCTTGGTATCGTGGAATCGGGTGAGCAGGAGGTGAAGCTGGTCTTTTCCTCTCGCTCCGCGAGAGACTCCCAGATCGACCGTTCGGCGGCAGAGCTGGATGCCTATGCGGAACAGCTTGGCGGAACGGTTCGGCACTATAATCGGTATCCCGGGTGGGTCTATGCCGAGCAGTCTCCCTTGCGGGAGGCGTATATTGCCGCCTACCGTTCGGTGTATGGACGGAAGCCCAAGCAGGAGGTCATTCATGCGGGATTGGAATGCGGCATTGTGAAGGAAGCGATCCCCGATATGGATATTTTGTCCTGTGGACCCGTGGTATTGAATCTCCATTCACCCGATGAGGCGTTGGAGCTTTCTTCCTTTGAACGGTTCTTTACGGTGATTCTAAACTTTTTACAATCGTAAGATTGTTGAAAACACAATGGATTGGCTAAAAGGATATTCCTTTTTTAAGATAAAGCAGAAAAATAAACGAAGGTATTTTTTAGATAAAGGAGTGCCGAATGAGAATCTATTTGTTACCCAAAGAAGGACAGTTTTACAAGGCGAATCTGCATACCCACACCACGGTTTCCGACGGAGCTTGGACGCCGGAGGAGGTAAAAAAACAATATAAGGAGCGGGGCTATTCCATTATCGCCTTTACCGATCATGATGTGATGATCGACCATTCCGATTTGGCTGAAGAGAATTTTTTGCCCCTTCGAGGCTATGAGCTGGAGGTAGGTGAGATACAGGACATTCCCAAGGAGGAACGGGTCAGAGATTCCAAAACCTGTCATATGTGTTTCATTGCGCTGGAACCCGACAATAGGACACAGGTCTGTTGGCACCGTGAAAAATATTTGGGGTGGGGAAATATGCATCAATATGCCGGTCAAATAAAATTTGACGAGAGCTTGCCCGATTACGAACGCTTCTATTCCGCCGAGAAGATCAGCGAAATGATGCAGATCGGTCGGAATAACGGATTCTTTGTTACCTACAACCATCCCGCATGGTCGTTGGAGACGGCGAATGAATACATGAACTATGACGGTATGCATGCCATGGAGATCTGCAATTTTGGTTGCTGGGAGATCGGATATGAGGACTACGTTCCCGGTATTTATGACGAGATGCTACGAGGCGGCAAGCGGATCTTTTGCACTGCCACCGACGACAATCACAACAAGGGAGCGAATCCCACGCATGATTCCTTCGGGGGCTTTACGATGATCAAGGCGGATAAGCTGGAGTACCGCACTGTTACCAAGGCGTTGGAGCGGGGAGACTTTTATGCCTCCATGGGACCCGAAATTTACGATCTGTATGTGGAGGACGGAATGATCCATATTACCTGTTCTCCTGCCGTTCGAATCTCTATGAACACGGGCAAGCGTCACGCCAAGGCGGTTTGGGCAGAGCAGGAAAAGACCTTGTGCGAGGCAACCTTCCCCCTCAGGGAAAACAGTATTTACTTCCGCTTGGATGTGATGGACGAGCGAGGCAGACATGCCAATACCCGCGCATATTTTCTTGATGAATTGAACGGATAAAAAAAGGAGCTGTTTCCTAGAAACAGCTCCTTTTTTTATGGAATTCCTTATTTGGAGTAAGCCTTTTTTGTAACCAGCTTGATAACAAACAGGGTTGCCACGGTCAGCACGATGCCGAGAGGCAGGCAGATCCAGATGTTCTGCACAAATCCGGAGATCAGGAACATCACAAAGGAAATAGCAGCCACTGTGACGGCATAGGGCATTTGGGTGGATACGTGATTGATGTGATTGCACTGACCGCCTGCCGAGGACATGATGGTCGTATCGGAAATGGGCGAGCAGTGGTCACCGCACACAGCACCTGCCAGGCATGCCGACATACCGATGATGAGCAGGGTGGAATCGGCGGGGAAAATGGCGGTAACGATGGGAATGAGGATTCCGAAGGTACCCCACGAGGTTCCTGTTGCGAATGCCAATACACAGGCAACAAGGAAGATGATCGCAGGCAGGAAGGAGCCGAGGGCGGCAGCCTGTCCACTCATTACATTGCCTACAAAGTACTTGGCACCGAGAATGGTAGTCATGTTCTTCAGAGCCGTAGCAAAGGTCAGGATGAGGATCGCAGGAACCATGGCGATGAAGCCCTGAGGTACGCAATCCATGGATTCCTTAAAGGAAATGAGCCGTCTGCACAGCATGTAAACGATAATCAGAACCAGTGCGATCAGACCACCCCAAGGCAAGCCCACGGTAGCATCGGTGTTGGCAAAGGAATCCACGAAGGAAGCACCGTCCAAAATACCGCCTACATACACAAGAGCGAATACACAGGATACGATCAAGAATACGATGGGAAGTACAAGGTCGATCACCTTTCCCTTAGAGGAGGGGATCACCTCGGCGGATTCATTCTTATTACCGCAGGTGTACAGATCATTGTTTTCTATGGCGTTCAGCTCATGGATCCGCATAGAGCCGTAATCAAAGCCCATGAGGGCAAGGGCGATGATAAATACCAAGGTCAGGATCGAGTAGAAGTTGTAGGGAATGGCGGCAATAAAGAGCTTCAAGCCCTGTCCCTCCTCCGCATAGCTGGCAACAGCGGCTGCCCAACTGGAGATGGGGGCAATCATACAGATGGGAGCAGCGGTTGCGTCAATGAGATACGCAAGCTTTGCCCGAGAGATTCTCTTGCTGTCGGTAACGGGACGCATGACCGAGCCCACGGTCAGACAGTTGAAGTAGTCGTCCACAAAAATGAGAACGCCCAAAACGAAGGTAGCAAGCATAGCACCCGCACGGGTCTTGATATGGGTCTTTGCCCAGTTTCCGAAGGAAGCAGATCCGCCTGCCTTATTGATCAGTGCCACGATGATGCCCAGCTCCACCAAGAAGATGAAGATACCGGCACTTCCCGCTACGGCGGAGATCAGACCGTCATTGATAACGGCATCCAATGTTCCCGTAAAGGAAAAATCGGAATAGAGCAGCGCACCGGAAAGAATACCGATGAGCAGGGAGCTGTACACCTCTTTGGTGATCAGTGCCAGTCCAATGGCGATCACGGGAGGGAGCAACGCCCACAGGGTTCCCCGAACATTTGCCTCGCCACCGCAGGTCTCGCAATCGGCAACGGTACCGTCACAGTCGGGACAGGCAACGGTTCCATTTGCGGCATCGGTAACTCCGGCAACGACCAAGAGTGCCAAAATGACCACAGCTGCAATGATAAGAGTAATTTTTTTTGCTTTTGACATGATGTCCTCCTTAAAAATATTGATACTAAAATCATACCACATTTTATCAATATATGCAAGAGGAAATCGAAAAAAATATGAAAAATGTCAAAAAATAACCGAGATTTTTTGCAATTCAGTGCCGTTTGTGTCGAACTGTTTTCTGTCGCTTGGCACCGATCACGGCACCGAGCAGGGATATGGGAAGAATGGCGAAGCGCAACAGGCGGGAAATACCGATCGAAAAGGGACGGCTTTGGGGCGGAAGGATCATCCCGAGCAGAGCGGTGAACAAACATAGGATCAATCCGCAAAGTCCGCCCGACAGCAAGACCTTTCCCCGATTTCGTCGCACGGCGAGCACGCCTCCGACGAGGGCGGACAGAAAGCGAATGGCAAGCCCCACCGCCGGTATGGGTGAGGTGGGATCCTCAGTGGCAAAGCAGAGTGCTCCACCCAAGGGGATCATCAGACAAGCGAGAAGCAGAGCAAGCCCTGCGGCGATGGCGCAATTCAAAAATAAGGAAAGAAAGCTGTTGGCGGTGTCGGTGCTTTTTCGTTTGGTGTGCTTTTTGGATGGATGTTCGGTGTGATGCTCCATAGGGAAGGTCTCCTTCATTCATATTTTGACGATGATCCGTACAGTCGGTCAGTAAACTGTATGAGAGGAAAGGGGAAAATATGAATTTTTGATCGTTCACATAAAATTAACAAATAAAATTATTTTTATTCTTGAAAAAAAGGAACGAATATGGTAAAATAATGTTAAAATTGGGGTAGAATGGTTTGCATGGATGCGAATCGGATTTCTTCTCCGCAAATGTACAAAACGGAGGCGATTTTATGGTACAAATTGACGAAAAAGCGAAGGGCTTGTCAAAGGCAAGACTGGCATCCTTGTTCGATGCGGGAACCTTTGTCGAGCTGAGCGCCTACACCAAGCGCCAAGACGGTCAAGCTGAGCTTGAAAGCGTGGTATGCGGGTACGGTGCGGTGGACGGAAGGCTGGTCTTTGCGTTCATTCAGGACAGTGGCAGAACCAAAGGTGCATTTGGTGACAGACATGCCAAGAAGATCGAAGCGCTGTATGCGCTGGCGGTCAAAAACGGTGCGCCTGTGATCGGCGTGATGGATAGTGCGGGAGCGGTCGTATATGACGGTGCCGCCGCCCTTGCCGCATACGGAAGGCTTATGAAAACGGTTTCCGATGCGTCGGGGATCATTCCTCAGATCGCGGTGATCGACGGCGTTTGCGGAGGCTCTTTGGCAGTTGCCGCCTCTATGTTTGATTTTGTTGTGACGGTGAAGAACACCTCCCGTCTGTTTGTCAACGCTCCCTTTACGGTGGGCGAGACGGTATCCGCTACGGCACAGGGACTTTCCGCTCATGAGGCGGACAGCGAGGCTGAGGCGTTTGCCTATGTCAAGGAGCTGCTCGGCGTTCTGCCGCAGAACAATGCGGATTCGGTTTACACCGACAGCGAGGACAGCCTGAATCGGGCAGTGGCTTGGGACAGTGCTTCCTACACGGCAGAGGGTCTGCTTGCACAGCTTGCCGATGACGGTCGGATGGTGCGCCTGTACAAGGGATACACCGAGAACGCCGTGATGGGCTTTGCTTCCTTCGGTGGCGTGTTGTCCGGCGTGATCGCCTCCAATCCCGCAAAGCAGGGGATTTTGGATATCAAGACCGCAAGAGCCGCCGCCAAGCTGGTCTCCTTCTGTGACAGCTTCGGCATTCCGCTTCTGACTTTGGTGGATAGCGAGGGCTTGGAGGTCACAGCCGAGGCGGAGAACGCCGCCTATGCGTCGGAGCTTGCCAGACTTGCCATGGCATATACCTCATCCGATAACGCAAAGCTGACCGTCATTGTCGGAAAGGCATACGGAACCGCCTTTACGCTTCTCGGCTCCAAGGCTGTGGGCGCCGATATGGCTCTGGCACTTCCCACCGCTTGCATCAGTGTGCTGTCTCCCGAGGCATCGGTCGCCTTTGTCTGGAACGACAAGGTAGGCGAGAAGAGCCGTGCGGAGCTGGAGAGCGAATGGAAAGAGAAGTGCGCTTCCGCACAGGAAGCCGCCGATGCGGGAGAGATCGACGATATCATCGAGCCCTCCGAGCTTCGTCAGCGTATCTGCTCCGCTCTCTCCATGCTTGCCGCTAAGGCAGAGGGAGCCCCCGTTCGTAAGCATGCGGGCTTGCCTCTTTGATCGGAGGAATACGCATGAACTGGAATGGATGGATGGCAAATGTTGCCTTGGCGATCCGCGATAACGGTACGTATGAGCCGTTTTCGGGAGAGGCATGGCGCTATGCCGGTGAAATGACCCTGTTGGGAATGGGAATGATATTTGCTGTTCTTGCGATCCTTTGGGGCGTGCTTGCTATCTTTAAGGTGATCTTTGCGGGCAAGACTCCGAAGGCACCCAAGGAGAAAGCCCCCAAGGCTAAAACAGAAACGCCTGCGGCGGTATCCGATGAGCCGTCTGACGAGGTGAAGGCGGTACTCGCCGCCACGGTTCGGGCAGTGCAGGAGGATGATGCGGCGACCGTTGCCGTACTCACTGCCGCTGTTGCCGCCTACCGTGCTCAGGAAGGCACCGACGGCGCATTCCGTGTGGTCTCCTTCAGGAGAACGGGCGGACGTGCATGGAACGCAAAAAGATAACAAAAATCAATAAAAATAATGAAAGGCTTGGTTTGTAAAAATGAAAACTTATAATATTACCGTAAATGGCGTAACCTATGTTGTATCTGTTGAAGAGGTAGCAGGAGGTGCTCCTGTAGCTGCTCCCGCTCCCGTAGCTGCACCTGCTCCTGTAGCCGCACCCGCTCCCGTAGCCGCACCTGCTCCCGCAGCAGCTCCCGCTCCTGCATCCGCTCCTGCTCCTGCATCCGCTCCTGCTCCTGCAGCCGTAGCAGGCGCCGTTGCCGTGAAGGCTCCCATGCCCGGCAACATCATGAAGGTCAACTGCAAGGCAGGCGACGCTGTGAAGAAGGGCGATGTGCTGATCGTGCTTGAGGCTATGAAGATGGAAAATGATATCTGCGCTCCTCAGGACGGCACGGTTGCTTCCGTGGCTGTCAATCAGGGCGCAACGGTCGAGACCGATGCGGTTCTCGTGACCTTGAACTGAATTCCTTTCGATTGACCCAACTGTAAAATTCAATGGAAAGGAAAACAGTAGCAAATGCTTGAAAAAATTCAAAATTTCTTAGAAACAACCGGCATTTACCGACTGTTTAACCCTGCCGAAACGGATGCCTCCAACGGTGCGTGGTGGCAAACGCTCATCATGTTTTTGATCGTTGCCGTATTGGTGTACTTGGCGATCGTCAAAAAATTTGAGCCGTTGCTGTTGCTTCCTATCGCAATCGGTATGCTTTTGACCAATCTGCCCGGTGCGAATATGTTCCATTTGGACTTCTTTATCGGAGAAGAACTGAGCTTCAGTCAGGTATTGCATAACGGCGGACTTCTCGATCTGCTGTATCTCGGCGTCAAGCTTGGCATTTATCCCTGCTTGATCTTTATGGGAATCGGGGCTATGACCGATTTCTCTCCGTTGATCTCCAACCCCAAGAGCTTGCTCATCGGAGCGGGCGCACAGCTGGGCGTGTTTGTGGCATTCTCCGGCGCGCTTCTGTCAGGTGTGTATACCCCCGAACAGGCGGCGGCGATCGGTATTATCGGCGGTGCCGACGGACCGACGGCGATTTTGGTCACCAAGACCTTGGCTCCCACGTTGCTTGGTGCTATTGCCATTGCGGCGTACAGCTACATGGCGCTGATCCCCATGATTCAGCCGCCCTTTATGAAGCTACTTACGACCAAGAAGGAGCGTCAGATCAAAATGACGACCCTTCGTCAGGTCTCCAAGACCGAGAAGATCCTGTTTCCCATTGTGGTTACCTTTATCGTCGGTCTGATCGTTCCCGATGCGGTACCGCTTGTGGGATGTCTGATGTTCGGTAATTTGCTGAATGTTTGCGGTGTGACCGAGCGTCTGTCCAAGACGGTACAGAATGAGCTGATGAACATAGTGACCATCTTCCTCGGCATTACCGTTGGCGCAACCGCCAGTGCGGCAAACTTCCTGCGCTTTGAGACGGTTTTGATTATCGTTCTCGGCTTGGTTGCGTTCTGCATTTCGACCTGTGGCGGATTGATCACCGCAAAGATCATGAACTGGATCTCGGGCGGAAAGATCAATCCTCTCATCGGCTCGGCAGGCGTATCCGCCGTTCCCATGGCGGCTCGTGTTGCACAAAAGGTAGGACAGGAGGAGGATCCCTCCAACTTCCTGCTGATGCACGCAATGGGGCCCAACGTGGCGGGCGTGATCGGTTCGGCTGTGGCGGCAGGCGTGTTCCTGTCTTGGTTCTAAAAAATTGGAGGTAAGTTAGAAAATGGCACAAGTAAAAATTACAGAGACCGTTCTCCGCGACTCGCATCAATCGCTGATCGCCACGAGAATGACGACGGAAGATATGCTTCCGATCTTGGCAAAGCTGGATCAGGTCGGCTACCACTCCCTTGAGGCGTGGGGCGGTGCCACCTTTGATTCCTGTCTGCGCTTTTTGAACGAGGATCCTTGGGACAGACTGCGGAAGATTCGGGCAGAGGTGAAGAACACCAAGCTTCAGATGCTCTTCCGCGGACAGAACATCCTCGGCTACCGTCACTATTCGGATGATGTGGTGGAATATTTCGTACAGAAGTCGATTGCAAACGGTATCGACATTCTGCGTATCTTCGATGCGCTGAACGATCCCAGAAACTTAGAGACCGCCATCAAGGCAACCATCAAGGAGCAGGGACATGTGCAAGCGGCGATCTGCTATACCACCGACCCCGAAAACAAAATTTATACCACCGAGTACTTTACGAATTACGCAAAGACTCTTGAAAGCATGGGAGCAAATTCCATCTGTATCAAGGATATGTCGGGACTTCTGAAACCGTATGATGCTTATGAGCTGGTCAAGGCACTGAAGGAGACCGTCAAGGTTCCGATCCAGCTTCATACTCACTATACGTCGGGACTGGCTTCCATGACCCTCTTGAAAGCGATCGAAGCGGGTGTGGATGTGGTGGATACTGCCATTTCTCCCATGGCAATGGGTACCTCTCAGCCTCCCACGGAGTCGCTGGTGGCAACCCTGGCGGGAACCGAGTATGACACGGGTATTGACCTTGCCAAGCTCGATGAGATCACCAAGTATTTCGCTCCTCTGCGTGAGCAGTATCTGGCAAGCGGACAGATGGATCCCAAGATCCTGAAGGTCGATGTCAACGCTTTGATCTATCAGGTTCCGGGCGGTATGCTGTCGAATCTGGTTTCTCAGCTGAAGCAGGCAGGGAAGTCGGATAAGTTGATCGACGTGCTGGAGGAGGTTCCGAGAGTAAGAGCCGATTCGGGATACGCACCTCTTGTCACTCCCTCGTCTCAGATTGTGGGAACGCAGGCAGTGTTTAATGTTATTGGTGGCGAACGCTACAAGATGGTGACCAAGGAATTTAAGGGATTGGTTCAGGGACAGTACGGAAAGACCCCTGTGGAGATCGACGAGGACTTCGCCAAGAAGATCATCGGCGACACTGAGCGGATCACGGGTCGTCCCGCCGATGCCCTTGCTCCCGAGCTGGATACCCTGCGGGAGAAGATCAAGCCCTACATGGAGCAGGAGGAGGATGTTCTCTCCTACGCTCTGTTTGAGCAGGTCGCTTTGAAATTCTTCGAGTACAGAAAAGCAAAGAAATACGGTATCGACGCCGAACACGCCGATGCGGCACTGGGCATTCATAACGCCTGAGCCATATGGCAATAAAATAAAAAATCGGGATTTTGCCGAAAGGCGATATCCCGATTTTTTATTTGGGCATGATAGATCCCGAACCTTAAAAGCCCAAGGTCTTGAGTATCTCATAGCGGATCTCTGAGGTAAAGCCGTAGGAACCAGAGATCAGCAGGGTGTCCGTGGGAGACAGGTCGGCAAGGGCGTGTCGTACCGTTTCCTTGACGGTTTGGCAGAGGATCGCCGAAGGGGGCAAAGGCTCCTTGTTGTCTTGTCCGTACAGAATCAGCGAGTCGATGCGGTATCCCTTCTGCTCCAGTACCTCCACATAGCGGCGGACGATGGCACTGCGGGGGAGACACAGGCGGATGGTCTGCCCGATGGTATCCCGAAAATCCGCAATGGATTCACAGACCGGCTCCACGGCAACCTCCGAATGGGTGCTGTCGGCGATGATGGTAGGGGAAATGGAGAGGATCTCCAGCTTGCAGGGAAGCTTGGTTTGACTAAAGCCCCGTACGATCTGCTCGTCGGGCAGCCCATAGCCTCGTCGGGACAGCATGTTCAGAATTTCAAGCACTACCATGGCATTGGAGATCTGAAACCGTCCGCAAAGCTGTAGGGAGTAGGACTTTCCCCGATAGGTAAAGGTACTGCTTCGGAGTGCCAACCGCTCTACGGTCAGCTCGGATTTGGAAGGAATGGTCAAGCGGCAGTTGATCGCCGCACAGGTGTCCGAGATCATACGGTAGGAATCGGCGTCCTGAGGGGCACTGACGATCTCGGGAATGCCATGACACAGATAGGAGCGGATCCGTTGGAATTCCTTGCGGTCGTTGGCTGGGATCGTTCCGCAGATGGCAGCGGCGATAGGCGGCGGCAAAAAGCGTGTTGGGTCGGAATGCTCATGGTCACTTTCGATCAGACACAGCTTACAGCCATTCTCCGAAAAGGCAAGCAGGGCGGCACACAGCAGGATCTCACTTCCTGTCAGCATCAGCTCAGAGGGCGGCTCGGTCTCTCCTTCGGCGGTACGGGCTTGGTTGATTTCTCGGATCGCCTGCCGCACCCGTGCCACAAGGGAGGCAACGGCATCAAAGGAAAGGGGTGTGCCGTTGAGGAAAAGTCCTTCCCGAATGTCGGATCGAGGAGGCATGGTCAAGCATCCTACCGTGTAGTTGGAATTTTTGTACACCGACATCAACAGCTCGGCGCAGACCGTTTTTCCGTTGCTTCCCGCCAGACGCAGATAGCGCAGATTTTTTTGCGGGTTGCCAAGGGCATCCCAAACAAGCCGCAGACGTCTGCCCGAATGCTCCTCGGGCAGCTCCTGCGGCGCTTGTTGAATATATTTGATAGCGTTATGATAGGTCATGGGCTTCTCCGCTTTTTTCAGATGGGAATGTTCGATTAAAAATGAAGGGAATCGGTTTGTGTACCGCACAAAAATTCCTTTGCCGCACGGTAGCGCTCGGCAGCCGCACGGGCAGCCTCGGACTGCGGGTCAAAGCTCTTTTTGCGGACAGCACGCAGCATAATGTTTTTGGGCGTTTCGTCCGGGTCGATCAGCTCCAGTGCCGTCGTGGTGTAGCCCTGTGCCTCCAAGCGGCACAGTCTGAGAGCATCGGTAGCGGCATCGCACAGCTTTTGGCGAAGCATGGAGTAGTCGGTAATAAAGGACAGGGTTGGACAGCTGATATGGTGATTCAACTCATGGTGACAGCAGGGGGTGGACAGAATGACATCGGTACCCCAATCCGCCGCACGGGTCAGCACCAGATCGGTGGCAATGTCGCAGGCGTGTAGGGAAATAACGAGACCGGGACGTACTTTCGGCTCAAACTCCTTGATATCCATGCACAAAAAGTGCAAGCCCTCAAAGCCGAGAGCAGAGGCTGTTTTGTTGCAATGCTCGATCACATCGGCCTTTAGATCTACGCCTGTCATGGTCACCTTGCTCCCCTTGATATTGGCAAAATAGTGATAGACAGCAAAGGAGAGATAGCTCTTACCGCAGCACAGATCGCAGATCACAAGCTCCTCCTTGGGGAGCTTGTCCTCCACATCTCGGATCAGCTCCAAAAAGCGGTTGATCTGTCGGAACTTTGCCTGCTTGCGGTCATAGACCCGTCCGTTTTTATCCGAGACACCGAGATGCTGTAAAAACGGCTCGGCTCCCGTGAGGATATACTGCTTTTCCCGATTGTTGGAAAGGGGAGCGATCATTTCGGAGGCTTGTTCAGTCGCCGCCAGCCGACGTGCCAGCTTATCGGCACCCAGCAGAACGGTCTTTCCCGAAGCCGAGGTGCGGTATTCGCATTCTCCTGCGGAGGTGATCAGATTGATCTGCGAAAATGCCGAGGCAAGGGCAGTAAGTTCTGCCGAAGCACGATCCGTCAAGGGGAAATTCCGATGGGTCGCTTTGTTGTCCGTATGAAATGTCTCAGCTTGCAGATACAGTCCCTTGGCGGAGGTGCGAAGGGTCAGCACAGTCTTTTGTACCGTCGGATCGGCGGGCTTGGAGCAGACTGCCTTCCGCAAGACTCCCTTGCTTGCCGCTGTCTGCAACAGCTCCAGCATGCGGAAAAGGAGGGGGTGATCGTTATTTGGTGTCATAGGTCGATCCTTTGCTCTTATTTTTTGATTTTTTTGGATGCCTTCTTTGCCGAAGGCTCCTCGGATGTCGGTCCTTCATCGGAGGATACCTCTTCGGGAGCTTTCACACTCTTTTTGAAGGAGAACTTGCTCTCCTGTCCGTGGAACAGGCGGACGATATTCTGCCAGTGCTTTCCGACGATCAGCACGGTCATCAAAAAGGCAAAGATCACGTAAGGACAGCCATCGGGCGGCGTTTCGTGGAACAGCATCGAACGCTCGATCCGATCCAAAACAATGGGATAGAGTAGCATGCACATGATCGAGCCGAGAGAAATATATTTGGTCGCCAGCACGATGATGGCGAAGATGACGAACAGGATCAAAAAGACAATGGGATTGCACATCAGAATGGTTACGGCGGCGGTCACCACGCCCTTGCCGCCTTGAAAGCGATAATAGACGGGGAACACATGTCCGACGATACAGAACAGCCCCGCAATATAGGCACCGTACTGACCCAACACCATATATCCCACAAGACAGGAGACTGCCGCCTTCAGGGCATCTCCCAACAGCGTCAGCCCCGCCGCCTTCTTTCCGTATGTACGCATCATGTTGGTCATACCTGCGTTTTTAGAGCCGAACTTGCGGATATCCTGACGGTATTGCTTTCCCGAAATGATGATGGCGAAATTCAGACTGCCCAGCAGGTACGCCACAAGGGCAATGCCGATCACCGAGCAGACCCACGCCGTGATCACGGTGGATTCCGTACAAAAATGCTCACTCAAATATTTCGGTACAAGACCGCTTAAAAAGATATCCTTTAGCATAAAAACACTCCTGCTTTACCGAGTCGGAGGACTCGTTTTTTCTTTACTCTTTCATTATAACACACTCTTGTGACGGAATCAAGACTTTTCCGAAAATAAACCGCAGGAAATGGGAGAGAAACAAGGAAATAGCTTGACATCTTTTGGAAAAAGTGATATAATGATTCCGTAAAAAACAGAGTGGGAGATGCAACAATGAAGGCTTGGCGCAATAACAAGGTAAGGCATGCAATCTTTTTGGGAATGCTTTGCTCGATTTCCTATCTGGCGGTGTATGTTGCCAGAAACATTCTCAGTGCCGTGACACCGCAGATCCTGCGGGACGGCACGTTTACCACCGAGCAGATCGGCAGAATCTCTTCTGTTTATTTTATTTGCTACGCCTTCGGACAGCTTATCAACGGCATGATCGGAGACCGTATCAAGGCAAGGTATATGATCAGCGGCGGCTTGCTGTTTGCCGGTATTACCAATCTGATCTTTTCGAATATTGCCGCAAATGCCATGATGGCAACGGCTGTGTACGGAATGACAGGCTTTTTCCTGTCGATGATCTACGGTCCCATGACCAAGGTCGTGGCGGAGAACACCGAACCGATCTACGCTACACGGTGCAGCTTGGGGTATACCTTCGCTTCCTTTATCGGCTCCCCTGCGGCGGGTATGCTTGCCGCCGTGCTGACGTGGCAGAGTGTGTTTGCCGTCAGCAGCGGTATTCTGATCGTGATGGCAGTTCTTGCTTTCGGCTTCTTTCTTCTGTTTGAGAAAAAGGGGATCGTGCGCTACGGACAATACCGTCCGATGCGGGAGCCCAAGGAGGGATCGCGTGCAAGGGGGCAGGGGATCCGTGTCCTCATCAAGCATCGGATCGTCAAGTTTTCTCTTGTTTCGATTCTGACGGGAATTGTCCGCACAACGGTGGTTTTTTGGCTGCCCACCTACATATCTCAATATCTGGGCTTTTCCGCTGAGCGATCGGCGGCACTGTTTACGGCGGCAACCCTTGTGATCGCCTTTACTGCCTTCATTTCGATTTTTATTTATGAACGGTTGAAGCGGAATATGGATCTGACCATTCTGCTGATGTTCAGTCTGTCCACGGTGTTCTTTATCGGGGTGTATTTCATTCCGTATGCGTATGTAAACATCGTGTTGATCGTGCTTGCCATTATGTCCTCCAATGCCGCCGCAACCATGCTGTGGAGCCGTTACTGCCCCAGCTTGCGGGATACGGGCATGGTATCGGGAGCGACGGGATTTTTGGATTTTCTCAGCTATATGGCGGCGGCTGCCTCCAGTACGCTCTTTTCCAATGCGGTTGGCAGTATCGGCTGGAAGAATCTGATCCTTATCTGGGCGGGTCTTGTTTTCTGCGGAGTTCTTGTGGCACTGCCGTATCGGGCGCTCCGCAACCGATTCGGAAAACAAAAGGATGCTTGTGCTGATGTGCAAGAATAGCGCACAGAATATTTCACCGATCGGAAAAATCTATGAAATAGTGATGTGCGCCTCCAAAAGTGTTAGCTTTTGGAGGCGCACATCGTTTGTTATGTGACATTTATGAACGGAGACGATATTGCTCCCGATATTTGTTCGGTGTGATCCCAAAGGTCTTTTTGAACAGAGTAATGAAATTATTGTAGTTGTTAAATCCGGCATGGTCGCACGCTTCCGTGACCGTATCTCCTTGCCAAAGGGATTTTTTTGCCTCGTTCAGCTTTTTTCCCAAGAGAAATTGATAGGGCGTCACATTCAGCTTGCTTCGAAACAGGCGGTGAAGATAGGAGGGGCTGTAATGGGTGATGCGGCACAGATCCCCAAGCCCCAGGATGGATTGAAAATCGGTGTTGATGCGGTCAATGATCTGTTGCAGCACCTGATCCTGATGCTCTGTTACCGTTCGGTTTCGACAGGGTTCGTTGAGCAGGCAGAGCAATCGCAGAACGGCACTTTGTCCGTATAGGCTGAAAAGAGGGGTATGGTTGGCATAGGCATCAAAAACTTCGGTCAGTGCCTCCAAAAGCTCCTCCTGCCTGCTTGTGGCAAAGACATTGTCGCATCCCGCCTCCCGATCAAACAGGATCGGAGCCAGCGGCGCATAAGCGGCTTCAAGAAAGAAACGGTGGGGAATGGAGATCTGATACCATTCCATGTCCTGCTCGGTATCTGCTCTTCCGCAATGAAGCTCCCCGGAGCGATACAGGCGTATTTCGTTGCCGTTCAAGTGATACAGATTTTTTTCAACAAAAATGTCCAGTGTTCCTTTTATATGAATGAAGATCTCGCAGTGATCGTGCGAGTGCGGAGCATCCTCCCAAAAAGAAAGGGGAACCGTACCCTTCAGATGAATGAGCTTGATCTGATAAAACTCCTCCAGTGTGATCTGTTCTTTTTTCATGGTCTCACCTCCCCCTTCAGTATACCACAAGTATAGGATTCCTTCAAGAGGATTTGGATAGAAAATCAAAGTTTTTTGATATAAATTCGAAAGAATTTTGAAATCATGTATGATATAATGGTAGCATCCTATCATAAAAAAGGAGGAGCTTATGAGTAACGAAGTAACATTGGAGAGCGTTGTCAAGCGATTTGACAGCTTTGGCGGCTATTTGGATGCCAAGCTGGATCGGGATATTGAGGAGCATCGGAAGGGGCAGTTTGTTCTTTGCTTTCGGGATCGGCGGGGAGAGCTGTTACAAAATGTGACAGTACGGCTTCGGCAGATATCTCATGAATTTCGATTTGGCTGCTCGCTGTTTCATTTGGAGCAGTTTCCCGACAAGGAGCGGAATGTCGCTTACAAGGAAAAATTCAAGGATGTGTTCAATTATGCGGTCGTTCCGTTTTATTGGGATACGCTGGAGCCTGTGGAGGGTAAGCCCCGATTTGAGAAGGATTCTGTCTTCATAAGCCGCCGTCCTCCCGTGGATACGATCATGGAATTTTGCGAGGAGAATGCGATCCGTACCAAGGGACATTGTCTGGTATATAATTCTTTTCAGCCCGATTGGCTTCCCGAACACAATCGGGAGATCAAGATCAAGCTTGACCGAAGGCTGAGAGCAATCGCCGAACGGTACGGCAATCGGATCCCTGATTTCGATGTAATCAATGAGATGCTGACGGTCTATAAAAACTGCTATGCGGGAAACAAAGCCAGAAATTTGCAGATCACCGATGAAAGAGATCACGAGAAGTGGAGCTTTGATCTGTGCCGTCGGTATTTTCCGCATGCCCGTCTATTTTGGAATGAGGGAATCAACGAAAGCTTTGGAGAGCATTATCGGGGATATCGGAGCTTTTACTATATGACCTTGGAAAAGATGCTGGCGGCTGGAGTTCCCATTCAGGGAATCGGTATGCAATACCATGCGTATCGGCTCAAAGAGGATTTCTGCAATCCGCTCCGCTTGATTGACGTGTTTGACTGCTACGGAGAGTTCGGCTTGCCCATCCATGTATCGGAGGTGTCTATTCCGTCTTTTTCCAATGAAGCAAATGACGAAGCACTGCAAGGGGAATTGACCAAGCGGCTGTTCAAGCTTTGGTTCGGACGGAAGGAATGTGAGGCGATCGTTTGGTGGAATCTGGCGGACAAGACCGCATATAAGACCGAGAGCGTGTATCACGCAGGGCTTTTGCGAGAGGATTGTACCGAAAAGCCCGCATATCGGACAATCAAAAAATTGATCCGAGAGGAATGGAATACCTCTGTGGAAGCAACGGTTTCCGAGCCTCTTCGGTTTTCTGGCTTTTACGGAACTTATGAGTTGGAGCTCCTGTTTAATGGAGAAAAGACGGTCCGCAAAATTGATCTGTTTCGGGATAATACCGGATATGATAATCGGCTGTGCGATTTTCGGGCAAAGGATATTATCCTTTAAGCGAAAAAATGGCGGAAAAGCTTTTTGCTTTTCCGCCATTTTTATAAGGGGATTTAAGACAAAGGAATTTCCTTTCCCACGATCGTATCGGGGGAGATTACGGTATCGTAGATGGTACAGACGAGTAAAAAGCCGTTATCGGATGCCCATCCCGTACGTCCTGTTTTTCCAACCGAGTCCCCCTTGGCAACGACCTGTCCGACCTCTACGTCGGTATCACTCAGATGACCGTACCAGCTACGCAAGCCGCAGCCGTGATCGACTATGACATACGTTCCGAGAAGCTTGTCATTTCCCACGGATATAACCATGCCGTTCATCAAAGCGCTTACCGGCTGATCGGTCAATTCCTCGGTGATATATTCGGTTCCCAAAGCCCGAACACCGGGATCGTTTACGTTGGCTTTAACGGTTGCTCCGTGAGAATATCCGATACGAAAGCCGGATAGCGAAGGGTCGTGAAAATTTCCTCGGAAATATACGCCGCTTGTGCCTTGCGGCTCGACTGCATGCAGCAGAGATTGCCATGCCTGTTGCACTTGGTCGCTTGACAGTGCGTTCTCCTCAATAGAGGGGAGAAGAAGTTCCTCGGGAGAAGCGGCGGGCGTGACCGTTACGGTGAAGCTTTTTGCGGAGGCTCCGTAGCTTATGCGGAAGGAGTATTCGGTTACGGTCGTATCGTCGGGAAAGACAAGAAGCGCTCTTGCCATGTCACCGTCCTGATAGAATACGGGGGCGGGGAGCTCCGAATCGGTTTGAAACGAGATCTTGGACAGCGTGGTGATATTGGTACAGGACAGGAGGGCAAAGTCACCTGCCGTTACGGCTTCTGTGTTGAGAGTAAATACAGAACGGTTTCGGATCATCGTCAAAAAGTCATATTGGAGCTCTCCGTAGAAGGGAAGATCAGCAGAATGATTCCATGTTGCTCGCACCTTAATGTGCAGCTCATTGCCCGAATCGAAGGTTTGGGAGGCGAGATTGCGATGAGAGCCGTTATAGATCCGTTGATCTCCGTCAAAGATTTGCACGATACAGGAGGTCGGCTCGGTCTCAAACCAAATTCCGATCTCTCCTGTCATGTCATATAAAAGAGGCTCGGCGGTGGTGATGTTTCCCGATGCCGATTCATAGATTCCTCCGTAATTTTTGTAGTTCCAACGAACCGCAGAGGGCAGCACCGCCTCGTTGTCGATGGTGAAAAGCTTGGGGGCAACGGCGTTTGAATACAGCGGCTCGGCATAGGATGTGAGGAGAAACTGCTCGTTGACATCGGAAGGGATGGTATAATAGATCCCTTTGGAATCGGTACAGTAGCCGCCTGCGGCAACAAAGGAAAAGTAGCAGATCAGCTCTTCCTTGATGCCGTTTGATTGGATCACCGCACGGAGATACGGATCACCGTCTGAAGCAGTCCCTCCAAGATTGGCTTGCTTTTTTTTGGTCGTGAGCCGATAAAAAATACCTGCCAAGGAATCGGTGCGAAGATGGTCGGGCGGTCCCTCATCACTTCCCAACAAAGTGCCGTTGGAATCATACAGCGAGACCGAAAAGAGATCAGTCTTTTGGAGGTGGTCGGTGTGATAAACATAGATTAGAGCAAAAACAGAAGGAAGGATCAGCAAAAGTATGCATAGAATAAGCACGATCTTTTTCTTCAGATTCAGCTTTTGTATCCGCTCCGAAAGTGCCGTTCTCCAAAGACGAAGCTTATTCATAATTCCACCTCCTTTATTTGTATCATCTTTCCGATATTATATATTATACAACAAGAAAGGCGGTCGGTCAAGTACCATTTTGAAAATTTAAATAATTGCGTAGCTCAATCCGTAGCTTTGGGCGTATTTTTGCGCAAAAGAATTGCTGTGGCAGTAGATCGTCAGCTTGTTGGAAAGGGAGGAAAACGCCGAATATCCGATGCTCTCCACACTGGAAGGGATCGTGATCGAGATCAATGCGGGACATTCCTGAAAGGCAAACCATCCGATCTTGGCAACCCCGTTGGGAATGATGACCGTTTTTAAGGTATTGGAGCGAAAGGCACTGTCGGCAATGGCAGTGACGGATTTTCCGTCGATCATAGACGGAATAACCAAATAAGTATCGTCTCCCGTATATTCCGTGATCGTTACCTGATCCTCTTGTACCGTATAACGAAAGGCGGCACTGTCGGCAGGCGGCAGATTGCCCGTGGGGGAATTTTGAGAGGAGTCGGCTGACGGACGATCGGGGGAGGAAGTGCTTGTATCGGCGGCAGCTTGCTCCTTCAATTCGGCAAGTAAGCTTTGCAGACGCTCCAGCTCCTTACGGCTTTCCGTATCCGATATGTACTGATTTTGTTGCAGCTCGATGATTTGATTTTCCAGGTCTCGGATCATGGCGGCATACATCTGAGCAGAGGAGGTCTCGGCGGGAGGGATCGATTCATTGGGATCGTCAAACAGTCCTCCTTCGGTTTGACAAGAGGCAAAAATGCACGAGAAGATAAGCAATGCACTGAATAAGATGGCAAAGGTTGTTTTTTTCATAATAGATTCTCCTTTATTTTCTTTTTTGGAGCGTCGATCGGAACGCCTTAATAAAAGGATACCATTTGGGGTCAAAGAAATCAAGAAAATCCTGTCGATGAAAATAAAAAATTTTTCCGACATTTTTTACCGAAAAGCTCTTGACATTTGATGGGATGTGAGATATAATAATAAGGCTACACTGAGGGCCATTAGCTCAGTTGGTCAGAGCAACCGGCTCATAACCGGTCGGTCCAAGGTTCGAGCCCTTGATGGCCCACCAGCAGGCGGTGCCTGCACCCAATCATCGATGGAGTGCAGGGCAAAGCCAACCTTCATACCACGATGGCGTGGTTCGGATAGTCTCCGAGTTTGGTAAATCGATTTTTTTGAAAAAATTGAAAAAATTTCAAAAAAAACTATTGACAAGCCAAAAAACTTGTGGTATAATAGTCAAGCTGTCCGCGAGGAGCGGGCAGGGAACGGTCATTGAAAATTGAACAACAAGAGAGAAGTACAAAGCGAAAAAGCGAAGTGCAGATCTCGTCAAAGAGAGTTATATATACTCAACAAAGTAAGAGAAGCTAAGAATTAAAGCGACTCGAAGAAAGGTTATAGCAAGTCTTGGGACTTGATGTAATAGAATTTTTT
>SVTY01000022.1 GCA_015063535.1 Oscillospiraceae bacterium
TTTATGGGTAGTAAGTAACAATTGCATGGCTGGCAGGCCAATCTAAAACGCACTTGTGCGTAGCCAGTAGTATTAGGGCTATGCCCGAAACTGAAATACCCCCCGTTTTACGGGGGGATATTTATTTTACAGTTGTCTTGTGACGGTGCCCGTGTTGATCTGCGATCCCTTGGTATCGGGGCCCTCGGTCAGATGGATTTGACGCCAACGATCCTCAAACTCCAAGATCTCCCGAGAAGGGAGGGTCGGTGCTTTCCTTCCGAAAAATTGCAGGGTGAATTTCTCGGAAGCCTGCTCCTGCCATTCGATCAGCTCCTTGGGTGCGGTACCCATGGCGTAAGCACGCATGGCAACGCCCGCTCCTTGACACAGACGCTGTCTTTGCGGGAAATAGTGTGTCAGCAAGAACTGCGCATAGGTCACCAGCCGAAAATCTCCGTAACAGCGGGTCTGTACGGCATAATCGGTTCCTGTCGTCTCTACCGCAACGCATTTTTGGGAACGGATCGCTTGCAGAATGGAGGAGGAAGTATTATGCTCGGCAAAGCAGACCGTATGGTAGAAAGGAAAGGCTTCCGATCCCTTCAAGCCGTGTACATCGCTGGAAGCAACCACGGGAAGGGTAAGCCCCTCTGTCCGCATCTCACTCCAAAGGGAAATATTTCGGTTGTTGCCAAGACATTTCGATCCGCCTATCAGCTCAAACGCATCAAACATACCGCTTCCCAGCAACAGACGGGACAAATCATCGAATACGTTATAGGAAAGAGATCGGGTACGCCAATACGGATGGGCGAAAATAGAAATTCCGTCTACCTTCCGAATGTTGTCGGTTGCCCATTTTGCTCTGGCATAGCGGTCGGTAAGCTGCTCGGGGATGGTGTCGGGCAAGGAGGTCTTATACTCATCAACCTCTCTTTCATAGGCTTCGGGGTCATGAATATAACGGCTGGCAACGCTTTCGGTTCCGCCTATATGCACGATATGCACCATACTTCCGGGGGTATGGACCTCCTCACCCGGAATGCGGGTGATCCCAAGCTTGACATTCTTGTAGGTCTCGTCGATCTCCTTGCCGGGATAGTACCGATTGTGGTCGGTCAGCGCAAAAAAGTCATATCCCTGCTCACGAAAATGCCCCGCAAGTGCCGAAGGATCCTGTGATCCGTCCGAACGGAAGCTGTGGGTATGCAGATCCCCCTTCAGGGGAACGAGACGGTACAGATCCTCATACACGGAAAATACGCAGAGCTCTGCTAATTTTTTGCCTTCCTTTTTTATATGGATCCAATGCTCCTGCTCACCCTTGAAGGTGTGCGAAAGGCGCAAAATTCCGTCATGAGCAACGGCTGTTACGGTTTTGTGATTGGTGTTCCAATAATAATTGATCTCGTCCTCGTTGACATCAATAAAGGTCAGCTCATATTCTTCACCCTCAAAAAACAGGAAGGCTTTTTCGGTGGGGAGGACCGTGATCTGCGTGGGTGTGTCGGCAAGAATGACAGAGGGAAATACGGCATAATTTTTCGGTTCGGGTAACATAATATCTCCTTTTTTGTAAGAATCATTTTCACATTTGTTTTATTATATCACAGCTCTCTTTTTTTGTCAATCTTTCTTCAAAAGAACAGTTGACAAACCGCCGTCGTTGCGGTATAATAAATACCGTGAGTTCGAAACCATCCTCACGTTAATCAAAACTAAGGAGAATTAAATATGAAACGAAGTGTTAAAAACAAGACCCTTTTCCTTTGTTATGGAGCGATCATTGCCGCTCTGTATGTGGTTCTGACCCTTCTTGCCAATCTGTTGGGCGTTGGGAGCGGCGTCATTCAGGTACGCTTTTCTGAAATGCTTTGTCTGCTTCCGATCTTCCTTCCTGCGGCGATCCCCGGGGTCACGGTGGGCTGCTTTCTGTCGGCTCTTCTGACGGGAGCGGTCTGGCTGGATATTTTGGTGGGGCCCATTGCCACGCTGATCGGTGCCGTGGGAACCTATCTGCTCCGCAAGCACAAATGGCTGGCACCTCTGCCGCCGATCCTTTCTAATGCGCTTATCATCCCCTTTGTTCTCGCCTACGGCTACGGAGCGGAGGAGGCGATCCCGCTGATGATGCTCACCGTGGGGATAGGAGAGGTCTTGTCGATCTATGTCCTCGGCATGCTTTTTGTGTGCAGTGCCGAGCGGTATTTGAAAAAATGGCAAAACCAAGCCTGATAAAATACGCATCGCCTGTCAACGAAAGACAGGCGATGCGTATTTTTGTTACCAGCGTGATCGGTTGTATTGGTTTTGGTCGTAGCCTCGGTTATAATTGTTGTTGTGATAGCCGCCGTTGCCGCCATAACGGTCATTGTCCGAGCCGTTTTTAGGGCCGTTTTTGTTGCTCCGAACGGCACGGACGATCAGAACGATGGCAACGACGATCAGAGCGATCATCAGGATGACGGTAACGACATCCGCCAAGGACAGGGTCTTGCCGAAGGCATTTTCGGTGGTGTCTACCACGATCGCTACGGGAATGTCGGTCTTTTCGGTGAACTCCTCCAGGGCCAGATTGACCGTATCTGCGGTAATATCCAAGGTCGTGTAATTGGTGATATGCGAGGTGGGGCTGGTGTCATGGCTGTATTCCCGATAGAAGGAGGAATCCAAGCCGAGGGCGGTCACCTCATCCGCCATGGTGCGCATGACCGTCGCCAAATTGGCATCCAGGGAATAGGCAAAATATTCCTGATTCACCGAGCTCTGCATCACACGGTAGAAGGTCGTCCCCTCCGCACCGAACATGCTGTTGATCTCACTGCGGACGTTGTCGCCAATCCAAGCGATGCAGTAGTAGCCGTCCGCCTCCTCATTGGTCAGGAAAACGATCAGCAGATTGTCCTCATATGCCGCATTGTTGGCATCGAATTCCTCGGCATAGCGCATGTTGGCGTAGTCTTGGAATTGGGGCTCGTCGTAATCAATGGTTCCGCCGTTTATTACGTTGGTAAAGGCAGAGCCGACGGTACCGACCAGCACCAAAACGGCAACCAAGATCAGAATAATGGGGAGCATCAGCATACCCAGCAAGCCGCCAAGGCATCCGCCTCCGCCGTAATAATAGGGACGGTGAAATCCGAAAAACGGCATACCGAAGCCAAAGCGAGGGCCTCTGGGGCCTCTGCCGAAGCTTCCTCCGCCAAAGCCGCCGCCCCCACCGAAGCCACCTCCGTGGGAACCTCCTCCGAAACCGCCTCCGCGGCCTCCTCCACCGGGTCCGGGCATAATAAAGATCCTCCTTAACTGATGATTTTTTGTTTATACCTTTTTATTATACACCGTTATTGTGAATTAGTTATGAGTAAAATCAAAATAAATCTGGAAAATCACGATTTTTTGATCGAAATATACGCCGACCAACCCCGAAAAACGGAAAAACAAAAAATAACACTGTCAAAAAAATAATTGCGGAAATTTAAAAAAGTTTAAAAAAACGCTTGACTTTCGTCAAAAGGTGTGCTATAATATACAGGCTGTAAAAAATCTGGGTGTGGCGCAGTTGGTAGCGCGCTACCTTGGGGTGGTAGAGGCCGCACGTTCAAGTCGTGTCACTCAGACCAAAAAAAGCCAAATGAGCAAAAGCTCATTTGGCTTTTTCGTTGTTTCGATAGAAAAGTGTCAAGGTTTCTTTTTTTTCATTGTTTGGATCACGGCGAGGGAACAGCTTCCCACGGCAAATCCGGCAAGGGTTCCCGCCAAGAGCAGGACGGGCAGATAAAAGGCGAGCTTTAGCTGATCCACCAGGCATACGGCGGCGATCAGCTGTGCCATATTGTGAGCAACACCGCCGCAGATGCTGACTCCCACGGGGCTGAGGCGATCCCATCGCTTCAGCAGAGCCATGACTAAAAAGCTGAACAGTCCTCCCGCCAAGCTGTAGATGAAGGAAAACATATTGCCGAACAGTATGCCGCAAATGGCGATCCTCAGCAAATGAACGGCGAGGGCACTTTTGATATCGGTCAGATAGAGCAGGGAAAGGATCGCCAGATTGGCAAGCCCCAGCTTGATCCCGTAGATGCCGATGGGCAGAGGGATCAGATGCTCCAGATATCCCAGCACGATGGCAAATGCCGCCATGATGCCGCAAAAGGCGACCCGATGGGTGCGAAGGGTAGATTTCATCCCATTCTCCTTTGTTGAATTATTCGGATTCTATGGTGATCACAACACGGTTTGGCGCACAGACGATGCTCCGCAGAGGATCTGCCTTGCCCGTATGGACACAGATCTTGTCGGGACAGGAGGCATCTGTCAGAAAGGCATCGCCGTCCCGAATGACCAAATGATTGGAGCCGCCGTTATAGCCTTCGATCGTCAGCTCGGTGTCCTCCTTCAGGGAAAGGCGGGCAATCTCTTCTCCGTTGACCGTCACCACTGCCACCTCACCCGTATCTCCAACGTGCCATACAAGGAAAGTCAGTGCCAGCAGGGACAGAGCCAGCAAAGAGCAAAGCAGGATCAGATCGGCTTTTTTCATGCGTCACCTCCGCTTTGGCTGACGGCAAGACCGTCCGAGACAAGCGTCCGTCCGTCCGAGGTCATCCACACCGCCTCGGTGTCGGGCAGAGAAGCGATCAGCGCCATGCCCTCCTCCTCCGTCATGGAAAACAGAGCGGTGGAGAGAGCATCCGCCATGCCCGAATCGGCACAGCGCACGCTGACGCTCACATAGGCAGAGGAGGGATATCCCGTTTGAGGATGGAGGATATGGTGATACCGTACCCCGTCACAGACAAAATAACGTTCATAGGAGCCGCTGGTGACCAGTGCCTGATCGGAAAGGGTTAGTGCGTGTCCGTAGCCCGCATGCCCCTCAGGCGTGTAGATCTCGGCACTCCACAGCTCGCCGTCTGGCTTTTCGCCGTATGCCACCGTATTGCCGCCCACATTCAGAAGAAAGGCGTCACAGCCTGCCTCTCGCAATGCACTTGCGACCTGCTTTGCCGCATATCCCTTTCCCACGGCACCCGCATCCAAGGACATGAGTGGATCGGATAGGGTGACCGTTGCTCCGTCCTCGGACAGAAGAAGGTCGTGGATATCGGTATGCGTAAGGGCTTGGGCAATGGCATCGGCGTCGGGGGGCGTGCCCTCTCTTGACGGATGGTCGGCGGCAAGGGTGCGTGCCTCATGCCAAAGAGTGAGAACGCTTCCCATGGCGATATTGGTATAGCCATTTGTCAGTGTGTGCAGCTTCTTAGCGTATTGGAGAAAGGCGAACAGCTCCGAGCTGACCGCAACCGCCTCTCCCGCATGATCGTTGACGGTCTTCAAATTGCAAAGTCCGTCATAGTCATGGTAAATATCTAACAGACGGTGGTATTTCTCCAGCTCACTGCGGCAAAGAGCAGCATAGCCCTCAAATTCCTCTCGGCTGTCGGAATACAGGATCAGCTCATAAAAGGAATCGAACAGATCAAAGCCCACATCGGTCATTTTTTCCTGCCTTTGCGAGCAGCCCGACAAAGCGGAAACACACAGCAGAGCGCACAGGCATAGCGAGACGGTACGTAAGCCAAGCTTCATGGAAGTCCTCCTTTTTGAGCGAATTTCTATGTATATTATAGTATTTTGGCGAAGCTTTGTCAAGAGAGGGGGAAGATTTTCGGAAAAGAGAGATAAAAATTTGTCTTGCCCTTGCTTTTTTGAGATTTTATGATGTAGTACGAAAAATGGAGGTACCTGCTCCGCTTGAATTTAAAAAAGCTTTGAAAAGAAGGAAAAAGCGCTGAGGAAACACCTCGATTTGGTTGACAAATCCATGAAAATATGGTACAATATTTTTGTATCAAATTTTTTGCGAGGAATGTATGATAGCCCTGTATGCTTTATTGCCCATTGCGGCAATTCTTTGTCACAGATCCCGATATTCCGACGGGAGGGATTCGGTAACCGTATCCGTCGCCTTGGATTTTGGTTGGAGCTGCTCTTTGCCGAGCTGTTTGCGGCGGGGATGCTGATGCTTTTATTTATGGATTTTGCCGCCCCTCTGACCTTTCGCTGGATCCGCCTGCTTGCCGTTGCTCTGTCTTCGGTGTTTTTTGCGGCGGCACTTCGGGGCATTGCTCATATCCGCTCCACCCGCTCTGTGCTGGCAACTGTCTTGATTGCCGTGACGGTGGCACTGTTCTTGGAGGGAACGGTCTTTAACTTCCGCTTTTGGCAGAGTCATGAGTATGAGCCCATCGATGTGACCGATGAGCTGAGATACTCCTACAAGCTGGTCAAGACAGGGGAGCGGGAGAACGAATATAAGCCCAATGGCACATCTCCCTATGTCGAGCTTCGCAATTTGGATACCAAGGTCTATAACATCTATCTGGATATCACCGCACGAAATACCAACGATCGGGTAGTAAACACCTATGTGGACGTGTACATGACCGACGAGTCCAACGAAAACTATCTGAAGCTGCCGGCACAGACCGTTATGACCGAGGTGGAAAGCACCAAATATCTGTATCTGATGACCAACGGCGAGAGCGATGATCTTCGTTTTGTGATCTCCTCCGATTACGGAAAGACCTTTCAGGTCAACAGCGTACGGCTCAATGTGCCGCAGGCATTCAACTTCAGCCTGCTTCGCCTTGCCGTGGTTGCCCTGCTGATCTTCCTGTTCCGCATGCTTCGTCCCTCCTCCCGTCTGTGGAGCTATTCCTTTACCGATTCCGCCAAGCAACGGACGGTGACGACGGTCGTGGTGGTGCTGGAGATCGCCTTGCTTTTGATGATCACCGTGCTGAACCCCGCATTTTCGGGCAATCCCAGCCGCCATACGGCGCAATATCAGGAGCTGGCGGAGGCGTTCCTTGACGGACGGCTGTATCTGGATACCGAGCCTGCGGAGTTTTTGGCGGAGATGGAAAACCCCTACGACTATACCGAGCGGGTCCAGCAGGCGTCGCAGAACAAATCCACCTATTATTGGGATGCGGCGTATTTCAACGGCAGATATTATGTGTATTTCGGCGTTCTTCCCGTTCTGCTGCTGTATTTGCCATATCATGCACTGACGGGCTTGGCTCTGCCCAATGTGATCGCCATTCAGATCTTTTTGGCGTTCTTCACGGTTGGCTCCTTTTTGCTGATCGGAGAGGTTCTCAAAAAATACTTCCGATCCCGACGGATCCCGTATCTGTCGTATCTGATCCTTTCCTTGATCTTTGTCAATGCATCGGGCGGCGTGTTTATCGCCAAACGCCCCGACTTTTATTCGGTGCCTATTTTGGCGGCACTGGCACTGACCGTGTTCGGTCTGTATTTTTGGCTACGGTCGGACAGGGGAGACGGACGGATCCGTCCGTTCTCTGCAGGGATCGGCTCGCTTTGCATGGCGTTGGTCGCCGGTTGCCGTCCTCAGCTTCTGCTGGTTTCCTTTATGGCTGTGGTGATCTTTTGGAGTGCCGTGTTCAAGGAGCGTACACTGTTCTCAAGGAAGGGCTGGAAAGCCACTCTTGCCCTAATTCTGCCGTATGTGCTGGTGGCGGCGGGGATCATGTGGTACAACAACGCCCGCTTCGGCTCTCCCTTTGACTTCGGAGCCAACTATAATCTGACCACCAACGATATGACGGGGCGTGGCTTCCGTGTGGAGCGAGTGGGACTGTCGCTGTTCACCTACTTCTTCCAATTTCCGAACTTTACCGCCGCATTTCCTTTCCTTAGCGGCTCTGCCATTGCCACCAACTATTTGGGAACCACTATTACCGAGCCGATGTTCGGTGGGATCTTTATCGTCATTCCGATCCTGTGGCTGCTGTTCTTGATCCCCTCACGGACGGGAGCCATGAAAAAGAAGGGGATCCTTGCTTGGTGCTTGGTGCCTGTGGCACTCTCGCTTTGTCTCGGTGTGTTCGACGCACAGGGAGCGGGGCTTTTGCAACGGTATGTCTGCGATTTTGCCTTCCTTGCTTGCCTGTCGGCAGTAGTGATGGCGTTCTTCCTGTACGATCGCAGTCTTGGTGCGGAAAAGAAGCGGTTGCATTCGTTTTTGCGGTTTGCGCTGTATGCCAGCGGCGTTTACTGCTTCTGCTGTATTTTTGCGAAATACAGCGTGGAGATCTTTTATCGGAACCCGTATCTGTTCCATACGGTATCCGAGCTGGTACAATTCTGGTAATTCCCCCAACGGGGAGCCAAGCGGCGGCAGGCGGATCGTCTGCCGCTTTTCGGAACAAACGGAGAGATTCCGTAAACATGGATTCGGGAGGCTGTTATGACACAGGAACGGCAACAGATTTTAGAGCAGAATGATCGGGTATTCCGCCGTGTATCGGGGAAGATCGGCTTGGGAATGATCTTTTTCTTGCTGATCTTTTATTCTCTGAATACCGTTGCGGGCGTAATTGAGCTTGGCTTGACCGAAACGGTCTTTGATGAGACAACACAGTATTGCATCGCCCAAGGTTTGTATATCGTTGCGTATGTGTTGGGCTTTTTGATCCCTGCGCTTCTTTTGCGGCATATGCTGAAAAAGAGCAAGGATTACCGACCTATGGGACTGCGTTGGCGGGTTCCCCGTGTGACACCGTTGCTCATCGTAGGTGCCATCGCCCTGAATTTTGCCGCCGCCTATTTCAACAGCTATCTTGTGACCTTGCTGTTGCCTTTTCAAAGCCCCGACCTGTCGGTGCTGATGGAAGAGACCGATGAGCTGTATGAAATGCTCCTTCTGTTTCTTTCCACCGCCGTCGTTCCCGCCCTTGTGGAGGAGATCCTTTTCCGTGGGGTAGTGATGACTGCGCTGTTGCCCTTCGGAGGAACGGTTGCCATCTTCGGAAGTGCCCTCCTGTTTGCGCTGATGCACGGCAATATTCTGCAATTTTTCTATACTGCCCTGATGGGCGTGGTTTTGGGATATGTATATTTCCGTACCCGTTCGATCTGGTGCGGTGTGCTGATCCATTTCTTCAACAATGCGCTCTCCGTCCTTCAGCAGATTCTTGTGGATCTGCCCGATGCCGATATGGGGCTTCGTTGGAGCAGTCTGGTGGAGCTGTTGGTGATACTGGCAGGGATGTTTTCGGTGTTCGGCTTGCTGATGCTGCACCGCAAGCGACGCCGTCCCGAGGACAGCGGAAGCTTCGGGGTCGTGTTTGCGCCCTCTGTGGACTATCAACGCTATCCCACCTCCGAAAAACAGACTCTCAAAGGCTTTTTTACACCCTCCATGATCGTCTTTGTGATCTTGGCTGGGCTGACGATGGCGGGAACCTTTTTGACCTTGCTTGCCCTCGGTGCGTGATCGGGCAAGAAGAGAGGAGACACAAATGGATGAACGCTTTATGAAGGAAGCTCTGTGCTTGGCGGAGCAGGGCAGAGAGCGGGGAGAGGTGCCTGTGGGAGCGGTGATCGTCAAGGACGGTCACATCCTTTGCGGTGCTCATAATCTGCGGAATACAGACCGCATCTCCACAGCGCACGCCGAGCTTCTCGCCATAGAGGAGGCGTGCCGTATCGTCGGAGATTGGAGGCTGACGGGATGTACCCTGTACGTGACACTGGAGCCATGCCCTATGTGTGCGGGAGCGATTGTCAATTCTCGGATCGAGCGGGTCGTGTTCGGCACCAAGGATCCTGCGGCGGGGTGCTGTGGCAGTTTGCTGAACCTTAACGCTTACCCCTTCAACCACGCCTTTGCCATCACGGGCGGCGTATGCGAGACCGAATGCCGTGCGATCTTAGCCGACTTTTTTGCCGAGCGGCGGAAGCAAAAGGAAAGAACAACGTCATGATGATCCAACACCAAGGATTTTTGTATCATAGCAATAAAAAAAGCGGCTTGCCTGTCAAAGCAAGTCGCTTTTTCTATGATTGGAATGAGGCGTATCAGTCCAGAACACGGTAGACCGACAGCAGCATGTCTTTCACGCTTTCGGCAAGGGCGGAAGCCTCTGTCTCAGTCATTGCCTCGGTCAGAGCACCCACCGTGCCGTCGATGCGGCGAAGCTCTGCCTTCTCCAAGGCAGAGGGAAGGGAGCCCCCGTCCTTCAACAGGAAAAGCCGACGGCAGGTGTAGTCCGCAAAGTCCGCCATATCCGACACGGCAGCGGCTTCCCAAAGGATGGGCTTTGTCGCCTTGTCCCGATTGGCGATGATATCAATGATATCGGCGACCACGGCACTGGCAGTGGGGAGCTTTCCCGCACCGGGACCGTAGAACATGACCTCTCCCACCATATTGGCGTCCACCAGAATGCCGTTGAACACGCCGTCAATGCGGGACAGAGGATTGCAGGCGGGAACCATGCGGGGAGAGACGAAGGCGGTCAGCTTGCCGTCCTCCGACACCTTGGCATGTCCTACGAGCTTGACCGAGTAGCCGAACGCCTGCGCCATCTTGGTATCGGTCAGTGTGATGGCGGTGATCCCTTCGGTGGGGATCGTCTTGGGGTCAGCCAGCTTGCCGCAGGCAAGAGCGGCAAGAATGACGATCTTGCGGGCGGCGTCGATACCGTCCACGTCGGCAGAGGGATTCGCTTCGGCATAGCCAAGCTTCTGCGCTTCTGTAAGCGCATCGCTGAAGGAAGCTCCTTGATCCCGCATGGAGGTGAGAATGTAGTTGGTGGTTCCGTTGAGAATGCCGCTGATCTTGTTGATCTTGTTGGAGGACAGATCGTTTATCATAGGGCGGATGACGGGGATCCCGCCGCCCACGCTCGCCTCAAACAGATAGCGCACGCCGTGCTCCTTGGCGATACGGCAAAGCTCCACGCCGAAGGTGGAGACCACCTCCTTGTTGGAGGTCACCACATGCTTGCCCGCTTCGAGACACGCCTTGGTGAAATCGTAGGCGGGATGAGAGCCGCCCATCATCTCAGCGACCACCGACACCTCAGGGTCGTTCAGAATGATGTTAAAATCATGTACCACCCGATCGGCGAAGGGGCTGTCGGGAAAATCTCGCAGGTCGAGAATGTAGCGAATCTCATAGGAACTGCCTAGGCGTTCCTCAATCAGTGCTTTATTTTCGGTCAGAACCTCGGCAGTGCCGCTTCCGACCACGCCAAAGCCTAAAATAGCGATCTTTGTCATGTGTTTTGTTCCTCAAATCTGTAGTTTTTTAACCGAAATTTTCAAAATGCAAAAAATTCCTATATATATCATACCACAATTTTCAAGGAATTGCAAATAAATCTTGAAAATTTCTTGATTTTATGGTAAAATATTTTTAAGCGTATCAAAACAGAAGGGCAAAAAGGAGTTTTTTATGAGCGGAGTCATCGGAAGCGTGCGGAATGTTAAAATTTTTGTGTTGTATTTGATGGAGAATATCAACTACCCCTTGGATTTTGTTACCATCAACGACATCGTTATGCAGACCGACTATGTGATGTATTTGGACTTTGCCGAGGCATTCCACGAAATGCTGGACGGAGAGCTGATTGCGGAGACAGAGCTTGAGGGAGACGTGCTGTATTCGGTAACGGAAAAGGGAAGAATGGTGGCAAGAGAGCTGAAAAGCGATCTGTTGCCGAGTATTTTGGATCGGTCGCTTTCGGCGGCATTGCGGTATCTGAATTTTAAAAAGAGAGGCATTGAGGCAAAGTGTACCGTCGAGGCATTGGAGGACGGACGGTATGAGGTGCGATGCTCCTTTACCGAGCAAAAGGTGTGTATTTTTTCTCAAAGCCTTGTCGTGGACTCCGAAGATCGGGCGAAACGGATGAAGCAGAACTTTTATGACCGTCCCGAGGCGGTCTATCGGGGCGTTTTGGCGCTTCTTGCGGGCAATGTCAACTATTTGTTTGATTGATCGGCAAAAAACTTCTGGTTTTTTCTCTGTATTTTTTTATAAAGTTTAACATATTATTTTGGATATATTTACAGTAAATTTACACTTTAATAATGATTTTCACCAAAAAGCGAACGAGACAATTAGATAAAATATCCTATGGTGACAAAATTCATGGAAATAATACAAAAAATTTTTTTGAAAAACTATTGACATTATACAAATTTATGATATAATGATAGTATGGAAAAAAAGCAAATTCAAACCTTGATCCAACGGGTGCGGACATCCGAGGGAGAGGATCGGCAACAGGCATTTGACGGATTGCTTCGTCAATACCGTCCGCTGATCGAGGCTCTTGCCGCACGGTTTTCCGACGAGGAGCGAGCCGAGCTTGGTCGGGACGATCTCCGTCAGGAGGCGTTGTTGGTGTTTTACCGTTCCGTAATGACATACGACACCGAGCAGAGTGAGGTGGAGTTTGGATTGTACGCAAAGGTCTGCATCTACCACGGCTTGATCTCCTATTTGCGGCTGAAGGAAAATCAGGAATCGGGTCCCCTTTCTCTGTCCGAGGGCTTTGAGGAAAGCTTGTCCGAGGCCGAGGCGGAGGATCCCGTTGCCACGTTGATCGAGCGGGAGCGGGAGCAGGCGTTGGATCTGGTGATCCGAGAAAATCTTTCTGCTTATGAATATCGCATCTGGCGGCTGTATGTGTCCGGCTATACCGCCGGAGAGATCGGACGGGCAGAGGGGAAGGACGAAAAATCGGTCCATAATGCGATCTATCGCATCCGAAGGAAGCTCAGAGCAGTTCTGCGCCGAGAGTGAGCGTTCGGTTGGTTATTTTATTATTTTGAATGATACGGGAAACCGATCAGATACCGATCCTTGGGTGAACTCCAAGCCTTGGGACGGAAAAAACATTTTACAAAGTGAGGTAAAATCATGAACGAAGAAGTAAGAGTCGGAGAAGCTATGGAAGAGGAGTTTGTTGACGAAACTCTGGTTTGCAAGGAGTGCGGCAATGAATTCGTCTTTACGGCAGGTGAGCAGAGATTCTACAAGGAAAAGGGCTTTATGAACAAGCCGAAGAGCTGCAAGGCTTGCCGTGATGCCAAGAAGAACGCAGGAAGAGCTTCCCGCGAATACTTCGAGACCACATGCGCAAAGTGCGGTGGCGTTGCGAAGGTTATTTTCCAGCCTACCAACGACAGACCTGTTTACTGCAGTGCTTGTTTCGAGGAAATGAAGAACGCTCAGTAAAAGAAGGGTACCGTATCAAAATAAAATTGATATAGACATCTTTGAGCAAAATAAAGGGACACCCGTATGGGCTGTCCCTTTATTTTTTGCCTTCGGCAAATGATGTTACGCCTTTGGCGTAAATGAGGGGAGTGATTTTTTGTTATGTTTGCACGCACTCTGTTAGCCTTCCCCAGCGGGGAAGGTGGATTGCCGACAGGCAAGACGGATGAGGAGATCGCCGTTTGCAGGGTAGATTAAGGTGTGGGTATGCTTGTTTCTAAACGAAAAGAATCTTTTAA